>NZ_JBQAGT010000010.1:0-152160 GCF_051916495.1 Bacillus cereus group sp. MYBK216-1
CATAAAAGAATTAAGGCAAAATTAAAGGGTATGAGCCCAGTACAATACCGGGCTCATACCCTAGAGGCTGCCTAATGAAACGACCTGTCTAACTTTCGGGGGTCACTTCATTTTTTCGGGGCGGCTTATTATTTACATGTTTTAGTTTTCTTCTTCTTTGTAATTTAATGCAATCTCTACTATTTCTTCCGGTGTTAAATCCCTAAAATCCCAAAAGATTATATCACTTGGAGCGGGATGAGGTACACCGCTATTATTAAATTGGTTTACGTATTCATTAAGTTCTTCTTCAGGTAATTTAGGATTACAAATCTTTGTTACAAGTTCAATAAGTTCTTCTTTTGTCATTTTGAGTGTCATACTAACCATCCTTTCATAATCATTAACCTTTTTTACCGAAATGATATGAACGATCTAAAACATTTTGATGCATTTTAGGAGAAACAATTATTAAGTTATCGAGATTGTACACATCTCCACCCTGGTGAATTGGTTGTTTATGGTGCAAAATATATTGATTGTGCTGACCATACTTCTCAGATAATGGAGCGAATGGAGCTTTACCCTCTTTCATAAGGTTTATATTTCTTTGGTTAAATTCTGTCGCATAGTCTGAATCAGCAACTGTTTTCCAAAACTCTTTTCTAAAATCATCAAAGGAGTTGAAATTTTTTCTAATTAGCTTATTTCGAATTTCTTGTGGAATAACACCAATTGAACCTTTATTATACATTAGTTTCTTTTGAGTCCCTAAACTTCGTTCAAGATTAAAACTTGAAGTTACTGTTCCTGGAGAATTTCTTTTTTGTGCACTTGAAATCGTAGTCTTTGCAAAATTATAGTAGGCTTGATTCAATTCGCTTTGAGGTATCTTGGTTATGATAGTTCCACCAGAGAAAGCATAAGAAACATCTTTCTTAAAAGATTGTAAAATCTCAGATGCGTGCTTCATTTCTTTTATTAGTGTTACTCCTTTTGTTAATGTACTTGCTCCACTTGATGCTTTTACTCCTTTTATAACAAGTCCTGCTCTACCTAATCCCTTGTCGGCGATTAGACCAATACCTATTTGGGTTAATGCATAAGTAATCCATTGCGTACGGCTCTCTGCATCTCCATTTATCATATCTCGTTTCACGGTACTTGAAAATGTATGCCACATATTTTTCGCCGTTTCATCCAAATGTAAAATCGCATATGTAACATTAATAAAAGTTTCTATATCCATATTCCTTATATTCATATTACTTAAAGTTTCCATGGACTTGATTGCATCTTCAACAGATTTCCCTGTTCCGATTACAGTACCATTCCATATCTTTTTTACTGTTTCGAACATTTTAACTACACTGTCTACCTTATCGCCCCAAGCTTTTTTAATCGCATATGTTTCTTCTAGCCTACCGCACATTTCTCCATCTGTAATTAAATGATCAGCTTTTCGTTTTTTTTCTTCTGTAATTGCTTGAATAGGACCCGTCCACTCCATATTCAACCCTTGCGTACTAAATGTACCACTTGCAGGACTAAAACCTTTTCCACTTTGAACTTCCGCCAAACCTGTCGCAATGCTAGCGGCTAGTTGGAGTGCAGTATCATAATTATTACTAGAAGTATAATTAAATTCATATAGATGTTCTAATTTTTCTTGCAGTTTTTGCCTCATGACAGTAAAAAGATTTACCATAGCGTCCATACCTGGGATCGGCATAGTTTGGTTGAGCGCTTCTGTACTTGCTATCATTCGGTCAATTTCCCGAATTTGTTCTAATATCTCTTGTTCAATTACATCTGTAGAAGCGACTTGTGATTGAAATTGATTTGGAAAAGCATCATTCTGACGAATTAATTCTTCGCACAAATAAATGATTCCTTGTGCCAGAGGTCGAAAGGTTTGTACAAAAAATGATTTTGCACTGCTATATGTTTGTCCTTGTAGAACAGTATCAATTGCAAAAGCATCAATCGACTGAATAGCTTGTTCCATACCTTGAATGGTAGCGGTACATACAGCATTCATACTTTGTGTTTGGGTATGTACTTCCCCTAGATACATATTTAAACTCAAAAATCTCCCCCCTTTAATAAGTAAATGATACCAATTTAAGGAGAGAACTGTAAATGTTACATTGCAATGAGTTTATTAGAGGTAGTAATATACCTCAAAGCGAACTTATCCATATTCCAATGGGAAGGATGATTCGATGATAATTAGAGAAGGTATTGAGGTAAATAAATTAACATTAGATGGTTATGAATTACCGATTCCACAAGGGTATTCTGAATTGCTGCTTCTTGCTGGATATTAGGGAGTTGGTGAAAAAGTAGAAAGAATAAATCGTGAGGAAATCCTAGCGGATTATGACAGAAAAGTTGTTGTGGAAGATGGTAAGTTGTGTACGATACTCACTTATAAAGGGGTGAAAAATCTCATGAATGAAAGGGAAGAGCTTATAGAAAGAAAAGAACGAACTATATTAGATAATCCACCAAGTGAAGAAACGAAGTTGAAAATGTTTTTTTATGAAAGAGCACCTCTAATGGATGCTCCTTTTGGTTGGTTACATTTTGGATGAAGAAGTTTTTCTTGTTTTCATCTTTGTGTATTTTAAATAAACTTCGGATGAAAAATCACATACATAAAAAGGTCCATCTTCTTCTTTGAACTTTTCGTGGAATACACTTCTTTTATCATCGATGATAAAATTATGTATTAGTTGTAATTTTGCTATTTCTTCTTCACTTATGATTTCCATAAGATATTGTGGTGGAGAATTTTTATTGAATTGTTTGTTTAAATATAGATAAAAAAAGCCCATAAATAAAGGAATGATGATAATGAAGAGTATTAAATTGTATTTATTACTCTGAGGGATATTTACATGGAAAAAGCACCAATAAGAAAACATAAAACTAAACATGTGAATTATGGAAAGCCATTTTATAGATTGGGTGAACCAATTAATTTTTAAAGGTTTTATTGGTAAAAGACTTATTGGTAAAAGAATTAAAAAGAGCAAAGTAAATAATATAAAGCTCAGTTTATACAATGGTTCTAAAATAAATGCATAATTGGTTATTAGATTAGGCATAAAGAACTTGAAATAGGATGCAGGTAAAATGAATAGTGACAATGCAATAATAAAAATGTCCTGGCAAAAGGAAAAAATGTTTATTTGTTTTCGTGTAACTTTGTCCTTAAATAATTGATCGAATTCATTAGCGGTGGAAGATTCCATGTAGAATGAACTGAATCCTTTTATGATCCCCCATACTCCTACAACTGCACCTACAATTTTAGCGATATCAGCAATTTCGGTAAACGACATATAACTTATATATCCTCCTTTAAGAATTTGTATTTAATATTCCATATAAACCATTATATCACAATTTGATTGTGTTATTGATGCTGTGTAAATTAGTGTGATGTATAGTCCTTATATATCTTGATAACCTTATGTGATAATATTTAATTAGAGTATAAGGAGGGAGAAAATGGATTGGATTAAAATTATTACGTTAGGTATAGCCGTATTTACTTTAGCTGTGTCAATTTATAATGCTATCACATTAAATCAAAACAAAAAGAAAGATCGCAGAATAGCTGTGGAATTATCTGAGAAACGAAGAATGCAAAATGATTTAATGAAACATATTACGGAAGTTCTTGATTTGGGCAGAAGAGGTTTTAAGGAAAAAGAGGAAAATGAAAAACAAAAAATATATTTTCAATTATTGAATCATAAACCCTTTATTTGGATTAATTTAGATAGAGAGAATCGTTCTGCAAAAAAGTTAAGAGAAAATTGTAATGAGTATATTTTTTGGTGCACTTCTTTTTTAGATTCATCGAATGAAACAGAAAGAAGTAATTTTGAAAAAGATGCTGAGAAAAATAAGCGGTCTATATGGAAGTTACTTGATGAATATATTGAAGTGGAAGATGAGTTAATAAAAGATTTAATTTAGTCATATTCAAATGAGTGTGACTTTTTATTGTTTTATGGTGATGGTGGTTATATGAGCAAAACTGGAGGTAATTGATGATGTTAGTTAAATCGTTAAGACGAAAAGTGAACGGCTACGAAAAATATTCGTTCACTTGTTATCTTAATTCTTTACGTTAAATGTAGTTCATAATCCCCGTCAAAACTGTTTAGTCTTCCAAATAGTTCCTCGTATGGACTATGTTTTTTTGAAAAGCCATTTTTTAATGCAAAGTGGTAACCTTCTTCAGTTATAACTTCTTGTAATACTAATCGTTCGAAGCCTTGTTCTTTAGCGAATGTTTTAAACCATTCAATAACAATACTTCCCTTACCTTGATTACTTGGTGTAATGTTTATAGCAGTAATCGCCAAGTATGGATCGGGGAAAAATTCGCTTCTAAGGTTAATGGTGACTTTAGATTTTTTAGAAGAAATATCTAAAGAATACTTAGAAAAACCTTCTATGAACATTATTTCATCTTGTACTAATTCGTCTAATAACATTTTTAATTCTTGAAAGTCTTGTACATGAAGAGGTATCTTGGTGAATGTTTCTTTCAAAATAAGTAGCTCCTTTTATCATCTGTTTTTGCACTTATCCATTTCTATACACACGCCAGCCATTATATTTTTTGTCCCAAACTAGCCCCACTTAGCCCCAAGTGCATACTTTTTAATGCTTTATTTTGCATTATTAATGATAAATAAAAAAAGCCCAGGCTCCTTGATAAACAAGGTTCCTAAGGCTTTTAATACGACTCTTTTCAGAGTACCGAGATTAACGAGAGTAGAACTCTACGATTAATGCTTCGTTGATTTCAGCTGGTAACTCAGAACGCTCAGCGTGACGAGTGTAAGTAGCTTCTAATTTGTCAGCATCGAAAGTTAAGTATTCTGGTACGAAGTTGTTAACTTCGATCGCTTCTTTAACAACAACAAGGCTGTTAGATTTTTCGCGAACGCTGATAGTTTGACCAGGTTTTACACGGTAAGATGGGATATCTACGCGAGCGCCATCAACCATGATGTGACCGTGGTTTACTAATTGGCGAGCTGCACGACGAGTGCGAGCTAAGCCCATACGGTAAACTAAGTTGTCAAGACGAGCTTCAAGAAGGATCATGAAGTTTTCGCCGTGCTTACCAGGCATTTTACCTGCTTGGTCAAATGTGCGACGGAATTGACGCTCAGTCATGCCGTACATGTGACGAAGTTTTTGTTTCTCTTGTAATTGTAAACCGTATTCTGAAAGTTTCTTACGTTGGTTAGGACCGTGAGGACCTGGTGCGTAAGGGCGTTTTTCTAATTCTTTTCCTGTGCCGCTTAGAGAGATTCCAAGACGACGAGACAGTTTCCAAGCTGGACCTGTATAACGAGCCATAGTTGACTCCTCCTTTAAAAATGTTTTTATTTACGTAAAATAAAAACAGACGTAATCGATATTTACGGGCATTTTATTTTCATGTACCTTCGCTCCAGCAGCAGGGAGTTACGAGATACACCTCCGTAGAGGAACAAAATACAAACGATAAACTCACATTACAAGGCTGCCTTTTTATTTTACACAAACGCTATTATATCTTTTACCCAGAGTTTCGTCAAGCGAGTACGTTTTTGTTTTATGCATAAAAATTTTGGAAATTAATATAAGAAGGAATTTAAAACAATATAGAAGAAGAGATAGAAACACAAATAAAACGCTTACATAAAATGAAGGAAAACGTTCATCAAATTTTTATGGATGAATATGCGGCAATAAAAACATAAGGGGGATGTTTTTATGAAAAAGAAGCATATGGAGACAGCGTTAATTCACCACGGTTATATACCTGAGGAACATAAAGGAAGTTTAACACCACCTTTATTTCAAACTTCTACATTTACATTTGAAACTGCGCAGCAAGGAGAGGCGAGTTTTGCGGGAGTGGATCCATCTTATATTTACTCACGGCTTGGAAATCCAACTGTGAAATTATTTGAAGAACGTATGGCGGTGTTAGAAGGTGGAGAAGAGGCGCTTGCCTTCGGATCTGGTATGGCAGCTATTTCAGCAACTTTAATTGGTTTTTTAAAGGCTGGAGATCATATTATTTGTTCAAATGGATTATATGGGTGTACGTACGGTTTTTTAGAAGTGTTAGAAGAAAAATTTATGATTACGCATTCGTTTTGTGATATGGAGACAGAGGTTGATATTGAAAATAAAATTCGCCCAAATACAAAGCTTATTTTCGTTGAAACACCAATTAATCCGACAATGAAATTAATTGATTTAAAACAAGTGATTCGGGTTGCGAAGCGAAAAGGCTTACTTGTTATTGTTGATAATACATTTTGTTCACCTTATTTACAAAGACCGCTTGAGCTTGGCTGTGACGCTGTTGTGCATAGTGCGACAAAATATATTGGAGGCCATGGTGACGTTGTAGCGGGCGTAACAATTTGTAAAACGAAAGCATTAGCTGAAAAGATTCGCCCGATGCGAAAGGATATCGGCGGTATTATGGCGCCGTTTGATGCGTGGTTATTATTACGCGGGTTAAAGACGTTAGCAGTAAGAATGGATCGTCATTGTGATAATGCAGAAAAAATTGTATCGTTCTTAAGAAAACATGATGCGGTAGAAGGTGTTTGGTATCCAGAAGGGGAGTTAGCATCTCGTCAAATGAAACAAGGGGGCGGTGTTATTTCTTTTTCAGTAAAAGGCGGAAAAGAAGAGACGCAAGCGTTTATTAATGATCTTCACTTTATTACAATTGCGGTGAGTTTAGGAGATACAGAAACGTTAATTCAGCATCCAGCAACGATGACGCATGCTGCGATTCCAGCTGAACTAAGAAAAGAAATGGGCATTTTCGATAATTTAATACGCTTATCAGTCGGTTTAGAATCGTGGGAGGATATCGCTTCTGATTTAGAGCAGGCATTAAAGAAAATATCTACTGTTAATCAATAAAAAAGAGTGAGCTATCGGTTTTGTACAGGACGTACTAAATCGATAACTCGCTCTTTTCTTTTTACATATGTTTTAGGAGTGTTTCCACAAACTTTTCTAAATAGCGCTGATCTACTTCATCAAAACGATTCTTTTCAGGACTATCAATGTCAAGTACACCAATGACAACTCCTTCTTTCACAATCGGTACAACGATTTCTGAATTAGAAGCACTATCGCAAGCGATGTGACCTGGGAATTGGTGAACGTCTGCTACAAGCTGTGTTGTTTTCGTTTCAGCTGCTACGCCGCAAACGCCTCGTCCAAATGGAATGCGCACGCAAGCAGGCATTCCTTGGAACGGTCCAAGAACAAGCTGAGTTCCTTCTGTTACGTAAAAGCCAACCCAATTAACGCGATCTAAAAATTGGTTTAATAATGCGGACGCATTTGATAAGTTTGCGACTACGTTTGATTCGCCAGTTAATAACGCATCCAGTTGTTTAATTACTGTCTCATATTGCTGCACGCGAGATCCTGCATAACTTTCTTTAGTAAACATGGAAACAGCTCCTTTTTTATCGAGATGTGTAAAATATTAGCAAAATACGATGTATTTCACATGACTTTGTCGATAGAAAATTAAAGGAATTTGTCTTAAAAGTCAAGAAATTTAAACTATAGCTGTTCATTGAAGGGAAGTGAGCGCATGAAGCAGACGAAACAAAAAGTAATTGATGCGGCAATATCGTTGTTTAATACGAAAGGTTATGATGGAACGTCGGTGCGAGACATTGCAAAGCGAGCGGATGTGAATGTAGCGAATATTTCATATTATTTTGCTGGGAAGCAAGGTTTATTAGAACAGCTTATTACTGATTTTTTAGAAGGATATATTCATGTGATTGAAATGTCGTTTGAACAGAGAGAGTATTTGTCGGCTAAAGATGTGATGGTGCAAATGGTGCGCGGGATTTTACGATATCAATTTGAAAATAGAGAACTAACACGTTTCTTCTACCGAGAGCTTTCGCTTGATACGACATTAATTCGTGAAGTGATGACCGTTTATTTTTCTAAAGAAAGATATTATATAGAACAAATGATTAGACAAGGACAAATGAAACAAGAATTTCAGAAAGTATCATTTACAATGTTTATGACGCAATTAAAAGGTATGATAAATATGCCGTTTTTATATCCACAATATATATCAGAAGTACTGCATTCTTTCCCATCTGAGACATTTTTCATAGAAATGTATACGAAAGAGATTGAGCAATGGATGGAACAAGCATTATGTAAAGCGAATATGTACCATGAATGGCCAAGAGCTGTTCATATGTGAAGAATCCCCACCTAACGAACTGAGGTGGGGATTTTTATGTTTACTTTTCTTTTCCATAAATTGTTACATAATAGCGCGATAATTGTTAATGCTGCTCCAGCGATTTCAATTTTATCGACTGTATAACCTCGAAAGATAGAACCGATCAGTGCAAGGATAGGAACTAAATTCATAAATAATATGCCGTTAATAGATGAAATATAGCGATTTCCCATATTCCAGCAAAATACAGCGATAACGCCTGCGATAATCGACATATAAAAGAGCTCAAAACGAACGCTCACAACTGTATGCAGTGACGGCATAGTAACTATATTTGTGTACGTTAAGAAAGTAACAATAACGATGAGTGAAATGGAGCCAAATAAACAAGTTAATGTCGTGTACCTAAGTGGTGACCAAGATTGAAAACGAGCACCCCCGTTTGTATAAATGACCCAGCAAGTAACGCCGCATAGCATCAATATGTTTGTTGATAAGTGGCTTGCAGCTCCAAATAATAAGTGAATATTTCCTTTTGAAATGACAAGCATAACACCAAGTAATGCAACGAACATACAAAGGAATGTATAGTTTTGTGGGCGGCAATTTTTCGTTATCCATTGCAGTGATAAGGCAATCAGTGGCATAAGGGATTGAATCATAGCTGCATGGATTGCTCCGGAAGGTCCAGCAAGTTGTTGTCCGTAGAAAACGAGAAAACCATACCCCGCGAAACCGACTGTCCCGTAAAAGAATAGAGAAAGTGTTCTTTTTTCTAAACTGAGCGAAGTCTTTCCTTCAGTAATTAATAGCAAAATAAGAAAAATAATAGCTGCTGATCCATAGCGAATCGTTGTGAAGAAGAACGGATCGATAAATTGCAGAGCATTTGCCATTACAGGAAACATAAATCCCCAGGCAGTGACGGCGAGTAAGCATAGAAAGGATC
The DNA here is from genome assembly GCF_051916495.1 of Bacillus cereus group sp. MYBK216-1. Taxonomy (NCBI): domain Bacteria; kingdom Bacillati; phylum Bacillota; class Bacilli; order Caryophanales; family Bacillaceae; genus Bacillus; species Bacillus cereus group sp. MYBK216-1. Next base: position 9,207 of record NZ_JBQAGT010000010.1, read on the forward strand.
CGAGTAGCATTTGTTTTTTGTTCAAGAGTATCTTTCCCCTTTACATTTCGTTATAGTAAGTTGATGAAATAAGTATAAAGAGTAATTGTTTATAGGAGGAAATAGCGATTTCTTATAACGGTTATAACTTTTTGTTAGAGGTGTGTACGATGGATTTGGAGGCAGTACGATCGTTTATTGAAGTGAAGCATACGCGAAGTTTATCAAAGGCAAGTAAGATTTTACATATATCTCAACCAGCGCTTAGTAAACAAATTCAAAAGTTAGAAGCGGATTTAGAGGTTACTTTACTTAAGCGTTCTGCGCAAGGAGTAGAGTTAACGGAGGCAGGAGAGTTATTTATAAAAAGAATGCTACCGATTTTGGAGCAAATAAATGAAGTGAAAACAGAAATGAGGGGATATCAAGAGAACCAGAAATTTTCAATTGGTATACTACCGAGTTTAGCAGAGCATTACATATCAGAATGTAAAGATATATTAGGTGATCAGTTCGAATTGGAATGGCAAATCGGGCATACGGAAGTATTAAGAGATTTATTTAAAGCGCGGGAGATTGACGCGATGTTCATCGATTCAATAGTAGAAGGGGCTACGTATATAAAAGAAGTACAACAAGAGAAAATTGTTTGTGCCGTTTCAACTAATCATCCGTACAAAGAGAAGATAGTCATTCAAATAGAAGAGCTGCACAATGAAAAATTAATTGTATATCCAGAAATATGTGATGTAAGGAAAATGATTATGAACATGTTTCATGAAATAGGTGTAAAACCAACTATAGCTGTGGAAACATCTTACGCAGAACCGATGCTTGCAATGGTAAAAGCTGGCCTTGGTATCACGTTACTTCCAGAAAGGGCAGTAGAGCAGTCTGTAAGGCAAGGAAATGTACATGTAATTTCTGTTGAACCACCACTCATGCGGAAAATTTATTTCGTATCCCATACGAAAGATTGTTTGTTATTACAATCATTTGAGGATAGGTAGTGAGGTAGGCGGAATATTGAGAAAGATTACAATCATATTGAAAGAAACATGAAATTTTAAAAAAAACTAGGTCAAAAACAAACCATTACATGGTATGATTAGTACATTGTTAGTTGTTAAATATAGGGGAATTCCCTTTTTATACATAATGCCTTCCATTTCATAAACGGAACGGACAAAAAAAGAGATATAACTAGGAGGCTTTTTTGCATGGATTCTATCCTGACGATCGTTATCATTGTAGTAAGCTCTATTCTAGTGCTGCTCATGATAGAGCTTGTGATAAGAAATCGTTCATATAAAGATATTGAAGCACTGGAGCAGTGGAAACAAGAGATAAAAGATAAACCTGTGGCAGATGAACTAAAACGGGTAAAAGATTTAAACATGACAGGTCAAACAGAAGAACTGTTTGGTAAATGGCGTGAAGAATGGGATGAAATTGTATCAACAACCCTTCCGAAAGCTGACAAAGATTTAGCGCAAGCGCGAAAATTCGCCTCGCAATTCTCCTTCCGAAAAGCAAAGCATGCGATGAACGAATCCATAAGTGGTTTAGATGACGCTGATAATCGTATTACGGACATTTTAAATGAATTACAGCAATTGTTAGAAAGCCATGAGAAAAATAGCTCGGAAATTGAAGGGTTACGTGATACATATCGTAGTATGAAAAAGAGTGTTCTTGCTCATAGACATATGTATGGAGCAGCAGAGCAGAAAATCGAAGAGATGTTAGACGCTGAATCTGAGAAATTTAAAACCTTTGAAGAAGCAACAAACAATGGCGACTATTTAAAAGCGAGAGAAATTGTTATTAGTTTGGAAGAAGGTTTAGCAGATTTAGAAATCATTATTCACCAAATTCCAGATTTATTGGTAGAGTGTCAAGCGACGTTACCAGTTCAACTGGAAGATTTATTACACGGACATAATGATATGGTAAGACAAGGTTATGTATTAGATTATTTGGAAGTCCCTAAAGAAGTTCGCGATATGACGAAACAACTACAAACATGTTTAATGGATATACAGGAGCTTCATATAACAGAAGCGGCTGAAAAAGTAGAAAACTTAAAAACACGTTTAGATGGGTTCTACGATCAGCTGGAACAAGAAGTACATGCGAGACATTATGTGGAGCAAAAAACACTTTCTGTTTATGATGACTTAGAAGAAATGCGCATCGAAACGATTGAAACGAAAACAGAAACACAACTTGTGAAACAAAGCTATCAATTGCAAGATAAGGATATTGAGTCTCAAAAAGTAATTGAAAAGCAAATGCACATTTTAACGAAACGTTTTGAAATGTTGCAATTACGCGTTGCTGAACAAGATATTGCCTTCTCTATTATTCGTGAGGAACTAGAAGAGGTTTATGAGCAATGTGAAACGTTAAAAGTACTTCATGCAGAATATAAAGAAATGCTGCAAGCGATGCGTAAAGAAGAATTTGAAGCGCGTGAGAAGTTACAAGAAATGCGAAATACTATTTTCGAAACGAAACGCTTTATGCAAAAGTCGAATTTGCCAGGTCTTCCAGAGAGTATTATGGAAGATTTAAAAAGAGGGCAAATGGCAATGCAAGCTGTATATGAACAATTAGAAGTGAAGCCGTTAAATATGAACGCTGTAAATAGCAGTTTAGAAGAAGCATATACAACTGTGAACGATGTAGCTGAAATGACAGAAGAGTTAATTGGACAAGCATATTTAGTGGAAAAATTAATTCAGTACGGTAACCGTTACCGCAGTCATGATGAAAACCTAGCAGAAAGTTTAAATTATGCTGAGAAATTATTCCGTGAATACCAATACGATGCAGCTTTAGAACAAGCGGCTTCAGTATTAGAGCAACTTGAACCTGGCGTTGTTCAAAAAATAGCTGAATATGTAGACAATGAACAAACCCTTTCATAAAAGGGTTTGTTTTTTTATGTAATTTTGCAGGCGATGTTGCTATAATGAATAGCGGAATACAGCAAGGTTATTCGTTTCAAAATAAAGTGAAACTGTAATCGGTGGGAGGATTCATCCCCACTGATTACTAGCCTTCACCAATCGGGCATTTACGGGCAGTTAATCTCCCATCTAACTTCTTTGCTCTAACTGGATTTTGAGGTGAGAGTCTTATTGCCCGTTAACGCGGGATAAAGTGAAACTGTAATAGAGGGCATCCTCGCCAATTATTAGTCTTCACCAATCGAGATAAAACGGAACCTTTGCGTAGTCTTAGCGTAATGACACGTATTTATGATATGATTATACGATGTGATAGCGCTGAAAGGGGAAGAACGATGATCTATTTTGATAATAGTGCGACGACGAAGCCATATCCAGAAGCTCTTCAATCATACGTGACGGTTGCTGGGAAATATTTTGGTAATCCTTCTTCTATTCATTCGCTTGGAGGAGAGGCAGAGCGTCTATTAACACAATCAAGAACGATTGCAGCGCAGCTTCTTCGTGTTAAACCTTCTGAAATTATTTTCACATCAGGTGGAACGGAAGGGAATAACCTTGCGATTAAAGGGATAGCGATGAGGAATCGTTCGCGCGGCAAACATATCATTACAACAAATATTGAACACGCGTCTGTGTTTGAGGCATATAAGCAATTAGAAGAACTCGGGTTTGATGTAACATATTTACCGGTTAACGAGCATGGGGTTGTATCGGTAGAAGATGTGAAACGAGCACTTCGTGAAGATACGATTCTTGTGTCAATTATTCATGTGAACAACGAAACTGGAGCAATTCAGCCCGTTGCTGAAATTGGAACGTTATTATCGAATCATCCGAAAATAAGATTCCATGTAGATCATGTGCAAGGGATAGGAAAAGTACCGCTTGATTTATATGCTTCTCATATTGATCTTTGCTCAATATCTGGACATAAATTCCACAGTGTAAAAGGAACGGGTCTTCTCTATGTACGCGATGGCGTAAGATTAGATCCAATTTTATCAGGTGGTCAACAAGAGCTTAAGTATCGCTCTGGTACAGAGAATTTACCTGGCATTGTAGCGATGGTGAAAGCACTTCGCATGACAATGGAACAAGTGAAAGAAAAGGTAGCTCATTTGCAAAGTTTACAAGCAGAGCTTGTTCGTTTCTTTAAAGAGATGGAAGATGTAACGATTAACACGTCGCTTGCCTATGCAGCACCGCACATTTTAAATGTATCATTTGTTGGTTTAAAACCAGAAGTAGTCGTTCATGCTTTAGAAGAACACGGTGTATATGTGTCAACGAAATCTGCTTGTTCTTCAAAAGCAAATGAAGTGAGCAGAGTGTTAGTGTCAATGGGAGTGCCGCATGCAGCAGCTGCATGCGCTATTCGTATTAGTTTGGCACCAGAAAACACAATGGAAGAAGTAAAACAATTTGAAGGTATTGTAAAAGAGACGATGCCAAAATTATATGAAGTGATGAGGTAAAGAAATTATGTTGAAATATGAATATATTTTAGTGCGTTATGGAGAAATGACGACAAAAGGTAAGAACCGTTCTAAGTTTGTAAGCACATTAAAAGATAACGTGAAGTTCAAACTGAAAAAATTCCCAAATATTAAAATCGATGCAACACATGATCGTATGTACATCCAGTTAAATGGTGAAGATCATGAAGCAGTCTCTGAAAGATTGAAGGATGTATTCGGTATTCATAAATTTAACTTAGCGATGAAAGTACCATCAGAATTAGAAGACATTAAAGAAGGTGCATTAGCAGCTTTCTTACAAGTAAAAGGTGATGTGAAAACATTTAAAATTACTGTACACCGTTCTTATAAGCATTTCCCAATGAGAACGATGGAATTATTACCTGAGATTGGCGGACATATTCTAGAAAACACAGAAGATATTACAGTAGATGTTCATAATCCAGATGTAAATGTACGCGTAGAGATCCGCAGTGGCTATAGCTATATCATGTGCGATGAGCGTATGGGGGCTGGCGGTTTACCAGTTGGCGTTGGCGGAAAAGTAATGGTACTTCTTTCTGGTGGTATTGATAGCCCAGTAGCAGCGTACTTAACGATGAAACGCGGCGTATCTGTGGAAGCAGTTCACTTCCATAGTCCACCTTTCACAAGTGAGCGTGCAAAACAAAAAGTAATCGATTTAGCGCAAGAGTTAACGAAGTATTGTAAACGAGTAACGCTTCACCTTGTTCCGTTTACAGAAGTGCAAAAAACGATTAATAAAGAAATCCCATCTAGCTATTCAATGACGGTTATGCGCCGTATGATGATGCGTATTACAGAACGTATTGCTGAGGAGCGTAACGCACTTGCAATTACGACTGGTGAAAGTCTTGGACAAGTAGCAAGCCAAACGTTAGATAGTATGCATACGATTAACGAAGTAACAAACTACCCAGTTATTCGTCCGCTTATTACGATGGATAAATTAGAGATTATTAAAATCGCTGAAGAAATCGGCACATATGATATTTCAATTCGTCCATATGAAGATTGCTGTACTGTATTCACACCAGCAAGCCCAGCGACAAAGCCGAAACGTGAAAAAGCAAATCGTTTTGAAGCGAAATACGATTTCACGCCATTAATCGATGAAGCTGTAGCGAACAAAGAAACAATGGTATTACAAACGGTAGAAGTAGTGGCGGAAGAAGAAAAATTTGAAGAACTTTTCTAAAACCATAAATTACCATATCTAAAACGTGTATGAAGTCATGTTATTTATCACACTCTATACTCACAAGGAGGTGATATAACATGTCACGTAGCACAAATAAATTAGCGGTTCCTGGTGCTGAATCAGCATTAGACCAAATGAAATACGAAATCGCTCAAGAGTTTGGTGTTCAACTTGGAGCTGATGCAACAGCTCGCGCTAACGGTTCTGTTGGTGGTGAAATCACTAAACGTCTAGTTTCACTAGCTGAGCAACAATTAGGCGGTTACCAAAAATAATCCCATATGATGGCTTAGAAAGAGCGGGTTCTCCCGCTCTTTCTTTTTTGTGTTGTGTCGCTATTTGTCGGTAAGTCGATGTAATTTCGTTTGCTAATTCGACAGAACTGAAAAATTTGTCAAAAGAAGAGGGTTCAAAATTAACAGAAAATTCTTTATTATATAAAGGAGGCATAAAGAAAAGGGAGGATATTTTATGAAGCGAGAAGAATTGTTGGCGCCACCGTCTTATAATTTAGTTTCTGAAATAGAGAAATATACGGGTGATAAAGGGAAGTTAGCTTTAATTTGGCAAGATGATAAAGGGAATCGAAGGGAAGTTACATACGCTGAATTAATGCAAGGTGCGAATAAAATTGGAAACGCTTTTATAAAAAGTGGTTTGCAAAAAGGGGACAAGCTTCTCATTATGATGCCGCGTTTAATTGAAGCGTACATGACGTATATTGCTGCTATTAAAGCAGGATTTGTCGTAATTCCAAGCTCGGAAATGTTACGTAAAAAAGATATAGAATATCGAATTGGACATGGAGAAGTAAAAGCGATAGTAAGTTATGAGCCGTATATTAGGCAATTTGATGATATAAAAGCGATGGAATCTCTTCGAAAATTTGTCCTGAGTGAGCAATCAGTAGATGGATGGGTTAATTTGAAAACAGCGTTAGAAACAGAGAGTGACATGTTAGAAATGGCGAAGACAGATAAAGAAGATATGGTCTTTTTATCTTACACGTCAGGAACGACAGGAAATCCAAAAGGTGTCGTTCATACACATGCGTGGGCATACGCTCATTTACGTACGAGCGCTCCAAATTGGCTCGGAATTGAAGAGAATGATATTGTATGGGCAACAGCTAGTCCAGGCTGGCAAAAGTGGATTTGGAGCCCGTTTTTAGCAACGCTAGGATCAGGGGCAACAGGATTTGTATATCACGGTAAGTTTGAACCGAAAACGTACCTGAATTTATTAGACGATAATAAGGTGAATGTGCTTTGTTGTACACCGACTGAGTATAGATTAATGGCAAAGGTAGAAGATTTAAGCCAGTACAATTTAGAGGCATTACATAGCGCTGTATCCGCAGGAGAGCCGTTAAATAGAGAAGTCATTGAAACGTTCCAAAAGCACTTTCATATTACAGTAAGAGACGGCTATGGGCAAACGGAAAATACATTACTTGTTGGTGTAATGAAAGGGATGGATATTAGACCAGGATCAATGGGGAAACCAACGCCAGGTAACCACGTCGATATCGTAAATGAGGAAGGTACTCCAGTTAAAGTAGGCGAAGTTGGTGATATTGCAGTTCACATTGAAACGCCGGCCCTCTTTAAACAATATTACAAAGACAATGAACGTACAGCGATGCAATTTCGCGGTGATTATTATATTACAGGTGATAAAGCGAAGAAAGATGAAGACGGCTACTTCTGGTTTGAAGGGCGCGGTGATGATATCATTATTAGTTCTGGTTATACAATCGGGCCATTTGAAGTAGAGGATGCTCTTGTAAAACATCCGTACGTAAGAGAATGTGCAGTTGTCGCAAGTCCTGATGAAATTCGTGGAAGTGTCGTGAAGGCATTTATCGTATTAAGAGAGAATATAGAAAAGAACGAAGAAACATTAATTCCAACACTCCAACAACACGTCAAAGAACTCACTGCACCATATAAATACCCTCGCAAAATTGAATTTGTAGATGAACTACCAAAAACGATTTCTGGAAAAATTCGCCGTATTGAACTTAGAAAACAAGAGATGGAGATTCCGTCAAAATAATTTTGAAAACAGTGAAGTAAATAGTTGAATGAAATGCAAAACAATGATAAAATAAAAACGAACACAAGTTCGATTCTATAAACTAAAAAAAGAGGTGTCCGTATGATTTTAGGTATTAATCCGTACTTAGTTTTAGATGGCAGTGGGCAAGAAGCTGTACAGTTTTATAAAGAGGCTTTAGATGCAAAAGTAGAAGTCATGCAAACTTTTGGTGATATGCCTGAAAATCCAGAATACCCGGTTCCAGCTGAAGCGAAAGAGCGCGTTTTACACGCTACTTTAAAAGTTGGTAATACGGATCTTATGATTTCTGATACATTCCCGGGTCAAGAGCATGCAATCGGATCTCAAGTAACAATCGCAATTCAAATTAGTAATGCAGAAAAAGCAAAAGAAGTATTCGATAAGTTACAAGAAGGTGGAGAAGTTATCATGCCACTTCAAGAAACATTCTGGAGCCCAGCATACGGACAAGTAAAAGATAAATTTAATATTGAATGGCAAGTTACAACGTCTACTACTGAACAAAAGTAATTTTAAGAAAAGCACCATATTTTGAAATGGTGCTTTTTTTTATACAATAAAAAATAAAGGAGATGGGATATATGGGAGAAATTTGGTATGGCGGCACCATTTACACAATGAGAGAAGAAAATGAAAAAGTGGACGCAGTTTACGTTGAAAACGGTACGATCGTTGATGTTGGAAGTAAAGAAGAGTTAGAAAACCAATATGCCGCGGTTACATTGCACGATTTAAAAGGCAAAACGATGATTCCAGGTCTCGTTGATAGCCACATGCACCTTATTGGACATGGGGAGAGATTACTTCGTCTAGATTTATCAAATTGCACATCTTATGGTGAAGTGCTTACTCTCGTTCAGAAGCAAGCGGAAGAAGCTCCAAAGGGCGCTTGGATTATTGGAGAAGGATGGAATGAAAATAACTTTACAGATACGAAAGATGTTCACGCGCATGATTTAGATGAAATTTCGAAAGACCATCCCATTTTATTAAAGAGAGTTTGTCGTCACGTTACATGGGTTAATTCATACATACTGCAAGAAGCGAACATAACAGAAGCGACGCAAGATCCAAAAGGCGGAAAAATTGGCAGGGATTCATCAAATAAGTTAACAGGGCTTTTATATGAACAAGGGCAAGAATTAATTAAACACGTTCAGCCAGAAATTGATGAAGCTTATTTGCAAAGAGCTCTGCAAACAGCGATTAAAGATTGCTGGAAATACGGACTTGTTGGCGGGCATACGGAAGATTTAAATTATTATGGTGGTTTTAGAAAAACATATAATGCGTTTTCTCACGTTATAAAAGAAATGCCATTTAAAGCCCATTTGCTCGTTCATCATGAAGTAGCACATGAACGAAAAGAATATGAAAATGAACACTATATTGAATTTGGGGCAATGAAAATTTTCTCTGACGGTTCTTTTGGCGGAAGAACAGCATTATTAAGTGAACCGTATGAAGATGCGAAGGAAACGAATGGGGTTGCGATTTTCTCACGTGAAGAACTTGCGGAATTAGTGAAGAAAGCACGAGAATTACATATGCCAGTTGCGATTCATACTATCGGTGATTTATCGCTTGAATATGTCATTGATGCACTCGAATTATATCCACCAGCAAAAGGGTTACGTGACCGTATTATTCATTGTCAGCTTGCTCGTGAAGAGTTGATAGAAAGAATGAAAAACTTGCAAGCCATTATCGATATACAGCCAGTCTTTCTTTCATCAGATTTTCCGTCAGTCATTGAAAAACTAGGCGAGCGTCGTCTTCGTTATGCGTACGCTTGGAAGACGTTATTGGAAGCAGGATTACACTGCAACGGTGGCTCAGATGCTCCCATTGAACAAGTGAATCCGTTTTTAGGCATATATAGCGCTGTTACACGTAGAAGTTTTATTGACGGTGTATGCTATATGCCTGAGGAGAGATTAACGGTTTATGAGGCTGTTTCTTTATTTACAACAGGAAGTTCCTATGCAATCGGAAAAGAAGCGAAGCAAGGGCAAATTACAAAAGGATATGAAGCAGATTTTACAATATTAGACCGCAATATTTTTGAAATTGAGGCAGAAGAAATAAAAGAAGTGCAAGCAGAAATGACCGTAATAGATGGCCAAGTTGTCTATAGAAAAGATGAGTAAAAATATATGAGCGATTATTAAAATATATCGACTTACCGACAAAAACTGACAAGAATAACGGCCGGATAGTAAGAGATTATTGTCCGCGTCAATTGGGGTAAATAAATAACCGCAGAATTATGGAATTCCATAATTCTGCGGTTATTTTAATCTTATAAAAACGTTCTTTGTACTTTTTCCCAGAAAGAATTGTTTTTTAATTTAACTGTTTTAATTTGTTTATCGCTTAAGCGTACAACAGCTTTTTCTACTTGTTTAATGCTAAGCGCTTCGTTATCCATGCCGATAACAGGATAATCGTTACCGTCTGGTTTTAGTTTTAAAGTTAATGTACGTTCGTGATTTAAAATGAACGGTGAACCGAGCGTACGATATGTGTTGTTATTTAATGATGCTAGTTCGCTTACTTGGAAACATGGGATAAGCGGGTCAACAACTGCACCATGCAATGATTTATTGTAAGCAGTACTTCCTGTTGGGGTAGAAACTACTAAACCGTCCCCTCTAAATGTTTCGAAGTATAAATCATCAACGTGAACATCTACAACGAATGTTTTAATAATACTAGAACGTAATGAGAACTCATTTAAACAATGGAAAGATGTACTATGATCTACATCTACCTGAATTGTTGGATATTTTCGCACTTCAATTTCATTTTTTGTAATTTCTTGAAGGGCTGTATCAACGTGATCAATATGGAAATCGCAGTAGAACGAAGTTTCATCTTTCGTAGAAATCCCTGCGTATAAACAATCTTCTCTAAAACCAGTTTTACGAACGGCTTGTAAGAAAGTTGCATCATCTCCAACACTGACGATAGCGTTTGCATTTTTTGGATGATCTAATATGGTAAATCCATTCTCTTCTAAAATACGATAGATTGGTTTCATTTTTTCAACGAGCGTTGCTTTGTCATCACCATAAAAGAAAAATAAATTGCGACGATCTGCCATTATGTATCCCTCCACTGCAGTTAAATTTTCTGTTTTTCGTGCTACATATCATTAGAGTCTGTTCCTTGATGATATGTTCAAATAATATATTTCGATATAAATTGTCAAAACACCTTTTTATTTTTAGAAAAATTTTTATATTCAATCTTATAGAACTCTGTTTAATGATGCATAAAGTTGTCGATAATGGGTACGGAGTGAAAGGATGATACGTATGAAGTGGCTCGTAATTGGAATAATAATTCTTCTTCTTTTTATTTTGTTTATACTATTGTCGAAAATAAAGCTTAAGGTGACATTTTTATATTCAGAAATGGAAAAGCAATGTTTGCTTCAAGTGAAAATATGGATGATTCGATATACATTTGATGTGTTGGAAAGAATTGAAAAACAGCAGAAAAAGACAGGACAGAAAATCGAAAAAGCTGAAGAAGACGGCGGACTCGATAATAAAATTATGGCGCAACTTGACAGCATTGGTGAACTGATAAAAAAGCTTCAAGAAGTTCATACTATTGTTAAAGATTTTCTCAAACGAGTGAAAATCAATGGTTGGAAATGGCATACACAAATTGGAGCAGGCGATGCAGCTAGTACTGGAATTGTCACTGGATATGCATGGGGGACAAAAGGTATGGTTGCTGGAGTTGTCGGACAATATATGCATATTGTCGACGTACCAGAATTTGAAATTACCCCAGTTTTTCAAGGGAAAGGATTTGCATCAAGATGCGAGTTAACAGCATCTTTTCGTATATTCCGCGCTATAAAAACTGGCGTCAAATTACTCGTCTTTATGAGAAGACAAAGATCTGGTATGGCAGAAAAATCTGTTCAAGCATAGGGGGGATATAGAATGGACCATCCAATTCAAGGTTTAATGACAACAGCAATGCAGCATTTAAAACAAATGACTGATGTAAATACAATTGTTGGTGACCCAATTAAAGCGGCAGATGGAAGCGTAATTCTTACAGTTTCGAAAGTAAGTTTCGGATTTGCTGCTGGTGGAAGTGAATTTGGTAAAGTAGAACATTCAGGCCGTCATCCATTTGGCGGGGGAAGTGGTGGAGGAGTTTCTATTAATCCTGTTGCCTTTCTTGTTATAAATGGAGATGGTGTGAAAGTATTGCATTTAGATAAACAAACACACGTCATCGATAAAATAATTGAATTAGCGCCACAAGCTGTTGATAAAGTGAAAGAAATGATGGATAAACGAAAAGAAGATGATCCAGAATTTCAAATTTAAAGAATAAAGAAGCTAATCAATAGGTTAGCTTCTTTAATTTTTTGTAAATAAAGCGATTTTATTTGCATTATCGATAGGGACAAACTATCATTTACATTGTACATATTTTGTTTAAATAAGGGAGGATTTTCAAGTGGCAAACGTAACTTTTAAAGGTAATCCAATGACTTTAGTTGGAACAGAAGTTAAAGTTGGCGATCAAGCGCCAAACTTCCAAGTATTAGCAAACGACTTATCTCCAGTAAGTTTAGAAACATACAAAGGCGAAGTGAAATTAATTAGTGTTGTACCTTCAATCGACACAGGTGTGTGTGATGCACAAACACGTCGTTTTAACCAAGATGCAGCAGGTATTGAAAACGCAAAAGTATTAACAATTAGCGCTGATTTACCATTCGCTCAAAAACGCTGGTGTGCAGCAAACGGTTTAGAAAATGTTGTAACACTTTCTGACCACCGTGACCTTTCATTCGGTGAAGCTTACGGCTTAGTAATGAAAGAACTTCGTTTACTTGCTCGTGCAGTATTCGTAGTAGATAGCAATGACAAAGTAGTTTACGTAGAGTACGTAAGCGAAGGTACAAGCCATCCAAACTATGAAGCAGCATTAGAAGCAGCTAAATCTGCGAAGTAATGTGAAGAAAATGACCTCTTATAAAGAGGTCGTTTTTTCTCATATATTGCTCTGTAACGGCATCGATATATGAGAAAAAACGTTATATCACATATAACTAAAGGGGAGCTCTTTACAGGAGGTCGCTTTTTCTTTTTGGAAAAAATCACTTTGTGGTATGATATAAGTTATGTGTAAAAGAGAGAAGGAGGAATGTACGTGAGTCAGACAGTAGAAACATTATTTTCTATTTTTGATTCTTCTGCGGTAGTTTTACGTAAAGAATTAGATGTAACATATTTAGAGGCGCTTGTAGAAACAGGTGATAACTTGTTTGAGGGAGCGATTTTACAAGAGGAATTATCCGAATCAGCAATTGAAAGGCTGAATCGTGAATATAGTACGTTTAATGAAGAAACATATAAAGGTGAAGAAATTCGTAAAGCATTTCAGTTAGCCATCTTAAAAGGAATGAAAGAAGGCGTACAAGCGAATCACGAAATGACACCTGATGCAGTTGGTATGTTCATGAGTTACTTATTCCATAAATTTATGCAAGGTCAAAACGAGATCACAGTTTTAGATCCTGCAATTGGAACAGGAAATTTAATGACTACAGTGTTTAATAGCGCCAAAGAAGGACTAACAATGAGTGGATTTGGTGTAGAAGTGGATGAAGTGCTAATTAAACTTGCTTTAGTAAATGCAAATTTACAAAAGCATGCAATCGAATTCTTCCATCAAGATGGACTAGCACCACTTTATATCGATCCAGTTGATGCAGTCGTTTCAGACTTACCGGTTGGTTATTATCCAAACGAAATCGGTGCAAGTGAATATAAATTAAAAGCAGATGAAGGAATGTCGTATGCCCATCACTTATTTATTGAACAAAGTGTGAAACATACGAAAGAGGGCGGGTACTTATTCTTCTTAGTACCAAACTTCATTTTTGAAAGTGACCAGGCACCAAAATTACATGCATTTATTAAAGAAACATGCTTTATTCAAGGGTTATTACAGCTTCCTGTTTCCATGTTTAAAAACGAGAAAAATGCAAAAAGTATATTTGTTCTCCAAAAGAAAGGCGCTAATGTAACAATGCCAAAACAGGCATTATTAGTGGAATTGCCTAAATTCTCTAACATGAAGGCAATGGAAGACATTATGGATCAATTAAATACTTGGTTTGCAACACATAAATAAAGCTAGGTATATGTAACAGTATTAGTGATTTATGTAGTACAGTTTTATATAATATGTCATATTTTTAAATATATACAAGATTTAACTGAATTTTTTTGAAATCTGTAATATATATTTTTTCTTGGTGTTACAATTTTTTCACTTGAAATATATGTCGGACGATGTTTAAATTAAAATCGTGAGTATAAAATTTGCTAATGATGAAACGTTTTCATATTTGGTGAATTTGATCAGATAAAATCGAGCGGTTTGTGGAAACATCCACACAACTACCAAGAGAAAAAGGGGCGAAAGACTAGATGTCAAAAATCATCGCGATTAACGCAGGAAGCTCTTCCTTAAAATTCCAATTATTTGAAATGCCAAGTGAAACAGTATTAACAAAAGGTTTAGTAGAACGTATCGGTTTAGAAGATAGTATCTTCACTATTACTGTAGATGGCGAAAAACAAAAAGAAATTACAAACATTCCAGATCACGCAGTAGCAGTTAATATGCTTCTTAAAAAATTAACTGAAAACGGAATCGTTAAATCTCTAGATGAGATTGGCGGTATCGGTCACCGTGTTGTTCACGGCGGCGAAAAATTTGCTGACTCTGTTTTAATTACTGATGAAGTATTAGCTGATATCGAAGAATTAAGCGATTTAGCACCACTTCATAACCCAGCAAACGTTGTTGGTATTAAAGCATTCCAAGAAGTATTACCAAACGTACCAGCAGTAGCAGTATTCGATACAGCATTCCACCAAACAATGCCGGAATCTGCATTCCTATACAGCTTACCATATGAGTACTATGAAAAATTCGGCATCCGTAAATACGGTTTCCACGGAACTTCTCATAAATATGTAACTGAGCGTGCGGCTGAATTATTAGGTCGTCCAATTGAAAGCTTAAGCTTACTTTCTTGTCACTTAGGTAACGGTGCAAGTATCGCAGCAGTAGAAGGCGGTAAATCTATCGATACTTCTATGGGCTTCACTCCACTTGCTGGTGTAACAATGGGTACACGTTCTGGTAACCTTGACCCTGCGTTAATTCCATACATCATGGAAAAAACAGGCCAAACAGTAGAAGAAGTAGTTAACGTATTAAACAAGAAAAGTGGTATGTTAGGTCTTACTGGATACTCTAGTGACCTACGTGACATCATTGCGAAAGAAGAAGAAGGCGACCACCGTGCGAAAGTAGCACTTGATGTATTCGTAAGCCGTATCCACAAATACATCGGTTCTTACACTGCTCGTATGAAAGGTGTAGACGCAATCATCTTCACAGCTGGTGTAGGTGAAAACAGTGCGATTATTCGTGAGCGCGTATTAGAAGGCCTTGAGTACATGGGCGTATACTTCGATGCAAAACGTAATAACGTATTCGGTGAAGAAGCATTCATCAGCTTCCCACACTCTCCAGTAAAAATTATCGTAATTCCAACTGACGAAGAAGTTATGATCGCTCGTGACGTACTACGTCTTGGAGATATTGGTTAATATATGAAAAGAAAGACGAGATCCTATAGGATTTCGTCTTTTTTCTTTTGGATGTATTTTAAAACTCCATCCGGATATAATGTTTTTTCTTTCTGAATGAATGCCGTAATAGGAATCCATTTCGCATACGATATTGTTTGCTCATCTTGTATATTCACTTTTTCCATTTCATATAGTGACGTGTCTAATAAACGTAAAGAATATAGTTGAATGATTTCATGAGCAATTTCTCGATCTAGATGAAAGACATTTTCTAAACAACCTAAATAATTGGTGATTTCTATCTCCGTATGAAGCTCTTCTTTAAACTCCCGAATAACAGTATGTGCTGATTTTTCACCAAGTTCAATTGAACCGCCAAGAGGACGATAATATATTTCGCCTTCTGTATAATATTCTTGTACGAGAAGGCGATCTTGATGTACAGCAAGACCGAAAGCTTTTGCACGTGGATACATATACAATCACTCCTTATTTGTTTTGTATAAGGACGATTATAATGTATGGTGTGATAAAAGTATCGTGTATTTAAGTGTGCGGTCTAACTGTAATTCCATCAAATAAGTCTTTCCAAAATGCTTCATTGTATTGGTATACATCCATAATAGGGCATTTTATAACGCAAATATTTTGTAATCCCCAATCTTCTTGGGTGATGGTTGGTACATCTTCAGGAATGAGTAATAGGACAGAGAATGTATGTGTAACGATTTGAGATAAAATTTGTTCTAGGGAACATGCTTCTTCATATGTTCCTCCAGTTCGAATAAATAATATGGATGCTGCTGTTTCAATTGTAGCTAGAAAACGATTAATACGATGTTCATAGTTTAACTTAATTTCTGTATAAGAAGGCCAAGAAGCTGGTGTGTTTACATCTGTTTTAAAGTCGTGGCAAGAGTCGATTTCATATAGATTATCACGGAGTCTTAATTTTGCACCATCATCCCAAAATGAGATGAAGGATAAATTTTCGAAATTTAAAAAGCGGTCAAATCGATTTTGTAATAATACATTCACTTTTTCTAATGAGGGGCTTAGCATAAAATCAATAACGCCAAAAAAAGGTGATAATTCGAATTGATATAATGCCCAAGCAGGCCAGCAGTTTTGTCCTAAGCTGAATACTGCGTTATAATTTTGTTTTAGATTGGATAGATTCATGTGATGCAACTCATCCTTTTTGCTATTATTTTATGTCGCTTATAAAGGGTATGTGAAAAGAGATATACAAGCATATTTGTAAAGAATAAGCAGAAATATGTTACAATAGAAAAAAATCGAACGAGGTGGTTGTTACGATGCGATCGAAGCGAGAACAAGCCATTTTAGACAATATAAAAGAATGGGAAGCGCAATTAGTTGAGCAAGAAGCGACCGATTTTCAAAAAGTGTTTGATAAATGGTTACATACTGCAGTTGCGAAATTACCTGAGAAAAAGCGAAAAGAATTCTTCACGAAAGCAGATGGATGGCTCTTTCATTTGCATGCATTTATTCAAAGTTCACAAGCACAGTTAGATGCACGTAATCGGATTTTAGGAACATCAAGATTATTTGATGAATCGATTGAACAGCTTGAAGATTTGAAAGCATTATCTATTGATCAATTAACATACATAGCAGAGCAGCAAACAGCACGTCATCGTCTATATTCATTTGTACAAGGCGGGGCAACAGGTGCTGGAGGTTTATTATTATTAACGGCGGATTTTCCGGTTATGATCGCGTTAAATGTGAAGGCAGTCCAACTTATTGCCACATCATTTGGACATGATGTGAACAAGCCGTATGAAATGATGCTTGCGTTAAAGGTGTTTCATGCATCATTACTACCAGGAAGACTTCAGCAATACGCATGGTACAATTTATTGCAAGAGCTGGAACAAGAAGATTCGTTCTTCTACGAAGGAGACGAAGCAGTGCTACAAACAGCTTCTACTGAGGTTGTGTTAAAACAAATTTTGAAGACATTTTCGATTTATGCTCTTCGTCGTAAATTATTCCAAGGTATACCGGTAATTGGAATGGCAATTGGATCTACAGTGAATTATCGTTTAACAAGAAACGTTACTGAATTTGCAAATAGATTTTATCAAGTGCGTCACATAGTCGAGAAAGAAAAAAGAGCATAAAAAAAGCGAGAGGCCGAAGCCTTTCGCTTTTTTAATTTGTTGCATGCTTTTTGGACATTGGAATAGATACTGGTTGCTTTTCTTCTGCTTTTGGATAATAAATTAAATCCAATGTTTTTGCCTGTACGGCAATTGAAAGAATAGTAAAAGCAATTTCTGTCCAATTTAAATAATATAATGAAAGCGCAAGAACAATCGCGTCAAAGACGAAGAAAATTTGCCCAATTGTAAAACGTGTTTTTTTACTTAATACAATTGTTAAAATATCGTCTCCACCGGTTGCACCGCCAAATCGCAATATAAAACCGAGTCCAATACCAGCTAACGCACCGCCAACTACTGCAGCTATAAATAAATTGTTTGATAAATCGACCGTAAATGGAGAATAATTTTCCATAAGAGAATAAAATACTCCGAATGAAATTGAACCTAAGAATGAATAGCCAACCATTTTTCTACCTAACAATGAAGCACATAGTAGAATAATTGGGATATCCATTATTACAGTTGAAATAGATGGTGAAATATCATAAAAATTTTGGATGAATAGTGCGATACCTACAAAGCCACCTTCTGTTAAGTGGTTTTGGAAGTGAATGTGATATAGCGCTGCTGCTAAAATAAATGAACCGATTAAAACCATAAAAACTTCTTTAATAATTTGTCGACTTTGGATGTTCCTCATCGTTATTCCTTCTTTCCGTAGTTAGTAGTCCTTTTTGTGTTGTAAACTAACTACGAGCTCACATGTAGCTTTCAGTTAGTTTACGAAAAAAACTAACTACGCTATATGTCGCTGAAGAAATAACGAATAATCCTCTCGTCCATCAATTCTCCCTACCTTCGTTTTAGTTTAAGTCTTAAAACGACTAAACAAAACGTGGAGTAGGATTCGTCATTTAGCAATCCTGCTCTTCTTTGTTTTGTTTAGCTAGTAACAATTAAGTCCTAAACAAAACGCTATGTGTAAGAAGAGTCTTTTTTTTGCCAAATTATCCTTCGGGCAATCATAATTTCCCCACTCTCGTATTTTTTTCGCTAGACTAAAGTATCTGAGCTGAAAAATACGCTACGTGTATGATTCGTCAATACGATGCCACATGCTCCTTCGAGCGATCATGATATCAAAATCCCTTCCTTCAAGATTTATACTATTATATCATACTTTTAAAAAATGTATGCGGATGGAAAGCGACAATAAACGGAGGGAATCTACAAAAAATGTTATGTTTAAATATTTTTGTAGAAAAGCCTAAGTTATTTCTTACTTATTGGACAGTTTGTAACGGTTTGTCCAATAAGTAAGAAAAAAAGGGTTTTATTCCGTTGTATTCTTTTCATCACTTTTATCTTTAAAAAACGCATCCCAACTAATCACACTTAAAAAAGTTAAAGCGATAATAACGAAAGCACGCATAAGCTTTAGACCTCCTTTTGTACATAGTATATGAATCATTCGATTCGGAATGTGTCATTTTTTTACAAGTCTTAACTGTTATGAGAGTATATTAATATAGATAGATGATGGGGGAGTGAAGGTATGCTAAAAGAAATGTTCAAAAGAAAAGAATTAATATGTATTTCATGTCAGAAAAAAATTCAATATGAAGAAGAACTCGTCGCTTTTGTAAAGTTGCCGAAAGAAAGAAGTATATTAGTTGGTCCATTCGATGTATGTTTGGCGAAAACAGCACAAGAAATATATTGTAAATCATGTTACGACAAAAAAAGCATGACCCAAAGTAATTGAGGGGCATGCTTTTTTCATTGGTGTGCTTTCCCCTCAGATACATTTTGAGTGAGTCGATACCAAAGCCAAAGGTCATTAATGATGGAAGCAAGATCGGCAATTTCTGAATTTAGTTTACAAGAAACTTCGAAGTCTTCTTCGTTATTTAAATAATGTTGTTTTGTATTAATATAGTGCTCAAGTTCTTTTATACGATCAGGAATTTTCCCGCGAACTTGTTCCCATTTTAATAAAATAGCGTGTTGCATTTTTTCGGGGATATCTTCCCAATCTTCTTGTAAATGCGGAATTTCAATGCCGAGATGTTCATCGTAAAAGAAATACTTTTCCATAAGTTCACCCCCGTTTTCCTGCTTATATTGTACATAAAAACAGAAAGAAGTTCGACGAAATTGTTTGAAAAAATTTGAAAATGACTCTTGATACATTTTGTAAAAGGTGTTAAAGTGTGAATTATTATAAAAGAAAATGAATATTTATTCTTTAGGGGGATGCAAAATGGAGAAGAAAAAAGTTGTATTAGCATATTCCGGAGGTCTTGATACTTCCGTTGCAATTAAATGGTTACAAGAGAAGGATTATGATATTATCGCGCTTTGTTTAGACTTAGGGGAAGGCAAAGACTTAGCATTTGTAAAAGAAAAGGCACTTTCAGTAGGTGCAATTAAATCATATATGATTGATGTTCAAGAAGAATTTGCAAACGAATATGCATTGATGGCGATGCAAGCACACACATTATACGAAGGGAAATATCCTCTTGTTTCGGCGCTATCACGCCCACTTATCGCGAAGAAATTAGTAGAAATTGCAGAGCAAGAAGGAGCGACTGCAGTTGCACATGGATGTACAGGGAAAGGAAATGATCAAGTTCGTTTTGAAGTTTCTATTCAAGCATTAAATCCTTACTTAGAAGTGATTGCACCTGTACGTGAATGGAAGTGGTCACGTGAAGAAGAAATTGCCTATGCAAAAGAAAACGATGTACCAATTCCGATTAATTTAGATAGCCCATTTTCAATCGATCAAAACTTATGGGGACGCAGCAACGAATGTGGAATTTTAGAAGATCCATGGGCAGCACCGCCAGAAGATGCATATGAGATGACACTGGCATTAGAAGATACACCGAATAAACCAGAGTTTGTAGAAATCGGATTTGAAGCAGGCGTACCGACGACTTTAAATGGTACTGCATATTCACTTGCAGAATTAATTAAAACGCTAAATGCACTTGCTGGAAAACATGGCGTTGGACGTATTGATCACGTAGAAAATCGTCTTGTCGGTATTAAATCTCGTGAAGTATACGAATGCCCAGCAGCAATGACGTTAATTACTGCGCATAAAGAGTTGGAAGATTTAACACACGTAAAAGAAGTAGCGCATTTTAAACCAGTGATTGAACAGAAAATAACAGAACTTATTTATAATGGTTTATGGTTCTCGCCTTTAAAACAAGCGCTTCATGCATTTTTACAA
Source organism: Bacillus cereus group sp. MYBK216-1 (assembly GCF_051916495.1). NCBI lineage: Bacteria > Bacillati > Bacillota > Bacilli > Caryophanales > Bacillaceae > Bacillus > Bacillus cereus group sp. MYBK216-1. The sequence continues at coordinate 29,983 of NZ_JBQAGT010000010.1, forward strand.
GAAACGCAAAAGAATGTAACAGGTACAGTGCGTGTGAAATTATTTAAAGGTCATGCGATTGTAGAAGGACGTAAATCTGAATACTCTTTATACGATGAAAAATTAGCAACATATACTGCTCAAGATGAATTTAATCATGATGCAGCAGTTGGATTCATTTCATTATTCGGTTTACCGACGAAAGTATACAGCCAAGTGAATCAAAAGAAGGTGGAAGCGTGAGCAAACTTTGGGGCGGACGTTTTACAGAAGAAGCGGAAGCATGGGTTGAAGAGTTCGGAGCATCCATCTCCTTCGATCAACAATTAGTAAATCAAGATATAAACGGAAGTATTGCACACGTAACGATGCTAGCAAAGCAAGGCATCGTTACGAAAGAGGAAGCCGAGAAAATAAAGATAGGTCTTCAATATTTATTAGAAGAAGCGAAACAAAATAAATTGCATTTTTCAGTTGAAGCGGAAGACATTCATTTAAATATCGAAAAGATGTTAATTGAAAAAATCGGTGAAGTGGGAGGGAAACTTCATACTGGCCGAAGCCGTAATGATCAAGTAGCGACAGATATGCACTTATATTTAAAAGAAAAAGTAGAACATATTATAAAAGCTACAAAACAATTGCAGACGGTTCTTGTTCACCAAGCAGAAAATAATATTGAAACGATTATGCCGGGCTATACGCACTTGCAGCGTGCCCAGCCGATTTCATTTGCTCATCATATTCTTGCTTACTTTTGGATGTTAGAGCGTGATGTGAATCGTTATGAAGATTCATTAAAGCGTATTAACATTTCGCCGTTAGGGGCAGGAGCGTTAGCAGGGACAACATTCCCGATTGACAGAGAATATAGTGCGGAGCTTCTTGGATTTAATGGAATCTATGAAAATAGTTTAGATGCAGTAAGCGATCGTGATTTCATACTGGAGTTCCTAAGTAACTCATCTATGCTCATGATGCACTTATCACGCTTTTGCGAAGAACTTATTTTATGGAGTAGCCAAGAGTTTCAATTTATTGAAATGAGCGATCAATACGCAACGGGAAGTAGCATTATGCCGCAAAAGAAAAATCCTGATATGGCGGAACTAATCCGCGGTAAAACAGGCAGAGTATACGGTAATTTATTTAGTTTACTTACAGTCATGAAAGGATTACCGCTCGCTTACAATAAAGACTTGCAAGAAGATAAAGAAGGAATGTTTGATACAGTAAAAACAGTAGAAGGGTGCCTTCATATTATGGCAGGCATGTTAGAGACGATGACTGTAAACAAAGAAAAAATGGGGCAAGCTGTGACGAAAGATTTCTCTAACGCAACAGAAATTGCTGACTACTTAGCAAGTAAAGGACTACCATTCCGTCAAGCTCATGAAATTGTTGGGAAGCTAGTGCTACACTGCACACAAAACGGAATTTATTTAGTAGATGTCCCACTTGCAACGTATAAAGAGATGAGTTCGTTATTTGAAGAAGATTTGTATGAAGTTCTTTCACCGTATGCAGCTGTGAAACGTCGTAACAGTGCTGGCGGGACAGGTTTTGAGCAAATCAAAAAAGCTTTGGAAAAGGCGAAGGGGTTAACGAAAGAAGTTATTAAGAATTGAGTTGGGAAGTACGCCAGTCTAGTAAAGTCTGGCGTACTTTATTTTTTACTAGCATTTAAGTTACAATGTAGTAAAAAATAACAATTTAGGGGAAGTCTATGAAAAAAATAGTGTTTATCATTGTACTGGTAATTAGTTTAATTGCAAATGCTAAAGTGTTTCTTTTGGACAAATATATGTATGTTGGTGAAAAAGAAAAGCGAGAAGAAGCGATTATCGCAACGATGTAGCATTTGCAAGATAAAGGATATAAAGAAAGTGATATTGCATACATAAAACCGGCCTTTTATAGCAAAATGGATTCGTATGGAATGAATGTGCAGTTTAAAGATGAACCAAATGAATCATATACATATAGAGTTTTAAAAGATGCGAAAACAAATAAACTAACTGTACACCAAGATAGCAATGAGCAAGGTGGTATGGGCGGGAAGCATCAAGAGCTTAAATAAAGAAAGAAAACGACTGATGGCATTCGCCTGCAGTCGTTTTTCTTTTAATCATACTTATGTCGATCTTCCGTAATTCGAATATACTCAATATCCATTAAATCTCGTAGTAATGCACCGTTACTTAGTTCAATTCCGTGTGTCTCTTTAAAATGTTCACGGATTGTCTCTAACATTTCAATTTCTTTCCCATTCACATCTAAAATAATACGTTCAGAATCATCCATATAGCATCCTCCTTTTTTAAACATATATATTTTGTCCGTCTATTCCTAAAAAATGTATGTTAACCTAATGTTAGGAAATAAGAAAGGGATGGAAAATGAGACGTATTTATTTTGTAGGATTAATTTTGTACACGCTAATCGTATTACACGCTGCATTTCCAAACATCTTTTCATTTAAGGATGTAGAAACAGTACACGTTGGGATATTTATCTTTATTCTATTTGTAGTAGATTGCTGCATTTCGATATGGCTTTCGAAAAGAAAATATGTACAAGATAAAAAAGAAATGGAACGGAAAAAGAGAAAACGTTCATTTTGGATGATGACGTACTGTTTATCTTTAGTACTTACTGCTGCTTTTTTTAGTGAGCATATTCCATTAGAAAGAGTAAATATTGGATTTGGAGCATTCGTATTTGCATACTATTTTTTCATGCACTTTCTTCCTTATATGAAAGAAAAGCGAGGAGAAGGGGAAGATCCGCTTGTAGAAGAAGCGAGAGAACAAGAGCATAAGAGAATAGAAGAAGATATAAAGAAACTCGGAGAACAAAAGTGGTATTTGAAATCAAAAATCATATATGTTCTTTGCTTTATTACGCCGCCAATTGGTTATTTATATGTTTTCTTTCTTCGTAAAAAAATGACAGAAGGTGCAAAGCAAACGTACTTAATGGTTGCGACGATTATGATGGCATTATGGTCTTTGAAGTTTTTACCTCCTTATGTATTGGCAATTACCGTTGTTGTTATAGCTTGTCTTGTATTTATAGTAAAATATGTGAAATGAAAAACACCAAGCCCATGTGGACTTGGTGTTTTATCTATAAATTAAAGCTCACCTTGTTCCTCATCACCACGAACAACAAGGACATCGCATTTCGCATAGCGAATAATATGTTCAGAGACGCTACCAATTAGGAAACGCTCAACAGCATTTAAACCAGTCGCGCCACACATAATTAAATCTACTTTATGGTTTGGAGCGATTTCTTTTGAAATTTTAGATTTAGGGTTACCAAATTCTAATACAGTTTCAATTTTTTCAAGACCAGCTTCAAGCGCAGTTTTTTTGTAGTCTTCTAATAAGTCTTCTGCAAATAGATTTGCACGTTCAGCAATTGCACGGCTATAAGCCTCTACTGCTGAGTACGCTTTTACATCAACGATATGAGCAATTGTTAATGTTGCATTATTGCGCTTTGCGACTTGAATTGCTTTTTTAAAGGCTTTTTCTGCTTCTTTAGAACCATCCACCGCGATTAAAATATTTGTATATGTATTATTCATAGTAAATTCCTCCCAATCTGTTTTATAACTGTTTACAACTTAATTATAAAACAAATTTTGGTAACGTGCTTGCCAGAAACGTTACAGAATTTTGAAAACTCTGTTTCAATTCATTTTAGTTGTAATTGGAGCGAGAACTTGTTACATATGAAGTATAGCAATTTAAAAGGGGGCAGTTTTGTGAGACATGCGCTCATTACAGCCGGTACGAAAGGTTTAGGAAAGCAAGTAACAGAAAAGTTATTGGCTAAAGGCTATTCAGTAACAGTAACATATCATAGCGATATAACGGCTATGGAAACGATGAAAGAAACATATAAAAACGTAGAAGAGCGTCTACAATTCGTGCAAGCGGATGTCACGAAAAAGGAAGATTTACATAAAATGGTAGAAGAAGCGATAAGCCGTTTTGGCAAAATTGATTTCTTAATTAATAATGCTGGTCCATATGTATTTGAACGAAAAAAGTTAGTCGATTATGAAGAAGATGAATGGAATGAAATGATTCAGGGTAATTTAACAGCGGTATTTCATTTGTTGAAACTTGTCGTTCCGGTTATGAGAAAACAGAACTTTGGCCGTATTATTAATTACGGATTCCAAGGGGCAGATAGTGCACCGGGATGGATTTATCGTTCAGCTTTTGCAGCAGCGAAAGTAGGACTTGTTTCATTAACGAAAACTGTTGCTTACGAAGAAGCAGAATATGGAATTACTGCAAATATGGTATGCCCTGGTGATATTATTGGTGAAATGAAAGAAGCGACAATTCAAGAAGCACGTCAGTTGAAAGAACGTAAAACACCAATTGGTAGATCTGGAACAGGCGAAGATATCGCAAGAACGATTTCGTTTTTATGTGAGGAAGATTCCGATATGATTACCGGTACAATTATTGAAGTAACTGGTGCAGTAGATGTTATTCATAGACATCGATAGAGAAAAATAAAGTGAAGATTCGAATGATTGGACAGTTTATCCTTTATGCTGATAGGTGCGGATAATACTGTCCTTTAATATAAAATTAAATCTATCGGAAAACTTATATTATTTTTTGTCAAATATTGAGATATTATGTTAAAATATAAGAGCGTAGAAAGCGCTTTAAAAAATGATTCAGGGGTCATTTCATAACTCAAGGGGGAACTAATAATGCGTATCGGTATTCCAACAGAAATTAAAAACAATGAAAACCGCGTGGCAATGACGCCAGCGGGAGCAGTACATTTAGTGCAAAATGGTCATGAAGTTTTTGTTCAAAAAGGAGCAGGTTTAGGGTCTGGCTTTACGGATGAAGAATACGTACAAGCTGGTGCGAAACTTGTTGAAACTGCTGAAGAAGCATGGAATCAAGATATGGTTATGAAGGTAAAAGAGCCAGTAGCAAGTGAATACGGCTATTTTCGCGAAGGTTTAATTTTATTCACATACTTACACTTAGCTCCAGAACCAGAATTAACGAAAGCATTAATTGATAACAAAGTTGTATCAATTGCATACGAAACAGTACAATTAGATAATCGTTCATTACCATTACTTGCACCTATGAGTGAAGTAGCAGGTCGTATGTCTGCACAAATCGGTGCACAATTCCTTGAGAAAAACAAAGGCGGTAAAGGTATTTTACTTGCAGGCGTTCCAGGGGTAAAACGCGGCAAAGTAACAATTATCGGCGGTGGTCAAGCTGGTACAAACGCAGCGAAGATTGCAGTAGGTTTAGGTGCAGATGTAACAATCATCGACTTAAGCGCAGAACGTCTTCGTCAACTAGATGACATTTTCGGTAACCAAGTAAAAACATTAATGTCTAATCCATACAACATTGCAGAAGCTGTAAAAGAATCTGACCTTGTTATTGGTGCAGTATTAATTCCAGGTGCAAAAGCGCCAAAACTTGTAACTGAAGAAATGATTCAATCAATGGAACCAGGTTCTGTCGTTGTAGATATCGCGATTGACCAAGGTGGTATTTTCGAAACAACTGATCGTATTACAACTCATGATAACCCAACTTACGAAAAACACGGCGTTGTTCATTATGCAGTTGCTAATATGCCAGGTGCGGTTCCACGTACGTCAACTCTTGCATTAACAAACGTAACAGTACCATATGCAGTGCAAATTGCGAACAAAGGCTACAAAGATGCTTGCCTAGGCAACACTGCATTATTAAAAGGTATTAACACATTAGACGGATATGTAACATTCGAAGCAGTTGCAGAAGCGCACGGCTTACAATACGCTGATGCGAAAGAGCTTCTTGAAAAAGCTCCTGCTTTATCATAATAGAGACAAATTCAAGACCTTCCTTTATGAGGAGGGTCTTTTTTTATGGAGAAATAACATGTGAATAATTGTTATTTATTGGTGTAAATTGATTTTCATTATGATAATTTAGAATTATATAACAAAAAGAGGGGATTCAATGGGGAGCAAAAAGAGGAAGAAAAAGCAAGCTAAAAGACAAAAGTATATAAAGAAAAAACAGGAACAGAACATACCTCTTTCAAAAAAAGTGGTCATTATGATAGAGAAAACATTTCGGTATATTTGTATGGCTCTGTATGTGATTTTGTGTATGTATTCATTTGGAGTGTTGTACAGTTTTGAGATAACCCCCAATATTATTGAGAGCATTCTAGAAGTTACACTTGTCGTAATAGAATTAGCCTTATTCGTTATACTCTTTGCTACAGTATGGCCTAGTCATGAAAGTAAGAAAGATAAGCAAAGAAAAATGAGAAAAAAATCTTCATATGCTTCAAGTTCATCAAGTGGATTCGGTGACTACAGTAGCAATGATTGTAGCAGCTCAAGTGATGGTGGGGGAGATTGCGGAGGTGGTGGAGACTAAGCTAGTTTTTCAGAAGAACGACTAATGAAAGGATGAGACGAAAGATGGAAACTGTGAACTTAATAGAATTAACAAAGGACATTCAAGATCAACATAAAAACTTCGTCGTTTCAAATGTAAATAGTCATTGCTTACGAATCGCTGTATTTACTGGTGAATATGATTGGCACTATCATTCTAATTCGGATGAATTATTCATTGTATTAGAGGGAGAATTACTTATTGATTTTGAGGATGGAGAAACAGCGGTATTAAAGCCAAATGATTCTATTTTAATTCCAGCATGTACGATTCATAGAACGAGAGCATTAAAGAGAACGGTAAATCTTTGTTTTGAAAATATAGAGGCGGATACAATTATAGTGAAGCAATTATGAAAAAATTATCTGTAGCCGAGTATAGAAAAATCCTTCCGATTTTAGAAAGTCATACAAAAACGAAGACGTTTGCTTATGCGGTATGTGATCAAATGATAGATGGTGAAGTTTTTACAAACGGGCAGTTAACAGCAGGATTAATTATTACAGGTAACGGTATCTATTATTTATTTGGTGATACGGATGATCACAAGTATAACGAAAATTTATTTGCATATTTAAAAATGGCTATTGAAAAAACAGAGAAGAGATTTACACTCTTTACTTCAAGTGAAGAGTGGGAAATGATGATAGAAGGGCGATTTAGTAATATACTTCGGAACATTCCGCGAATGAAATTTCAAAGCATAACCTTTGAAGAGAAAAAACAAGATTGTAACATAAATACATATGAAGTGAAGCGTATTGATAGAAAAGATATAGCACAAAGCAATGAATTTACAGAGGAATATTATAAAGAATATTGGGGATCAACTAAAGTGTTTTTAAATAATGGCTTTGGATTCTGTATAGAACAAGATGGGATAATTGTAGCGGAATGTGTTTCGATATTTAACGGGAATGGATTTGCTGAAATTGATATTGTAACGCATGAAGCATATCAAGGGAAAGGATTAGCCCAAGCTGTTGCAATGCGGTTCATTGAACATTGTATGAAAAATAATATTACACCGTGCTGGGATTGTTATGTAGACAATATTCCTTCGCAAAAATTAGCTAGTAAATTAAGTCTTTATCATCCAATAGAATATAGATTGCTTGTACGTAAGAAAACGGGGGAATAAAAATGAATGTGGAGTTAACGAGATTCAAAGTGAAACAAGGTAAAAGTCGTCGTGTAGATGAATGGATGCAGCTTCTGAATGACAATATGAAAGAAGTGCTGTTGACACTAAACGACGAAAAAATGTACGTTGAGACAATTTTCCGGGAAATAAGAGATGGAGAAGAGTACTTATATTGGTATTCTGTGCAAGGAAAAGGTGGTATTTTTGTCGAAAATTCGCATCATGAAATTGATAAAAAGCATTTAGCGTTTTGGTATGAATGTATTGATGAAGAAGCACCATCTGTTGATATGAAAACAGAAGTTGTTATGATTCAAGATGTTGTGAAGGAAGCGATGAAATAATAGAATAGTATTTCAGATAGAAGCGCATCAAAATGGATGTGCTTTTTATTATGGAATTTTTTTTAGAAAAGCTGTATACATTTTACGCTCTCAAACGTTGAGTATATAGAGAGGAGAGCCGAATGAGTCATGATACGTTTGAATCGTTATTAATAGAGAAATCAAAAGCTGTGTTTGGATACTTAATTAAGATTGGAGCAGATAGAAAAGAAGCAGAAGATATTGTGCAAGATACGTTGTATAAAGCTTTATTGCTTATGGAGGAAATACCGTTAGGACATTTAGCACCGTGGCTATTTAGAGTTGCGATAAATCAGCACCGAGATTTACATCGAAAAGAAAAAAGGCTAAATCCCATTGCGATTGAATCTGTCGTTCTTATTGGGCAAAAGTCATTAGATGAAGTGCTTTTAACAAGTGAGTTACAAGGAGAAGTACAAGAAATATTGGAGACGATGACGGAGGATTATCGTCATATTTTACTGTTGAAATATGAGTATGAACTATCTTATAAGGAAATTGCCATTTTATTAAGTATGAAAGAAGATACAGTAAAAACAAGCTTGTACCGTGCAAGAAATCAATTTAAAAAACTGTATAGGAGGAGAAATGATGAGTCGGAAGGACTTTGATTTGAATATGAATGATAAGCAAGTGAAGACTTTGATGAAGAGAGCGAAGAGGAAGCAGTTTTGGAGAAACTGGCTTATTTCTATTTGTGCGTCCATTATGGTTATAGTAATTTTGTTTTTGGGTGCAGCTTACTTTTCTCAGCAAACATTTAGAAAAATGGAAAGAGAAATGAATGCACTACATATGGTTCAAGGGCCTAATATCCGTTTCAGCGGAAGTATGTATTTAAGTCTTGGTATGACAGGAAGTACAGTAATATATAACTCTTATAAAAATATAGCTGGTCAACCAGTGAAATGGGTAAATGATATATACGAATCTGGTATATGGAGTTATAGTATGAAGCATTACAATGGTGAACTTGTTAGTCTAGATGAGGAAAAAAGGGGTGAAGAGGCTGTTACGATACCAGATTATAATGTGCAAACAATGCAGAGGGAAATGAGGTTTTATTTACCTTTCGTTACTTATAAAAATTATGTGGATGACCTGAAAAATATTGGAGATTTGCAAAATAAAGTTGCAGAAGTAGCCTTATCTTTTGATAAATCGTATACAGCTGAACAAATTACTGAGATGCTTCCGAAAAGTGTACAGCCAGTTTGGTTTTGGGTAGATACATATAATGAAAAGAAAAGTGATTCTTATGTAGGGTTAAAAGATCCTAAAAATGGCGCAATATTAAATGCGGAAATGGCTAGAAATGTTTTTGGATTTGAAGGAAGTTATGCAAAAGTAAAAGAAGATGTGAAAAACGATTTAACAATAAACTCAAAAGAGTTTCTGTACCAAATGAAGCATTTAGCAAAAAATAGTGAAGGTATACCAAGTGATTATTTTGAACAATATTATAAAGAAATAAAAAACACCAAACCAAAAGACTTACCAATATACGGTGTAGTCGTAACAGGGAAAACAGAGGATTTACAAAGTTTACAAGGGTCACCGTATATTAAGGCTGCTGTAAGAGGTGTAACAGTTGAGAAATATTAATTACAGTCTATTAATGTGAATAATCAGAAAATTTATGGTATACTATGTGAAAAGGAGGTTTATATGAGGCAAATACATGGAGCAATTTATATTTACATAACAATGTTTTTCGTGGCGATATCCTATGGATTAGGGCACGTGTATTCGCATCCTATACTAACTTTTTTAAGCGGAGCATGTATGGCGTTTGCGCTTCTTGTCCACCTTTTCTCAGTTTGGATCGTGAAATTTCAATTAAATATTAGTGAAATAGAAGAAGGCACTTTCTAAGTGGCCTTCTTTTTTTAATAATATTTTCGAAGTTCTTGTAGCAATTTTTCAATTTCGCATTCAGTTTCTTTACATATAGACATTGTACGTAATCTGAAAAATAAGCTACGTAAGAAAGATTTTATATTTCCGTATAGATACTCGTACGATTCAATATGTAATGTTTGTTTTTTGACGGGTAATTGAGCTACTAAATCATGAAGGGCTAATATGAGTACTTCTTCTTTTAGACCACTTTGGAGCATTGCGACAATCGGATAAACGAGACGTTCATCTTCCTCATATTTGTAGTAAATAGAATGGACGCAAACTTTGTTTAATAAAGTTTGTAATATTTCCTCGTAATATAAAGTTTCCAGTTTAGGACTACGAATAAGCGCCTCAAATGTATCAGAAGCGTGAGCGATACTATGTGCCCAGCCGTGGTCTTGCACATATCCGCGGAAATCATGCTCGTTGTTCATATATAGAACTAATTGATCTTTTACATGTAAAAGATCAGCCTGTGATAAGAAATTATGGTTTGTATCGGCATCAATAATGAGTGTAATTAATAATGTTGTAAAGGCGCGGGTAAATACCGCATCTTCGTCATCCGAATGAATTTTATACAATAAATATTTGTCACTGATGCTTTCTGATAATAGTTTCTGTAAGTGTGTGTGTGAAATATAGTCCTTCTTGATTAGGTGATAAAAAGTAGAGTAGATAAGTTTATCTCTTAAATAACTATCAGTATCCCCAATATGCTCCAGCATACTGGAACTTAAAGGATCGATATTGAGGACATTATTGATTACGTAATTATTATTACAAATTTCTTCTAACTGTTGTTGTAACATATAAACCTCCTATTTTAGAAAATTCTGTATTTTGATAGTGTAATAAGAGGAAGAAATAGACAATAAATAAATGCTTTTGAATGGAGGGGCATGATGAAGAGAGCATTATTCTTTTTCATTAGTATTTTCTTTTTAGGGAGTTGTTCGATTTGGTATGTTACTTTTTCTAGCGAGAGCAAAAGTTGGACGGGACAATATAAGGGCCATATTAAGGACGACAGTGAAGATGGAGTGTTTACGTTTCAGTACAAAGGCGGAGATGGGAGTACAGAATTTAAAAATTTAGAGATTGCTATTAATGGAGCCTTTAGCACAATGACACAAACGTCAGAAAGTCATAAAGGAGCAAAGATTGAAATGAAATCATCTTGTGTAAGTTGTGCGCCTTTATCTAAAGATGAACCGATAGAGGTTGTGATTAAATGGGATGATAAGTATGAGGAGAAGATGGTGTTAAATTTGAAATAGCCTAGAGTAAGGAGTTAAAAATGAATAGGCATATGAAAAAATTAATGTTTATAAGTGTATTTCTAATCATATTATCAGCGTGCACTACAAAACAAGTAGAGGTAAAAAAAGTACCTGAAGAAGGGTATGGCATAGTAAGAAATGACACGGTATTTTTCGTCAGTGATAAAACGTTTGAAACAAAAATAGAGTTACAAAATTATATAGAACAACAAATGAATAAAGAGTATCCATCACATATAGTTTTGAGCTTTAAGGATAAACGTGCATATAATCAATTAAAAACAGGGGATAAAATAAAATTATGGTCTTCTCAAATGCTTGAAAGTTATCCAGCAAAAATGATTGTAGAGAAATTTGAAATAGTAGAGAAATAGAAAAAGGCAGCAACCAAGCTGCCTTTTTTCTTATTTTACAAATTGTAATTCTTTCGGGAACTTCGTTAAAATTTCTGATCCGTCTTTTGTGATGTAAATATCATCTTCAATACGAACGCCACCTACGTTTGGTACGTAAATACCTGGCTCGATTGTGAAGACCATACCTTCTTTTAATGGAGACTCGTTACTAGCTTTTACATCTGGATATTCGTGTACGCTAATTCCAAGTCCGTGACCAAGGCGGTGCGGGAAGAAGTCACCGTAACCTGCATCTGCGATAACAGAACGAGCAGCATTGTCGATTGCGCCAAGTGTAACACCTGGTTTACATGCTTCAACTGCTTGTAGTTGTCCAGCAAGTACAGTGTTGTAAATACGAGTTTGCTCTTCAGAAATCCCACCGAATGCCACTGTACGTGTAATATCAGAGCAATAACCATCAATGATTACGCCTAAATCAAATAGTACGAAATCGCCGCGTTTCATTTTGTTTGCGCCAGGAATACCGTGTGGAAGAGCTGAGTTCGCACCTGCTAATACCATCGTATCAAATGACATTTTATGTATGCCTTTTGTTTTTAATTCGTGTTCAATAATTGCTAATACTTCTAGCTCGCTGCGGTTTTCTTTAATTGCATTTACACCAACTTCAACAGCATAGTCCGCCATTTTAGCTGCTTCGCGTAAAGTAGAAAGCTCTTTTTCATCTTTAATTAAACGAAGTTCGCGAACTTTCTCTTCAGCTGATTTGAAAGCTGCATTTGGGAATAGTTTTGTTAATTCTTCGTAGCGTTCTACGTTTAAATGTTCTTTTTCAATTGCAACTGCATTTGCATTGATGCCGCGGTCTTTAATTGCTTTTGCAATCATATCCCATGGTCGATCAGTGTCAGTGAATCCGATAATTTCATGTGCCCAGCCAGCGTTACGAGCTTGACCTTCTTCCATTTTAGGACAAATTAAAATAGGTTCTTTTTCTTGGAATACAAACATACCAAGTAATCTTTCATGTGGTTCACAGTGGAAGTTTGTCATGTAGAAAACGTTCGGTGTAGAAGTTAAGAACGCAGCTTCTATGTTTTTTTCTTTTAGCCATTGCATTAAATTTTCTAATCTAGCATTCATCGATTGGCACCCCCGAGATATTTAATTACAAATATAACTTTAACTCGGAAGAAAGCGTTATGACAAGTAAATAGATGTTAGAAAAGACAGGGGATTCAAAAATCATGTAGAATAAAAAGTGAGAATGTGAATAGGGGAGGAATGTAATAATGAAAGTATCTTATCATGGACATTCAGTTGTGAAAATTGAGGCGAATGGAAAAGTTATTTTAATTGACCCGTTTTTAACAGGTAATCCGAAAACAGATTTAAAAGCTGAAGATGTAAAAGTGGATGCAATTCTTTTATCGCATGGACACGGTGATCATGTTGGAGATACAGTAGAGCTTGCGAAGAAAAATAATGCAGTTGTTGTAGCGCCATTTGAATTAGCAACATTTTTAAGTTGGCAAGGTGTAAATACACACCCGATGCATATTGGTGGTTCACATGAATTTGACTTCGGAAAAGTGAAGTTTACACAAGCATTCCACGGCTCTAGTTATATTGATGAAGAAAATAAGACGATTACATATACAGGTATGCCAGCAGGTATTTTATTTACAGCAGAAGAGAAAACTGTATACCACGCAGGAGATACTGCACTATTCTCTGATATGAAGTTAATTGGGGAATTAAATAAAGTTGATCTAGCATTTTTACCAATTGGTGATAATTTCACAATGGGACCAGAAGATGCTGTACTAGCGGCAAAATGGATTAATGCGAAAACTGTTGTACCGATGCATTACAATACGTTCCCAGTTATTGAACAAGATCCATATCAATTTGTAGAAAAGCTACAAAATTGTACAGGGAAAGTATTAGAAGCTGGAGAAAGTATTACACTATAGAAAAGAAACCCTTCATTTGAAAAGAAAAGTGAAGGGTTTTTTACGTGTGTAGGACAGCTTTTAATGCTTGTATTTGTTTTGGTGATTCTTTTCTTTTGGTAAGTGGTTGTTCAGGTGTTTCATTCAATTCCATTGCAACCTTTTTCCCATCTACGAAAGCTAAAAATACAGCACCTAAAACCTCTAAAAATTTTTTCATCATGTGTTCGCTCCTTTGTTTTATTTCTTGTCTTAATTGTATAGGTAATCAAGTGTACGAACTATCGAATGAGATGACAATAGCATTACATTGTTGTAATAGAATGACTGGTGGAATGTAAGAGTCATTTTGTTATAAAAAAAATAGTACAGGTATGCAAAGAGAGAGTGTAACAGTTTTGAAAATATAGTATACTAAAAGTACAACACATGAAGAATTTAGGGAAAAGAAAGTATGGTGAAACCATTTGGCTACCAAGCATAACCAAATTTTAGAACATATTAATAGCCTGCCAGTAGGCCATAAAATTTCTGTAAGACAAATTGCGAAAGATTTGAGTGTAAGTGAAGGGACCGCTTACCGTGCAATTAAAGATGCAGAAAATAAAGGATATGTTAGTACAATTGAACGTGTCGGAACAATTCGAATTGAACAAAAGAAGAAAGAAAATATCGAAAAACTGACATATGCAGAAGTCGTTAACATTGTCGACGGTCAAGTACTTGGGGGCAGAGAAGGACTACATAAAACATTAAATAAATTCGTAATCGGAGCTATGAAATTAGAAGCGATGATGCGCTATACAGAAGCTGGGAATTTACTCATTATTGGTAACCGTACGAATGCACATGAATTAGCGCTAGAAACTGGAGCTGCTGTATTAATTACGGGCGGGTTTGATACGGAAGATCATGTGAAGAAATTAGCAGACGAATTAAAGCTGCCGATTATTTCAAGTAGCTACGATACATTTACGGTTGCAACGTTAATTAACCGTGCAATTTATGACCAACTTATTAAGAAAGAAATTGTACTCGTTGAAGATATTTTAACGCCAATTGAAGAAACGTTATATTTAAGGCCGAGTGATACAGTACAGCAATGGCATGCGTATAACGAAGAGACAATGCACGGAAGATATCCAATCGTCGATGAAAATAACAAAGTGCTAGGAATCGTAACTTCAAAAGATATGATCGGTGTAGCGAAAGAAACACCAATTGATAAAGTAATGACAAAACACCCAATTACAGTGAACGGTAAAATGTCTGTCGCGGCTGCGGCACGTATGATGGTGTGGGAAGGAATTGAATTACTTCCTGTCGTTGAGGAAGGAAATAAGCTGCAAGGTATTATTAGCCGTCAAGATGTACTTCAGGCACTGCAAATGATTCAACGTCAGCCACAAGTTGGAGAAACAATTGATGATATTGTAACGAATCAATTTATGACGCCAAAAGAAGCGAAGAATGAGCATCTATATCAATTTTCGGTGACGCCACAAATGACGAACTCAATCGGAACGTTATCGTACGGTGTATTTGCAACAATTGTGACAGAAGCGACAAATCGCGTCATTCGTGCGCAAAAGAAAAGCGATTTAATTGTTGAAAACTTAACGATTTATTTCGTAAAGCCGGTTCAAATTGATAATGTTGTATCCGTTCATCCGAAAGTATTAGAAATTGGGCGTAAATTTGGTAAGGTCGATGTAGAGGTGCATCATGAAGGTAATGTTGTTGGAAAAGCATTACTTATGGTTCAGTTAATCGATAAATAAAAAGATGGGACAAATCGTTTTGATTTGTTCCATCTTTTTTGCTGTTTTACATTTGAAAGGCATGATTTTAGATGGGAGTTTTAGTGGAATATGTATGGGATGGAGTGGAAAAGTAACGTAATAAAAGACAGAATAGTAATTCAATTCCGTCGTATATTGTGTTATGATTATATTGTAAGAAAATGGATTTCTGAAAGGTGGTATGCATTATGTCGTCAGCCGTACTCTTTTTTTGTAGTATCGCACTATTTTACTTTCTTGTAATGATACCGATCCAATATTTATACTTACAAGGTTTACATGAAAAAAAGGAAAAGACAGGATTATCTCAGCGAGAGCTATATGAAAAAATGTCTTTTGGAGAAGAACAATTACATTTTCACGTACAAGGTAACCCATTTAATATACCATCTGCGTTTGTTGCATATATGATTTTGAAAGTTAGGGGACGTAAAAAAGCATCACAATATTGATGCTTTTTTATGTTGCTTCATAGACTTCGGCTTCTTTAACTGCCAATGGCAAGAAATGTTTGTATTGGCGAAATCCATTAAATACACTTGCACTACCAAATAGAATGAATAAAACACCAACGATAATACGAGCGGTTGAAAGTTCTAAAAAGAATTGGTTTATCCCGAAAAATAAAACGAATGAACCGAGTGCCATTGCGGATTTTCCTGAGAGCCAACCTTTTTCCATTGGGCGGTTTGTACGAAAGTATTTTGTTTTGTAAAAGATGTACAACATAAATGAGACGATAATACAGAAGACTAATACTGGCATAATGAACACTCCCATCTCTTTGTGAAAAATAATAGAAAAGAAAAAGAAATATCTAAACTTTCTAACTTTTATTATAAAGCAATTGTTCGCATGTATGAAATACTTTCCGTTATAATGGAGGATAAAGTGAAACTTTAATTAGTGTGGGGATGTTTCCATGCGCTAATGATTAACCCCATCCATTGGGCTTTTACTGCACGTTAAAGTGAAGAAGTTGATTAAAAAGGAGATTATACATATGCATGAGCAAATTTTAGGAGCAATTAAAGAGTTTGATACAATTATTATTCATCGCCACGTGCGTCCGGATCCAGATGCGTTAGGTTCACAGGGTGGTCTTGGTACAATTCTACAAGAATCGTTTCCAGAGAAAAATATTTATACGGTTGGGTACAATGAACCGTCACTAGCATACTTACGAGTAATGGATGATATTGAAGATAGTGTATACGAAAATGCGCTTGTTATTGTTTGTGATACTGCGAATCAAGAACGTGTTGACGATCAACGCTATACAAAAGGGAAGATGTTAATTAAAATTGATCATCATCCAAACGAAGATCCATATGGAGATATTACGTGGGTAGATACGACAGCGAGTTCTACAAGTGAAATGATTTATGAGTTTTATAACTATGGAAAAGATAAGGGGTTAAAAATAACAAAAGAAGCAGCCCGCCTTATTTTAGCAGGAATTGTTGGAGATACAGGTCGTTTCTTATTCCCAAATACGACAGCAAAAACACTTCGTCACGTAAGTGAGCTTGTTGACATGGGTGTGAAATTCACAGATTTATACAATGAAATGTATAAGACAAAAGAAAAAATTGCTCGTTTAAACGGTTATATTTTACAAAACTTTACGATGGTAGAAGAAGGAGCAGCTTACATTAAATTAACGAAAGAAGTATTAGAAGAGTTTGATGTACTTCCTTCTGAAGCATCTGGTGTTGTTGGAGCGCTTGGCAATATTGATGGATTAAAGGCGTGGGTTCTATTTTTAGAGGAAGACGACGTAATTCGTGTTCGTCTTCGTTCAAAAGGACCAGTTATAAACAAATTGGCAATGCAATATAACGGCGGAGGGCACCCGATGGCTTCTGGTGCCAAGGCATCTTCTTGGGAAGAAGCGGATCGTCTTTTTGCTGATTTACGTGAGATTTGTAAATAAGAGACTATATGTTAGAACGAAAAGAAGGAGCGGCGCTAAAGCCCTCCTTCTTTATTTTTCTTTCTCTATAGTTATGCTAATTTCAAGCACTGTATCAAAAGATATTGTATCGACTTTAAAACGGTATAGCCGATCGTAATGTTTGTACGTTTTATTTTCGATTACCTTTTTTAGCAGGTCTTTATTTTTTGCGATACTTTGAATGTTTTTCGTTAAAAGATGCTGGAGATCATTATGGATAGATGTAGTCATATTTTCGAGTGTAAGATTGTCTAAATCGTATTTTTCTCGATTGATAAGTTTTATTTTAATCTCTTGAATGGTTAAGAGTCGTTTATTTTCAGTGTTCAATTTTTCTTGATCTTCGAGAAGGACGTGGAGCTTTGCTTCTTGTTTTTCTATAATTTCTCTTTGTTCTGCTATTTTACTAGCTTGTTCTTCTTGAAAAACACCGTATATGTACAAAAAAATAAACCAGCTCAACACGCCTCCAACAGCAGCACCAGCTAATACTAAATACCATCTTTTTGCTGTATTGGCACTTGGTACTCTCATACATGTTCCTGCGTTAGCCATTTAATAATAATGAGACCTGTTTGCATACCACCAGTTGCGAAAAAAATAAGGAGAATTTGTTTTACGATATCTTTCATATCTCCGCCAAAGAAACTTCTTTCAAAGCTATAAAAGGTATCGAATGTTCCACCGATTGCTGCAACGAGTGCCCAAATTCTTAAATTTTGGGCGAATTGATTAATGTAAGTTAGAGCTGGTTTTCCGATAAGAAACGCACCAAATCCACCAATTAATGAACCGCCAAGTATAACCCCAAAGGCAATAAAATAACTAATAATAAGCAGAGAGAAAAAAGTATGTTCTCTTACATCCATCGTCATTCCCCTTTCTTCTTCATATATATGGACAAAGTATAAGAAGTATGTTTTGATTTCCGCTTTCCTCATCACCTATAATAAAAGTAGTCAAATAGGTAAAGAGAGGGTACAACAGTGAAGTTTGTGCATTTACAATGTCAAACCGTTTTTAGTTTATTAAAAAGTGCTTGTAAAATTGATGAGCTTGTAGTCAGGGCGAAAGAACTCGGTTTTTCATCGCTGGCTATTACGGATGAAAATGTTATGTATGGCGTTATTCCGTTTTATAAAGCATGTAAGAAACATGGTATACAGCCTGTTATTGGATTAACCGCTTCTATTTTTAGTGAAGAAGAAGAAAGGTCTTATCCGCTTGTATTACTTGCTGAGAATGAAATAGGCTACCAAAATTTATTAAAGATTTCTAGCAGTATTATGACAAAGTCCAAAGAAGGTATTCCTAAGAAGTGGCTTGCGCATTATGCGAAAGGATTAATTGCAATTTCACCAGGTAAAGATGGCGAAATTGAGCAATTATTACTAGAAGACAATGAGAGTCAGGCTGAAGAAGTAGCTCGCACATATCAAAATATGTTCGGTCATTTTTATATGAGTTTGCAGCATCATGCGATTCAAGATGAGTTGCTTTTACAAGAGAAACTACCTGAATTTATTAGTAGGGTTAATATTCCAGTCGTTGCAACAAATGATGTGCGCTATATCAATCAAAGTGACGCGCTTGTTCATGAATGTTTACTATCTGTTGAAAGTGGAACGAAAATGACTGATCCAGATAGGCCGAGGCTGAAAACAGATCAGTATTATTTAAAGTCATCGGATGAAATGGAAGCACTATTTTCCCATGCGCCGGAAGCAATCAAAAATACAATAAAAATTGCAGAGCGTTGCCAAGTAGAAATACCGTTCCATGTAAATCAACTTCCGAAGTTTCCTGTTCCGTCTAATGAAACGAGTGATATATACTTGCGTCGTGTTTGTGAAGAAGGTTTGCGGAAACGATATGGTGCTCCGAAAGAAGTGCATATAAAGCGTTTGGATCATGAATTAAATGTTATTTCTCGTATGGGATTTAGTGATTATTTCCTCATCGTATGGGATTTTATGAAGTATGCACATGAAAATCATATTCTAACAGGACCAGGTCGTGGATCGGCAGCTGGTTCACTCGTTTCATACGTATTAGAAATTACAGATATTGATCCAATTGAATACGATCTATTATTTGAAAGGTTTTTAAATCCTGAACGTGTGACGCTTCCTGATATTGATATTGATTTTCCAGACGTAAGACGTGATGAGATGATTCGCTATGTGAAAGATAAATACGGTCAGCTCCGTGTTGCGCAAATTGTAACGTTTGGTACGCTTGCAGCAAAAGCGGCAATTAGAGACATTGCCCGCGTAATGGGGCTTCCGCCGCGAGATATTGATATATTTTCAAAACTTATCCCATCAAAGCTCGGTATAACGTTAAAAGATGCATATGAAGAATCACAATCACTTCGTGAGTTTATACAAGGGAATCTTCTACATGAGCGTGTGTTTGAAATCGCAAAACGTGTAGAAGGTTTACCACGTCATACGTCTATTCATGCGGCTGGTGTTATTATGAGTCAAGAACCGCTAACAGGCAGTGTAGCAATTCAAGAAGGACATAACGATGTTTATGTTACCCAATATCCAGCCGATGCGCTAGAAGAACTTGGGTTGCTTAAGATGGACTTTTTAGGATTACGTAATTTAACGTTACTTGAAAATATTATAAAATTTATCGCGAACAAAACAGGGAAAGAAATCGATATAAGAAACTTACCTCTTCAAGATGAAAAGACGTTCCAATTATTAGGGAGAGGGGATACAACAGGTGTATTCCAGCTTGAGTCAGGTGGTATGCGAAATGTACTTCGCGGGTTAAAACCGAATGAGTTTGAAGATATCGTAGCTGTTAACTCGTTATACAGACCAGGACCGATGGAACAGATACCGACTTTTATTGAATCGAAACATGGAAAAAGAAAAATTGAATATTTACATCCGGATTTAAAGCCAATTTTAGAAAGAACATACGGCGTCATTGTATACCAAGAACAAATTATGCAAATTGCATCGAAGTTAGCAGGTTTTTCGCTCGGAGAAGCAGATTTACTGCGCCGTGCGGTGAGTAAAAAAAATCGTGATATTTTAGATCAGGAACGTAAGCATTTCGTCCAAGGATGTTTGCGAAATGGATACGATGAGACATCCGCAGAGAAAATTTATGATTTAATTGTAAGATTTGCGAATTACGGTTTTAACCGAAGTCACGCTGTAGCTTACAGTATGATTGGATATCAGCTTGCCTATTTGAAAGCGAATTATACGCTGGAATTTATGACGGCATTATTATCAAGCGCAATTGGAAATGAAGATAAGATTGTACAGTATATACGAGAAACGAAGCGGAAAGGTTTTCACGTTTTGCCGCCGTCTCTTCAGAGGAGTGGTTACAACTTCCAAATAGAAGGGAATGCGATACGTTACAGTTTACTTTCGATCCGAAATATTGGAATGGCTACAGTGACGGCATTATTAGAAGAACGAGAGAAAAAAATGTTCGAAGATTTATTTGAGTTTTGTCTCCGTATGCCGTCAAAGTTCGTAACGGAGCGTAATTTAGAAGCTTTCGTCTGGTCGGGATGTTTTGACGATTTTGGTGTTTCGAGAACGAATTTATGGAAAAGTATTAAAGGGGCGTTAGAGTACGCGAATCTCGCACGTGATTTAGGAGATGCTGTTCCAAAATCGAAATATGTACAAGGAGAAGAGCTATCTTTTATTGAACAACTAAATAAAGAGAAGGAAGCACTTGGCTTTTATTTATCAAGTTATCCGACAGCGCAGTATGTGAAGTTAGCAAAAGAATTAGAAATTCCATCTCTCGCTCAGGCGATGCGAAACAAGAAAAAAGTACAAAGAGCGATTGTGTATATAACAAGTGTGAGAGTGATTCGTACGAAAAAGTTTCAAAAGATGGCATTTATTACATTCTGTGATCAAAATGATGAAATGGAAGCGGTCCTCTTCCCGGAAACGTATATACATTTCTCGGATAAGTTGCAAGAAGGAGCAATTGTTTTAGTTGACGGTACGATTGAGCTAAGAAATCATAAGCTGCAATGGATTGTAAATGGACTATATCCGCTAGAGGAAATGGATGTTTATGAAGAAAAGAAAGACGCATCTGTTTACGTGAAATTGCCATCTCAGTATGAGAAAAAGCTTTTAAATCAGGTTACGAAAATATTGTTCGACTATTCAGGTTTTGCGAAAGTACTAATTTATTATGAAAAGGAACATAAAATGGTACAATTATCTCGGAGTTTATCGATTCATCCAAGTGAAGAATGTTTAGGAGCACTTCGTGAAATTGTCGGGGAAGAAAATGTAGTTGTGAAAATATAATGGACAATTTCCCTACACTTCGATTATTATAGTAGTAGTGTTCGTGGTCAGACCACTTGGAGAAATTGATATCAGCAAGAATAATTTGAGGAGAGTGGATAGTTTGTCAACACTTCGTGAAGAAGCACTTCACATGCATAAAGTGCATCAAGGAAAATTAGAAACTGTATCAAAAGTAAAAGTAGAAAATGCAAAAGATTTAAGTCTTGCATATTCTCCAGGGGTTGCAGAACCTTGTAAAGAAATTTATGACGATAAAAGTAAGGTATATGAATATACGATGAAGGGAAATATGGTAGCAGTTGTGACAGATGGAACAGCTGTACTTGGTCTTGGTAACATTGGACCTGAAGCATCTCTTCCAGTAATGGAAGGTAAAGCTGTATTATTCAAGAGCTTTGCTGGTGTAGATGCATTCCCAATTGCCTTAAATACAAACGATGTAGATAAAATTGTTGAAACTGTAAAATTAATGGAGCCAACTTTTGGCGGCGTTAACTTAGAAGATATCGCAGCACCAAACTGCTTCATTATTGAAGAGCGTTTGAAAAAAGAAACAAATATTCCTATCTTCCATGATGATCAACACGGAACAGCTATCGTAACAGTAGCAGGTCTTGTAAATGCACTGAAATTAGTTGGAAAGAAAATGTCTGACATTAAAGTTGTCGCAAATGGCGCAGGTGCAGCAGGTATTGCAATTATTAAACTTTTATATCGCTATGGTGTACGCGACATTATTATGTGTGACCGTAAAGGCGCAATCTATGATGGTCGTCCTACAGGTATGAATCCAGTGAAGGATGAAGTTGCAAAATATACAAATAAGAATCGTATAGAAGGTTCTTTAGCTGATGTTGTACAAGGTGCGGACGTATTCATTGGTGTATCTGCAGAAGGTGCATTAACAGAAGAGATGGTTCGTACAATGAATGACGATGCGATTATTTTTGCAATGGCGAATCCAGTTCCAGAAATTATGCCAGAATTGGCAAAAGCAGCGGGCGCAGCTGTTGTTGGAACAGGTCGTTCTGACTTCCCGAACCAAGTAAATAATGTACTAGCGTTCCCTGGTATTTTCCGCGGTGCACTTGACGTACATGCGACACAAATTAACGAAGAAATGAAGATGGCAGCTGTACAGGCTATTGCTGAGCTTGTAGCAGAAGATGAGTTAAATGCAGACTATATCATTCCGGCACCATTTGACGCGCGTGTAGCGCCTCAAGTAGCGGCTTACGTTGCAAAAGCAGCAATGGAGACAGGAGTAGCTCGCCGTCAAGTAGATCCAAATGAGATCGCTGAAAAAACAAAACAATTAGCGCTGATTGGTAAAGAATAAGCGAGGAATTTCCATTGACATCATCAAATACAAAAGTATATCTCGAAATTGTAAAAAAAATCCGTTCCATTATGGAAGAGGATGGATTGGTGGCGGGGGATCGTTTGCCGTCTGAGCGTGAGTTAAGTTCACGCTTAAACGTAGGACGTTCCTCTGTAAGAGAAGCATTGCGTGCTTTAGAACTGGTAGGATTGATTGAAACGAGACGTGGTGAAGGGACGTTTATTCGAAACTTTTATGATAACGGTCTTGTACAATTAATTGCTCCGTTCTTATTGCAAGATGAGAAAACAATTCGTGATTTATTACAAACGAAACGATTACTTGAGAAAGATATGATTCGAATTGTATGTAATTTACCGAAAGAAACGTTTTCTAAAGTACTAAGTAGATTACACCAAGTACTTGAAGGAAATGAAAGCTCAGTCCCAACGCTTCATCAAACGTTCTTTAAAACCCTTATTGAACAAGTCGATAATTATTTACTATATCGCATTTGGATGATCGTAAATGATTACGTAGCAACTCTTTCTTGTAAAGTTTCAAGAGATTCTATCAATATGTATAGAAAGCTTTATGCTACTTTGGAAGAAAAACAAGAAAATGATGCACTAAAAATTTACGATGAATTAGTAGAGAATATACAGTTTCACTCGTAATGTATAAAATTTGTCGAAATGACCATGACACGTTATGACAAACATTCTACCGCATAGCGGTTAAAGTTAAACGTAAAGAGTGAGGTTATTAGACAGATTGAGAAGATAAGGCTAACATCAAACTTTGGTGTTAGCCCCATTTTCTTCTTACGCTAACCTTAGCTCTCAACGAAGGGGGTCAAATTGTGCTAAGAGATTTATTCGTGAAAAAGAAAAAGTACGCTGCAATACCTTCAGAACAAGTACGAAAAGATGTACCAGATGGCGTTATGACAAAATGTCCGGAATGTAAAAAAATCATGTATACGAAAGAACTTCTAAAAAATTTAAAAGTATGTGTGAATTGTGGATATCATCATCCTATGAATGCATGGGAACGTCTTGATAGTATATTGGACGAAGGGTCATTCCGTGAGTATGACAAAGAAATGGTTTCATTAAATCCACTCGAGTTTCCAGGTTATGAAGAGAAACTAGAGAGCGATCGTAAGAAGACTGAATTGAACGAAGCGGTTGTAACTGGTGAAGGAACAATTGATGACATGCTTGTTGTTGTTGCAGTAATGGATTCTCGTTTTCGAATGGGGAGCATGGGCTCTGTGGTAGGAGAAAAAATCGCCCGTGCGGTTGAAAAGGCGTACGACTTACAAGTTCCATTTATTATCTTTACTGCTTCGGGTGGTGCCCGTATGCAAGAAGGTATATTAAGTTTAATGCAAATGGCAAAAACAAGCGTAGCTTTGAAAAAGCATAGTAATGCAGGAGGATTATTTATTTCTGTTATGACTCACCCAACGACGGGCGGGGTTTCAGCGAGTTTCGCTTCACTTGGTGATTATAATCTTGCAGAGCCAGGTGCACTTATCGGATTTGCTGGTAGACGTGTAATTGAACAAACGGTGCGTGAGAAACTACCAGAAGATTTCCAAACAGCAGAATTCTTACTAGATCATGGTCAATTAGATGCGGTGGTGCATCGTGATGATATGAGAGAATCACTTCGCAAGATTTTAGAAGTTCATCAAGGAGGGGAAATGGCTGTATGGCAGAGCTAGAATTTGAAAAACCAGTTGTTGAGCTAAGAAATAAGATTCGTGAACTGAAAGACTATACGAAAAACAGCCAGATGGACTTCAGTGAGGAGATTCGTATTTTGGAAGAAAAGCTAGAAAATTTAGAGGAAGATATATACGGCAATCTGAAAGTATGGGACCGTGTTCAAATTGCTCGTCATGCAGAACGACCGACAACGCTCGATTATATTGAGCACTTATTTACTGATTTTTTCGAATGTCATGGAGATCGTCTATTTGGCGATGATGCAGCGATTGTCGGCGGCATTGCGAAATATAAAGGGATGCCTGTAACTGTAATTGGGCATCAGCGCGGAAAAGATACGAAAGAAAATATTCGCCGTAACTTTGGAATGCCTCATCCAGAAGGATATCGAAAAGCATTACGTTTAATGAAGCAGGCGGAAAAGTTCAATCGTCCTATTATTTGTTTTATTGATACAAAAGGAGCTTATCCTGGTAAGGCTGCTGAAGAACGTGGTCAAAGTGAAGCTATCGCTCGCAATTTATTTGAAATGGCAGGTTTAACGGTACCTGTTATTTGCATCGTTATCGGCGAAGGTGGTAGTGGTGGTGCGTTAGGCCTTGGAGTTGGAGATTACATTCATATGCTAGAAAATTCCACTTATTCTGTTATTACACCAGAGGGTGCAGCGGCAATTCTTTGGAAAGATGCAGGAAAAGCAAAGGAAGCTGCAGAGGCAATGAAAATTACAGCAGCAGATTTGAAAGAATTAGGTGTAATTGACGAAATTATTCCAGAAACAAGAGGTGGAGCTCACCGTAATATTTTGAAACAGTCAGAAAATATAGACTTAATGATTCGGAAAACTTTTGAACAATTAAACGGAATTTCGAAAGATGAATTAATCGAAAAACGTTATGAAAAATATATGAAAATTGGGCAAGTTTCGTTTTCAAACGCTTCCATTTGGATAAAATAAGAAAAGCGTGCGTTCCACTTCGCGAATGCACGTTTTTATTATGAAAAGACACATCTTCTCCATTGTATTTTTATATTTTTTCGTGTTATTTTATTATAAGGCAAATAATCTTTATGAGGTGAGTACAAATGAAACGTATTGGTGTATTAACAAGTGGTGGAGATTCACCTGGTATGAATGCTGCCATTCGTGCAGTTGTTCGTAAAGCGATTTTCCATGATATTGAAGTATATGGTATTTACCATGGATACGCTGGATTAATTTCTGGTCACATTGAAAAATTAGAACTTGGTTCTGTTGGCGATATTATCCACCGCGGTGGTACAAAATTATATACAGCAAGATGTCCTGAGTTTAAAGATCCAGAAGTACGACTAAAAGGTATCGAGCAATTAAAGAAACACGGTATCGAAGGACTTGTTGTTATTGGTGGAGATGGTTCTTACCAAGGCGCTAAAAAATTAACTGAACAAGGATTCCCATGTGTTGGTGTACCAGGTACAATCGACAATGATATCCCTGGAACAGACTTCACAATTGGTTTCGATACAGCTTTAAACACTGTTATTGATGCAATTGATAAAATTCGTGACACAGCTACATCTCATGAACGTACATATGTTATCGAAGTAATGGGACGTCATGCTGGTGATATTGCATTATGGGCTGGTTTAGCTGATGGTGCGGAAACAATCTTAATTCCAGAAGAAGAGTATGACATGGATGATGTTATCGCTCGTCTGAAGCGTGGTAGTGAACGTGGTAAAAAACACAGTATTATCGTTGTAGCTGAAGGTGTTGGAAGTGCAATTGACATCGGTAAGCACATTGAAGAAGCAACAAACTTTGATACTCGTGTAACTGTATTAGGTCACGTACAACGTGGTGGATCGCCAAGTGCACAAGACCGTGTATTAGCAAGTCGTCTTGGCGCAAGAGCAGTTGAATTATTGATTGCTGGTAAAGGCGGACGTTGTGTAGGTATTCAAGATAACAAACTTGTTGATCATGACATTATCGAAGCGTTAGCTCAAAAGCATACAATCGATAAAGATATGTATCAATTATCTAAAGAATTATCCATCTAATCGGCGTAATGTCAGATATTTGGGAACGGTTTCATAATTTTCGGAGGTGCAATATGCGTAAAACTAAAATTGTATGTACTATAGGTCCTGCTAGTGAAAGTATTGAAAAATTAGAGCAATTAATCGAAGCAGGTATGAACGTTGCTCGTTTAAACTTCTCTCATGGTAGCCATGAAGAGCACGGAGCTCGTATTAAAAACATTCGTGAAGCTTCAAAGAAAACTGGTAAAACAGTTGGTATCTTACTTGATACAAAAGGTCCAGAAATCCGTACTCACGACTTCGTAGACGGACAAGCTGAGCTTGTAACAGGTGCAGAAGTAGTTCTTTCTACTGAGCAAGTATTAGGTACTGCAGAGAAGTTCTCTGTATCTTATGCTGGTCTTTATGACGATGTAGACCCAGGTTCTCGCATTCTAATCGATGACGGTCTTATCGAACTAGAAGTAATCGAAAAAGCTGACGGAAACATCCGTACAAAAGTTCTTAACAGCGGAACTGTAAAAAATAAAAAAGGTGTTAACGTACCAAACGTAAGCATTAAGCTTCCTGGTATCACTGAAAAAGACGTAAAAGATATCATCTTCGGTATCGAGCAAAAAGTTGATTTCATCGCAGCTTCATTCGTACGTAAAGCGTCTGACGTATTAGAAATCCGTGAATTATTAGAAGAGCATAACGCTCAATACATCCAAATCGTACCAAAAATCGAAAACCAAGAAGGTATCGACAACATCGATTCAATCTTAGAAGTTTCTGACGGTTTAATGGTAGCTCGTGGTGACATGGGTGTGGAAATTCCACCAGAAGAAGTACCATTAGTACAAAAACGTCTAATTAAAAAATGTAACGTGTTAGGTAAACCGGTTATTACTGCAACGCAAATGTTAGATTCTATGCAACGTAACCCACGTCCAACTCGTGCGGAAGCAAGTGACGTAGCTAACGCAATCTTTGATGGTACAGATGCAATCATGCTTTCAGGTGAAACAGCTGCTGGACAATACCCAGTAGAAGCAGTAACAATGATGGCTAACATTGCGGTACGTGTTGAAAAATCATTACAATATGAAGATATGTTCAAAAAACGTATTAAAGAGTTCACTCCAACAATTACAGATGCAATTAGCCAATCTGTTGCGCATACAGCACTTGCTCTTGATGTAGCTGCAATCGTAGCTCCAACAGAAAGTGGATATACTGCAAAAATGATCTCTAAATACCGTCCAAAATCTCCAATCGTAGCTGTAACATCTGACGAGCAAGTAGGACGTCGTCTTGCACTTGTTTGGGGTGTACAAGCATTTATGGCTGAGGAGCGCGCGGCTTCAACTGACGAAATGTTAGATACAGCAATTCAAACAGGTATGGATGCAGGTCTAATCGGACTTGGAGATACTGTAGTGATTACTGCTGGTGTACCAGTTGCTGAAACTGGTACAACAAACTTAATGAAAATCCACGTTGTTGGTGAAGAAATTGCTAAAGGACAAGGAATCGGTCGTAAAGCTGCAAAAGGTAAAGTGGTTGTAGCAAAAACAGCTGCTGAAGCTGTAGCGAACGTAAACGAAGGTGATATCCTTGTTACAACAAGCACTGATAAAGATATGATTCCTGCCATCGAAAAAGCTGCGGCTTTAGTTGTAGAAGAAGGTGGCTTAACAAGCCATGCAGCTGTTGTAGGCGTATCAATCGGTATTCCTGTTATCGTTGGTGTAAACGGCGTAACAGCAACTTTAAAAAATGGCCAAGAAGTAACAGTTGATGCAGCACGCGGAATTGTTTATAATGGACATGCGGAAGTGCTATAAGTAATACAGAGAGAAGGATCGGAGTCCTTCTCTTTTTTTTACACAAAAACGAGATAGAATTAGCTTAAAGCGCCTAGGATTGCTTTTAAAAGCTGTTTGTTATGGGTTTTAATATGAAAGGGTATCTATATTTCATATGATGTATGTAGGCGTTGTGAGGGCATTAAAAGTGAGTTGTGAGAGAGGTGTAGAACTATGAAGTGGTTACTATTCTTGTTTATTTTAATACCGGCGATTGAGATTACGGTCTTAATTGGATCAAGCCATGTAATAGGTTTATGGTCTACGTTCGCTATGATTGTATTTACAGGTGTTGTAGGTGTGTATTTGGCGAAAAGACAAGGGTTTAAAGTGCTTAGAGAGATTCAATCTAAGTTGAATAGAGGGGAAATGCCAGGTGAGGCAGTACTAGATGGTATTTTTGTATTTGTAGGAGGCGTTCTCTTGGTGCTTCCTGGGTATGTGACAGATGTGCTAGGGTTTATCTGCGTGATTCCTATTACGAGAGCTTTATTGAAGCCTCTTGTTATGAAGTGGATGGAATGGAAATTTAGAAAGAACTCTACTATTATCATTCAGAAATAGCACTTAGATTGTAGAAATCTAAGTGCTATTTCTTGTCTTGTAAGAGGAGAAGAACTTTTTGATTGAAGCTTTGCTTTACCTCGCTATTTGTGGGGGATTTCTACCTCAAAGCTGGGCTGCTTGTAAGATGAGTGGGGATGAACAAAACGTCCGCTTATTATATTTGTTATATAATTTTCGTTTGAACTCTTGTTGTACTTCGATTAAACTTGTGATTTTTTAGTGCTATTTATTTAGATGAATAAGATGGAGGGGAGTGCTGTTAAATTAAAGTTTTGCTTTTGTATATAAAGGGACGATTGGTGTAAAGAATTCATATAAAAAGGCGTAAATTGTTAGTTGAAGTCTTATTTTATGCTGTTTTGTATATTTATTCATTTACATAAAAAGTAATAAATGTAAATAATAATTATAAAATAAATAGAATAAATATGTAAAAACACCACGAAATATGCGTTTTTTATGCAAAAAAACAAGAGAATTATCTTTTTTGAGTGCAATTCTCTTGTTTTATGTAATGAGTATGAAAAATAAGTACAAGGAATAATCAGTGGGAAATTCCCACTGATTACATGTAAGTTTTTTGTTGTGTATGAATTAGAAACTATTATTTTGAAGGTGAACCTTTAATATATTTCCACAAGTCATGGAAGACATTAGCTTTGTGTAATGTATTAAGTAGTACTAAGGTGACTGGACCGATGATTAACCCTAAAAAGCCAAAAAGTTTAAAGCCGACAAATAGAGCGACGAGTGTTGCTAATGGATCGAGACCGATGTTAGATGAAAGTACTTTCGGCTCCATAATTTGTCTTTGGACAATCACGACGATGTATAAAATGAGAAGACCAATGGCGAATGCGGTATCGCCAGTGAAAAATACGTATATAACCCATGGAACAAAGACTGCGCCTGTTCCTAAATATGGTAGTAAATCTACAACCCCTGTAATAATCGCGATAGTAATGGCGTATGGTACGCGTAATATTAAAAGCCCGATTAGTACAATGACAGTTGTCATAGATACGAGTGTAAGTTGTGCTTTCACAAAACCAAACAAAGCTTTTCTTAAGTCGACAAAAATAGTTTTTCCATAGCCATGTACACGATTCGGTAGCAATTTTCTTGCTTTCTGAGCAAGACGGTGCCAATCGTAACTAATGAAGAAAGTGGCTAATAAAATGAATACAAGGACAGTTAAAGTTGTTGGCAGTGCACTAATGAAATTCGTTAACCCGCTTATAATGGTGGTTAAAAGTTCTTTCATTTGTGTTGTCGCTTCTGTTCCTAAGTTTTGAATGTTTTGTGTAATTGTATAGCGCTGTGGTTCTCCAAGATGATTAAATTTAGAGATTAAATCATCGTAGAGAGGCATAATATGATTAAGTGCAAATTGCTGAGCGAATGTAACGATATCTGGAAACTTTACTGTAACAAGTTGTAGTAAGTATGTTGTGGCAGATATTGCTTCAGTCACAAGATATGTAACAAGTCCAACGATAGCTCCAAATACGAGAATTAAGCTAACGAGTACTGCTAGTGCGCGAGGAAATTGTAGTTTTTGATTAAGGAAATTGACGACAGGATTAATCAAATAAGCAAATGCAAAAGCGATAATAAAAGGATAGATAAGCCCTGATATGTATAGTAATACATAGAACCCAGCTACCGTTGCTACAATGACAAATATGAGTCGTAATATCATATATAGTAAGTTTCGGTTCAAAGATGTATACCTCCCATTCCGATTTGGATTATCCTAATTCGTTCAACTTATAACGAGTGTGCCCCACTGATTAAAGTTTCACTTTACCCCGCATTAACGGGCAGTAAAGCTCCTATCAAAAGTGCGGCTGGATCAAAGGAGTTAGATGGCGATAAACTGCCCGTAAAAGCCCGATTGGTTCAACTAATAATCAGTGGAAAATGCCCCACTGATTAAAGTTTCACTTTATGTTATAGTGGAATGATGGATTTTTCCTGCTTTTTCAGTATGTGAGTGACTGTGAAAGCTTGGTGTTGATGCTTCTACTATATGGTAAAAACTTCATTTTCTCTTCTTTTTATTTTACCTGTTTCTAATTAGAAAAGAAAGAAGAGACGCCCGTTTTTAAAAATGTATACATGCTTAAATTTTGATGGTGAAAGTCTCAGTTTGTCATTTTAAAATACATAAAAAATGAAGTGATTCATGTTGAATAGGCATCGATATAGCATGTATAACGATAGGTTTAAAGGTATTTTTGTTTGGAAATGAGTTCATTATTTTCAGAAAGGAAGTGCAAACATGATTAGTCAGTCAACGTTATTTTTATTCATACTACTTATTATCGGACTTATTGCTAAAAACCAATCGCTTACTGTAGCTATTGGTGTGTTATTTTTATTGAAGTTTACATTTTTAGGAGATAAGGTCTTTCCTTATTTACAAACGAAAGGAATTAATCTAGGTGTAACGGTCATTACAATAGCGGTGCTCGTACCGATTGCGACGGGGGAAATAGGTTTTAAACAACTTGGAGAAGCGGCGAAATCTTATTATGCGTGGATTGCTTTAGCTTCAGGTGTAGCGGTCGCTTTGTTAGCGAAAGGCGGCGTACAATTGTTGACAACGGATCCTCACATTACAACTGCGCTTGTTTTTGGGACAATTATAGCGGTTGCGCTATTTAATGGGGTTGCTGTTGGTCCGTTAATTGGGGCTGGAATTGCCTATGCGGTTATGAGTATTATACAAATGTTTAAATAAGGAATTTTATAGTAATATAAAATTTCTGAATTCTTTCTGTTCACAAAAGTCAGATAATTGTTTATAATAGGATTAGAAACTTTGAAAAGTTACATAACAGCAGAGACTTTACACCAGATAAAATAAAAACAACATAAAACAATTTTATAATGATATTGTTTTATGTTGTTTTTATCATAAAACTCTTCGGAATGTATTTTCCTCACTAACTTGTTGTTTTGAGCGTGAGGATTCGGGGAGACATTCACGCTCATGCTTTCCATGTAGGCAATGGACAATAAGAGGGGAACATCGCAACAAATTTGCATGATCGTGCATTTTGCTTGCCTAAAGAGTGAACGGGCGTTCATAATTCATAGGGGGAGCAAATAGATATAAGGAGCAAGGTTGGGAGAATTTTCAGGAAAAGGAGAGAATGTCATGACTGTTATTCGAGGTTTAGAAGGGGTAGTAGCAACAACATCATCTGTGAGCTCTATTATTGATGATACATTAACTTATGTTGGGTATAATATTGATGATTTAGCTGAGAATGCTACGTTTGAAGAAGTAGTGTACTTATTATGGCACCGCAAGCTTCCTAATGAAAAAGAACTAGCGGAATTTAATGAAATTGTATCTGAATACTATAAAGTTCCAGGTGAGATTTTAACATATTTAAAACAAGTAGATTTAAAAGTTGCACATCCGATGTCTGTTTTACGAACTGCAATTTCCATGCTATCATTATACGATGAGAGCGCTGAAATTATGGATGAAAAGTCTAATTATTTGAAAGCGGTTAAATTACAGGCTCAAGTGGGAACTATAGTTGCTGCTTACGCGAGAATCCGTAAAGGTTTAGATATTGTTGAGCCAAGAAAGGATTTATCATTAGCTGCAAACTTCTTGTACATGTTAAATGATCGCGAGCCAAATGAAGTTGAAATTGAAGCTTTTGATAAGGCGCTTGTACTTCATGCAGATCATGAGTTAAACGCTTCTACATTTACTGCACGTGTTTGCGTAGCTACACTTTCAGATGTATATTCTGGTATTACAGCAGCAATCGGTGCATTAAAAGGTCCTCTTCACGGTGGGGCAAATGAAAATGTAATGAAGATGTTAACTGAGATTGGTGAAGAAGAAAATGTAGAGTCATATATTCATAATGCTCTTCAAAATAAAGTGAAAATCATGGGCTTTGGCCACCGTGTGTATGAGCAGGGTGATCCACGTGCAAAACACTTACGTGAAATGTCTAAGAGATTATGCGTGCTTTTAGGAGAAGAGAAATGGTATAATATGTCTATCAAAATTGAAGACATTGTAACAAAAGAAAAAGGTCTTCCACCAAATGTTGATTTCTATTCAGCTTCTGTATACCATTGTTTAGGAATTGACCATGACTTATTTACACCTATTTTTGCAATTAGCCGTATGTCAGGCTGGTTAGCTCATATTCTAGAACAATATGAAAACAACCGTTTAATTCGTCCGCGTGCTGA
This sequence comes from Bacillus cereus group sp. MYBK216-1, assembly GCF_051916495.1. NCBI lineage: Bacteria > Bacillati > Bacillota > Bacilli > Caryophanales > Bacillaceae > Bacillus > Bacillus cereus group sp. MYBK216-1. The sequence goes on from NZ_JBQAGT010000010.1 coordinate 63,253, forward strand.
TTATAATGGACCGACGCATCAATTGTATGTTCCAATTGCACAACGATAAGCGAATAACACTATTTTGATAGTGAAAATACGCTTTCAAAAGTCTGATTTTTTCGGAAAGATGTAATGATTAGAATATTTTAATTTGACTAACGGTTTGAGCTGAGGGGTTATTCCCTCAGTTTCATACATATGAAATTTCAAACATGGGGGTTATCACATTGACGACAGGTGAAAAAATTACTGTAACTAATGGTGTTATGAATGTACCAAACAATCCGATTATTCCATTTATCGAGGGAGATGGAATTGGTCCTGATATTTGGGCAGCTGCATCTCGCGTACTAGAAGCAGCAGTTGAAAAAGCTTATGATGGTGAGAAGAAAATCGTTTGGAAAGAAGTGCTTGCAGGGGAAAAAGCATTCAACCAAACAGGCGAGTGGTTACCAGAAGAAACTTTAAACTTAATTCGTGAATATTTAATCGCGATTAAAGGTCCACTTACAACTCCAGTTGGCGGTGGTATTCGTTCTCTAAACGTAGCACTTCGTCAAGAATTAGATTTATATGTATGTCTACGTCCAGTTCGTTATTTTGAAGGTGTTCCTTCACCTGTAAAACGTCCGGAAGATACTGATATGGTTATTTTCCGTGAAAATACAGAAGACATTTATGCTGGAATTGAATATGCACAAGGATCTCCAGAAGCAGAAAAAGTTCTTGCTTTCTTAAAAGAAGCAATGGGTGTTAATAAAATCCGCTTCCCAGAAACATCTGGTATTGGTATTAAGCCGATTTCAGAAGAAGGGACAAAGCGTCTTGTTCGTGCTGCAATTCAATATGCAATTAACGAAAAACGCTCTTCTGTTACATTAGTTCATAAAGGAAACATTATGAAATTTACAGAAGGTGCTTTCAAAAACTGGGGTTACGAAGTAGCGGAACAAGAATTCGGCGACAAAGTATTTACTTGGGCTGAATACGATCGTATTGTTGAAAAAGATGGTAAAGATGCAGCGAATAAAGCGATGGCAGACGCTGAAGTGGCTGGAAAAATCATCGTAAAAGATTCTATTGCAGACATCTTCTTACAACAAATTTTAACTCGTCCACGTGAGTTCGATGTTGTTGCAACAATGAACTTAAATGGTGACTATATCTCTGATGCACTTGCTGCACAAGTAGGTGGAATTGGTATTGCACCTGGTGCAAACATTAACTATGTGACTGGACATGCTATCTTTGAAGCTACACACGGTACAGCTCCAAAATATGCAGGTTTAGATAAAGTAAACCCATCTTCTGTTCTTCTTTCTGGTGTATTATTATTAGAACACTTAGGATGGAACGAAGCTGCGAAATTAGTAACTGCTTCTGTTGAGAAAACAATTGCTTCAAAAGTAGTAACTTATGATTTCGCACGCTTAATGGAAGGTGCAACAGAAGTGAAATGTTCTGAGTTCGCTAATGAACTTATTAAAAACATGGATGTAGCGATAATCAAAAACGCATAATTAAAGCGGGGGGTAAATTATGACAATCAAACGCAAGAAGGTTTCAGTCATCGGTGCGGGATTTACAGGAGCAACAACGGCATTCTTATTAGCACAAAAAGAACTTGCAGATGTTGTATTAGTGGACATTCCACAACTGGAAAATCCAACAAAAGGGAAAGCGTTAGATATGTTAGAAGCGAGCCCAGTACAAGGTTTTGATGCTAACATTATTGGAACATCTGATTACGCAGATACTGCTGATTCTGACGTTGTCGTTATTACAGCAGGTATTGCACGTAAGCCTGGTATGAGCCGTGATGACTTAGTAGCAACAAACTCTAAAATTATGAAAAGTATTACGCGCGACATTGCAAAACATTCACCAAATGCAATTATTGTTGTGTTAACAAATCCAGTTGATGCAATGACATATTCTGTATTTAAAGAAGCAGGATTCCCGAAAGAGCGTGTAATCGGCCAATCGGGTGTATTAGATACAGCTCGTTTCCGTACATTCATCGCACAAGAATTAAATCTTTCTGTAAAAGACATTACAGGATTTGTTCTTGGTGGACACGGTGACGACATGGTACCTCTTGTGCGTTATTCTTATGCAGGCGGTATTCCGTTAGAAACGTTAATTCCGAAAGAGCGTTTAGAAGCAATTGTAGAACGTACACGTAAAGGTGGCGGTGAGATTGTAGGCTTATTAGGAAACGGTAGTGCATATTACGCACCAGCAGCTTCTTTAGTTGAAATGACAGAAGCGATTTTAAAAGATCAACGCCGTGTATTACCAGCTATTGCGTACCTTGAAGGTGAGTATGGTTATAGTGACCTTTACTTAGGGGTACCAGTAATTCTAGGTGGTAACGGAATTGAAAAAATTATTGAATTAGAACTTCTTGCAGATGAAAAAGAAGCGTTAGATCGCTCTGTAGAATCTGTACGTAACGTAATGAAAGTTCTTGTTTAATAATTGAATAGTAGTGAAAAAGATTCGGGATTCCGAATCTTTTTCTACTATTTACCGAATTGTTTTTTTGAAATAATATGAAAACGCTATCATTTGTAATATCCTATAATGAAACTGTAGATTTATACTATACATTGCCCTCATCATAGTAAATTTCGGATAAGGTATCGCTTTTAGTAGGATAATAAGGTGAAAAAATCGGAGGGGGTTGTAACATGTTAAAGAAAAAAGTTCAAATTGGTCGTAAAATGGATGAAATTACAGTAGGAGAGAAATTATCTATCACTGAAAAAATTGAGGATAAAGATTTGTTATTGTACTTAGGGTTAACGAATGATGCCAATCCATTATATATTCAGCATGATTACGCATCCCAAACTCCGTATGAAAAGCCGATTGTACCAAGCATTATGCTAACGGGAATGATTACAACGGCGGTTACGAAATATTTACCGGGTCCAGGAAGTCATATTACGAGAAAGGACCTTACATTCGTGAAACATGTTCACCATTATGAAACGTTACAAATCCACTTTGAAGTTGTGGCTGTTTCTGAGGAGGAACATACAATTGATATGCTTGTATCTGCTCATGATGAAAAAGGAGAAACTGTTGTGAAAGGTTCATTAACAGTAACGCCACCTTTTAAATCAGTCTCTATTATGGAAAAAGCATTAGATAATTTTTAAAAGATGAAAGTATGAATAGCGCTAGCATACCTTTAATAAGGATGATAGCGCTATTTTTAGTTGAAGAATCCTTCTTTGAACCCTTCAGCAAATTCTGAGCACCCCGTTTTAATCGTATCCCAGCTCGGTACGTTAAAAGTAAGGAAACATGTTACTACTAAAGTTAAAATAGGTAGTAATAGTCGCATAATAGAAACTCCTTATCTTTTATATTCGAATTATCAAATTAACAATATTCACTATATTATAATTTAATAATTTAAGTCAATGGAAGGAGTGATTCTTTAAGATGAGGTGGAAAAGAGAAGGTGTGATCTTTGAAACGGTAAGAGAAGCTGAAGTGTGGGCAGACGGGGTTGCGAATGAAATGTACGGGAGAGTATTTGATGGATATGAAACACCAGATTATAAAATAGGGTATGCTCTTTCGTTTTTTATAGCACAAAATCAAGATTTTATAGTTCATACGGAAGTGAGCTTTAAAGAAGAGAGAGCAATCTATAAAGTTTGGCAAAATCCTGTGTAGTTGCAGGTGAAGCGTAATTACGTCTATTTTCTCAATTCTACACAAACGATCTCCATGAATAGACAATTATATTGAGAGGGACCTTATTTTCTAGTATGATGAGAATAACGGGGAAAATACTAGGATGAAGAAGGTTTCAAGTCTATAACTTGGAGGAAAAGAATGAACAATCGTATTTTAGTAGTTGATGATGAGGAATTTATCTTAACTTTAATTGAATTTAATTTACAACAAGCTGGGTTTGAAGTTATAACAGCGATGGATGGAGAAATGGCGCTTCAAAAAGCGACAACAGAACGCCCAGATTTAATTATATTAGATTTAATGCTTCCGAAAATGGATGGTATGGAAGTGTGTAAAGAATTACGATTGCAGCGCGTTATGACGCCGATTTTAATGTTAACGGCAAAAGATGATGAGTTTGATAAGGTGCTAGGCCTTGAACTTGGGGCAGATGATTATATGACGAAGCCATTTAGTCCAAGAGAAGTTGTTGCTCGTGTGAAGGCGATTTTGCGCCGTACGAAATTACAACAAGAAGAACAAGTTGCAGAAGCGCCAGATGAAGATAGCATCACAATTGCAGAACTTAAAATTTTACCGGAGTTTTATGAGGCTTATTTCCAAGGAAGAAAGCTTGAATTAACACCAAAAGAATTTGAACTACTTGTGTATCTTGCGAAAAATAAAAGTCGCGTGTTGACACGTGATCAATTATTAAGTGCTGTATGGAATTACGATTTTGCTGGTGATACACGAATTGTTGATGTTCATATTAGCCATTTGCGCGATAAAATTGAACAAAATACGAAAAAACCGACGTACATTAAAACGATACGTGGTTTAGGATATAAATTAGAGGAGCCAAAAGGGAATGAATAAATTTCGTTCCAGGCTTCTTTTTACATTTGTTTCTCTTATTGTATTTATTTTAGTTGGACTAGGTTTATTACTAGAAACTGTGTTTGAAAACTACTATATAGATCATGCTAAAGAGAGAATGGTAAAAGAGACGGAGTATGTTGCGACGTTAGCAGAAGAGCAAGGTTTTGATAATGTCTTAAAGAATCCATACGTATTTGAAAAGATAGAAGAAAAAATACCAGCTTCTATCGTATTTTTGGATGAAAAAAAGAAAGTTCAATATAGAAAAGGACAAGAATTGACATTTAGTCCAGAGACGATTAAAGAACTTTCTTCGGAAGTGGCAAAACAACGAAGTAAAGTGATTACGAAAGAAACGGATCGAAAGAATGAATTTTATCATGCGGTGTTCGTTCAAGATGTAGAAGGAAAACAAGGATACATTTTGGTGAAAAGCACAATTGAGCCTTTGAAAGATGTTCACCAAAAAACGTGGGGATTATTAATTATCGGATTTGTCATTGCTTGTCTCGTAGTTGTATTTTTAGGTATGAAAATTACAGGGCAATATATTAGGCCAATTGAATCGGTTACGAAAGTTGCAATTGAATTGGCAAAGGGTAATTATAAAGCACGTGCATACGAAAGTCATTCGGATGAAACAGGAATGCTGAGTAAAGCGATTAATATTTTAGCTCGAAATTTACAAGAGATGACACTTGAACAAGAAATGCAGCAAGATCGTCTGCATACGTTAATTGAAAATATGGGAAGCGGAATGATTTTAATTGATAGCCGAGGATATATAAACCTTGTAAACCGCTCTTATAAGGAAACCTTCCACGTAACAGATGAAGAATATTTAGATCGCTTATATTATGAATCGTTTCATCATACAGAAATTATTGAGCTTGTAGAAGAAATCTTTATGACAGAAGTGAAAGTGCGTAAACAAATGTTATTGCCACTTGGAATTGAACGGAAGCATTTCGAAGTATATGGAGCGCCTATTATCGGGACAAACCATGAATGGAAAGGGATTGTTCTCGTATTCCATGATATAACAGAGTTAAAGAAATTAGAACAAATGAGAAAAGACTTTTTAGCGAATGTTTCTCATGAATTAAAGACACCGATTACTTCTATTAAAGGTTTTTCAGAAACACTCTTAGACGGAGCGATGGATAATAAAAAATTCTGCGAACATTTCTTGCACATTATTTTAAAAGAAAGTGAGCGCATGCAAGGATTAATAGAAGATTTATTAGATTTGTCAAAGATCGAACAACAAGGATTTAAATTAAATATGGGAACTGTTGACATGAAGGGGCTGCTTGAAGATATTCATATGGTGCTTGATAATAAAGCGGGAGAGAAAGAAATCTCTTTACAAGTGAATGTATTAAAACGAGCCTCTGTTATTGGAGATCCAAGTCGTTTGAAACAAATCTTTATTAATTTAATTAATAACGCAATCGTATATACACCGGCTGGAGGCGTTGTTTCAGTAGAGTTAGCGGAAGATAAATATAATGCTTATATAAAAGTATCGGATACTGGAATTGGTATTAGTAAAGAGGAAATTCCGCGTATTTTTGAACGTTTCTACCGGGTGGATAAAGCAAGAAGTAGAAATACTGGTGGTACCGGCCTTGGATTGTCGATCGTAAAGCATTTAGTTGAGGCGCATCAAGGTACGATTACAGTAGATAGTGAAGTTGGAGAAGGGACAACGTTTACAGTTGTTTTACCGAAATCAGCAACTGAAAAATAGGATGAAGGATGTTTACAATATATTAACAATGGCTTAATTAAATATTAATAAAGCTCTGTTAATATAATACATGAAAACCCCTTCATCCAAGGAGTAATTTTGGACGAGAATAGTTAAGCTGTTCTCGTCACTTCCCTTTATGCCAATATAAGTCTGTTTTATATATGAAAGAAAATAGCCGTTATTTTTCTTCTCTCTATTAGTCATGTTAATATAGAGAGAGGAAAGGAACGGTTTTTTTCTGTGAAAAAAATCATTTCAAATTTGTATGGGGAGGTTTCAATTTTGGAAAAAAAAGTCGTATTAGTAGATGGTAATAATATCGCGTATCGTGCTTTCTTTGCACTACCGCTTTTAAATAACGACAAAGGTATACATACGAACGCAATTTACGGTTTTACAATGATGTTAATGAGAATATTAGAGGAAGAAAAGCCAACTCATATGTTAGTGGCATTTGATGCAGGCAAAACAACGTTCCGTCATAAAACGTATAGTGAGTATAAAGGAGGACGTCAAAAGACTCCACCTGAATTATCAGAGCAGTTCCCGTTTATTCGTGAGATGCTGGATGCGTTCAATGTACCGCGTTATGAATTAGAAAATTATGAAGCGGATGACATCATGGGAACGTTAGCGAAAGAAGCGAGTGAGCAAGGGGCAAGTGTAAAAGTTATTTCAGGAGATAAAGATTTACTTCAACTCGTTTCTGATAACACGCTTGTATGTATTCCGCGAAAAGGGATTACAGAAGTGGATGAATATACGAAAGAAGCTTTATTTGAAAAATACAGCTTATCACCAAAGCAAATTATCGATATGAAAGGTTTAATGGGAGACCAGTCAGATAATATACCGGGTGTACCAGGAGTTGGTGAAAAAACGGCAATTAAATTGTTAACACAGTTTGGAACGGTTGAAGCGGTGTATGAAAATATAGATCAAGTAAGTGGGAAGAAATTAAAAGAAAAACTGGAAGAAAATAAAGAACAAGCTCTTATGAGTAAGGATCTTGCAACTATTATTACAGATGCGCCGATTACAGTTCATGTGGATGATATGGCGTATAAAGGATATGAAGCAAGTGATGTCATTCCAATGTTCGAGAGTTTAGGATTTACATCTCTTTTAAATAAATTAGGCGTTACGCCAGAAGAAACAGCTCCAGCTGAATTAGATGATATTACATTTGATATTGTGGAAGAAGTTACAGAAGAAATGCTTCAGCAAGATAGTGCGCTTATCGTTGAAGTACAAGAAGATAATTATCATAAAGCAGACATTCAAGGTTTCGGTATTCAAAATGAAAATGGATGTTACTTTATTCAGACAGACATTGCTCTTAAGTCAGATGCTTTTAAAGAGTGGCTTGCAGATGGAGAAATGAGAAAGCATACATTTGATGCGAAGCGTGCAATCGTTGCACTGAAATGGAATGGGATAGATATGCAAGGGATTGACTTCGATCTATTAATCGCTGCTTATTTACTTGACCCGGCTGATACAGATAAAGATTTCCGTACTGTAGCGAAAATGAAAGAAACGCATGCTGTGAAATCAGATGAAGAAGTTTACGGAAAAGGTGCGAAGCGTGCTGTTCCAGAGTTAGAGGTAGTAGCGGAGCATGTGGCTCGTAAAGTGCATGTATTATATGATATAAAGCAAACATTTGTGGAAGAGTTAAAGAAGAATGAGCAATATGAACTGTTTACAGAGTTAGAATTGCCGCTTGCACGTGTATTAGCTGATATGGAAGTAAAGGGTGTAAAAGTTGATACAGATCGTCTTCGTAATATGGGGGAAGAACTTGCGGGTAGATTAAAGGAAATGGAACAGGAAATTTATAAGCTTGCGGGAACAGAATTTAATATTAATTCACCGAAACAGCTTGGTGTTATTTTGTTTGAGAACTTAAACTTACCGGTTATTAAAAAGACGAAAACAGGCTATTCTACGTCAGCTGATGTACTAGATAAGCTTATGAATCACCATGAAATTATTCCAAATATTTTACATTATCGTCAATTAGGGAAGCTAAATTCAACTTACATTGAAGGTTTACTGAAAGTTGTACATGAAGATTCATCTAAAATTCATACGCGCTTTAATCAAGTGTTAACGCAAACAGGTCGATTAAGTTCAACGGATCCGAACTTGCAAAATATCCCGATTCGATTAGAAGAAGGAAGAAAGATTCGTCAGGCATTTGTTCCATCAGAAGAAGGATGGATTATGTATGCAGCTGATTATTCACAAATCGAACTGCGTGTATTAGCTCATATTGCAAATGATAAAGGGCTAGTTGAAGCGTTCCAACATGACATGGATATTCATACGAAAACAGCTATGGATGTATTTGGCGTTGAAAAAGATGAAGTAACTTCAAATATGAGACGACAAGCGAAAGCTGTTAACTTCGGAATTGTGTATGGTATTAGTGATTATGGTCTTTCGCAAAACTTAGGAATTACAAGAAAAGCAGCAGCGGAATTTATTGAAAAGTATTTAGAAAGTTTCCCTGGTGTACAAGAATACATGGAGGACATCGTAAAAGATGCGAAACAAAAAGGATATGTGGCTACATTATTAAATCGTCGCCGTTATATTCCAGAAATTACGAGTCGTAATTTCAACTTGCGTAGCTTCGCTGAACGTACAGCGATGAATACACCAATTCAAGGTACTGCAGCAGATATTATTAAAAAAGCGATGATTATTATGGCAGATCGTTTAGAAGAAGAAGGATTACAAGCGCGTCTTCTTCTGCAAGTACACGATGAATTAATATTTGAAGCACCAAAAGAAGAGATTCAAAAATTAGAGCAGCTTGTACCTGAAGTAATGGAACATGCAATTGAACTTGCAGTTCCGCTGAAAGTTGATTATTCTTACGGTCCAACTTGGTACGACGCAAAATAAGGAAGTGATGAAATGCCTGAATTACCAGAGGTTGAAAACGTCAGACGGACACTTGAAAATCTTGTAACAGGAAAAACGATTGAAGATGTTATTGTTACTTATCCAAAAATAGTGAAAAGACCGGATGATGCAGAAATCTTTAAAGAAACGCTAAAAGGCGAGAAGATTGAAAATATAAAGCGAAGAGGAAAGTTTTTGCTTTTATATGTAACGAATTATGTCATTGTTTCACATTTGCGTATGGAAGGTAAGTTTTTACTACATCAAGAGGATGAGCCAATTGATAAACATACGCACGTCCGTTTCTTATTTACAGATGGAACGGAATTACATTATAAAGATGTGAGAAAGTTTGGTACGATGCATCTCTTTAAGAAAGGTGAAGAAATGAACCAAATGCCTCTTGCTGACTTAGGTCCGGAGCCATTTGATGCTGAAATGACACCGCAGTATTTGCAAGAAAGATTGCAAAAGACAAATCGTAAAATAAAAGTTGTGCTACTGGACCAGCGTCTTTTAGTAGGGCTTGGAAACATATATGTAGATGAAGTTTTATTCCGTTCTCAAATTCATCCGGAACGAGAAGCTTCGTCTTTAACAGTAGAAGAAATTGAGCGAATTTATGAGGCTACAGTTACCACGCTAGGTGAAGCAGTAAAGCGTGGCGGAAGTACAATTCGGACGTATATCAACTCACAAGGGCAAATTGGTTCGTTCCAAGAACTCCTAAATGTATATGGGAAAAAAGGAGAGCCGTGCGTAACTTGTGGCACGATATTAGAAAAAACAGTTGTTGGCGGGCGAGGAACGCATTACTGCCCGATTTGTCAGCCTAGAATATAGAAAAGAGATAACATCGGATAGGCATTTGTCATATACATACAGCAGAGCTATGTATAAGGGAGGAGCTTACCGATGTACCTTTATTTATCTCTTATTTTATTAGCTTTTACATTAAGCTTAGACAGCTGTAGTGTAGGGCTAACATATGGTTTAAGAAGCGTAAGAATACCACTAAGATCAATAATAATTATCGGAATGTGTTCAGCGGCTGTTATGCTTGTTTCAATGGGAATTGGACATATGATCGCGAAAGTATTTTCACCTGTTATCGCAACGCGTATCGGTGGGCTTGTTCTTATTGGAATAGGGATTTGGGTATTATATCAATTTTTTCGAAGTGAGAAAAAAGAAGAACCGAAGCAAGAGGAGAAGGTCTGGAAATTAGAGATTGCCTCGCTAGGGCTAGTGATTCAAATTTTACGGAAACCGACTGTAGCAGATTTTGATAAATCAGGCACCATTTCTGCAGGAGAAGCATTGCTTCTTGGTATCGCTCTTTCTGTAGACTCATTTGGTGCCGGAATTGGTGCATCTTTATTAGGGTATGCACCCGCTATGATGGCGATATTAGTTGCAGTTATGAGTTCTTTGTTTTTATTTATTGGAATGAAACTTGGAACGGTTTTATCGAATATGAAGTGGTTACAAAAATTTACATTCCTGCCTGGAGTATTACTCATTATTATTGGAATTTGGAAAATGTAAGTATGGGCGTGGAACATTAGTTTCGCGCCTTTTATTATGAGGAGGATTATGATGACAGTAGTAATTGGATTAACAGGAGGCATTGCAAGCGGAAAAAGTACAGTATCTCAAATGTTTCGCGAGCTCAGTATACCAGTTATTGATGCAGATATTATTGCACGAGAAGTTGTAGAGCGAGGAAAACCAGCATATAACAAAATAGTAGAAGTATTTGGAACGGAAGTTTTACAAGAAGATGGAGAACTAAATCGTCCAAAAATAGGAAGTGTCGTTTTCTATAATGAAGAAAAACGATTGCAGTTAAATAAAATTGTTCATCCTGCAGTGCGTGAGGAAATGAATAGGAAAAAGGAAATGTACATAGAAGAAGGTATGCAAGCGGTTGTGTTAGATATTCCTCTCTTATTTGAAAGTAAATTAACAAGTCTCGTTGACCGCATTTTAGTTGTAGCGGTTAAGCCGCATACGCAATTAGAGCGTTTAATGAAACGAAATAACTTTTCAGAAGAAGAAGCAACAGTTCGTATTCAATCTCAAATGCCGTTAGAAGAAAAAGTGAAAAATGCAGATGAAGTGATAAATAATGATGGCACAATTATGGGAACGAAAACACAATTGCAGGTAATTTTAAAGAAGTGGAACATTATTGACTAAAAAATTGTGAAATTAATGAAAATGCTTAGTGACATATCTCCTTTTTGTGTTATACTATTATTGGGATTGGAGATAAATAGTATAACGCATTCAAGGGGGATAACATATTATGACTCGTGTGGCAATTAATGGATTTGGACGTATTGGGAGAATGGTATTTCGTCAAGCAATAAAAGAAAGCGCATTCGAAATTGTAGCAATCAATGCAAGCTATCCATCTGAAACGTTAGCACACTTAATTAAATATGATACAGTTCATGGCAAGTTTGACGGAACAGTAGAAGCATTTGAAGATCACTTATTAGTTGATGGAAAAATGATTCGCCTTTTAAACAACCGCGATCCAAAGGAATTGCCTTGGACAGATTTAGGTGTTGAAGTTGTAATTGAAGCAACTGGTAAATTTAATTCAAAAGAAAAAGCAATTCTTCACGTTGAAGCTGGAGCGAAAAAAGTTATTTTAACGGCGCCTGGTAAAAATGAAGATGTAACAATTGTAGTTGGTGTGAACGAAGACCAATTAGATATTACAAAACATACTGTTATTTCAAATGCATCTTGTACAACAAACTGTTTAGCGCCTGTTGTGAAGGTGTTAGATGAGCAGTTTGGAATTGAAAACGGTTTAATGACGACAGTTCACGCTTATACAAATGACCAAAAAAATATTGATAACCCACATAAAGATTTAAGAAGAGCACGTGCTTGCGGACAATCAATCATTCCGACAACGACAGGTGCTGCGAAAGCGCTAGCAAAAGTTCTTCCGCATTTAAACGGAAAACTTCATGGTATGGCACTTCGTGTACCAACACCAAACGTGTCTCTTGTTGACTTAGTAGTAGATGTAAAACGCGATGTGACAGTTGAAGCTATTAACGATGCATTCAAAACTGTTGCAAACGGTGCTTTAAAAGGTATTGTAGAATTCAGCGAAGAGCCTTTAGTATCTATCGACTTTAATACAAATACGCATTCAGCTATTATCGATGGTTTATCTACAATGGTAATGGGTGATCGTAAAGTGAAAGTACTTGCTTGGTATGATAACGAGTGGGGCTACTCTCGTCGTGTTGTAGATCTTGTAACGTTAGTTGTTGAAGAGTTAGCGAAACAAGAAAATGTGCAACACATTTAAGTGAATAAGGGAGGAGAGGGCAAGGCAATATTTGCCCTCTTTTTTTATTTTTTTCTGAAAAGGAAAAAAATTATATGAGTATATTTTAAAAAGTGGACATACCACGAAACGTTGTGATTACTGCATTTGTGAATCGTTTATTTTTTTTAGGGAAAAGTAAAGAGGAAAATATGACAGAAAATCGAAAAAACTGTTGTTGCAAAATGAAAATAAACAAAGTATACTAACACTCGTAAACTTAAGAGCTGAGGTACGTAGTCACTACTTAAAGGGTTAGGACCTCTCTGGACTAACTTTCCCCCGTGGTAGTGGAGCAAGCCAAATTGCAAATTAGTTTTCAATTCGAACAGTTAGAATAAATTTACAAGGGGGAACTGTAGAATGGATACTATGGATACGATGGGTCGTCACGTGATCGCTGAACTTTGGGATTGCGATTTCGACAAGCTTAATGACATGCCGTATATTGAACAATTATTTGTGGATGCAGCACTAAGAGCTGGTGCTGAAGTGCGTGAGGTTGCTTTCCATAAATTTGCACCACAAGGTGTAAGTGGAGTAGTAATTATCTCAGAATCACATTTAACAATTCATAGCTTTCCGGAGCACGGTTACGCGAGTATTGATGTTTATACTTGTGGGGATCGTATTGATCCAAATGTTGCTGCAGAATATATTGCAGAAGGTTTAAACGCGAAAACGCGTGAGAGCATCGAGCTTCCTCGAGGCACTGGTAGCTTCGAAATTAAGCAGAGAGAAACAAAAGCTCTTTAAAAAAGAACATAATTGATTTAAAATGTAAAGAGGTGTATAATGCACCTCTTTTTTAGTTTATAAAAAAGGAAAAATATAACGTAATCGTTAGTTGAATAAATTGGACTCTTGCAAATGAGGTAGTGCTCTCTATATACCATCTTATTTTTAAGGATGAGATGATAAAATGATGCGCTGAAACTTAAAGTGGTAAGAGAGTTAGAATGAGTTATATAATATTGTATATATATTTTAGGTGAAGTGAGTAGAGAAAAATAAAGAGTATAGTGTAAAGGAGTGAATGAATTGCGTTGTCCATCCTGTTCTCATAATGGTACAAGAGTGTTAGATTCGCGTCCGGTAGACGAGGGGCGCTCTATTCGAAGAAGGAGAGAGTGTGAAAGCTGCTTAAGTCGCTTTACGACCTTTGAAAGGGTAGAAGAGTCACCTCTTATCGTTGTAAAAAAAGAAGGCACACGAGAAGAGTTTAATAAAGAAAAGATTTTACGCGGTTTAATTAAAGCGTGTGAAAAAAGACCAGTATCTTTAAGACAATTAGAAGAAGTAACACAAAGCGTGGAACGTGAACTGCGTAATTTAGGTATATCAGAAGTGAAAAGTGATATGATTGGTGAAATTGTTATGGAAGAACTGCGCGATATTGATGATGTTGCTTACGTACGTTTTGCTTCTGTATATCGTCAATTTAAAGATTTAAATGTATTTATTGAAGAATTAAAAGATATACTGCAAAAAGAAAGAGAGTAGAAGTTGTATTTTATTCTCTTTACATACCGTAAGTAATAGGATAAGAGAGCTAGAAGCGCAAGCTAATAGCTCTTTTTCACTAAGAATTTATATAATGAAGATAGAACGAATGAAGTAGAGGATAGATTGGATGAGAGAAAGGAAAAGCAAGAATGGAAAAACAGTCATGGATGGAGCTATTGCCGATTGATCGTTATAAAGTAAGTGCGAAAGGGCTACTGCACAATTACGACCGAAAAGTGTTAACGATGTTGTATCAGCCGTTAATAGGTAGTAGAGCTTTTAGCTTATACATGACACTATGGGGAGAGCTAGAGCAAGATCGTGTATTTGGAAAAGAGAATACGCATCATTCCCTTATGGTGACTATGCAAATGCAACTTCCTGAAATATATGAGGAACGAGTAAAGTTAGAGGCAATTGGGCTATTGAAGGTTTATATTAAGAAAGAAAAAGATATTCGAATGTTCATATATGAGTTGCAACCACCTTTATCTCCGAAGCAGTTTTTTGATGATATTGTTTTAAGTATCTTTTTATATAATCGATTGAGCCGGACAAAATATAATCAAGTAAAGCAATATTTCTTAGAAGAAGAATTTGATTTTGCTTCTTATGAAAATGTTACGCGTTCTTTCAATGATGTGTTTGGTTCGTTTAATCCAGGACAGCTTGAGCATGCGCAAGAAGACCTTCGTATTCCAAAAACGACAACTATGCCAAGTAACGAGAAGGGAGACGCTCCGAAAGTTTGGAATGATTTCTTTGATTTCTCTTTATTTGTAGATGGATTGTCCGCTCTTGTTCCTAAAAAGGCGATTACAGATCAAGTGAGAGACTGCGTTATAACACTTGCTTACGTGTATGGTGTAGATGTGTTATCGATGCAAAATATCGTTCTTGGTGCAGTGACAGAGATGCAAACAATTGATATGGAAAGGCTTAGAAAAGGAGCGCGCGATTGGTATCAATTTGAAAATGGTCAAGCATTACCGGTATTAAGTGAAAGAGTACAGCCTCATGCTGCACGTACGATGAAAGAGAAAGAGCCTTCATCGCAAGAGGAGATGTTAATAAAGCAGCTAGAGGAAATCTCGCCAAAACAACTATTGAAAGAGATTTCTGGTGGTGCAGAGGCAACGAAAGCGGACTTGCAGATCGTTGAAGATGTCATGATTAATCAAAAATTGACACCAGGAGTTGTGAATGTACTTATTTATTACGTTATGCTACGCTCAGATATGAAACTTGCGAAAACGTATGTCGAGAAGATTGCTGGGCATTGGGCACGTAAAAAGGTCGGTACAGTAGCGGACGCGATGGCGTTAGCGAAAGAAGAGAACCGTCAATATCAAGAGTGGGCTGAGACGAAGAAAAAAGGCCGTACGGCGAAGAAAACGGTGCGGAAAGAAATGGTGCCAGATTGGCTTAAGGAAGAAGAGCCGAAAGAACAAGAGAAAGAAACAGAGAAGAAAGATATAAGTGTAGAAAAAGATGCAAGTACGCTAGAAGATGAAAGAAAACGACTAGAAGAAGTGTTAAAAAAATATAAGCGTGATTAATAGAAGAGAATGAACGCTCTTTGAGGTGAGAAAATGGAGCATATTCAAAATTCATTTGCAAAATTAATGGAAAATGAAAACTTTAAAAATAGATATGAAGTACTAAAGGCAGAAGTAATGGCGCATCCGCGTGTGAAAGAATTTATAGACGAACATAAGGGTGAAGTAACGACTTCTATGATTGAGCGCAGTCTTGTGAAGTTATATGAATATATTGGACAAAGTGTAGGTTGCGTGGATTGTCCGGATTTAGGTTCATGTAAAAATATGCTACAAGGTTATGAGCCAAAGCTTGTTATTCAAGGGAAGATGATTGATATTCAATACGATCGCTGCGTTAGAAAAGTAGCACATGACGAGAGAAAGAAATATGAAAAACTCGTTCAAAGTGTATATATGCCAACGGATATTTTGCAGGCAACTATGGAAAACTTAGACCCTTCTGATTTAAATGCACGTATCGATGCAATTGGTGCAGCGAATGAATTTTTAAGTACATATGAACCAGGTAAAAAAGCACAAGGTTTATATTTGTACGGTAAATTTGGTGTAGGAAAAACTTACCTTTTAGGAGCAATAGCGAACGAGCTTGCTCGAAAGAAAATAAGTTCGATGCTCGTATACTTCCCGGAATTTTTACGTGAAATTAAAAGTTCAATTCAAGATAATTCGATTGGTGAAAAGATTGATGCGGTTAAACGCGTACAAGTTTTAATGTTAGACGATATCGGGGCAGAAGCGATGTCAAGCTTTGTGCGTGACGATGTGCTTGGTGCAATCTTGCAATTCCGTATGTTAGAAAACTTACCGACGTTCTTTACGTCTAATTTTGATTTTAAACAACTGGAACACCATTTAACGTATACGCAGCGTGGTGAGGCTGAAGAAATGAAGGCAGCACGTATTATGGAGCGAATTAAATATTTAGCGAAACCAATTCCAATTGGTGGGAAAAACCGTCGTCATAAGTAAAAGAGCAAGCTGAGAAGCTTGCTCTTTTGTATTATAGTGATATTTTCTTTTCAAATATGAGGTCGAAATATTCAGGTTGTCCAGAACTGCCAATCGTAGGGGCAACAATCTGTACGAACCTCCAGCCATCTCTAGCATGTTCTTGAATAATTTCTTGGTAGTCTTCAGCTGGTTTTGAGCGAGTGAACCCCCAATGTAATTCGACTTTTACGAATTTATATTCAAACATTCAGATACCCCCTTTTATTGATAAGTAAAGTATACAATAAAAATTCATAGTAGCTTGTATCATTTTTTTCTCCCTCCCTTAATATATATAAAATTAGCAAGCCATATTGAGTGGATTTTCTAACAATAGGAAATGTGATTCTACTAAGAGTGAACTTCACGCGGGACGGACTCTTATAGGATTTGTAACGTATAGATACAGTCCTTTAGAGCGGGGATAAAAGGGGGGACAAAAGTGATTGAAATTTGCTTCGAAGAAAAAAATGATGCTATGCACGTATATAGACAATTGCTGAAAAGAGCGGAAGTATTATATAAGGAAACGAGTGTGTATTTACAGGAACAAAAAGTGGTGATTCACATACCAGTACGTGAATCGAATTATATTGAAAAGATCTTATTGCCAGTAATGGTGTATTTCATTGTGAATGTGAAACAAAATGAGTGGATTTATACGATTTTAAAAGAAAAGTTTTTTTATGAAGAACAAGAAGAGTGTCATCAAATATTGCACATGGCACATGAGATTTTAAAGGGAAGAAGAAAAGGTGTAGCTCAGGATTTAACGCGTAACGCATTTGAGTCATATATTAAGTCTTCTTTAAACAATTGGCTTTGTGATCCGCTCTCATTCTCGTTTTCATCATATATCCGTTTTCGTCTTCGTACATATAGGGAAATGGTGGCTAAACTTGCGGAAGTGGCAATTGATGAATATAAGATGGAGCAAGAATACCAAATGTTCATTGAGACGCTTCGGCAACAAGTAAGCAGCCGTAAATCACGTTTGTCTTGTGTGCATCTTATTTTTGATGAAAGCTTTATCTTTTATGATGATAAAGGTAGACGTTTAAAACAGGAGAAGTTGGTCCAATATATAGATGAGGAATTGTTAAAGCAAAATGATGTATATATTGATACGAAAGTAATTGCGCCGCTTCTTTCTATTTCGCCCAAAAAGATTTATTTATATACGAAAGAACAAGACCATAATATGATTATTACTTTGCGAAATGTGTTCCAAGAACGGGTCCAATTACATGGATTACATGATTTTGAGCGCAATGTGAAAAATTTAAAAAATAAAGGTAACGCCCTTGATTTTCTAAGTTTTTGAGCATATAATTACCTACATAAATGAAATATATTGAAATGTCATGATGAGGACATGAGTAGTTTTCTACGATTTTCAGAGAGGGAAGCCTTAGGGTGTGAGCTTCCTAGTACGGGATTATTACTTACCACCTCTAAACTTTAGCAGTGAACGGTTTTTCTAGTAATTGCTAACGGACAACACCGTTATGTTGAACTTGAGCAATTAACAATTATGTTAATTGGAACAAGGGTGGAACCACGAATTCAACACTCGTCCCTTTTTACGGGATGAGTGTTTTTTATTTTGAGAAAAAGAGGAGTGACCAGTGATGGCAGATGTAGTTAAAATTACTTTCCCTGATGGAGCTGTGAAGGAGTTTCCAAAAGGCGTAACAACTGAAGAAATCGCAGCTTCTATTAGCCCAGGCTTAAAGAAAAAAGCTGTAGCTGGAAAATTAAATGATGAGATGATCGATCTTGTTACACCAATCGAAGAAGATGGTGCAGTTTCTATCATTACATTAGATTCTGAAGATGGCCTATATATTTTACGCCATTCAACAGCCCACCTTTTAGCACAAGCGTTAAAACGTTTATATAAAGATGTTAAGGTTGAGCTTGGCATTGGTCCAGTAATTGAAAATGGCTTCTACTACGATATTGATATGGAAGAAGCAATTACAGTTGAAGACTTCAAGAAAATCGAAAAAGAAATGCAAAAAATCGTGAACGAGAACTTAGAAATCGTTCGTCATGAAGTGCCACGTGCAGAAGCAATTCGTCGCTTTGAAGAAATCGGCGATGAGTTAAAATTAGATTTAATTAACGATCTTCCAGAAGATGCAGTTATTTCAATCTATGAGCAAGGCGAATTCTTCGACCTTTGTCGTGGTGTTCACCTTCCATCTACAGGAAAAATTAAAGTGTTTAAATTATTAAGCGTTGCAGGTGCTTACTGGCGCGGCGATAGCAATAATAAAATGCTACAACGTATTTACGGTACTGCATTCGTTAAGAAAGCAGAATTAGATGAGCACTTACGTATGCTTGAAGAAGCGAAAGAGCGCGATCACCGTAAATTAGGTAAAGAATTAAAACTATTTACTAATAGCCAAAAAGTAGGACAAGGTTTACCACTTTGGTTACCAAAAGGTGCAACAATCCGCCGCATTATCGAGCGTTACATCGTTGATAAAGAAGCAAGCTTAGGCTATGATCACGTATATACTCCAGTACTAGGAAGCAGAGAGCTTTATGAAACTTCTGGTCACTGGAACCACTACCGTGATGGCATGTTCCCATCAATGGAAATGGATAACGAAGAATTAGTTCTTCGTCCAATGAACTGTCCTCATCATATGATGGTTTATAAAAATGATATTCACAGCTACCGTGAATTACCAATCCGTATTGCAGAACTTGGAACAATGCACCGTTATGAAATGTCAGGTGCGTTATCTGGATTGCAACGTGTACGCGGAATGACTTTAAACGATGCGCACATTTTCGTTCGTCCAGATCAAATTAAAGAAGAGTTAAAACGTGTTGTAAACTTAACTCTAGAAGTGTACAAAGATTTCGGTTTAGAGAACTACTCATTCCGTCTATCTTACCGCGACCCAGCAGATACTAAAAAGTATTATGCGGATGATGAGATGTGGGAAAAAGCACAAGGTATGTTAAAAGAAGCTATGGATGAAATGGGTCTTGATTACTATGAAGCTGAAGGTGAAGCGGCATTCTACGGTCCAAAACTTGATGTTCAAGTTCGTACTGCTCTTGGAAAAGACGAAACACTTTCAACTGTACAATTAGACTTCTTACTTCCAGAACGCTTTGAATTATCATACGTTGGTGAAGACGGTAAACAACATCGTCCAGTTGTAATTCACCGTGGTGTTGTATCAACTATGGAACGTTTTGTAGCCTTCTTAATTGAAGAATACAAAGGTGCATTCCCAACATGGTTAGCTCCAGTTCAAGTACAAGTAATTCCAGTTTCTCCGCAAGTACATTTAGACTATGCGAAGAAAGTACAAGACGAATTGCGTCGTGCTGGTATCCGTGTTGAATTAGACACTCGTGAAGAGAAGATCGGTTACAAAATCCGTGAAGCACAAATGCAAAAAATTCCGTACATGCTTGTAGTAGGTGACAATGAAGTAACTGAAAACGGCGTAAACGTACGTAAATATGGTGAACAAAAATCAGAAACAATCGCATTAGATGCTTTTGTTGACATGATTAAAGTAGAAGGAAAACGATAAGAAAAAGCCGCGGTATACCGCGGCTTTTTTATGTAATATACTTGAGAAAAATTAGAAAAAATAACCATGTAACACTTATCATAAAAAAGTATTGCAAGTATGTTAGTTGTTTGTTACAATGTTTCTTGTTGTTAGTAAAACACATCGCGTCTTCTTGACAGACGTCATGTCCTATGATAAACTCATCAAGGATAATAGAATATTGTTTTGTGGAACAAGTAGAAGCACCCGCTTCTCACCTGATGGACGCATTCGCAGTTAACAGGTAAATGTATTTCTTACTTAAGATTTTACAAGTGTGGGTGTCGTATGCCCGCACTTTTTTTGTTCGGGTTCTATGACTACAAAATATGTTCTGAGAAAACCTTGGAGGTGGCTTACTATTAGCAAGGATATGATGATTAACGAGCAAATTCGTGCACGTGAAGTACGTTTAGTTGGCGCAAATGGCGATCAACTTGGAATCAAGTCTCGTAATGACGCTTTAGACTTAGCTGCAAATCTTAATCTTGATTTAGTATTAGTTGCTCCAAATGCGAAACCGCCAGTATGCCGCATTATGGACTACGGTAAATTCCGCTTTGAGCAACAGAAGAAAGAAAAAGAGCAGCGCAAAAATCAAAAAGTAATTAGCATGAAAGAAGTTCGTTTAAGTCCAACAATTGATGAACACGACTTTAACACAAAACTTCGTAATGCTATCAAGTTTTTAGAGAAAGGCGACAAGGTTAAAGCGTCAATTCGCTTTAAAGGACGTGCCATTACTCATAAAGAAATCGGTCAACGTGTTTTAGATCGCTTCTCAGAAGCTTGTGCTGAAGTTAGTACAGTTGAATCTAAGCCTAAAATGGAAGGACGCAGTATGTTCTTAGTTTTAGCACCGAAAAACGATAAGTAATAGATAGAGGAGGAAATACCTATGCCTAAACAAAAAACTCATCGCGGCGCTGCAAAGCGTTTCAAAAAGACTGGATCAGGTAAACTGAAACGTTCTCACGCTTACACAAGCCATTTATTCGCTAACAAATCTACAAAAGCTAAACGTAAACTACGTAAAGCTGGTGTAGTAAGCGCTGGTGACTTCAAACGCATTCGTCAAATGCTTGACAACTTAAAATAAGTTCGGCTGATATATAGAACAATTAGGAGGTAATATTATGCCAAGAGTAAAAGGTGGTACAGTTACTCGTCAACGTCGTAAAAAAGTAATTAAATTAGCAAAAGGTTACTACGGTTCAAAAAATACATTATTCAAGGTTGCTAACCAACAGGTTATGAAATCTCTAATGTATGCATTCCGTGACCGCCGTCAAAAGAAACGTGACTTCCGTAAATTATGGATTACACGTATCAACGCAGCAGCTCGTATGAATGGTCTTTCTTACAGCCGCTTAATGCACGGTCTTAAAAATGCTGGCATCGAAGTTAACCGCAAGATGCTTGCTGACTTAGCTGTTCATGACGAAAAAGCTTTCGCTGAATTAGCAACAGTTGCAAAAAACAACATTAACTAATTAATTAGTTGAAACCTTAGAAGAATTTTCTTCTAAGGTTTTTTTATTTGTATTCAAATAGAAGTTAGAAGTGAAAGAAATTCTAAAGATTAACGGCTATGTCGTTATCAATATGACAAAATCAATATAAAAGTTATAGCAGTATAGAAGAATATGCATATGAAGTCAGGAGAATACTCCTGGCTTTTTTCAATTCTGCTCGTTTGGAAAGAAGAGTATCTTTCCTAGCCGAAACGACACTGCTATAATGGAAAGATGATATGGAACTTTCATCAGATGAACAATTTAAGAGTGATGACTGAAACGTATTTGTAAATTAAGGACAAGCTATTTTATAAAGAGGTAGATAGCTGACTTATTCATAAGAACTGAAACATAATAATGAACTTTGAGATGAAACAACATTGTTGCGTAAAATGCGATGTTGGAGGAGGACAATAGAATGGACTTACTACAACTATTTAAATTACAAAAAGAATTAGATGACCGTATTGCAAAAGAACATGACTTACAACCGAAAAAATTGTTAAAAGAAAAAATGTTAGCTCTTCTTGTAGAAATTGGAGAACTTGCAAATGAAACACGTTGTTTTAAATATTGGAGCAACAAACCAGCTTCGGAACGTGAAGTAATATTAGAAGAATACGTAGATGGTTTGCATTTTATTTTATCAATCGGCATTGATTTAGGTATTGATAAAAACTTCCTATTCTATAAATGTGCACAAACGAATAAAACACAAGTGGAAATTTTCTTAGACACATATGCGAAAGTAATTCGTTTTACAGATCAACCATCTATTACAAACTATATTGAATTATTTACGAGCTACCTTCGACTCGGACAAGCACTTGAATTTGAGCAAGAAGAGATTGAAAAAGCATATTTAGATAAAAATGAAGTAAATCATCAGCGTCAAACACAAGGATACTAATTTAATTTTTGAATATTTCAATTTAATTATTGTATAATGAATTGACTGAAGAAAAAGGAGGGTGTTGGCAATGACAAAATTAGACGCGACATTGACAATGCTAAAAGAATTAACGGATGCACGTGGTATTGCTGGTAACGAACGTGAACCACGTGAAGTAATGAAGAAATATATCGAGCCGTTTGCGGACGGACTTTCTACTGATAATTTAGGGAGTTTAGTTGCGAAAAAAGTAGGGGAAGAAAACGGCCCGAAAATTATGGTTGCAGGTCATTTAGATGAAGTTGGATTTATGATTACACAAATCGATGACAAAGGTTTCCTTCGCTTCCAAACGGTTGGTGGCTGGTGGTCACAAGTTATGCTTGCGCAACGCGTGACGATTGTAACGCGTAAAGGAGATGTAACAGGTGTAATTGGTTCAAAACCACCGCACATCTTACCTCCAGAAGCTCGTAAAAAGCCAGTTGAAATTAAAGACATGTTCATCGATATCGGTGCTTCTAGCCAAGAAGAAGCGATGGAGTGGGGCGTACGACCAGGAGATCAAGTTGTACCTTACTTTGAATTCCAAGTGATGAAGAATGAAAAAATGTTACTTGCAAAAGCATGGGATAACCGAATCGGTTGTGCAATTGCAATTGACGTATTAAAACAATTAAAAGATGAAAAGCATCCAAACGTTGTATACGGCGTTGGAACTGTACAAGAAGAAGTCGGTCTTCGTGGCGCAAAAACATCTGCGAATTATATTAAACCAGATATCGCGTTCGCAGTAGATGTTGGTATCGCTGGAGATACACCGGGTGTAACGTCAAAAGAAGCGCAAAGTAAAATGGGCGATGGACCACAAATCATTTTATATGATGCTTCTGTTATTGGACATACAGGTTTACGTGATTTCGTAGTTGATGTTGCTGATGAATTACAAATCCCGTATCAATATGATTCAGTAGCGGGCGGAGGAACGGATGCGGGTGCGATTCACATTGCTGTAAATGGTATTCCTTCTATGGCAATTACAATTGCAACGCGCTATATCCATTCTCATGCGGCAATGTTACACCGTGATGATTATGAAAATGCAGTGAAGTTAATTGTAGAAGTTATTAAACGTCTTGATAAAGAGGCTGTACATAACATTACATTTAATTAATAGAAAAAGCGAAGGAGATTCTCCTTCGCTTTTTTATGTTTTAAAAAGGCCGTTCTAATCCTGCTGCAGTATGAGCGCCTAAAATAATTAAACGAGTTAATTGCATCGCCATAAAATGCGGAGTATATATCATTCCTCTTTTTAACCATGACATAATCATTCCGATGTGAGCCCCTGTAACATAACTAATTAAAATATCACGAGGAACCATAAGATCTTCATCATCTGGTTGTGAAATAGACAAGCTTAATGTTAAATGCACTTGTATTGTTTTCATCATTTTATAAGAGTAGTTTCCGGCAGCTTTATCCCCAAGCATAACGTTATAAAAGTTTACATTTTCTGCGATATGTTCGAATAAAGCCAAAAATGTAGGGTGAGGTGAATCGAATGTAAGTTGAAAATCTTCTTTATTTCTATTTTTCGGTTTAATTACTTCTGCTAGCTTCTCTAACATTTCTTCAATACTTTTGTCTAATAGGTCATATTTATCATGGTAATGGCTATAAAATGTAGCGCGATTTACAGGAGCGCGTTCTGCAATATGTTGAACAGTTACATTTTCAAAGCCTTTTTCGCCTACTAAAGCGACAAAAGCATCCTGAATGAGTTGTCTCGTTCGCTTTACACGTGGATCATTTGTATTTTTAATAGACATTTTTCTTCTCCTCGTTTAATTTTCTATACTTAAACAACATATTGGTATTATATTGTTGTTTAAGCGACATTTCATACGTAAATTGTCGGTTGTAGATTCAAAATAATTATTTATAATTATAAACGATAGTCCTTCAGAAATCAGCACCGCTCGCAGGTAGATAAATTTCGATTTATGCTGCAGATGGTGTGATTTTTTTGTTAAAAGGTTAATATAATTAACAATTAAACAATCTAAACAATAAGGACATAAATAGTTTAGAAAAAAATTATATGCGATATAAGGAGAGGAATGCAATGAATCAGTTTCGAAGAATGGTAATTATCAACATTATCACATTAATTGTACTAGTTGGCGGCGGTATTGGCGGTTATTACTATTACAACCAAACGGAAAATTACTTAAAAACAGACAATGCAAAGATTGATGGAAAGGTAATTCCGGTTGCTTCACCAGTAGCAGGTAAACTAACTGACTGGAAAGCTGAAGTAGGAAAAAATTATAATGAGAACGATAAACTAGGTACTGTTACTGTAGCGGCAGCTAATGGAGAACAAACAGTAGATGTAACAATTCCACAAAATGCAACGGTTGTACAATCAAACGCAACAACAAATGCTTTCGTTGGAGCTGGTAGCCCGATTGCTTACGCATTCGATATGAACAATTTATGGGTAACAGCAAACATTGAAGAAACAGATGTCGATGATGTTCAAAAAGGTCAAGATGTAGATGTGTATGTAGATGCATACCCAGATACAACGTTAACAGGAAAAGTAGAACAAGTTGGCTTAACAACAGCGAATACATTCTCTATGTTGCCATCAAGCAACGCAACAGCGAACTATACGAAAGTAACACAAGTAGTACCAGTTAAAATTTCTTTAGACCATAGCAAATCAGTAAATATTGTTCCTGGCATGAATGTGACAGTTCGTATTCATAAGTAAGGGGGAGATGAGATGTCCTCAATTGTAATTGCAGGATATGCACTATTTTGTATAATCGTCTTCTTCCTTGTAAATCGTCTTTTACGAAAGAAAAAAACGAAAATGGGAGAAGAACAAGTCCCAGCCGTAAGTAAAATAGAAGTAAGTAAAGTTGAAACAGAAGAGAAAGAAATTGAACGAAAGCAAGAATCGGAAATTTCTAATGTAGTTGAGTTAGAAACAGGAAAGCAAGAAGAAGTAAAACAAGAAAAAGAAGTGCCGAAAAAACAAATGTCTACACCTGTAGAGAATGTGAATGTAAAAGCAGTTGTAGCTGTATTAATTCTCGGCATGTTCGTTTCTATTTTAAACCAAACAATCATTAACGTTGCATTACCTCCGTTAATGAATGAATTTAACGTATCAACTTCAACAGCACAATGGTTAATTACAGGCTTCATGCTTGTAAATGGTATTTTAGTACCGATTAGTGCCTTTTTAGTTTCACGATTTACGTATCGTAAATTATTCGTAGCCGCAATGTTATTCTTTACGGTAGGATCTATCATTTGTGCTACTTCAGGAAACTTTACAATGATGATGACAGGCCGTGTAATTCAAGCAGTTGGTGCGGGTATTTTAATGCCGGTTGGTATGAATATCTTCATGACATTATTCCCGCCTCATAAACGCGGAGCAGCGATGGGGTTACTAGGTGTAGCAATGATTTTAGCACCAGCTATCGGACCAACTGTAACAGGTTGGGTGATTGAAAATTATAGCTGGAATGTAATGTTCTATGCGATGTTTATTATCGGTTTAATTATTACGTTCCTATCTTTAAAATTCTTTACACTAGCTCAGCCAGTGTCTAAAACGAAATTAGATATATTCGGTGTGGTTAGTTCAAGTATTGGACTAGGAAGCTTATTGTACGGATTTAGTGAAGCTGGAAATAATAGTTGGACTAGTGCAGAAGTCATTATTTCACTTGTTATCGGTGTAATTGGTTTAGCGTTATTTATTTGGAGAGAGTTAACAACGGACAATAAAATGCTTGATTTACAAGTATTTAAATATCCAGTATTTACTTTTACTTTAGTAATTAACGCAATCGTAACGATGGCACTATTTGGAGGTATGTTATTACTTCCAGTATATCTGCAAAACATTCGTGGCTTTACGCCAATTGAATCTGGTTTACTACTTCTTCCAGGATCATTAATTATGGGAATCATGGGACCAGTAGCGGGTAAATTATTCGATAAATATGGCATTCGTCCATTAGCGATAATTGGATTGGCAATTACGACGTATGCGACATATGAATTTACAAAATTATCGATGGATACACCGTATAGCGTTATTATGACGGATTATATTATACGTTCAATTGGTATGTCATTCATTATGATGCCAATTATGACAGCTGGTATGAACGCACTGCCGATGAAATTAATTTCTCACGGTACAGCAACGCAAAATACGTCAAGACAAGTAGCTGGTTCAATCGGAACAGCGATTTTAATCACACTTATGACGCAACAAACAACTGCTCACGTAGCAGATTACGGCAATATGTTAACAACATCCAACCCAATTTTAGTTGATAAAGTACACGGCATGGGCCAAAGCTTAGCGGCCTTAGCTGGATCGGCTCAAGCAGGAGATGCGATGAGCACACAACTATTATATGGACAAATTTCAAAGCTATCTGCAATTAACGGTATTAACGATGCCTTCTTAATCGCAACGATACTAGCAGGTATCGCTTGGGTGTTATCGTTCTTCTTACAATCAGGCAATAAACCAAATAGAAAAGCAGGGAATTAAATTCCCTGCTTTTTTGTGCTCTTTATGCAGTTAAATATAAAAGCTGGTAACCAGCTACGGAGCAGAGCCCTGTTATAAACAAAATTGTTCCCATAGCACGAATACTTGATATTTGTCTGCCGCTTATAATAGCTAATAGTCCAGCTAAAGAGAACAGGCACCAATATAAAGTTCCCGAAATTGGAACCACCTCCTCTAAATCTATTCCAGAACCTATACAAACGATAGGAACAACGATAAGCGATATGCTAATTAAACCAGCTATAATAGTAAATGATTTACGACATTTCATACCAGCAATAATTAAAAAAATGCCGACGATGAATTCGCATAACATTAAAGTAAAAGCTAAAATCATCCAAATTAATATTCCGAACATTTCTGTATTACCTCCGATTTGTGGGTTTCGAAAAAAGTTATATATAGAATCAATCACCTACAGACATGAGTACCCAGAAGATAACCCCTAATATTCCAATGGTAAAAATAATGAATCCCATATTACGTATACTTTTAATTTTTGCTTGTAATCCACTCAATCCTGCTGATAATCCAGTTAAAGAAAACAGTACCCAATATAAAGTAGTCGAAATAGGGAGGATTGTATTGCTCTCCACTCCCATGCCCCAAAAAACAAAAGGTAGTGTGACAAAGGAAAAGCTAAGTAGCCCCATTAAACCAGCAAATAATTTACGATGTTTCATGCTAGTAACAATTAAAAAAATACCACCGAAAAATCCACATAAGACAAGAAATGGCATATAAACAACCCAAAGTAAGCTAAACATATATAATCTCCTTCTATGTAATGAGTTATATTTTACTACATGAGGTTTATTTTGGATATTATTAATTAATATATATAAATTTATTGAAAAGGGTAATAACGATACGGATTATTAAAAACGTAACTGTAGAAGGGTTTGAAGTAATGATAAAAGAGTAAAGAGAGGTATCATCATGACACCTCTCTTTATCCTAAGAATGCTAACATATTATTCATAATATGAAATAACATAGCTGGAATAATGGACTTTGTTTTTTTACATAAAATCGCCATTAATAATCCCATAAAGAAAGTAATGACCATTACCCCAAGTGAGTATGTATGAGCGATACCGAAGAAGAAACTTGTTACGATGGCTGCAATCCAAAATGGAAAGCGTTCTGAGAAGAAGCGAAGTATAAAACCACGGAAAATAAGCTCTTCAAAAATAGGTGTGAGTATGGCGAAGCTGAGAAGCAATAATATTTCATATTGCTTAAAGACGTCTAAGCTTAGTGCGGAAGATTGCTGCTTCGTTGCGTCTTGGAACACATAATTTAACAGTATGTAATTGAGTACGATGTTTATAACGAAGAAAAGAAGTAAATATACGTATGTGCGCCATTCTTTCAGTGTTTTAAAGTTAAAAGATTTTAGTAGTAATTTTTTTGCGGGTTCGAATTTAAAAATGAAGAATAACAATACGGCTAGTTGTAATACGGTACTTGCGGTATTGGCAATAGATTCGTACAGGGCAATTTGTTTTTTATTTGTGAGACCAGCTGTATAAATTGTTAAGGGCATTGCGAGGAACACAGTAATAAGTCCGGTTCCGAAAAAAGCGAATACAACGGAGCTAATAAATTGTCCCCATGACATAGAGTATTTCTGTTCATTAGAAAGTTGTGTAGCGGGTTGCATATGTAGAATCACCTCTTTATATTTGTATATTTAATTATAAGGCATTTTGTTTTCAGGAGTAATATTTAAATATTACATATAAAGGTGTATTTTCCACAAAATAATAAAAGAGGTATCACCCTGTAGTGATGCCTCTTTCTCATTGATAACTATGTTCTGTCTTGTTACTCAATTTTGCTTGCTCTATTTGCAATTCACGCTCTACCAATCGATCTAATTGCTGAATTGCTTTAAGTGCTTTTTCATAAGAAATTGTTCGATAATGATGCGCTCCGCCCGGTTCTTCATCTGCTTCATCTGCCCATTTAATAATATTTTGAAGAGATGTTCTTTCAATTTCTTGTTCCACTAAGAAAGAATCTGTATGAAGAAGAATTGCAATAGAAATTTCTTTTGCTAGTTTTGGATGTTCTCCTAATCTAATAAGTAATTTATGTGCTCTTTCAGCGCCTTTAATTGCATGGATATCATTCTTTTTATATAAGTCATAATCCCATTCGCCGCCTGTGTACCACGTATGATGTCCGATATCATGAAGGAAGCCAGCTTTTGTGGCAGCATCGACTGAGGCGTGATGCTTTTTGGCTAGGTGAAACGCATGGTAAGCGACAGCGATCGCGTGGACCATTCCAGAACGGTTTACGTATTTTTGTGTAATGTGGTGTTTAAAAATTTGTTCAAGCGTAATACGGTGCATAAAACATTCACTCCTTTTATCTTATGGTGTATATGAAGAAAAATCGATCGGTTTAAATGTATTTTGAACATTGTACTCCATCATAGTTCGTTAGTAAAGTAGAAATGTTTAGGAGAAGAAAAAAATTTTCCGCAAAAAAATCACCTTAGCTGATGCAAAGGTGATTTTCAAATTGCTTATTTTTTTAATCCTTGCTCTAGTGTTTCTAACATTTCGTGCTTTTCATTTTCATCAGCGTTTTTCCAAATGACTTCAAATAAAACGCCAAGACCTGGAAGCATTTTTTCTTCACCGCTTTGAATTGCATCGACGATTGTTTCTTGTAATTGATCTTGTGAATTTCCAGATACATTCGCTAATACAGCACCGCGTAAATTAAAACTCATTGCTTTCACCTCTTCTTCAGAATTGAAACTGACGTTAGTTTTTGTTCTTTTTTATGTAAATATGTATGAAAAATAGGCTATAATGATAAGACAAGAAGAGAGGGAAATACATATTATGAAAAACATTGATTCAGTACAAAATCCGCGTGTAAAGCAGTGGAAAAAGCTGCAAACGAAAAAAGAACGCGATAAAAAAGGTTTATTTTTTGTAGAAGGATTCCACTTAGTCGAGGAAGCTTTGAAGGCAGGAATTGTAACAGAACTTATCGTTTCAGATCAGACAGACCTTCCGAAAGATTGGACAGTTAATGATGTGGAAATGTATATCGTACCTGAGGCGATTGTCAAAATACTTCGTGAAACAGAAACGACACAAGGTGTATTTGCTGTTTGTGAGAAGCATGAGAAAGAAGTAGCTCTTACTGATGGGAAATTCCTTTTATTAGATGGCCTGCAAGACCCAGGTAATTTAGGAACAATTATTCGTACAGCTGATGCAGCTGGTATTCACGCTGTTGTGCTTGGAGAAGGTTGTGTTGATGTTTACAATAGTAAAGTACTCCGCTCTACACAAGGCTCTATTTTCCACTTACCAATTGTAAAAGGGAACTTAGAAGAATGGGTAGACAAGTTAAAAGAAAACAACGTTCCTGTATATGGAACAGCTCTTGAAAATGGAGTTCCGTATGGTAAAGTAACGCCGGCTGGCAGTTTTGCATTAATTGTAGGAAATGAAGGAAATGGCGTACGCCAAGAAATTCTTGCAAAAACGGATCAAAACTTGTATATTCCGATTTACGGCGGGGCAGAATCATTAAATGTTGCGGTTGCAGCAGGGATTTTAACGTATTATTTGCAAAGCCCGGTTGCGAACAAATAAAAAACTTCTTATAATAAGTTGAAGTACATTATATTAAAAGTTAAATAACGAAAAACGTTGATAGAGAAGAGTAACTTACAAAATCGCCATATAGGGAGAGAGTGCCGTAGACTGAAAGCATTCTTATGGTAGACGGAAGTGAATTCACCTCTGGAGTTGACGCCAGGACCATGTATATGTAAAGGCGTTCCGGTCAGAATTGATCGTTATAATTAATGAGTGGGCAGACTTGTTCTGTCAATTTAGGGTGGTACCGCGAATTTACCTCGTCCCTTTTTGGGAGCGAGGTTTTTTTATTTTTAAAATTAGGAGGGTTCCAAAATGGAAGCACGTTTAAAAGAGCTAAAGCAAAAAGCGTTAGAGCTTATTGAAGAAGCGAAAGAGCTAAAGGGCTTAAACGACGTACGCGTAGCGTATTTAGGAAAAAAAGGCCCAATTACAGAAGTATTACGCGGCATGGGAAAATTGTCAGCAGAAGAGCGTCCACGTATGGGAGCATTAGTAAATGAAGTGCGTGAAGCGATTCAAACGCGTTTAGATGACAAAATTAGTAACTTAGAAAAAGCAGTAATCGAAGCGAAATTAGCTACTGAAACAATCGATGTTACACTGCCAGGTCGTCCTGTTGAAACAGGTTGTCACCATCCGTTAACAGCTGTTGTTGAGCAAATTGAAGATGTATTCATCGGTATGGGTTATGAAGTAGCTGAAGGAACAGAAGTAGAAAAAGACTACTACAACTTCGAAGCACTAAACTTACCGAAAGATCACCCAGCGCGTGATATGCAAGATACATTCTACATTACAGAAGAAACGTTACTACGTACACATACATCTTCTGTGCAAGCACGTACGATGGAAAATAATAAAGAAAAAGGCCCAATCAAAATTATTTGTCCTGGTAAAGTGTATCGCCGTGATGACGACGATGCGACGCATTCACATCAGTTCATGCAAATTGAAGGTCTTGTAATTGATAAAAACATTCGTATGAGTGACTTAAAAGGTACACTGCAAGTATTCGTGAAAAAGATGTTCGGTGAAGATCGTGAAATCCGTCTTCGTCCAAGTTTCTTCCCATTCACAGAGCCATCTGTAGAGATGGATATTTCTTGTATGATGTGTCATGGCAAAGGTTGCGGCACTTGTAAAGGAACTGGCTGGATTGAAATTCTAGGCGCAGGTATGGTTCACCCGAACGTACTTGAAATGGCTGGTTATGATTCAAAAGAATATCAAGGTTTCGCATTCGGTATGGGCGCAGAGCGTATCGCAATGTTGAAATACGGAGTAGATGACATTCGTCATTTCTATACAAATGATGTACGTTTCTTACAACAATTCAAACGAGCGTAAGGGAAGGAGAGGATAAATATGTTCGTATCATATCGTTGGTTACAAGAGTATGTAGATATTAAAGATGTAACAGCACAAGAACTAGCAGACAAAATCACGAAAAGTGGTATTGAAGTAGAAGGCGTTGAAGTATTAAATAAAGGTGTAAAAGGTGTTGTAGTTGGTCACGTATTAGAATGTGAAAAACACCCAGAAGCTGATAAATTAAGCAAATGCTTAATCGATATCGGTGAAGAAGAGCCAGTTCAAATTATTTGTGGAGCTGCTAATATTGCAAAAGGTTTAAAAGTACCAGTTGCAAAAGTTGGAGCTGTACTTCCTGGTAACTTCAAAATCAAAAAAGCAAAACTACGCGGTGAAGCTTCTCATGGTATGGTTTGTGCTCTTCAAGAGCTTGGTATTGATGGAAAGTTAGTTTCAAAAGAATACGCAGATGGTATCTTCATCTTCCCAAGTGACGCTGAAGTTGGTGCAGATGCACTTGAAATTTTAAACTTACACGATGAAGTACTTGAGCTTGGCTTAACACCAAACCGTGCAGATTGCTTAAACATGTTAGGTGTTGCTTACGAAGTAGCTGCTATTTATGGCCGCGAAGTAAAACTTCCAGCTATCGACTTACAAGAAACAGCAGAAAAAACTTCTGATTATATTTCTGTAAGCGTAGAAGCGAAAGAAGAAAACCCATTATACATTGCAAAAATGGTTAAAAACGTAAAGATTGGTCCGTCACCAATGTGGATGCAAACTCGTCTTATGGCAGCTGGCATTCGTCCAATTAGCAACGTAGTTGATATTACAAACTACATTTTAATGGAATACGGTCAACCGTTACATGCATTCGATTACGATAAATTAGGTTCAAAAGAAATCGTTGTTCGTCTTGCAAAAGAAGGCGAAAAAATTGAAACGTTAGATGATCAAGAGCGTACATTACAAAGCCACCATCTTGTAATTACAAACGGCACGAAAGCTTTAGCTGTTGCTGGTGTAATGGGCGGGGCGGATTCTGAAGTTACAAATGAGACAGTAAACGTTCTAATTGAGTCTGCATACTTTGCAGGTCAAACAGTACGTCGTACATCAAAAGACTTAGGTCTTCGTAGTGAATCAAGTGCACGTTTCGAAAAAGGAATCGACCCAACACGTACATTTGAAGCAATTCAACACGCAGCTGCTTTAATGGCGAAATATGCTGGTGGTGAAGCACTTGAAGGTGTGGTAGAAGCTGACAACTTACAAGTACAAGAGCGTACAGTATCTGTTACTGCTGAAAAAGTAAACCGTGTATTAGGTACAAATATTTCTGCGAGTGAAATGGGTACAATGTTCACAAACTTGAAATTCCCATTCACAGAAGTAGAAGGAACATTCCATGTAAATGTACCAGCACGTCGTCCTGATATTACAATTTCAGAAGACTTAGTAGAAGAAGTGGGCCGTTTATACGGTTATGACCATATTCCAGTTACATTACCTTCTGGAACGATGACTCGTGGTAAATTAACATCAGCACAAACGAAACGTCGTAAAGTACGCCGCTTCTTAGAGGGTGCTGGTTTATATGAAGCAATCACGTATTCATTAACAAGCGCTGATAAAGCGAAACAATATATGGTTGAGCCAAACGAAAAGGCGCCTGTAGGTCTTGCACTTCCAATGAGTGAAGAACGTAGCCAACTTCGTTTAAGCTTAGTACCGCAATTACTAGAAGCAGTTTCATACAATGTCGCTCGTAAAAACGACAGCGTTGCTTTATACGAGGTAGGTTCTATCTTCTTACCGACAGAAGAAGGAGAACTTCCGAAAGAAGAACAACATCTTGCAGGTGTTATGACAGGTCTTGCTCTTCACCATGCATGGCAAGGTGAGAAGAAAGTAGTAGACTTCTTCGTTGTGAAAGGTGTACTAGAAGGACTATTCGACGTGCTTGGCGTTTCAAACCAAATCACATATGCACCAGTAAAACGTGAAGGTATGCACCCAGGCCGTACAGCTGACATCGTATTGGATGGCGAAGTAATTGGTTTCATCGGTCAATTGCACCCAGAAGCAGAAAAACAATTAGATGTGAAAAATACATTCGTATTCGAACTATCTCTTGTAAAAGTATTCGGTGCAGACGCAGAAGAAACTTACTACGCAGCAATTCCACGTTTCCCATCTATGACGCGTGATATGGCTGTTGTAGTAACAAAAGAAACAAAAGCTGGTGAAATGAAGCAAGTCATTGCTGAAGCTGGCGGAGAACTTCTGAAAGATGTAACATTATTCGACTTATACGAAGGTGAAAAAATGGAAGAAGGCAAGAAATCACTTGCATTCTCTATGACTTACTTCGATGCAGAACGTACATTAACAGACGAAGAAGTAACAGAAGCACATAACCGTGTACTAACAACGGTAGAAGAGAAATTCGGTGCGGAGTTACGTAAGTAATTAGAAAATTGCCGGATTCATTCCGGCAATTTTTTTATTGGATTGGTTGTCGGACACTATCGGTAAGTCAATATATTACAAAAATCGCTCATATATTTTTTGGCATCTTGCATCTTTCTCTCGAATGTAGTACATTAATTTTAGTTTAACAAAATGAAAGACGATGATAAGGAAAAGTAGTATATACTATAATCCAAAGCGAGTCAGGGACGGTGAGAGCCTGATGAGGCGGTATATGTGAAGAACACCTTGGAGTTGCTAACCGAAATTGAATCTTATATTCAAGAGTAGGCTTAGACGGGAATCCGGCCTGTTATAAACCGGGAAGTATGTATTACATACGAGTTAAAGTTGGTCTTTATGACAAATTGGGTGGTACCGCGAAGTTTAACCTTTCGTCCCTTTATGGATGAAAGGTTTTTTTGTATTTAAATATATGAGCAAAGGAGAATTTCACTATGGAAAACACATTAGTAAAAAGTCTGTATAGAGATACAGAAAAGTATGCAGATCAAACAGTACAAGTATCAGGGTGGATTCGTAACTTACGTGATTCAAAAGCATTTGGTTTCATCGAATTAAACGACGGTAGCTTCTTCAAAAGCGTTCAAATCGTTTTCGATACAGAATTAGAGAACTTCAAAGAAATTGCAAAACTTCCACTTAGCTCTTCAGTTAAAGTAGAAGGTAAAGTAATTGCAACGCCTGGAGCGAAGCAACCATTTGAAATTAAAGCAGAAAAAATTGATATCGAGGGTTTATCAGATTCTGATTACCCACTTCAAAAGAAACGTCATACGTTTGAATACTTACGTACAATCGCTCACTTACGTCCAAGAACAAATGCATTCTCTGCAACGTTCCGCGTACGTTCTATCGCAGCATTTGCGATTCACCAATTCTTCCAAGAGCGTGGATTCGTACATGTTCACACACCAATCATCACTGGTAGTGATACAGAAGGTGCTGGCGAAATGTTCCGCGTAACAACGCAAGATTTAAATAACCTACCAAAAGGTGAAGACGGAAAAGTTGATGAGTCAAAAGACTTCTTCGGTAAAGAAACAAACTTAACAGTAAGTGGACAGCTGAACGCTGAAGCTTATGCATTAGCATTCCGTGACGTATACACATTCGGACCTACATTCCGTGCAGAAAACTCAAACACAACTCGCCACGCTGCTGAGTTCTGGATGGTTGAGCCTGAGATTGCATTCGCTGAACTAGGGGACGTAATGAACCTTACAGAAGATATGCTGAAATATGCAATGAAATACGTATTAGAGCATGCACCAGAAGAAATGGAATTCTTCAACAGCTTCGTTGATAAAACAGTTCTTGAGCGCATGAACAACGTAATTAACTCTGACTTCGGTCGCATCACTTATACAGAAGCAATTAAAGTGCTTCAAGAATCAGGTGCTGACTTCAAATACCCAGTAGAATGGGGAATTGACTTACAAACAGAGCACGAAAGATACTTATCAGAAGAAATCTTCAAACGCCCTGTATTCGTAACTGACTATCCAAAAGACATTAAAGCATTCTACATGCGTTTGAATGAAGACGGTAAAACAGTAGCTGCTACTGACCTTCTAGTTCCTGGCATCGGCGAATTAATCGGCGGAAGCCAACGTGAAGAAAGAATGGACGTTTTAGTAGACAGAATTAAAGAATTAGGTATGAACGAAGAGGACTACTGGTGGTACTTAGAACTTAGAAAATACGGCGGTACAAAACACGCTGGATTTGGTCTAGGTTTCGAGCGCTTCCTAATGTACATCACTGGCATGGCTAACATCCGTGACGTAATTCCATTCCCAAGAACTCCAGGTTCTTCTGAATTCTAAAATATGAAAAAAGCGAGAGGATTTCCTCTCGCTTTTTTATTTTGTATAGTTTATTCTCCCGTAGCAAAAAGTAACGCGAAGGGGTGAATATAAATGAGTAAAAAAGTGAAAAAAGATCATTCAAGATCAAGCCTAGGTTCTCCAGAAGTTGAAGGACAAGGAACGACGACACATGAAACAGGTTCTCATAAAGTATCTTCATCAAATAAGAAGCAGAAACGAAGCTAACATAACAAAGGAGAGTCTTAAGGGCTCTCCTTTGTTATGTGTTACATCTTATTATCGTTAATTTCTTTTGTAATCTTATTTATGTCTTTGTCTAATCGATCTAAATAGAAAAACCACAGTAAACTCATGAACACGTAATAGATGGCCATCATGCCAAGATTATCAGATATATTTTCGAATGTGGATTTAGTAGTGAAAAAAGCTCCCCAAATGGTAGAAATAGTGAAGTAAGAAAGTGGGCCTACGAGGTGTACGAAAACATATAATATCTTTTTAACTTTTACAGCGTTCATATGAAAAAACTCCTTTTTCTAATCATACATTCAAGTTCTTCACAGAAGTGTTGTAGTTTTGTTGGATTATGTATTAACAAGCGTGCATCGTGTTTCCCGATAAAGTGAAACTTTAATCAGTGGGGGGTTCATCCCCCACTGATTATTAGTTGAACCAATCGGACTTTTATGGGCAGTTGATCCCCCCTAACTTCTTTGCATTCGCTGAATTTTGAGGTGGGGGTCTTACTGCCCATTAAAGCGGGATAAATCTTCGAATCCGAAAGTTTAATAAGAAAGATCGACCATAACGCTCTATTAAATCGTTGAACGCTGGTTGTTCACTTAGTAGCTGAATGTTTTCTCTAATTTCGAACTGTCTTTCGTGTGGATCGCCTAGTAAAATATTTAGAATCATTTGTAGAAGTAGCAATGTAGATCTCCTCCTATGTTAGAATAATCTGCATATTATAATTATAACAAAACTATAAGGACAATAGTAGGATGAAACAAAAAAACAGGAGTTTGTAGGCTCCTGTTTTTGTCGATACTATTTTAATAAGCGAAGCGCCTTCTCCGTATTAGCGAAATGCAGTTTCACAAACTCAGGTAATCGTTCTTTACCAAGCTTTTGAATTAATTTAGCAGCAGCGATATCAACTTGTTTACTAGCACCTTTTGGAAGTGGCATACCAGCTTTTTTACTTAGTTCGTCAAACTGTTTTACGAATGAGTAGCGAGCTAAAATAGAAGCAGCGGCTACTGCTAAATGGACGCTTTCACCTTTCGTAGCGAAATAAACATTTTCACGCTGTACCTGTTTTTGTTTTGCTAAATATTTATAGTATGTATCAGGTTGTGTGAATTGATCGATTAAGACGCCTTCAGGTTTTGTAGGTGCCATTTTAGCTAATAAGTTTGTAATAGCTTTATTATGTAGCAAGGCTTTTAGCTTACCTTGGTTGTTTCCTTTATCAAATAGCTCGTTATATTTTTCATTATGAAGGACAAGAGAGCTGTAAGGAACAACGTGTAGAAGTTGTTTCGCAATGGCAGTAATTTGATCGTCATTTAAGTTTTTAGAGTCTTTTACACCAAGTTCTTTTAGTAGTGGAATTTGCTTTGCATCCACATATACAGCAACGACTGTCATCGGTCCAAAGAAATCTCCCGTACCAACTTCATCAGACCCTACAATAGACATTGTACTGATGGAAGCAGGCGGCGCATAACGATGGGAATCGACAGGTTTTTTTACAGTTGTTTTTGGTCTTTGAGAGACAGTTTGCCAACGAGAAGCTTCTGCTTCAGCGCGGCCTCCTTGGAACATTACTTTTCCAGATTTATACGCTGTAATCGTGCAAGATGGCACCTTAGCCATAAAGATACCGCCTTGCGGAATTTTCGGGCTAAGCGAATGTTTATATTGTTGTTTCATGTCTTCAATTACTGTAGAATTTGTTTGAATTACGATAGAATTTGACATAATGGTCGCCCCTTTTTTTATATTGTTATTTTTATCATATCGGATTGTTCTTTCTGTTTCCATATTATGAAGGTTCATGGTATGATAAACTTTAGGATTCTGTACGTGATTGGAGGCCGGTGAGTTGTCACAACAAAAGGGAAAGAAAAGTCGAATTAATGTAGAAATCTATGGTCAGCAATATTCAGTTGTTGGCGATGAAAGTACAAGTCATATCCGCATGGTAGCAGCGATTGTGGATGATAAAATGCGCGAACTCAATGCCAAGAATCCTTCGCTTGACACGAGTAGACTAGCGGTATTGACGGCGGTAAACGTCATACACGATTACATAAAATTAAAAGAAGAACATGAGAAATTGAAAGAAAGTATGACAAAAAAAGGAATGGAATAACATGATTGATATTATTATCATTTTACTGCTTGTTATGGGATTTTTCCTCGGCTTACGTAGAGGGTTTATTCTGCAACTTGTAAAGTTAACAAGCTTTATTATCGCATACCTTGTTGCATACTGGTACTGTAAAGATTTAGCGCCAGCACTTGCGAAATTTATTCCGTATCCATTTGATAAAAACGTATCTGTTCCAGAATGGATTGATGCAAATAATATTGAGACAGTATTTTATCAAGCGCTTGCGTTTATCATATTGTTTATTATTACAAAAATAGCACTTTCATTACTTGGTAATTTGTTAAATATGTTTGCAGAAATACCGGTTTTAAAGCAAGTAAATGCGTTTGCCGGGGCAATCCTCGGATTTTTAGAAGTATATATTGTTTTGTTTGTCTTAATTATCATTGGAAACATTCTTCCGATTGAACAAGTACAAACACCATTACAAAAATCATCAATTAGCAAAATAATTGTAGACGATACACCGATTCTATCTGAAAAGGTGAAGGAACTATGGCAGACAGGTAGCAGAGTATAACTTCTCTTTTTTCGGAAAGAGAAGTTTTTTTCTATGAAAGAAAGGCGGGGTAATGATGAAAGTAAATAAAAAACAAGTTATCAAATTATTAGAGACAATCGGGCTTTTTATGGAACTAAAAGGCGCGAATCCATTTAAAATATCTGCATTTCGTAAAGCGGCAGCAGCATTAGAAAGTGACGATCGTAGTCTTTCTGAAATTGAAGATTTCACGAAGATTCCGGGCATCGGAAAAGGAACAGCAGCAGTTATTCAAGAATATATAGAATCGGGAACATCTGAAGTATTACAAGAACTTGAAAAAGAAGTACCAAGTAGCTTATTGCCGTTATTAAAACTACCAGGTCTTGGTGGTAAAAAGGTGGCTAAGTTATATAAAGAGCTAGGCGTTATTGATATGGAGACGTTAAAAGCTGCTTGTGAGGAAAATAAAGTACAAGCTTTAGCTGGTTTCGGTAAGAAGACAGAAGAGAAAATATTAGAAGCAATCGATCAAGTAGGCTCTCGTCCAGAGCGTTTACCAATTGCGATGGTATTGCCTATTGCCGGGGAAATAGAGGAGAAATTGTCGAATATTGCTGAAGTAATTCGTTTCTCTCGCGCTGGTAGTTTGCGCCGCGCGAGAGAAACAGTGAAAGATTTAGATTTTATCATTGCAACGACAGAACCAGCAGCGGTACGTGAGCATTTACTCCAATTCGATAATATGATTGAGGTAATCGCAAGTGGGGATACGAAAGTTTCTGTTCGTCTTCAATATGAATATGATATTTCAATCGATTTCCGCTTAGTAAAACCAGAAGAGTTTATTACAACACTTCACCATTTTACAGGATCAAAAGACCATAACGTAAAAATGCGTCAAATCGCAAAAGATAAAGGCGAGAAAATTAGTGAGTACGGTGTAGAGAACTTAGAAACAGGTGAAGTGAAAACATTTGAGACTGAAGAAGACTTCTTTGCTCATTTCGGTCTGCCATTTATTCCGCCAGAAGTGCGTGAAGATGGAAAAGAAATTGAATTAATTAAAGAGTATCCGAACTTAATTCAGTTTTCCGATATACAAGGTGATTTACATATGCATACAACTTGGAGTGACGGTGCTTTTTCTATTGAAGAAATGGTACAAGCGTGCCGTGCTCGTGGATATAAGTTTATGGCGATTACTGATCACTCGCAATACTTAAAAGTAGCGAATGGTTTAACGAAAGAGCGTCTTCGTGAGCAAGCAAAAGAAATTGAACGTATGAATGAAAAGTATCCAGACATTACAATTTTACGCGGAATTGAAATGGACATTTTACCAGATGCCTCGCTTGATTTTGATGATGAAGTATTAGAAGAATTAGACTATGTCATTGGAGCGATTCACTCTAGCTTCTCACAAGACCGTGAAACGATTATGAAGCGTCTACGTACTGCACTTGAGAATAAACATGTTACAATGATTGCCCATCCGACAGGACGTCTTCTCGGGCGTCGTGAGGGTTATGATGTAGATACAGATTTATTAATTGAACTCGCAAAAGAAACAAATACAGTTTTAGAATTAAATGCGAATCCGAACCGTCTAGATTTAAGTGCGAAATTATTAAAACAAGCACAAGATGCTGGTGTGAAAGTAGCGATTAATACGGATGCTCATACGCTTGAAATGTTAGAAGATATGGAAACAGGTGTAGCAGCAGCACGTAAAGGTTGGATTCAAAAAGATAACGTGATTAACACGTGGGATATTGAACGTTTATTAGACTATATTAAACGTAATAAGTAACACAAGGGGGACCTGCAACATGTTAGAAAGAACGTTGCGTGTATTAGAATACAATAAAGTAAAAGAACAATTACTTGAACATACAGCATCTTCACTTGGTCGTGACAAAGTGAAGCATTTAGTGCCGAGCACTGATTTTGAAGAAATTGTAGAAATGCAAGATACAACGGATGAAGCTGCGAAAGTTATTCGTTTAAAAGGTAGTGCACCATTAGGTGGTATTACAGATATTCGCTCCAATGTGAAGCGTGCAAAAATTGGGAGTATGTTAAGTCCAAATGAATTACTTGATATTGCGAATACGATGTATGGTAGTCGTAATATGAAACGTTTCATTGAAGATATGGCTGATAACGGTGTCGAGCTTCCGATTTTAGAAACTCACGTCGCTCAAATTGTATCTTTATATGATTTAGAAAAGAAAATTACAAATTGTATCGGTGACGGCGGTGAAGTAGTCGATAGCGCAAGTGATAAACTGCGTGGTATTCGTACTCAAATTCGTACGGCGGAAAGCCGTATTCGTGAAAAGTTAGAAAATATGACGCGCTCTTCAAACGCACAAAAGATGCTGTCTGACTCGATTGTAACGATTCGTAACGAACGTTACGTAATTCCAGTAAAACAAGAATACCGCGGCGTATATGGCGGTATTGTTCACGATCAATCAGCTTCTGGACAAACGTTATTTATTGAACCGCAAGTCATTGTAGAATTAAATAACGCGCTTCAAGAAGCACGTGTGAAAGAAAAACAAGAAATCGAACGCATCTTATTGATGTTAACAGAAGAAGTGGCAGTAGAAGCCGATATCGTTTTATCTAACGTAGAAGTAGTTGCGAATCTTGATTTCATCTTTGCGAAAGCTTTTTATGCGAAGCGTATTAAAGCAACAAAACCAATCGTAAACAATGAGCGTTACATGGATTTAAGACAAGCACGCCATCCGCTCATTGATCCAGAAATTATCGTGCCAAATAACATTATGTTAGGTAAAGATTTCACGACAATTGTTATTACAGGACCGAATACAGGTGGTAAAACAGTTACGCTGAAAACAGTTGGTATTTGTGTATTAATGGCGCAATCTGGTCTTCACATTCCAGTAATGGATGAGTCAGAGATTTGTGTATTTAAAAATATATTTGCTGATATCGGTGATGAGCAATCGATTGAACAAAGTTTAAGTACGTTCTCCTCACATATGGTGAATATTGTTGATATTTTGGAAAAAGCTGATTTTGAAAGCTTAGTTTTATTCGATGAATTAGGTGCTGGAACAGACCCACAAGAAGGTGCTGCACTAGCAATTTCGATTTTAGATGAAGTATGTAATCGCGGTGCTCGCGTTGTTGCAACGACGCATTATCCAGAATTAAAAGCATACGGATACAACCGTGAGCAAGTTATTAATGCGAGCGTTGAGTTTGATGTAAATACATTAAGCCCAACGTATAAATTATTAATCGGTGTACCAGGACGTAGTAATGCCTTCGAAATTTCGAAACGCCTTGGGCTATCTGATCGCGTGATTGATCAAGCTCGTAATCACATTAGTACAGATACGAATAAAATTGAAAATATGATTGCGAAGTTAGAAGAAAGTCAAAAGAACGCAGAGCGTGACTGGAACGAAGCAGAAGCACTTCGCAAGCAATCTGAAAAACTTCATCGCGATTTACAACGTCAAATCATTGAATTTAACGAAGATCGTGATGAACGATTATTAAAAGCGCAAAAAGAAGGGGAAGAAAAAGTCGAAGCTGCAAAGAAAGAAGCGGAAGGCATTATTCAAGAACTTCGTCAATTGCGTAAAGCACAACTTGCAAACGTGAAAGATCACGAGCTAATTGAAGCGAAGAGCCGTCTAGAAGGTGCAGCGCCAGAGCTTGTGAAGAAACAAAAAGTAAACGTGAAAAACACTGCGCCGAAACAACAGTTACGCGCAGGTGATGAAGTAAAAGTATTAACATTCGGTCAAAAAGGTCAACTACTTGAAAAAGTAAGCGATACAGAGTGGAGCGTACAAATCGGTATTCTGAAGATGAAAGTAAAAGAATCTAATATGGAATACATTAACACACCGAAGCAAACAGAGAAAAAAGCAGTTGCAACGGTAAAAGGTAGAGACTATCACGTTTCATTAGAACTTGACCTTCGTGGTGAACGATTTGAAAATGCAATGGCGCGCGTTGAGAAATACTTAGATGATGCCCAGCTTGCAAGCTATCCTCGCGTATCAATTATTCACGGTAAGGGGACAGGAGCACTTCGCCAAGGTGTACAAGATTACTTGAAGAAGCATCGCGGCGTGAAAACCTTCCGTTACGGTGACATGGGCGAGGGAGGCCTAGGCGTAACAGTTGTCGAATTAAAATAGAAAACAACGAAACAAAGGGGAAACCATTATATGTTTATGGACAAACTTGCAAAAGTATTGTTAGCTTGTTGCGGAATATTTTTGGTGATTGGGGTTATTTATTTAGTTGTTTTTGCGAAGTGAAAAAGCGTCAATCGTGGCATAATGATATTGCCATAGATTGACGCTTTTAATATATATGAAAAGGAATAGAATATGAAAATCAACCAATACATAAGCGAAGCAAAATCATGCTCCAGACGTGAAACAGATCGCCTCATTAAAGCTGGACGCGTGGCTATTAACGGCGAAATATGTACGCACGGTACACTTGTGAGCGATGGTGATAGGGTAACGATTGATGGGAAAGTTATTGTAAAAGAAGAGAAAGAAAAGGTGTACATCGCCTTCCATAAACCAGTCGGCATTATTTGTACAGCAGCTGATCATATTGAAGATAATATAATTGATTATATCAATTACCCAGAGCGAATCTTTCCAGTTGGACGATTAGATAAAGCATCGGAAGGACTTATTTTATTAACGAATGACGGCGGCATTGCGAATCAAATTTTACATGGTGATCATGAGCACGAGAAGGAATATGTTGTCACAGTCGATAAACCTTTTACGGACTGGTTTATTGATGAGATGTCCAGTGGTGTAAAGATTAAAGATGGAATGACGAAGCCGTGCAAAGTGACAAGAGTCGATCAATCAACATTTCGTATCGTTTTAACGCAAGGAATGAACAGGCAAATTCGTAGAATGAGTCGTGCTTTCGGATTTACTGTAATAAAGCTAAAGCGAGTACGCATTATGAATATAGAGCTAAATGAGCTTGAAGTTGGAAAGTGGCGGAGCGTTACAGCTGAAGAGTTAGAAATTTTAATAGGGCAGTTATAGGGAGGGAAAATTTTCTTCCTATATTTTTTTGTCAGAAAAAATAAAACTATTGATTTTTTAAAAAATAGCCCA
The DNA here is from genome assembly GCF_051916495.1 of Bacillus cereus group sp. MYBK216-1. Lineage (NCBI taxonomy): Bacteria > Bacillati > Bacillota > Bacilli > Caryophanales > Bacillaceae > Bacillus > Bacillus cereus group sp. MYBK216-1. Next base: position 107,821 of record NZ_JBQAGT010000010.1, read on the forward strand.
TATAATAAAAAACAACAAGTTTCGACAAGATATTTTATAAAAGTAATGATGAGGACATGAGTTGTATTTTACGATTCTCAGAGAGGGAAGCCTTAGGCTGTGAGCTTCCTAATACGAAAAGACAAGCTTACCACCTCTAAACTTCAAGAGTGAACTGCATACATGATGCATTGTAATTCTTGGCGGATAAAACCGTTATCAATTTACACGAGCTATAAAATGAGCTTATTTCGTTATAAATTCATTTTATTAGAATAAGGGTGGAACCACGATTTCAACACTCGTCCCTTTGTTAGGGACGGGTGTTTTTTGCGTTCTTTTACGGGGAAGTATGCTTGAAAGAGAATATGTGACGGATTTTAATTCAGAATATTTTGTCAATTGTATATTTTAGGAGGTTAGTAGAAATGAAATCATCTTTAAAGTTTTCAGAGATGTTTGCAATAAGTTTAATGTTATTTGCACTGTTTTTTGGTGCAGGTAATATGATTTTTCCACCAGCGTTAGGGCAAGGTGCTGGAACGGACGTATGGATCGCTCTGTTTGGTTTTATCGTAACAGGGGTTGGACTACCTTTATTAGGAGTAATTGTTATAGCTTTAAAGGGAGATATTAATGAGCTAGCAGGACGTGTACATCCTATATTCGCACTTGTTTTTATCACTGCAATTTATTTATGTTTAGGCGTATTCGTAAGTGTACCGCGTACAGGAACAGTAGCTTATGAGATGAGTGTTGCACCGTTTTTACCAAGTGAGATAGCTGGTCAGTCATATCCACTTGTTATCTTTACACTTATTTTCTTTGCAGTCACTTTCTATTTAGCTTTAAATCCTTCGAAATTAGTGGGTCGTATTGGTAAGGTGCTAACTCCAATATTATTAGCTGTTATTGCAATTATCGTAGGTAAAGCACTTATTACACCAATTGGAGAATTTGGTGCACCGACAGAAGCGTATAGTGCTCCTCTCTTTAAAGGATTTATTGATGGATATTTAACTTTAGATGGACTTGCAGCACTGGTATTCGGAAATGTTGTAATTCATGCGTTAAAAGAAAAAGGCATTACAAATAAAAACAGTATTGCAAAAGTAACAATCTTTGCAGGATTTATTGCAGCGCTTGGTCTACTACTTGTGTATTTAGCACTTGCTTATCTTGGAGCTTCTAGTGTGTCACTTGGAATGGGCGCAAACGGAGGAATTATTTTAACAAATGTCGTGAATCATTTATTTGGTAGCTACGGAACTTTATTACTAGGGATCGCAATTACAGCAGCATGTTTAACAACTTCTGTAGGTATTGTTGCAGCTTGTGGTGATTACTTCTCTTCCTTATTACCAAAGCTTTCTTATCAAAAAGTCGTTTTCATTTTCTGTGTATTAGCATTTATGGTAGCAAACCTTGGGTTAACTCAGTTAAATGCATTAGCGTTACCAATCTTAATCGCAATTTATCCAATTGGAATCGTACTTATCGTATTATCACTTGTTGAAAACTACGTTCGTCTTCCATTAGCGATGTATGTGGGCGGGATTGTAGGAGCATTTGCAATAAGTTTCTTTGATGGATTACACAATGCAAACCTTCAAATTGCAGCGCTAGCACCTATTTTAGATAAGATTCCATTATATAGTGTAGGAATTGGTTGGTTAGTTCCAGGGATAATCGGTATAGGATTTGGTTATATAGTTTCTAAGTTTCAAAAGCAGGAAATTGCTGTAGAGAAATAGAGAAAAGAGACTTTCTATTATAGAAAGTCTCTTTTTTTGTAAAAAAAGCCGTATATAGAGAAATTCAGATATTAAAAATTTTATACGTAATATAGTTGACAAAAAATTTATGAGTAGGCTAAGATTGACTTAGTTGTGGAAATATTGGAAGGGAAGTGAGGGAAAAGGGGTTTCTATAACTATAGTGTTGTTATGGGAAGAGGTGAAAGAAGAGGAGAAGAGATAGTTTATTTTTTTTGATTCGCATTGAGAATGATAATCAATAAATACGTTTTATAATTTTTTCTCAGTTTCTATGCCTTCGTATAAGGAATAGGGTGAGATATTATTTTTAATATTAAATGAGAATGATAATCAATAATACTTATGTTACATAAAAGAATGCTAATTAAATAATAGGTAGAAGAGATTATTTTTTTCTTATAAATTGAGAATAATTATCATTTTCAAAAAGTGAAATGAAAGATAACCAAGGAGGAAACAAGAAAAATGAAAAAGGTTTCTGTATTACCCGCTTTTATTATAACGTTCGTATGTATGCTAGCTTTTCTTGTAATGCCATACGGGAATGCTTCAGCAAAACTAGCTGATGGTACTTACGATATTAATTACGTAATTCAAAAAGCGGAAAATGATTCAGCTTCAATGGCAAATGACTATTTTGAAAAGCCGGCAAAATTAATAGTGAAAAACGGTGAGATGAGAGTACAAGTTCCGATGAATCATAGTGCTTGGATTACAGAATTTAAAGCACCAGAGAATGGGAATTTTGTTGATGCGAAAGTTGTTAGTAAAGATGAATCGGCAGATAAAAGAACAGTAGAGTTTAAAGTAGATGATTTATCCAAACCGGCAGCTGTAAAAATTCATGTTGTTGTACCAAATGCAAACTATGACCACCACTACACAATTCGTTTTGCTTTTGATGCAAATGTAAAAGCTGTAGGTGGCGATAACGGCGTAGCTGCTACAACAAAAAATAATGATCAAGCGAAAACAGATACACAAGTAAAAGAAGAGAAAACAAAAGTAGAGAGTAAGGAAACAGCTAAAGAAGTGAACAAAGAAACAAAAAATGAAAATGGAAAAGCTGAAAAAACAGATAACCCAAAAACAGGCGATGAAGCACGTATTGGATTGTTTGTAGCGTTAATTCTTATTTCAGGTGCTTTCTTAATTCGTAAAGTGAAGTTGAGTAAATAAATCTTTTGAAGGGTGATGAATATATGTTTAAACAATTTAAAATGATTATTGCCGTATTTGCTGTTTTATTTACGTTTATCGCAACACTAGGTTTACAAGATGCAAAAGCTGCTACAAAACTAGCTGATGGAAAATATAATATTGCTTTTACTGTATGGAAAGGCGATAAAGATGAATCGTCTAGAATGAATAGTTATTTTGAAAGCCCAGCAACATTAACAGTTAAAAATGGAAAACAATATGTTTCATTTAAAGTGAAAGATAGTGCTTCTATTAAAAGTTTCCAAGTAGAAAAAGATGGTCAATTTGTAGAAACAAACGTGTTAAGTGAAAACAAAAAAGATAATACTAGAGTAGTAGAATTTGAAGTTGCTGACTTGTCAAAAAAACTAAATGGAAAGGTGAAAATTAATATTCCAATTATTAATTATAATGCTTCATATGATATTCGCTTTGTATTTGATGGGAGCAGTATTAAATAATTTTCAAAAGGGAGAGTCGTTCCATTGAACAGGTATACAAAAATTATTGTTGCTATGTTTTTAATGATATTTACATTCGTATCAACATTACAACCACTTGCAGTTCAAGCAGCTACCAAGTTGGCTGACGGTGAATATTCAATTGGCTTCAAAGTTTTAAAAGATACATCAGATGAAGAATCGATGATGAATCAATATTCAGTAAGCCCAGGGACTTTAAAAGTGAAGGATGGGAAAAAGAAAGTATCCTTTACATTAACAAATAGTTCATGGATTACGAAGTTTGAAACAGAAAAAGCAGGTAAGCTAGTTGCGACAAATGTAATTAGTGAAAATAAAGAAAAAGATACAAGAGTAGTAGAATTTGATGTAGAAGATGTAGAGAAGGTATTAAATGCAAAAGTAAAAGTAGATATTGATTTTTTAAATTATCATCATGAGTACGACGTTCGTATTGCATTTGATCAAAATAGTATTACACCAATTCATGTGGAACAACCAAATGAAAAAGAGGACCCAGCTAATAAGCCAGATCCAAATGAAAAACCGGATCCAGGTCAGAAGCCCGACCAAAAGCCTGACCCAGATCAACAACCAAATTCTAACACAATTACAGATGGTGCGTACAGCATTCCATTTAAAGTGTTAAAAGATCAAACAGATGAAGAATCTAAGATGAATACTTACATGGTAAATCCAGGAGTATTAAAAGTAGAAAACGGTAAGAAAAAAGCAATTGTAACATTGAAAAGTAGCTCATTAATTAAAAATTTCCAAACGGAAAAAGATGGCACATTTGTTGATGCAAAAGTAGTAAGTGAGAATAAGGAAAAAGATACAAGAGTAGTAGAGTTTGAAGTAAACGATTTATCTGAAAAACTAAATACAAAAGTATTTATCGAAATGGCATCAAGAAATTATAAGCAAACGCATGATGTACAACTTTTATTTGAACAAGATAAACTTGAACAAATTAAAAATGAAGAGAAACAACCAGAAGTAGAAAAACCAGAAGTAGAAAAACCAGAAGCAGAAAAACCAGAAGCAGAAAAACCAGAAGTAGAAAAACCAGAAGTAGAAAAACCAGAAGTAGAAAAACCAGAAACAGAAAAACCAGATGAAAATAAAAAAACAGATGCTGAGACAATTAAAGATGGTGAATACAGCATCAATTTCAAAGCATTAAAAGATCAAACAGACGAAATTTCAATGATGAACACATATACAAAAAGTCCAGGTGTGCTAAAAGTAAAAGATGGTAAGAAGTATGTATCATTTACGTTAACGAACAGTTCTTGGATTACAAAATTTGAATTTGAGAAAAATGGTTCGTTTGTTGATGCAAATGTAATAAGTGAAGATAAAAAAGCTGATTCACGCGTAGTGGAAGTAGAAGTACCAGATTTATCGAAAAAGTTAAATGCAAAAGTAAAAGTAGATATCGATTCAATGAATTATCACCATTTTTACGATATTCAATTTGCATTTGATAAAGGTAGCATTAAGCCGTTAGATAACCAAGGCGGAAATGACAACCAAGGCGGAAACGACAACCAAGGTGGAAACGACAACCAAGGCGTGAATGACAACCAAGGTGGAAACGACAACCAAGGCGGGAATGACAACCAAGGTGGAAACAACAACCAAGATGAAAATAATAAACCGAGAGTAATAGTTGATCCGAAAAATTTAGTAGATGGCCAATATGATATTACATTTAAAGTATTAAAAGATAAAACAGATGAGATTTCAAAGATGCATGACTATGTTGTAAATCCAGCGAAATTAATCGTAAAAGATGGTAAAAAATATATTGAGATGACGCTGAAAAATAGTGCGTGGATTACGAAATTCCAAACGGAAAACAATGAACTATTCGCTGATGCGAAAGTAGTAAGCGAAGATAAAAATGCAAATACACGAGTAGTACAGTTTGAAGTAGAAGATCTATTTAAAAAATTAAACGCAAAAGTAAAGGTAGACATCGATGAGATGAACTACCATCATTTCTACGATGTGCAAATTCAATTTGATACAAATAATATCGGCGCGTTAGGAACTCTTAAAGAGGAACCGAAAAATGAACCGAAAAATCCAGTGACTACACCGAAAGTAGATAATGTAAAAACAGTAGGTACTCCTGATTTTAACCGAAATGCAGATGGTCAGAAGAAAAAAGAAGATACAAAAAATGATTCAAAAAAAGAGAAAAACTCAAAAACTGCAGATACAGCACAACTTGGTTTATACATGGTGTTACTGCTAGGTTCACTTGCTTTACTAGTTCGTAAATATAGAGCAGGTAGATTGTAATTTTTGGAGTCTTGATGCATATTCGCGTGCATCAAGACTTGTTTCATATTGTATGGAAAGGAGTTGTGATTGAGAGTGAAGAAAATTGTAAGTGTACTAATGGCTATCATTTTGTTAATGAGTATAGCCGGGTGCTCATCACCAAAAAAAGAATCAGCAAAGCAGGTAAAGAGTGAAAGTAAAGAGCGCGTCGTTGCAACAACAGTGGCTGTTACTGAAATTATGGATGCGTTAGAAGTAGATTTAGTCGGCGTTCCAACAAGTTCTAAAACTTTACCGAAGCGATATAAAGGTTTACCTGAAGTTGGGAATCCAATGAGTCCAGATATGGAAAAGGTAAAGTCATTAAAGCCTTCAGAAGTGTTATCTGTGACAACACTTGAATATGAATTAAAGCCAGTTTTTGATGGTGTGGGTATGAAAGCAAACTTTTTAGATTTAACGAGTTTGAAAAATATGCAAAGTTCTATTAGCGATTTAGGTAAGAAATATGGGCGTGAAAAACAGGCCGAAGCAGTAGTAACTAAATTAGATAAAAAGGTTTCTAGCATTCAAAAAGAAGTAAAAGGAAAGAAAGAACCGACAGTGCTTATTTTATTAGGTGTGCCTGGAAGTTATTTAGTAGCAACAGAGCATTCTTATATTGGAGATTTAGTGAAACAACTAGGTGGTAAAAATATTGTGCAAGGTGAACAAGTAGAATATTTAGCTTCTAATACAGAGTATTTAAAGAAAGCTGATCCAGATATTATTTTACGAGCAGCTCATGGTATGCCTGATGAAGTTGTAAAAATGTTTGATAAAGAATTTAAAACAAATGATATTTGGAAACACTTTGCTGCGGTTAAAAATAACCGTGTTTACGATTTAGAAGAGCGTTTATTTGGAACGACAGGCAATTTAGCAGCAATTGAAGCGTTAGATGAATTGAAAAAAATGATGTATCCGTGATGCATTTTAATATAAAGGAAGAGTAGAATGAATAAAAAAACTTGGAGTTTCCTCATTGTTACTGCATTGCTTATTGTTATGACATCATTGTCAGCGATGAAAGGGAGTTTAGAAGTAGGTATTGTTGAACTTGTACAAGGGATATTTACAGGTGGAAATGAAGATGTTGAAGTCATTAAAGATTTACGTTTTCCGCGTATTATTATTGCGTTGTTCACTGGAGCGGCTCTTGCTGTTTCAGGTGTGCTTTTACAAGCTGTTATGAAAAATCCACTCGCCGATGCTGGGGTAATCGGTATATCTTCAGGAGCTAGTTTTATGACACTTATTATTATTACGTTGTTCCCGCAATTCTTTTTCTGGACACCCGTATTCGCCTTTTTAGGTGGTGCGCTTGCATGTTATCTCGTTTATTCGTTTTCATGGAAATCAGGATTAAGCCCGCTTCGCATTATTTTAATTGGTATTGCCATTAATGCAATGTTTACTGGGTTAAATGAATCATTCGTTACGATTTGTGGGTATTTTATTAAGAGTATTAAGCAAACGACGACTTCTAACATAACAATGAAGACGTGGGGCGATGTAGAAATAATGGTGACTTATGGAACGGTTGGTCTTATTCTTGCTCTGTTCGTAGGAGCTTGGTGTAACTTATTATCGCTACAAGATAAGACTGCGAAAAACTTAGGCTTGCACGTGACGAGAGTTCGTCTTATTATTTCTGCCATTGCAGTACTCTTAGCGGCAGTATCAACAGCGATTGCAGGTGTTATTGCTTTTGTAGGATTACTAGTTCCACATATTTCAAGACAATTAGTCGGTTCAGACCATAAAGTATTAATTCCATTTTCTGCTCTTGCAGGGGCGTTATTAATTTTGACGGCAGATACGATTGGAAGGTTAATTGTGCCACCTAACGAAATTCCAGCAGCAACAATTATGGCGGTTATTGGTGGTCCATTCTTAATATTCTTGCTTAGAAAGAGTGATAAAGTTCATGGAAATTAAAAATGTAACCTTTTCATACGATAACGTAACAAATCGATTAAAGTCTGTTAGTAGTGAAATAGAAATTGGAAAAATTACAACAATCATTGGACCGAATGGATGTGGGAAATCAACATTACTTAGTGTCATGTCTAGAAACCACGCTCCTAGCAGTGGAGAAGTAATACTTGATGGAAAAGCGATTAGTGAATATAAACCGAAAGAGTTTGCTAGAAAGCTAGCAGTTGTCCATCAACAAAATGAGGCTCCAGCAGATATTACAGTGGAAAAGCTAATAAGCTTCGGGCGTATGCCATATAAAAATATATTCTCTCCGCAAACAGATGAAGATAGAGAAGCGATTGAGCGTGCACTAGTATGTACGAATTTACAAAGTAAGCGTGATAAGCCAATTTATGCTTTATCTGGTGGAGAGAGGCAGCGAGTTTGGATCGCAATGACATTAGCTCAAAATACACCAATGCTCTTCTTAGATGAGCCGACCACATATTTAGATATTTACTATCAGCTAGAAATATTAGAGTTAGTGAAAGAGTTAAATGAAGTTCATGGACTAACGATTGTAATGGTATTACATGATATTAATCAAGCCATTCGTTATAGCGACCATATTATCGTTATGAAAGATGGAGAAATCATTACGAAAGGTAATCCTAATGATGTAATAACAGAAGAAATGGTTAAAGCAATATATGGTGTAGATGTCATTGTAAAGCAGGATGAAGATACCGGATTGTACATGGTACCTATGGGAATCTAAAGGCTGAGCATAATCCGTTTTGAGGTGATAATTTGAATAGTAAGAAAGGACGGAAAAAGAATTCTTTTTTTCAACGCATACTTACAATTGTGTTTTTAGGAATCTTTTTCTATTCAATGTATGAGTTGGGCGGGATTTTCATGGATTATTATGAAAATCGTAAAGTAATGGCTGAGGCACAACATATTTATAAAAGAAGTCCAATGGAAGAAAAATCAGAAGATGGAGAGGTACGTAAACAGTTTCAGGATCTCCAGAAAATTAATCCAGAGATAGTCGGATGGATTACGATGGATGATACACAAATTAATTATCCAATCGTTCAAGCAAAAGATAATGATTACTATTTATTTCGTAATTATAAAGGTGAAGATATGAGAGCGGGAAGCATTTTTATGGACCATCGTAATGATGTGAAATCTCAAAATCGAAATACGATTTTATATGGCCATCGTATGAAAGACGGTTCTATGTTTGGTAGTTTAAAAAAGATGTTGGATGAAGACTTTTTTATGTCTCATCGTAAATTATATTACGATACATTATTTGAAGGATACGACGTGGAAGTTTTTTCAGTATACACGACAACAACGGACTTTTATTACATTGAAACGGATTTTGAAAATGATGCAGCATATACATCGTTCTTAAAGGAAATTCAAGAAAAATCACTGTACAAAACGGATACGGAATTGACGGCTAATGATGAAATCGTAACACTTTCTACTTGTGATTATGCGCTTGATCCAGAGGCTGGGAGGCTAGTTGTACATGCAAAATTAGTAAAAAGAAATTAAAGAAAAAAGTATAGAATATGAGAAGTGATAGATAACGCTTCTCATATTCTATACTTTAAAAAAGGACTGTTTTTACTGTGCTGCGGCCATTGGCATACGTACAACTTTTACATCATAGTAAGCAATTTTATTATCAAGAATATATTCTGGCATTCCGCCTTGATGTGAGTGAGCATCTTTAAATGCAGCGCTCTTTGTCCAACCTTGGAAATCTTCTTTTGCATTCCAGCGAGTGCTAATTGTTACTTCATCATAATCAACTGTATTTTGCGTTAAAAGAACTTCTAGACCTAAAAAGCCTGGCATCGTTTCAACTTTACCTACTTTATTAAAACGCTCAATTAATTTATGTCCATTTCCCTTTGTAATTTTAGCTGTATTTGTAACAATAATCATGTTTATTCCTCCTATAAATGTAGCTATATTTTCAAGAACTCATATACATTAAATGATAATGAAAATCATTATCATTGTCAATGGTAATCTTAGTTTATGATAATATTTTTTATCCCGCTATTTGCCGGTCAGTAAGACCCCCACCTCAAAATTCAGCGAAAGCAAAGAAGTTAGGTGAGGGCTGATTAAAGTTTCCCTTTATGTAAGTACAGTGTTCTTTTTTTGAATGGGTTGACTATATATTTAACTTGGTTATATATTATGTAAATAGAATTGATTGAAAATATATAGAAGCAAAGTATGGTTTATACTTTGCTGTCGCAATACTATGAATAAGGAGGGTATTATGGTTGAATCACTTTTACTTAGTATCGTTATTATTATTACGTTAGGTATTGCTTCACAATGGACTGCATGGCGCTTCCAGCTTCCTGCCATTGTTGTTATGGCAGTTGCTGGATTATTAATTGGTCCAGTTTTCGGTATTATTAATCCAAAAGAGGTGCTTGGAGATGTTTTTAGTCCACTCGTATCACTCTCTGTTGCAATTATATTGTTTGAGGGTAGTTTAAGTTTAGATATACGTGAACTGAGGGGACTATCAAAACCAGTATTTCGTATCGTTACGTTTGGTGCGTTTATCGCGTGGATTGCTGGCTCACTTGCAGCTCATTACGTCGCTGGATTAGATTGGGCGGTTGCATTTATTATTGGAGGACTTTTTATTGTGACAGGTCCAACGGTAATTATTCCGTTGTTACGCCAAGCACGATTAAAACCAAGAACAGCTGCAATTTTAAAATGGGAAGGGATTATTGTTGATCCATTTGGAGCTTTACTTGCTGTATTTGCCTTTCAAATTGTAAATTTCTTAACGAAAGATAATGTACAATTACATACGTTGCTGTATTTCTTTGCAGGTTCATTATTTGCAATGGTGCTCGGTTATGTATTTAGTATTTTTATGAGTTATATGATTTTAAAGGGAAAAGTACCAGAATATTTAAAAGCACCAATTTTGTTAGTTACGGTATTATTATGCTTCGGCATTGCGGATGAAGTGATGCATGAAACAGGTATGCTAGCTGTAACCGTAATGGGGATTACGCTTGCACGGATGAAGAAATATATTTCTTCTATCGGTGATATTCGTCATTTTAACGAAAATATTTCAGTACTACTAACGTCGACTGTTTTTATTATATTAACAGCATCGCTTCCAAGAACAACTATTATGGAGATTTTCAGCTGGCCTATTATAAGTTTTGTACTTATGATGTTGTTTGTTGTACGTCCTTTATCGATTTGGATATCGACAATTGGAACAGAGTTAACAAAAGCAGAACGGGCGCTAGTTGGCTGGATTGCACCGCGAGGTATCGTTGCATTAACGGTTTCAAGTTACTTTGCGACGGAGTTATTACAAGAAGGTTATAAAGACGCTTCTATATTAACGGCACTTACATTTGCACTCGTTATTACGACCGTGTGTGCTCACGGATTTTCAATTGGATTTTTAGCGAAGAAATTAGGATTGGCAAATACGGAGCCACCAGGAATCTTAATTTCAGGTGCGAGTACATTCTCATCTGCTTTTGCATTGCACTGTAAAGAGATGGGTGTTCCGAGCTTAATTGTAGATGTATCTGAAGAACATTTGCAATGTGCAAAGGTGAAAGGGCTTAATACATATAATGGCCAAGTACTCTCTGAACAGTTACAATTTGAAGTTGATATGAATCAGTATGAATACTTAATTGCAGTTACAGATACGGATTCTTATAATGTATTAGTTGCAAATACATACGTACCGCAGTTTGGACATCATAATACATTTTTACTTCCAATCCATGATGTGGAAAAGATTGAACAAGAACGCATTTCTCTTTCAAAAAAAGCTCATTTACTGTTTGGTCAAAATGAAATTTATGAAGAGTTAAATAGAAAAATTGAAGATGGTTATATTTTTAAAACGATACAAGTTGCAGAAGAACAAAAAATTAATAAAGAAGAAAGAGATTCAGAGGATTTAATATTATTTATTCGCCATCGAGATGGTAGTCTTACTTTTTCAACATTGTATAAATATATAGCTGTTATGCCAGGGGATGAGCTAGTTGTACTAGCAAAGCAATAATATGGTATAGTGAAACGGGGCTGTTTTTTCAGGCTCGTTTTTAAATGCTTCCTGTAGAGAAAGCATGCAAATGGAAAGGAAGTTATTATATGCGATCAGAAGTAACTGTAAAAATAAAACCGAAATTTATAAAAGAAATTAAAAGTGGATATCCGCTTATTTTAAAAGATGCGATTCAAAATTTAAATGATGTTCGTGAAGAAGGAACAATCATTAAAGTAGTAGATGAGAAGAACCAATTTATCGGAAAAGGCTATTATGGAAAACAAAATAAAGGATACGGCTGGATTTTAACGAGAAAAGAGAGTGAACAAATTAATCAATCTTTCTTTGAAAGTAAAATCAAATCTGCCTTACATAAACGAAAGCAATTTTACAAATCAAGTGATACGACAGCATTCCGTGTGGTGAATGGTGAAGGTGATGGTCTTGGAGGACTAATTATCGATTATTATGATGGCTACTACGTAGTAAGTTGGTATAGTGAAGGGATTTATACTTTCAGAGATGAGATTATAGCCGCTCTTCAAAAAGTAGCAAACTTTAAGGGTATTTATGAGAAAAAGCGTTTTGATACGAAAGGGAAATATATTGAGGGGGATGATTTCGTAGCAGGAGAGCGCGGCGAGTTCCCACTTATCGTAAAAGAGAACGGTGTAAACTTTGCGGTTTATTTAAATGATGGGGCAATGGTTGGGGTATTTTTAGATCAACGTAACGTTCGAAAACAAATTCGTGATAAATATGCAAAAGGAAGAACAGTGTTAAATATGTTCTCTTATACAGGTGCTTTCTCTGTATTTGCAGCTCTTGGCGGAGCGAGTAAAACGACGAGTGTTGACCTTGCAAATCGTAGTTTAAGTAAAACGATTGAGCAGTTTAGTGTAAATGAAGTTGATTATGAAGCGCAAGATATTATTGTAGAAGATGTATTTCTTTACTTCAAATATGCAGCGAAGAAAAAAATGAAATTTGATATGGTCGTACTTGATCCTCCAAGCTTTGCACGCTCAAAAAAATATACATTTAGTGCAGCAAAAGATTATAAAAATTTATTAAAAGAAACAATTGCTATTACAGAAAATAACGGTATTATCGTTGCTTCTACAAACTGTAGCGCATTCGATATGAAAAAGTTTAAAGGCTTTATCGATACAGCCTTTAAAGAAATGAATGGCAAATATAAAATGTTAGAAGAACATTCTTTACCAGAAGATTTCCGTACCATTGATCAATTTAAAGAAGGAGACTACTTAAAAGTAGTTTTCATCGAGAAAATTAAAGGTTAATAAAGAAAAGGAGCTCGAGTTTACTTGAGCTCCTTTTCTTATTGAACGATATTTTGTACTCTACCGACTTGCCCGTCCTGCAATCGCACTTTAATGCCATGCGGATGGGAAGGGGAGTTTGTTAAAATATCTTTTACAATTCCACGTGTTAATTTGCCTGTTCGTTGATCTTGTTTTAATACAATATCAACTTCAAGACCGGGGGCGATATTAGAACGTTTTTGTCCGTTCATTTATACACCTGTACGTCTACGTTGGTTGTTTGTTTTCTTTGTTTGTTGGTTTTGTAATTTTTTTGTTTCTTGGCTTTGATTTTTTGCATTTTGACCATTTCCATTTCCTTGCTTTTTCTTAGCAAGTTGTTCACGCATTAAATCAGCTAAGCTTACTTTTTTGTTTTCTGACATGATAAGTCTCCTTTATATAAAGTTAATTATGAACAATCGTAGTGAATTTCATCATATCATTGTTAAGGAAGGAAGGGAAGTTGGTTTGAAAATTCATATAATTGTTTCCAGTCTGTAGTAGTTACGATACAATTGGATTGTTAACGTTTGTAAAAAGGGGATAGACATATGTCACATCATATTTTATTAGTTGAAGATGATATCTCAATTCAAGAGATGGTGGAAAAGTATTTAATAAAGGAAGGCTTTCAAGTTACGATTGCGTCTGATGGAGAAGAAGGCGTGAACACATATTTAAAAGGTTCATTTGATTTGATTATCCTTGACATTATGATGCCAAAGCTAGATGGCTTAGAGGTTGTACGAATCATTCGAGAAAAAAGTGCAGTTCCGATTTTAATGATGTCGGCAAAAGATACAGATGTTGATAAAGCTGTTGGATTAGGACTTGGAGCAGATGATTACATTTGTAAGCCATTTTCTATGATTGAATTGGCTGCACGTGTAAAAGCAGGTATTCGGAGGTCTACGAAATACTCGGCTACAGAAACAATAGAAAAAATGATTCAAATTGGTGATTTAACAATTGATCCAATTAATTTTACTGTAGAAAAAAACGGGAAGCCTCTCAAACTTACTTTAAAAGAATTTGAGATTTTAAAGCTATTTGTAAAGAACCAAAATCGTGTATTTACGAAAGCGCAAATATATACGTTAGTTTGGAATGAAGAGTATTACGGTGACGATAACGTTATTAATGTTCATATGAGAAGATTGCGTGAGAAAATCGAAAGTGATCCATCTAATCCAGAATATATTAAAACGCTATGGGGCATCGGCTATAAGCTGGAAGTGATGTAATATGATCAATTTGTTAATAGGTATTATTTTTATATTGTTATGTGTTATTTATATGCAATATAAAATGAGAAAAAATAGTAGTAAAAATTTACGATACACATATGAAAAGTTAGAAAGTATTGTAAATGAAAAAACAGGCGAGACGTTACTCGTTATGACAGATGATCTAGAATTGCAAAAATTATTAGTGGCAATTAATCAATTATTAGATGCAAAACAGAAAACGAATGCAGATCATGCAAAAGTAGAAATTTCGATGAGAAAAATGCTTTCAAATATTTCGCATGACTTGAAAACACCACTAACAGTTATTCTTGGATATACAGAAATGTTAAATAAGGATAAAACGATAAATAAAGAAGAACAACAAATATTACTTGAGAAAGTGCATACGAAAACACTAGAAGTGATGGAATTAATTCATAAGTTTTTTGATTTAGCGAAATTAGAATCTGGTGACAAAGCAATTGAAATGACAAAAGTAAATATGAATGAAGTTTGCCGCGAGAAGATTTTATCATTTTATGATTTAGTGACGACGAAAGGGTTTCAAGTTCATATTGATATACCAGAAAGAAATATATATGCACTTGGAAATGTAGAAGTATTAGGTAGGGTATTGAACAATTTAATATCAAATGCAATTACATATGGAGACGATGGAAAGATACTGGGTATGACGTTAAGAGATGATGAAACGAATGTGTATATATACGTATGGGATAAAGGAAAAGGGATTGATGAATCTCATATTGATAAAGTGTTTGAGCGTATGTACACACTTGAAGATTCGAGAAATAGATTGTACCAAGGAAGCGGTTTAGGGTTAACGATTACGAAAAGACTGGTGGAAGCGATGGATGGAAAAATTCATCTTTCTAGTAAGCCGTATGAAAAAACAATTTTTACAGTTGCATTAAAAAAGATGCAGTTTTAGCTTGTAGAGAAGTAGATTCTACAAGCTTTTTTTTCAGCGTAAGGAATTTGTAAGAAACGGGTAAGAAAAAAGAGATTTCCGTTGTCTATTATAAAAATATAAAGTAGTGCGAAAGGGGAAAGTGACATGACCTATATATTAAAAACGAATCAGTTAACGAAAGTGTTTAAAGGGAAAGAAGTTATTTCTAGCGTTAACATGCATGTGAAAAAAGGAGAGATATACGGTTTCTTAGGACCGAATGGTGCTGGTAAAACAACGATTATGAAAATGATTACAAATTTAATAAAACCGACGAGCGGTGAGATTGAAATTTTCGGTGAGAAGTTAACAGACACATCTTATGAAGTATTAAAAAGAATGGGGACAATTATTGAATATCCAATCTTTTATGATAAATTAACGGCGAAAGAAAACTTAGAATTACATTGTGAATATATGGGCTATTACGATAAAAATGAAATTGACCATGCATTACATTTAGTGAAACTGCAAGGGATAGATAATAAAAAAGTAAAAGATTTTTCATTGGGAATGAAACAACGACTTGGTATTGCAAGGGCAATCGTAACAAAGCCAGAACTGCTCATTTTAGATGAACCAATTAACGGTTTAGATCCAATTGGTATTAAAGAGTTACGAGACTTATTTAAAATGCTCTGCAAAGAATATGGCATTACATTATTAGTTTCTAGTCATATTTTAGGTGAGATGGAACTAATGGCGGATACAATTGGTGTAATTCAAAATGGAAAACTAATAAAAGAAGTTTCAATGAAGAGTATTAACGGAAAACAAACAGAGTACATTGAAATTACTGTTCCTGATGTGAAGCGTGCAGCTTATATTTTAGAAGATAAACTTGCCATAAAAAATTATAAAATAATGAGCGGAAATATGATTCGTGTGTATGATACGGCAGTGTCTCAGCAAGCCATTTCAAAAGCACTTATTATGAACGATGTGGAAATTGAAAGTATTAATAAGAAACATAGTTCCTTAGAGGAATATTTCTTAAATGTAATGGATGGAGAGGGCATTCATGCTTAATGGATTGTTAGTAAATCTAGTAAGTGGATTGGTCGTAATGTTCATAAGTGGGATTTTATATTATAGGAAACCAGGGCGGAAATGGTTGTTAATTCTACTAATGATAGGAATGTTAAGCTTCGTTACTGCTGGAATTAGAATGTTAGCAGCGTAGAGACAGGTATATAAAGAATGGAGGCGTGGTTTATATGTTTAAATTAATGAAGCTCGAATGGAAGAAACATCAATTATCTAGTTACTTTAAAAGTGTAGCAATTTGTATTATAGCAATTTTCGCTGTAGTAAGCCTTATGGCATGGGGAATGAAAGCCGAGGGAGACGTACTCTTCTTTGACTTCACACAGAATATGGCTTTAGTAAATATTTTTATTAGGATAACATTCATTATTTTTAGTTCGGTCATTTTATCACGTTTAGTAATTGATGAGTATAAGAATAAAACGATACAACTATCATTTATGTATCCGCTTCAAAGGAAAATGCTAATGAGTGCGAAATTAACAATTGTTTTTTGTTTTTGTTTTGTGAGCACGATTATCGCGACTTTCATTATTAGTTTGCTCGTATATTTTGTGAGTCCAATGATGGGACTGATTGAAACACCTGCTACGATAGGTGAAATAATAGCTATCGTTCCAGGTACTTTTATAAGTGCATTTATGATATCTGGTATAAGTTTAATTCCTTTATTTTTTGGAATGAGAAAGAAATCGACACCGACAACGATTACTTCGGCAGTAATAATTGGCATGCTGATTAGTGGTAACTATGGTCCTGGAAACGGTCAAGTAAGTATGTTTGATTTTATAGCTATCCCAATCGTGCTCTGTTTATTAGGAATTTTCATTAGTTATCTATCGTTTCGTAAAATCGACAAGATCGATGTGGCGTGAAGCAAGCCTAAAACAACAACGAACTGGGGTATGACTGGTGAAAAAAATAATAGTAATTGCAATATTATTCATTACAATTGCTAGTGCGGTTTTTGGTTTTAAGATATTTCAGGGGAAGGATTTTAAGAAAGAAAAGTCTTTTGAGATAAATAATATAAAAGAAATAGAAGTAGACAATGAAAACTGGGATATTGAATTTAAAAGTACAGACGCTAATAAAATAGTAATTTCCGCTCAAGGTGAACAAGTAGATAAAGAGATAGATCCCGTCAAGATAGAAAATGAAGAAAATAAAATTGTGATTAAGCAAAAACAAAAGGCAGCCAAATTTTTTAATGGTTTTACGTTTAGAAAGAAAAATAGTATATGTATAGCTATTCCGAAGAAAGAGATAGATAAAATTGTATTAAATAATAAATCGGGTGATGTGAAAATAAACGATATAGTAGTAAAAAGCATTGTGACAAAAGGAAAATCTGGGGATGGAATGATTGTAGGACTATCAGCGGAGAAAGGTGAATTCATATCGCAAAGTGGAGAGGTAGTTGTAAAAGATAGTTCAGTACAAGAATTAAATATAAAGTCTGCGACTGGTGATAACTATATAACAAATGTAAGTAACTCAAATATGAACATCACTTCAACATCTGGGGAAGTCTTACTGAAAGATATGACAGAAGGAAAATCATTATTTGTAGAAACAAAATCAGGGGATATTGGCGTACGGTATAAAGGTGTCCCGGCATCATTGAAGCTTATGGCTAAAAGTAATTCGGCTGACGTAATAGTGGATTTAAAAGGACTTAAGAAAGATAAAAATACAGAAAAAATAAAAGTAGGAACGATTGGTGATGCAAAAAATGAAGCGAAGATTTTAAGTGAAACAGGAGTCATTTATATTGATTAAATCTTAGGAGGAAGGAGGACACTATCATGCTACATTTAATGAAGCTAGAATTGAAAAAGTTTAAGCTTGGTTGGTACGTGAAGAGAGCAATTATTGCAAATGTTGTTATACTGGCATTAATGATCTTTGTGAGCATCATCGCTCAAGTAGAAGGTGATGCAGAAATAAGGAATCCAGAGACGATATTGTTAATGGCTAGCACAATAGTAAGAGCAACGTTTATTATTTTTGGTAGTGTATTAATCGCAAGGTTAATAATTGGCGAATATAAAAACAAAACAATACTACTTATGTTTTCTTATCCTATTAACCGAAAGAAAATGATGGCTAGTAAGTTGACTATTACAGCGATAGTAACATTTATAACAGTTATTGTATCTAACATTTTAGTAGTAGGAGTTTTCTTTGGGATAGATAGTTATTTTTCAATTCTTCCTAATTCATTCACAGTAGATCAATTGATGCAAGAAGGAATAAAACTAGTTCCTTTAGCCATTGCAACTGCGGGAATGAGTTTAATCCCATTATATTTCGGAATGCGTAAACGTTCCGTGCCAACTACAATTGTTTCATCTCTTATCGTTGTCTCAATTGCAATGAATGGCAACCCAGCGTTTTCTATAGCAACTTTTCTTCCCCTTCAACTAGCATTGGCGACAATTGGAGTTGTGATTGCATATTACGGCATTAAAAATATAGAGAAGGAAGATATAACTGTATGATAAGAATATGTGAAAAAGAGTTGGCGTTACACCAACTCTTTTTTGTATATGTACGCTTCGTTACTACTCTATAAATTTAGAGTGTGTGCTTAAATACTTTTGCACTTCTGGAGAAATGTTAAAGTTATTAGGATTTTTATATTCGATAGTAAACTCGCCGTCGGTACTTGTTTCAAAGGAGATTGCATAGCTATTCATTTTAGCATCGTAAGAAGTATTTTTGACTTCTGCATTTAGGTTAAAATATTTTGTAATATACTCTTTTGATTCCGTAATTGCTGCTTGTTTTCCCCAAGGGGTACCATAATAGGTGAAATAAAGAGATACACTAATAACTCCAATAAGAGAAGTTAGTAAAATAGTTCCCATAACTATTTTTTTATTTTTTGTATTCAATTTGGTTACTCCTCTTCATAATATGTATTTATTTTAACCTATCTTTTCCATAAAACAATCATTTAGTAAAAAATAGTTTCACATGAAACAAGTTACAGAAAAAGACCAGATGTGTAAACACCTTGTCTTTTTTGTTGTTACATTTTAGGAGCTTCCATTCCAGCCGCAGCCCATTCTTCTTTTGAAGGACCATATATGCCAGGGACTGTTAAGGCAGCTTGTCGCATTAAAACTGTCATTTGCCCGCGGTGATGATTTTGATGATTAATAAGTGTCATTAAAAATATAGAATTCGGCATAGGACGACCAAAGAAGTCGTTAATAGTAGCTAAGTCTTTATCAGTCCATTTATTTTGAAGTGTTTCAACGAAAGCCGCGTTCACTTTACGGTATTCATCTGCAATTGTTTTTGCAGAAGTTGGAACAGGATAATCTTTTGTTTCTCCTTCAAACTTTAGCCCTGTGCCAGATAGTATAACAGGAATTGCCGTCACGATATGCCAAGCAACCCTGCCTAACGTCCAGTGCCCAGGTGCGATTTCTTGTGACAAAGATTCATCTGTTAATGCATCGAGCATCTTTTGAGTAGACTCAGCCTCGTATGTCCATGATTGCAAGAAGCCTTTAAGTGTTTGATACATTGTTATCCCCCCTAGTTATGTTCATAGGTTAAATTCGTGAAAAAAAGATAGTTTCCTTTAGGCTTATGAGAATGAATTAAAAAAGAGGCTTCTCACATAAGAAGCCTCTTTTTTAATTAACCTTCTTCCCGCTCTGCCTCATCAACCATAAGAAATAAGGTGCTCCAAGTACAGCAACGACAAGTCCAGAAGGAATTTCTTTTGGGTATGCAATTGTTCGGCCGAGTAAGTCAGCGATGGCAAGAAGGATTGCTCCAAACAGTGCTGAGCAAACGAATAGTCTTTGATGATTTATACCAACAACAATTCTTGCTAAGTGAGGTGCGACAAGGCCTAGAAAGGCAATCGTACCGACAGCAGCGATATTTACTGATGCAAGTAGTGTCGCTAGCACAATTAGAGCAAGCCGTGTTTTATTTACTGGTTGCCCAAGTCCAGTTGCTAAATCGTCTCCCAGTACGAGAACGTCAAGTTGTTTTATTAAGAAAAAGATAATGAATACAAGAATTAGAGATGGATATAGAATGATATTTTCTAAGTGATTCCACCCTCTTGCATACGTGCTGCCAGATAACCATGTTAAAGCAGCGGCAACATTCAAATTGGCTCTAACGATAAAGATTTGAATAATTGCTGAGCCAAGTGCAGAAATACCAATTCCTATTAAAGCAAGAGCTGTTGGGCTAAACCCTGATTTCCATGAGAAGAAGAGGACAATTCCTACTGCAAGTAGTCCTCCGATAAATGCACCAATTGGTAGGAAGAAACCAGGAAGTGTAGGAAAGACATACATAATAGTTAAAGCACCGACACCAGCTCCCGATGAAATACCAATAATAGAAGGATCGGCAAGTGGGTTTCGTAATATAGCTTGGAAAACAAGCCCACTTATTGCAAGGCATGCGCCAGCAATAGCAGCAACGAGCATTCTTGGTAAACGAAGATTTATCATCATGTTTTTGTCAAATTGTGTTAATTGACCTGATATAACATTTGTAATGCTTTCGATATAAGTGTTACTACCGATTGTAACACCAAGAGCAATCGTCACAATACAAAGTGTGATAGAAATAAGGATTACCTTTTTATAAGAGTAATAGCGGGAACTAGCTCCAGCTGCATTCGCACCGTTATCATTCATATATTGTTTCGACTTCATCATTCGATACACTAAGTAAATAAGCCAAGGAGATCCAATCATTGCTGTGACTGCCCCAACAGGAAGTTCTGCACCGGTTGGATCTATTAATCTACCGACAACATCTGCTCCAAGCAATAATACTGCCCCCCATAAGAAAGAAGAGAGAAGAAGAGTAAAGTGTTGACGGTATCCGATAAGGCGCATTAAATGAGGTGCAACTAAGCCGACAAAGCCAATTGGTCCAACAACAGTAACAATTACTGCTGTTAAAAAGATTGCAGCAATGAAGGCGATAAGACGTGTTACTGCTGTTTTTTCACCAAGAGAAATAGCAACATCATCACCAAGTAAGAGAATGTTGAGTTTACGAGACATAAATAGTAAAACTAGGAAAGAAATAATGATAAATGGAAAAGCAAATTGAACGCCATCCCAGTTATTTTGAATAAGAGAGCCAGCTCCCCATAAAAATAAACCAGCTGTTTCATTTTCATAGAAAAGCTGCATCGTTCCGGTAAAGGCAGAAAGCATTAATGTAACGACCATACCAGCTAATGCCATTCTAAGTGGGGTTCCCTTTTTTCCACCAGAAATACGGTATACAAATAAAGCAGTAATAGCACCGCCGATAAATGTGAACAGAAGAGAATTAATTTGTAAACCTTTCGGTAAGAAAATTGTAGCCGCTACTAGAAAGAAATATGCGCCAGAGTGAATACCCATTGTACTGGATTCAGCGAGTGGATTTTTCGTTAACGTTTGTAAAATAACCCCTGATGCAGCAAGAGCGCCTCCAGCTAAAATGGCAATTACAGCTCTAGGTAATCGAAGCATGATTAAAGTTTGATGTTCTAGCGATTGGTTCGGTGAGATAAGAGCATCAATAATCATACTATAGGAAATGTTTGCTTGACCTTGTCCGATATGAATAAAGAAAAGGAGGAGCAAGAGAGCTGCTCCTCCTCCGAATACAAGACTTGCTCGAAGTGTGTGTTGTAAGCTATTCATCGTGTAATCACTTCTTCGCTGTCATTACATCTGCTACTTGTGTTGCTAAAGATGTTGCAGACTCAGGACCACCGAAAATCCAAGTATCGCCTTTTAATTTATACATTTTGTTTTCTTTTTTGAACTTTAATTCTTCCCAAGCAGGGTTGCCTTTTAGTTGCGTGTCAAAAATGTTATCTTCATCCGCTACAATGTAAATGAAGTTTGAATCTTGTACACTTTGTAATGATTCTACAGTTGTTTGTTTGAAACCATCTGGCTCAGATTTTCCTGCTTCAAAAGTATTTGTTAAACCTAATTTTTTTGTAACTTGTAAAGCTAAAGAATTGTCAGTTAAGATACGGAATGTTGGTACGTTTTTAGCAGTAAATGCTTGTGCCATTGCGATGTTTTTATCTTTTAAGTCTGCTTTCTCAATTTTTGCTTTTGCATCAGCGAATGCTTTATCCATATCAGCTAATACTTTTTTACCTTCTTCTTCTTTTCCAACTGCTTTTGCAATTTGTTTAAATGTTTCTGTCATTTCAGCAAAGTGATCGTTATTGCTTGTTGATGGATCAAACATAACTGTTGGTGCAATTTGCTCTAATTCATTTTTAATTGCTTTACCACGGAATGAAGCTGTAATAATTAAGTCTGGTTTTAAACGGCTAATTTCTTCTAAGTTTGGTTGTTGACGTGTCCCTACATCTACAACATCTTTACTCGGTTTTGTTTTTGTATTTACCCATTTATTATAATTCTTAATGTCTGCCATCCCTACTGGCTGAACACCAAGTGCTAATAAGTCTTCAGAATATACCCACTCAAGTACAACTACTTTTTTTGCTGGTTTATCTAACTTCGTTTCCCCTTCAGCGTGTTTAATTGTTATAGCTTGATTTTTATTGTCCGCTTTTGTTTCTTTTTTCTCCTCTTTTTGCTGTCCGCATCCAACAGCGAATAAAAGAATCACTATGAAAATACTGAGAATTTTCTTCATCTTCTGCCCCCAAATTAAGTGTTTTTTGTAACTAGTACCATAAGTGAAAATGGTTATCAATTACAACACCCAAATCATACTATGAGGGTATTTTAAGTGTCAATATATTTTTAAAATTTTGACGAAAAATAACGAATTATACGGATTTTTATATATTATAGTCGCTATTTATGAAGAATAAGCCTCTTTACTAAAAATATTGGCGAATGTGGAAAGTTTAAATGGGAAAGTGGCTGTGTACGATAGTGTAATGTGTATTGTTAATAGTCTGTGGAGATAAGGCGAAAGTACAAGCAAAAGGAGAGTGAATCGCATGTAATAATTACTAGAATGTATGGAGGAAATCTGTGTTTTATCCCCGACTAGGCAAAGTATTTCTTTGTTATTTAGATAGGTGTTTTTTAAGTCGGTGATTGCGCTAAAAAGATCGAATGTAAAGGAAGTGATCAACATGTCTTCATGGAGCAATAACATAAATGGATATTGTGGGTGTAATAATCAAAATGGTGTACATGTTGATTCATGCTGTTTTAGTTGCGATGGGACAGTCCCTAAAGTTGGTCCAACAGGTCCGACGGGGGCAACAGGAGCAACAGGAGCGACAGGCGACACAGGTCCAACGGGAGCAACAGGCGATACAGGTCCGACGGGGGCAACAGGAGCAACAGGAGCAACAGGAGCGACAGGCGACACAGGTCCAACGGGAGCAACAGGCGATACAGGTCCGACGGGGGCAACAGGAGCGACAGGCGACACAGGTCCAACGGGAGCAACAGGCGATACAGGTCCAACGGGGGCAACAGGAGCAACAGGCGACACAGGTCCAACGGGAGCAACAGGCGATACAGGTCCGACGGGGGCAACAGGAGCAACAGGCCCGACGGGAGCGACAGGAATAACAGGAACAACAGGCCCAACGGGAGCGACAGGAATAACAGGAGCAACAGGAATAACAGGAGTAACAGGCCCAACGGGAGCGACAGGAGCAACAGGAATAACAGGAGCAACAGGCACAAGTATAACGGCAACGTACGCATTTGCAAATAATACGTCGGGTACAGCAATATCGGTACTACTAGGTGGAACAAATGTCCCGCTTCCAAACAATCAGAATATCGGTCCGGGTATCACAGTGTCTGCGGGGAACACAGTATTTACGGCTGCAAATGCAGGGAATTATTATATTTCATATTCAATTAATATAACGGCTTCATTATTAGTTAGTTCACGAATTACAATTAATGGGGCACCGCTTGCTGGGACTATTAATTCTCCTGCATTAGCAACGACATCATTTAGTGCGACAATTATTACGACTCTTGCGGCGGGGAGTGCAATTAGTTTGCAATTATTTGGTTTGTTAGCTGTTGCAACATTATCAACAACTACTCCAGGAGCAGTGTTAACGATAATAAGATTGAGCTAAACCATAACTCTCTTACTCTTTTAAGATTAGGAGAGTTTCTACATATAATAAGAAGTTAATGAAGTAAAGCATAGTTATAAAAAAGTCAGAATATTATGATTGTAACGCTATGGTGACTATAATATAATGAAAATAACCATCATGAATGAACATTCATTTATCCCGCTATTTGTGGGCAGTAAGATCCCGCCTTAAAATTCAGCGAAAGTAAAGACGTTAGCTGGGTGATTAACTGTCCGTAAAAGCCCGATTGGTGTGGGCTAATAATCAGTGGGGCTGAACAAAACCTCCACTGATTAAAGTTTCACTTTATTTTTTATGTATTTGAAGGGGGAATGAAGGTGGAAAAACCATGGTTGAAAAGTTATCCAGAGGAAATTCCTAGTACGATTTCTTATGATATTCAGCCGCTTCATAGATATGTAGAACAGATGGCTTCTCGCTACCCAGAAAAGAAAGCGCTTCACTTTTTAGGGAAGGATATTACGTTTTCGGACTTCCATGATAAGGTAAAGAGGTTTGCAAATTATCTTCAAAAGCTCGGTGTGGAAAAGGGTGATCGAGTTGCTATTATGTTGCCGAATTGTCCGCAAGCTGTAATTGGTTATTACGGTACATTACTTGCGGGAGGTATCGTAGTACAAACAAATCCACTGTATACAGAAAGAGAATTAGAATATCAGCTTCATGACTCGGGAGCAAAAGTAATTCTTTGTCTCGATTTAGTGTTTCCAAGAGTAACGAATGTTCAATCTGCTACAAAAATTGAGCATATTATCGTAACTCGTATTGCGGACTTTTTACCATTCCCTAAAAATCTATTGTATCCATTTGTGCAGAAAAAACAGTCGAATTTAGTTGTGAAAGTATCAGAGAGTGAAACGATTCATCTTTGGAATTCAGTAGAAAAAGAAGTGGATACGGATGTTGAGGTGCCTTGTGATCCTGAAAATGATTTAGCTCTTTTACAGTACACAGGAGGAACAACTGGATTTCCGAAAGGCGTTATGTTAACGCATAAAAACCTCGTCTCTAACACGTTAATGGGAGTTCAATGGTTATATAATTGCAAAGAAGGAGAAGAAGTCGTTCTTGGGGTTCTTCCATTTTTCCACGTGTACGGCATGACGGCTGTTATGAATTTGAGTGTTATGCAAGGATACAAAATGGTCCTTATTCCAAAGTTTGATATGAAAATGGTCTTTGAAGCGATTAAGAAGCATAAAGTGACACTATTTCCAGGGGCACCAACTATTTATATCGCTCTTTTAAATAGCCCACTTTTAAAAGAATACGATATTTCTTCTATTCGTGCTTGTATTAGTGGATCAGCACCACTGCCAGTAGAAGTACAGGAAAAGTTCGAAACAGTTACAGGTGGTAAACTAGTAGAGGGATATGGTTTAACAGAATCCTCTCCGGTTACACATAGTAATTTTTTATGGGAAAAGCGAGTGCCAGGTAGCATTGGAGTTCCGTGGCCAGATACAGAAGCAATCATTATGTCACTTGAAACTGGTGAGGAATTACCGCCAGGAGAAATAGGGGAAATTGTAGTGAAAGGTCCTCAAATTATGAAAGGGTACTGGAATAAGCCAGAGGAAACAGCGGCTGTATTGCAAGATGGCTGGCTCCATACAGGTGATGTTGGCTACATGGATGAGGATGGATTCTTCTATGTAAAAGATCGCAAGAAAGATATGATTGTCGCGAGTGGATTTAATGTGTATCCTCGTGAAGTTGAAGAAGTATTATATGAGCATGAAAAAGTGCAAGAAGTAGTGACAATTGGAGTTCCAGATCCGTACCGAGGAGAGACAGTTAAAGCATTTGTTGTGTTAAAAGAAGGTACGGAGTGCTCTGAGGAAGAATTAAATCAGTTTGCACGTAAATATTTAGCGGCTTATAAAGTGCCGAAAGTATATGAGTTTAGAGATGAATTGCCAAAAACGACAGTAGGGAAAATTTTACGCCGTGTTCTAATAGATGAAGAGAAGAGAAAGAATGAGGATGAGCAAACGGGCTAAGGCCCTTTCTTTTTGAAAAAATAGGATTGACACTTTTCTAAATAGTCAGTATTATAAGAATATGAATGACTATTCATTCAGTCATCTTCTTGAAGGGGACAGTAAAGTGAAGAAAAATAGACCGAAATACAATCAAATTATTGATGCGGCAGTCATTGTGATTGCGGAGAATGGGTACCACCAAGCGCAAGTTTCTAAAATCGCAAAGCAAGCTGGGGTAGCTGATGGCACGATTTATTTATATTTTAAAAATAAAGAAGATATATTAATATCCTTATTCCAAGAGAAGATGGGAGAATTTGTCGAAACAATTCGTCAAAAAACAGCAGGAATTGAAAGCGCTGTATCGAAGTTATTCATGTTGGTAGAAACGCACTTCTTGCTGTTGTCGCAAAATGATCCTCTTGCTATCGTTACGCAATTAGAGCTGAGGCAGTCCAATCAAGACTTGCGCCTTAAAATAAATGAAGTATTAAAAGGCTACTTACAAGTTATGGATGAGATTTTAGAGACTGGTATAAAACAAGGTGAATTTCAAGCAGATTTAAATGTTCGCGTGGCAAGACAAATGATCTTTGGAACAGTGGATGAAGTTGTGACCAATTGGGTAATGAGCGATCATAAGTATAATCTGGTCGCACTTTCAAAAACGGTACACGGGCTACTTATTGCAGCTTGTGGTTATCGTCAATAATGGGAGGGATCATGTTGAAATTCCTATCTGTAAGAGTTGAAGGTCATATCGCGGTGGCGACGTTAAATCACGCACCAGCAAATGCGATGTCTTCACAAGTTATGCATGACGTTACTGAATTAATTGATCAAGTGGAAAAGGATGATAACATTCGTGTTGTTGTTATTCACGGTGAAGGACGTTTCTTCTCAGCGGGAGCAGATATTAAAGAATTTACATCTGTTACTGAAGCGAAGCAAGCAACAGAATTAGCACAGCTTGGACAAGTTACGTTTGAGCGTGTTGAAAAATGTTCAAAACCAGTTATTGCGGCAATTCATGGAGCGGCACTGGGCGGCGGCCTTGAGTTTGCTATGTCTTGCCACATGCGCTTTGCAACTGAAAGTGCAAAACTTGGTTTACCCGAATTAACACTTGGATTAATTCCTGGCTTTGCAGGTACACAGCGCTTACCACGTTATGTTGGGAAAGCGAAAGCTTGTGAAATGATGTTAACAAGTACACCAATTACTGGTGCAGAAGCGTTAAAGTGGGGACTTGTTAACGGATTGTTCTCTGAAGAATCACTTTTAGATGATACGCTTAAAGTCGCAAAACAAATTGCTGGAAAAAGTCCAGCAACAACTCGTGCTGTACTAGAATTATTGCAAACGACAAAATCGTCTCATTACTATGAAGGTGTACAACGTGAATCACAGATTTTTGGTGAAGTATTTACGAGTGAAGATGGAAGAGAAGGTGTAGCTGCATTTTTAGAAAAGCGTAAACCTTCATTTAGTGGCAGGTAGTTCAATTATTTTTTGATATAAATTAACAGAAAATTAAAATTGATAGAATCTTTCTGAAAAACAAGGGGGTAAATGGAATGAACATCTACGTACTCATGAAACGAACATTTGATACAGAAGAAAAAATCGTAATTAAAAACGGTGCAATTTACGATGGCGAAGCGGAATTCATCATCAACCCTTACGATGAATATGCAATTGAAGAAGCAATTCAAGTAAGAGACGCACAAGGTGGAGAAGTTACAGTTGTAACAGTCGGTGGCGAAGATAGTGAGAAAGAACTTCGTACTGCATTAGCAATGGGCTGTGATAAAGCGGTATTAATTAATATTGAAGATGATGTAGAAAATGGTGACCAGTTCACGACAGCAAAAGTGCTTGCTGAATATTTAAAAGATAAAGATGCAGATTTAATTTTAGGCGGAAACGTTGCAATTGATGGTGCATCTGGACAAGTAGGACCACGCGTAGCTGAAGCGTTAAATATTCCGTATGTAACGACAATTACAAAACTTGAAATTGACGGTACAAATGTGAAGATTGAGCGTGATGTTGAAGGGGATACAGAAGTGATTGCAACTTCATTACCAGTTTTAGTAACAGCACAACAAGGTTTAAATGAACCGCGTTATCCATCGCTTCCAGGTATTATGAAAGCGAAGAAAAAGCCACTAGAAGAATTAGAATTAGATGATTTAGATTTAGAAGATGATGATGTGGAAGCAAAGACAAAAACAATTGAAATCTATTTGCCTCCTAAGAAAGATGCAGGAAAAGTGTTACAAGGCGAGCTGCAAGATCAAGTAAAAGAACTTGTATCGTTGCTCCATACAGAAGCGAAAGTAATCTAATAAAATACGAAATTATATATGCAGGAGGGAAAATCTATGGCTCGTAAAGTATTAGTAATGGGTGAAGTTCGTGATGGATCGCTACGTAACGTTTCGTTTGAAGCGGTAGCAGCAGCAAAAACAATTGCAGAAGGCGGTGAAGTAGTAGGTCTTCTAATTGGAGACAGCGTTGCCTCTTTTGCAAAAGAATTGATTCATTACGGTGCAGATCGCGTTGTGACAGTTGAAAATGATAAATTAAAATCATATACATCTGATGGTTATGCACAAGCGTTTTTAGCTGTACATGCTGAAGAAAATCCAGAAGGTATTGTCTTTGGACATACAGCACTTGGTAAAGATTTATCACCAAAATTAGCAGCGAAGCTTGAAGCTGGTTTAGTTTCTGACGTAACTGCTTTAGAGGTTGAAGGTGGAAATGTTATCTTCACTCGTCCAATTTACTCTGGTAAAGCATTCGAGAAGAAGATTGTAACAGACGGCATCTTATTTGCGACAGTGCGTCCAAATAACATTGCAACTCTGGAAAAAGATGAGTCTCGCAGCGGTGACGTATCTTCTATTACAGTTGATGTGAAAGATTTACGTACAATCATTCAAGATGTTGTCCGTAAAACGGCAGAAGGTGTTGATCTTTCTGAAGCGAAAGTTATTATCGCTGGCGGACGCGGTGTAAAGAGTGAAGAAGGCTTTAAACCATTAAAAGAGTTAGCTGACGTACTAGGCGGCGCTGTTGGGGCATCTCGTGGTGCTTGTGACGCTGAATACTGTGATTATTCATTACAAATCGGTCAAACTGGTAAAGTTGTTACGCCAGACTTATACATTGCATGTGGTATTTCTGGTGCGATTCAGCATTTAGCAGGTATGTCTAACTCAAAAATCATCGTTGCGATTAATAAAGATCCAGAAGCAAGTATCTTTAAAGTAGCTGACTACGGTATTGTCGGTGACTTATTCGAAGTTGTACCTCTTTTAACAGAAGAGTTTAAAAAGTTAAAAGTACATTCATGATTTAAGTACCCTTGAGTTCCAAGTGAAGTACCCCTATATATAGAAAAAGGTGAGAGATCCCCTGTCTCTCATCTTTTTAGTTTTTAATCCGTATTTTTATATAGTATAAAGGAACATTTTTTTGTTACAATACATAACGATACATATTATTCGCCACGTATATAAGTTAATGATATACTCTTGGTAGAATATACTTGAAGGAGGAAATAAAATGGCAATTGTAAACGCAAATGACCAAAGCTTCGCAGCTGAAACTAGCGAAGGTGTTGTATTATTAGATTTCTGGGCACCTTGGTGTGGACCTTGTAAAATGATCGCTCCTGTATTAGAGGAAATCGATGCAGAACTAGGCGAAAAAGTAAAAGTAGTAAAAGTAGACGTTGATGAAAACCAAGAAACTGCTCGTCAATTCGAAGTAATGAGTATTCCAGCTCTTTTCGTATTAAAAGACGGTAAAGTAGTTGATCAAGCGTTAGGTTACAAACCGAAAGAAGCGTTAGTAGAATTAGTTTCTAAACACTTCTAAAATAAAGGGGCTACCATTTGGTAGCTTTTTTTATTTTCTTTTTTACAGTCTTTCCGTTACAATAAAAGAACGTATGTTGGGTGTTTGGGCATAGTATGTTTTCAAGGGGAAATAAAAATGCTAAGTATGTAGAAATGGAGGGAGACGAGTGCACGAACATTTGAAAGAGAAGTTGGCCATTTTACCAGATCAACCTGGTTGTTATTTGATGAAAGATAAGCAAGGAACGGTTATATATGTCGGAAAGGCAAAAGTGCTTAAAAATCGTGTGCGCTCGTACTTTACTGGTTCACATGATGGGAAAACACTGCGGCTTGTAGGAGAAATTGTTGATTTTGAATATATTGTAACCTCTTCGAATTTAGAAGCGCTTATTTTAGAGTTAAATCTAATTAAAAAATATGATCCGAAATATAATATTCAATTAAAAGATGATAAAACATATCCCTTTATTAAAATTACGGCGGAGAAGCAACCGCGCTTACTCATTACTCGAAACGTAAAAAAGGATAAAGGGAAATATTTTGGTCCTTATCCAAATGCACAATCTGCTCATGAAACGAAAAAACTGCTAGATCGTATGTATCCACTTCGGAAATGCACGAATATGCCAGATAAAGTTTGTTTGTATTATCATATGGGTCAATGTTTAGCACCTTGTGTGAAAGAAGTGACGGAAGAACAAAATAAAGAAATTGTAGATGAAATTATTAAGTTTTTAAATGGTGGACATAAAGAAGTTCGTTCAGAATTAGAAACAAAAATGTATGAGGCCTCAGAGAAACTAGAGTTTGAACGTGCAAAAGAGTTGCGTGATCAAATTGCTCATATTGATGCGATTATGGAAAAACAAAAGATGATTATGAGTGACTTAGTGGATCGTGATGTGTTTGGATATGCAGTGGATAAAGGATGGATGTGTGTTCAAGTTTTCTTTGTTCGAAAAGGAAAGCTAATTGAACGCGATGTTTCTATGTTTCCAATTTACGATGAACCAGAAGAGGGTTTTTTAACTTTTATCGGCCAATTTTATGAAAACAGTAGTCATTTTAAGCCGAAGGAAATTGTCGTTCCAGGAAGTATAGACTCGGAATTAGTAGAGCGGTTTTTAGAAGTAGAAGCAACACAGCCGAAACGTGGTAAGAAAAAAGACCTTGTAGAATTAGCAAATAAAAATGCGAAGATTGCTCTTGAAGAGAAGTTCTACTTAATTGAACGTGATGAAGAACGAACGATTAAAGCGGTAGATCATTTAGGGAAGCAGCTTGGGATTGAAACACCGTATCGTATTGAAGCGTTTGATAACTCAAATATTCAAGGAACAAATCCCGTTTCTGCAATGATTGCTTTTATCGATGGGAAACCGGCGAAGAAAGAGTATCGAAAATATAAAATTAAAACGGTTCAAGGACCAGACGATTATGAGTCTATGAGGGAAGTTGTGAGGCGCCGTTATACAAGGGCGCTTAAAGAAAATTCACCTTTACCTGATTTGATTATTATTGATGGAGGAAAAGGCCATCTAGCGGCTGCAAGTGATATTTTAGAGAATGAGCTCGGATTATATATTCCGATGGCAGGTCTTGTAAAAGATGATAAACATAAAACCTCCCATTTAATTATTGGGGATCCACCGGAACCTGTGATGCTTGAGAGAAATAGCCAAGAATTTTATTTATTGCAGCGTATTCAAGATGAGGTGCATCGATTTGCGATTACATTCCATCGTCAATTACATGGGAAATCTGTCATTCAATCAGCGTTGGATGATATTCCAGGAATCGGTGATAAACGGAAAAAGGTATTGTTAAAACATTTTGGTTCATTAAAGAAGATGAAAGAAGCTTCTATAGAGGAATTTGTCGAAGCGGGTATGCCAAAAAATGTCGCGGAGACGATTTATACGTATTTAACAGATAAGAAGACGTTGTAGTTTACAACGTCTTCTGTTTTTTGATATAATTTCTGAAGATTTAAAATAAACACATCTGAATGAAAATACAAAAAAGTCAACTGAACTGATATGTCTAGTTGACTGTAGGTAATGCTTACACTTCAATGAGATCTTTTATATCCCATTTTACAAGAAATGTAATAGAGTCAGAACGTTTTTTCTTTTCTTCGTATGACTCTGCAACGACGTTCCGTTGCTTTTGGATTTGTTCAGCGATGAATCCGGCTTCTAGTTGATAAGAAGAATGTCGTTTTTGTTTTTGACGTTCTGCAATGAGTGTACCTTTAAGTTGGAACTGCATTTCACGACGCTTATGTTCAACAATGCTTAAAGTGCCCCAGCCAGCCTTTTCAAAGAACTGAATGACTTCTTCAATTGTTTCTAGCGGATATTTTCTTGCAAGGTTTCTACCAGACCAGTATAAAATACCATCTAAATCGTTGCCGATTAAATCAGGTAGTAATTCTTCACGTAGCAATTCATAAGCGAAGGCGTTCAATGAAACATCTTCTAAAGATGTTGTATCGATTGTATTTTTGCTCACAATATTCCCCTCTTTCTATAGGGATTATTATATAACATTTCACATTTATAAAAACAGATTTTTCTTTAGGAAAATCTGAATATATAAGAAGAAAAAAAGAATTGGCAAATTATATGCAAATTATGTATACGTTTTCTTGACGCTTCGACAAAAATAGGAGTAAAATGAACTTGGTATCAAATTATGCTGAAATATTTCGAATAATTTTTTCAGTTTTTCTTATGCCAATAGTGAAAAAACATTATTGTTGTAAACTAATCTGAAAACAGCAGTCAAACATTCAAGGGGGGTAATGGGGACATGAAAGGCCGCGAGTATACGTTTCGTAAGTGGCACTCATTAATGGGGGTCATCCCGGTTGGTGTCTTTTTGACGCAACATTTAATTGTAAACAACTTTGCAACACGAGGAGCAGAGGCTTTTAACAAAGCTGCAGGCTTTATGGAGCTCCTTCCATTCCGGTATGCGCTAGAAATTTTCATCATCTTTTTACCGATACTGTACCATGCTATATATGGCTTATATATTGCATTTACAGCTAAGAACAATGCGGTTTCTTACGGTTATTTCCGTAACTGGATGTTCGTCTTCCAAAGAATTTCAGGTATCGTTACGCTGATCTTCATTTCTTGGCACGTCTGGGAAACTCGTATTCAAGCAATGTTAGGTAAAGAGGTAAACTATGATATGATGGCAGATATTTTAAACAATCCAGCTATGTTTGCATTCTACTTAGTTGGTGTTGTTTCAACAATTTTCCACTTTGCAAATGGACTATGGACATTCTGCATCAGCTGGGGAATTACAGTATCTCCACGTTCACAAAGAATCTCTACTTATGTAACATTAGCTATTTTCTTAGGTTTATCTTATGTAGGTGTGAGTGCATTATTAGCGTTCATCGATCCACAGCTAGCAAACCAGTAAGGAGTGGGAGAGCATGAAAGGGAAACTTATAGTAGTCGGCGGTGGCTTGGCTGGCTTAATGGCAACGATTAAAGCGGCAGAAGCAGGAGTAAATGTTGAACTGTTTTCTTTAGTACCAGTAAAACGTTCACATTCTGTATGTGCTCAGGGCGGAATTAACGGTGCCGTAAATACGAAAGGTGAAGGGGATTCTCCATGGATCCACTTTGACGATACAATTTATGGTGGGGACTTCTTAGCGAACCAACCACCAGTTAAAGCAATGTGTGAAGCAGCACCTGGTATCATTCATTTAATGGACCGTATGGGTGTTATGTTTAACCGTACGGAAGAAGGACTTCTTGATTTCCGTCGATTTGGTGGAACGCAACATCACCGTACAGCATTTGCTGGTGCAACAACTGGACAGCAATTACTTTACGCATTAGATGAGCAAGTACGTCGTCACGAAGTAGCAGGACTTGTAACGAAATATGAAGGTTGGGATTTCTTACGAGCTGTTGTTGATGATGAAGGTGTGTGCCGAGGAATCGTTGCACAAGACTTACAAACTATGGAGATTAGAAGTTTCGGAGCAGATGCCGTGATTATGGCAACAGGGGGCCCTGGTATCATTTTCGGAAAATCAACAAACTCCATTATCAATACAGGTACAGCAGCTTCTGCTGTATATCAACAAGGCGCATACTATGCAAACGGTGAGTTCATTCAAATTCACCCAACGGCAATTCCTGGAGACGATAAATTACGTCTTATGAGTGAATCTGCACGTGGTGAAGGTGGACGTGTTTGGACATATAAAGATGGTAAACCATGGTACTTCTTAGAAGAAAAATATCCGGCTTACGGAAACCTTGTACCTCGTGACATCGCAACACGTGAAATCTTTGATGTTTGCGTAGAGCAAAAACTAGGTATTAACGGTGAAAACATGGTGTATTTAGATCTTTCTCATAAAGATCCAAAAGAACTAGATATTAAACTAGGTGGAATTATTGAAATCTATGAGAAATTTACAGGGGATGATCCTCGTAAACTACCAATGAAAATCTTCCCAGCTGTTCACTATTCAATGGGCGGACTATGGGTTGATTATAAACAGATGACAAATATTCCAGGTTTATTTGCAGCAGGTGAATGTGATTATTCTATGCACGGAGGTAACCGTCTTGGTGCGAACTCACTATTATCAGCAATTTATGGTGGTATGGTAGCGGGACCAAACGCAATTGAATATATGAAAGGTCTTTCTAAATCATCGGATGCTGTTTCATCTACTGTATATGAACAAAATGAATTAATCGAAACAGAGAAATTTAACAATATTTTAACGATGGATGGTAACGAAAATGCGTATGTTCTTCATAAAGAGCTTGGAGAATGGATGACAGATAACGTTACAGTAGTTCGTGAAAATAAAAAATTATTAGAAACAGATGCGAAAATTGAAGAATTAATGGCTCGTTACAAACGTATTAACATTAACGATACAGCAAGATGGAGTAACCAAGGTGCTTCATTTACACGCCAACTTGCAAATATGTTTGAGTTAGCACGTGTTATTACAATTGGCGCATATAACCGTAATGAGAGCCGTGGGGCGCATTACAAACCTGAATTCCCAAATCGTGATGATGCAAACTTCTTAAAAACTACGATGGCAAAATTTGAGGGAGAAGGAAATGCACCAGCATTCCATTACGAAGACGTTGATATTTCATTAATTAAACCGCGTAAACGTGATTATTCTTCAAAACACGATGTAGCTGCTAAGGGTGAAGAGAAGGGGGATAAACAACATGTCTGAGAAAACAATCCGCCTCATCATTACGAGACAAGACGGGCCAGATGCGCAAGCGTTTGACCAAGAGTTTGAAATTCCATATCGTCCGAATATGAATATTATCTCAGCACTTATGGAAATCCGTCGTAATCCTGTTGATTCAAAAGGGAACCAAACAACTCCGATTGCATGGGATATGAACTGCTTAGAGGAAGTATGTGGTGCATGTTCGATGGTGATTAACGGAAAACCACGTCAATCATGTACGGCACTTATCGATCAATTAGAGCAACCAATTCGCTTAAAACCGATGAAGACATTCCCGGTTGTACGTGACTTGCAAGTTGATCGTAGTCGCATGTTTAATGCTCTAAAACGCGTTAAAGCGTGGATTCCAATTGATGGTACGTATGACCTAGGGCCAGGACCAAGAATGCCTGAGAAAAAGCGTCAATGGGCTTATGAGCTTTCAAAATGTATGACATGTGGTGTTTGCTTAGAATCATGTCCAAACGTAAACAGTAAGTCTGACTTTATTGGACCAGCACCGTTATCACAAGCTCGCTTATTCAACTCACATCCAACGGGTGAAATGCATAAAGCAGATCGCTTACGTGCAATTATGGGAGATGGAGGACTAGCAAACTGTGGTAACTCTCAAAACTGTGTGCAATCATGTCCGAAGGGTATTCCTTTAACAACTTCAATTGCGGCATTAAACCGTGATACAACAATTCAATCGTTCAAAGATTTCTTTGGTAGCGATAATAACTATTAATAAATATTGCCTCTTCATATCGAAGAGGCAATATTTATAACTGTATTTTTCTGTTTATTCTGTTTATTTAAAGGTGAAAAGGAGAGATAACAATGAAGAGGATTTCTTATATTGAAGACTTTGAGCAATGGGAAAGTGGTTTTTCGTTTTACAACCCTGTAAAGGTTCGTTTTGGTGAAGTAGATATGTTTGGACATGTAAATAATGTCGTTGCTTTTACTTATTTTGAAGAAGCTCGTATTGCGTTGTTTAAAGAACTTGGATTTATGCAAGAGTGGACACATGCATCATCAGAAACGATGATCGTTGTTGCGGATTTACAATGTAATTTTATTAAGCAAATATATTTTGATGAACAGCTGAAGGTGTATGTAAAGGCAGGATCGGTCGGGAATTCTTCTTTAGATTTACATTATATGGTGAAGAATGCAGCAGGAGAGGTTTGTTTAGTAGGTCGTGGAATGATGGTTCAAGCGTCGAAAAAAACAGGAAGAGGCGAACCATGGCCTGAAGAATGGAAGAAGAAATTAATACAATAATAGAGTGAAAGAAAAATAAGAGAGCAATTTGCTCTCTTATTTTTTGTCTTCCATCGCTTCTTCTAATGTTAAGTGATGTTTATATAGGTATGTAGCGTATGGATTACCAACGTAGCGTAAGTGCCATGGTTCATATGCATATTCTGTTGTATCTGTTTTATCTTCTAAGTAACGAATGACAAAGCCGAATTCATGAGCGTGTTCTGCGACCCATTTTCCTTCTGCTGTCTCCCCGAAGATAGGCTCTAATTGAAATTTAGCTGATTTTGAACTAATATCCATTGCTAAACCCGTTTGGTGTTCACTTGTACCAGGAATTGCGCTTACCGAATTAGCTTCGGCTTTTCCTTGACGTCTAACGTATGTATCATGCAACGATTTTTGGCGTTTGTATGAACGATAACCAGATACAGCTGTAAGATCAAGCCCTTCTTTTTTCGCAGCTTTAAACATGTTTTCAAGTGCCTCTGCAGCATCTTTTCGCAGCAATGTTTTTTCTTTATCTTTTGGACTAATAAATGGTACATTTGGTCTCGTTAAGTCTTCAGGAATGTATCCATCTGGTAGTTTTCGATGTTTATTAATTAAGACAAGATTAGATTTTGGATTTGTTACAACTGAAAAGTCATTGTCTATTTTCTTTGCATTATGATCAGCTTTTGGAAAAGCAGGAATCTCTTCTTTTTTATGGTTATTATGCTTTTGACTTTCGACAGCTTTTGCTTCATTATTTAGTGGTGTTTTAGAACCAAAGTAAGCGAAAGATGTGATACCGATTACAATAGTAGTGGCAGAAATAATTATTATCTTTTTCATGATGCCTTGTAATCACAGTCCCTTCTTCATAAAATGTGTAATGTTTTTTTTATTATAAATCTAGTTTGTTGGAAAAGGAATATAAGAGTCATAACGTAATAGAAATGCAAAGAAAATGTCAGAAAATGTGTGAATTTGTAGTATTTTTTTATATAATTCATTTCTTATCTTTCATGAAATGCATTTTTTATGTAATATATATACATAAGAAGATGTAGCGATTATCGAGAATAGAGAACTTCTTGTATAGACTAGGAGTGAATGGGAATGGATTTTGCAACAATTATTGGACTTATTTTAGGATTTGTAGCAGTGGTAGTAGGGATGGTCGTCAAGGGCGCTGACATAACAGCCTTATTAAATCCTGCCGCAGCATTAATTATTTTTATCGGTACATTTGCTGCAGTATGTATTGCATTTCCGATGAATCAACTAAAAAGGGTTCCAAAACTATTTAAAGTTCTTTTTGGTTCAAATAAAAAGGATTTAAGTTATGAACAGTTGCTAGAATTATTTGTTCATTGGACATCTGAAAGTAGAAAATACGGTATTTTGTCTTTAGAGCAACAATTAGACAAAATTCAAGATGAATTTCTTTTGCGCGGTATGAAATTTGTGATTGATGGCGTATCCGCAGAAGATTTAGAGCAGATTTTGGAATCTGAATTAGAGGCAATTGAAGAAAGACATGCAAAGGGAGCTGCTATTTTTTCACAAGCTGGTACGTATGCACCGACATTAGGAGTTTTAGGTGCTGTTATCGGTCTTGTAGCTGCGCTTGGTAACTTAACTGATATTGAAAAGTTAGGTCATGCTATTTCGGGTGCGTTTATTGCAACGATTTTTGGTATTTTTTCAGGTTATGTATTATGGCATCCATTTGCAAATAAGTTAAAGCAAAAATCTTCAGCTGAAATTGAGAAAAAACGTTTAATCATTGATTGTTTATTAATGTTACAAGAAGGTACATATCCGTTTATTATGAAGAACCGCATTTTAGGTGCACTTTCTGCAACTGAGCGTAAAAAGCTAGAAAAAGGAGCAGAAAAAAATGCGGAGTAAGAAAAATAGAAGAGGTAAAAAGAAAAAACATGATGAGCATATCGATGAAACGTGGTTAATCCCATATTCTGATATGTTAACGTTGTTATTTGCATTGTTTATCGTTTTATTCGCAATGAGTAGTATAGATGCTGCGAAGTTTAAACAGATGGCAGTTGCTTTTCGAAGTGAATTAGCTGGGGGAACAGGTAACAAAGAATTTTTAAGTGATCAAAAGCCAAATGATGAAAAAGAATTATCAGCAAGTAGCCTTGAGGCAGAACAAGCAAAAAAACAAGAAGAAGCTAGAGCTAAAGAAAAAAAAGAGATGGATGAATTGAAAGCATTACAAAAAAAGATTGATCAATATATTAATGAAAAACAATTATCCTCTTCTTTTCAAACTAAATTAACTGAAAAGGGATTAATGGTGACAATATTAGAAAATATACTGTTTGATTCGGGGAAAGCAGATGTGAAATTAGAATCTTTAGGGATTGCAAAAGAGATGTCTAGCTTACTTGTTTCAGCGTCACCTCGTGAAATTACAGTATCGGGTCATACAGATAATGTCCCTATTGCCAATGCGCAGTTTGCGTCGAATTGGGAATTAAGTACGCAGCGGGCAGTTAATTTTATGCAAGTATTACTGCAAAATAAAGAATTACAACCAGAAAAATTTAGTGCGATTGGATACGGAGAATACCGTTCAATTGCTCCAAACGATACACAAGAAGGAAAGGCAAAGAATAGACGTGTGGAAGTATTTATCTTGCCTTTAACAGAGAAAGTAAAATAAAAGAGGATGGCGAATGCCATCCTCTTTTATTTTACTTCAAATGATTTTAAGTTGTCGCGACGGATTTTATCTTTTTCTGCATCTGATTTTTTGAAATCATAATCATATAAAGCGCCTTCCCAATCGCCATACATTGGATTCGGGAAAATAATGAATTTCTCACCAAATTGTGCTTTTGAATCTGCTACTGTTTGGTTACGATCTTTTACAGATTTTCCATCAAAACCTGTGAAATCAGATAAGTTATCACCGAAGAATAAGACAATATCATGAGTTTGAGAAACGAGTTCACGGCGTTTTTCTTTTCCTTTTTCTTTCGGATCTTGTAGTAATATATGTTCTTTCGTTGCTTGAGGAGCACCTACACGCTCAAGATTTTTAATTGTTGCATCTAGTTGATTCGTTTTACGATTTGAGATGTAGTAAATATCTACACCTTTAGACTCTGTATATTTTAAGAAATCAATTGCGCCTGGAAGGGCTTCAGCCTCAGCTTTGCTAATCCAATCATCCCATTTGTAAGGATAGCCTTTGCCTGTTTTTACGCTCATTGCTTGATGAGGACTGTTATCTAAAACAGTTTCGTCTAAATCAAGCACGATAGCAGGTTTTTTCTCTGTCCCTTTTGCAAGAATTGCATCAAGCTTTAATTGACCAATGTTGTACCCTTGGTAGTAAAGTGCTTTCGCTTCACCGGCTGTTTGATACCATAAATCAGCCATTAATTGTTGTTCTGTTAATTTTACTTTCTCTTCTTTTGCCACTGTTTTCTCTGGTGTTCCTGAACATGCTACAAGTGATGTAGATAGAACCGCTACAGATAATAAAGTGGTAATGCCCCTCTTCATCTTCATATGTATCCTCCTTGATGTTAGAAAATCATTTTATATTATATATTAAAATATAATATTTTTATATGAACATTTGCATATTGTCTTTTATATATATAGTAGTATGTCCTATATTAGAAAGATGAGCAAAATAATAATAGTTATTTTGACAAGTTTTATTGTCGTAATGACAATTATAATTGACAAAAAGAAATTTTTTATTTACAATTTTAACTAAATAGAACAAATGATGGATTAATGACGATGTTTACATATAAGAGGATGAAGCGTGGTGCTATATTTTGTCTTGAATAAACATAGTCTTTGAAAGAGAGTACGAATGATACTAAAGGGGAGGCTTTATACTTGAGTTTACAAATTCAAAACTTAACGAAACAATTTGGGGAATCAAAAGCAGTTAACGGTTTGCAAATTTCGTTACCAAAAGGTGAAGTACTAGGGTTACTTGGACGAAATGGTGCAGGGAAAACAACAACAATCAAAATGCTTCTCGGATTATTAACGCCTAATGAAGGTTCGATTACATGGGATGGAAAAGCATTTGGAAATAGTGGTGTAACAATTGGGTATTTACCAGAAGAAAGAGGTTTATATACAAAAAGTAGAGTAATAGATCAGCTGCGATATTTTGGTCGATTAGAAGGAATGTCGAAGAAAGAAGTGGATCACGCTATTGATCACTGGTTAGAGCGTTTAGCGATACCAGAATATAAATTTAAAACGGCTGGAGAGCTTTCAAAAGGGAATCAGCAAAAAATCCAATTAATTGCTGCTCTTCTTCATAATCCGGAACTTCTCATTTTAGATGAACCATTCAGCGGCCTTGATCCAGTTAATGCTGGGATGTTATCTAGTATTATTGAAGAACAAGTACAGAGCGGAAAGACGATTATTTTATCAAGTCATCGTATGGAACAAGTAGAGGCTTTTTGCCAACATGTATGTATTTTGAAAAAAGGTGAAGCAGTCGTAAAAGGACAGCTAAGTGATATTAAGAAAGAATACGGTTTCCGTAATTTAACGATTGAAGATACAGTAGAGAATGAAAAGGGATTAGAAGCTATACATGTATCGTATGAAAAACAACAAGGCCTTCTTTATGTGAAAGTACAAGACGATGCGGAAGCTCTCAAGATTTTGCAACAGTTGCAAGAGCAAGGTGTTAGCTTACGACAATTCAAAATGTTAGAGCCGACGTTAAACGAAATCTTTGTAGAGAGGGCGAAATAACGATGCGTAAATTTTCTCACGTATTTTCATTTTATTTTAGGGAAGCATTTTTATCTAAAAAATCATTAATTACGAGTGCGATTTTATTTTTAGTTGTGTTTGGGATTTTTGCATTTAATCATTTTACTTCAGGCGATGATAAAAATAAGGATAAAGATAAAATTGCAGTTGTAGTAGAGAGTTCCACATATAAAGTTCAAAAGGATGAGCTAAATAAGCTATTGCCATCAGCAAAAATAACAATTGGTTCAAAGGATGATTTTGATAAACTGCATAAGCAAGTAGAAGAAGGTGATTTAGATGGTCTATTCCATGTGACGGAAAAGGGTGGGGCTCCATCGATTACATATATGTATAATGGATTTCCAAGCCAAGCAACTTCTGCAATTATGGCAGGATATTTAAAGCAACAATATACGATGGTGACGATTGCCAAAAATAATGTTTCACCAGAAATTGCACAGCAATTACAAACAGAAATTCAAGTAAAGCAAGAAGCGATAAAAGATCGTACATCTTCTTTCGGAATTGCCTATTTCTTTACATTTGCTTTATATATGTTTATTGTAGCGTTCGGAAATACAATCGCAATGAATATTGCATCTGAAAAGGCGTCACGTGTAATGGAAGTAATGCTTCCGAAAGTGAAGCCTCTTACGATGATGTATGCGAAAATTTTAGCGGTTGTTTCAACGGCGTTATTGCAACTTGTCATATTGGCGTGTGGTTATCTTATTCCATATTTGTTAGGTTGGGTCGATTTAGAAAGTGCCTCACTATTTGGTATTCCAATTGACTTTACGAAATTAGATGCAAAGGTTATCAGCATGTTTCTTGTTTATTTCATTACGGGATATTTACTTTATGCGATGATGTATGCTGCTGCTGGAGCTGTTGTGTCTAAGACGGAGGATTTACAAGCTGTATCTTTCCCGGTAATGATTTTAATTATGGCTGCATTCTTTATTAGTATTAAATCATTAAGTGATCCGAATAGTACTATCGTTGTTGTAAGTTCTTACGTTCCATTTTTTACACCGATGGTTACCTTCTCACGTATTGTAGCTGGTGAAGCAGGTATGCTAGAAATTACGATAACATTAGCAGTCTTATTGGCGACAATTGCGGTATTAAATGCTGTTACAAGCCGCATTTACGTAAACGGGGTAATGAATTACTCAGATAAAGTGAAATTTAAAGATTTAGCGAAATTTATAAAGCGTCAATAATGAGAGAAAAGCATGATTTCCTATTGAAATCATGCTTTTTCTTTATGTATAAATTAAAAATAGTATATAATAATAAGAGTCGTCTTTTAATAGAATGAATAAAAAGGAGGGTGTGCAGATGGGGATTAGTAGTCGTTTTACAGTAGGTGTTCATATGCTGACATTACTTGCGATAGATCGAAACTCTCGCTGTACCTCTGAATGGATTGCCGGTAGTGTGAATACAAATCCAGTTGTGATTCGTCGCATTACAGGAATGTTGAAGAGAGCAGGACTTGTTGATGTACAAGCTGGTAAAGGTGGTACGACACTTGCTCGAGATTTAGAAGAAATTACATTACTTGATGTATATAAAGCAGTGGAAGTTGTAGAAGAAGGACAGCTATTTTCCTTCCATGAAAATCCCAACATTGAATGTCCAGTAGGAGCTAATATTCAATCAGTATTAGAAATTATTTTAATGCAAGCGCAAGAAGCGATGGAAAACGTACTTGCAAATGTAACGGTAGATCAATTAGTTACAAATTTAAAGTCTAAAATGAAAGAATAAAAAAAGCGAGCTTCCTCATAATGAGGGCTCGCCTTTTTTTATTCAGAAATATTGAAAATTCTATTTTTCAGTATTTAAAATGAATTTACCTACGATAGCTGCGAAGATACCACCAAGAATTGGTGCTACGATGAATACCCATAGTTGAGAAAGTGCTTCTCCACCAACAAATAAAGCTGGTGCGATACTACGAGCTGGGTTAACAGATGTTCCAGTTAACGGAATTCCTAATAAGTGAATTAAAACTAATGTGAAACCAATTACTAGTCCAGCTAAAGAAGAACTTCCTTTTTTACCTGTTACAGCAACGATAACTAAAATAAATACGAAAGTCAAAATGAACTCAACTAAAAATGCTCCAGATAAACCAAGAGTTCCGAAACCATTTTGTCCTAAATTATCTAAAGGTGTTTTAGCAGATTTTAAAATTGTTACTAACGTTGCAGTTCCTAATAAACCACCTAAAATTTGAGCTAATACATAATAACAAAGTTCCATAGCGTTCATTCGTTTGTTGATGAACATAGCTACTGATACTGCTGGGTTAATGTGACATCCAGAAATTGTTCCGATGCTATATGCCATAGCTACAATAGATAGACCGAAAGCCATAGCGATTCCTAATGTTCCAATTCCTTCAATTCCGCCGCCAGTGACAGCTACTCCAGTTCCGAATAATACAAGTACAAATGTACCAATAAATTCAGCGATTGCTTTTTTTAACATAATTTACCTCCTATTAATGCGCATGAAACGTATTATAACATAAGTTTTAGTATAAGCAGCCAATGAAATACTATTCTGATAAGGCGAAATAGGGGGACAATAAAAAAGAGTATGGTTCATTGGTCATCTCCCTGTCAAGTAGACAGTAATAAAAAGAGTATTATGCCACGGCCTTTTCCCGATATTCTATCGGGGAAAGGCCGTGAAGTT
Source organism: Bacillus cereus group sp. MYBK216-1 (assembly GCF_051916495.1). NCBI lineage: Bacteria > Bacillati > Bacillota > Bacilli > Caryophanales > Bacillaceae > Bacillus > Bacillus cereus group sp. MYBK216-1. The sequence goes on from NZ_JBQAGT010000010.1 coordinate 152,141, forward strand.
TTTCTTGGAATCTTTCTGTA
>NZ_JBQAGT010000011.1:0-139068 GCF_051916495.1 Bacillus cereus group sp. MYBK216-1
GCTCCGGTACTTCCCGTGACTCCTGTATTTCCCGTTGGACCTGTATCTCCCGTGGCTCCTGTACTTCCCGTTGAACCCGTATTTCCTGTTGGTCCTGTGCTTCCGGTTGAACCCGTTACTCCCGTTGGACCTGTTTCTCCGGTTGCCCCGGTACTTCCCGTTGTCCCTGTCATTCCAGTCGGTACTGGAGGGAAAGTAGGGCCGACAAGATCTGAGGATAACTTAAAATTAGAATTTATCAACCTCTGTATTTTTTGATTTTCATCATTTCCTTCCACTACTCCCACCACCTCCCAAAAAATACAACTACAAAATATGTTTCATATAAGGTGAAACATATTTTGTAGGAGGGTCTTACTGCCCGTTAATGCGGGATAAAAACCCACCTTCTATTTGAATTGTATTTTTCAAAAAGGCCTCCAATACTACTTTTCAAACAATTACTCCTATTTTTATGCTATATAAACTCTTCTTATAAACAAAAACTCCCCCTATGATTTTAGGGGAGTCCAGCAGTCGAATCAAAATTATCTGTATTAGGGACAGCTTGTGCTATACTCGAAACATTTGCACTTTGCCCCATGTTTGTTCCTGTTACAGTACCAGCAGGAGTGCCTCTTGTATATGTTGTCGTCACCGAATCACCCGGCTGTAAACAAAGCTTCGTCTCCGTCCCTATTACTGTAACAACATCAATCCAAGTGCACCCCATTGAACCACTGTATGATTTCGAAGCAGTAAATGAAGTATCACTCAAATTATCACCGGTAAATATATTTCCAGTATTATTCACAATAACAAACTCTTTTATATGAGCAGGCATAATTACACTCTACCTTTCATCTATGAACCTAATGTACGTGTACTCGTTGCTAATGGCGGAAGAAACACTGATGTTCTAATGACCGCTTCTGGCTGTCTTTTCCCATTTAAAAAAATAGCCGCACTCGACCCTCCAGCACCTGCATATACTTTTGCTACAGCTAAAGGCGAGATATCATAACAGTCGCCGACATTAACAGCTCCTGTATTATTAATAATTTTTACTTTACGCAAATTAATCCCCATTTCCCCCTCCTCCTTTTTTATACTGTATGCAAAAGAAAAAAACTTGAAACAGACTCGTTTCAAGTTTTTAGCTATTAACTATTTCGTTTCACCTTCATATTGAAGCATACCGCCAACCATGTTCACTGTTTTAAATCCTTGCTCATTTAAATAATGACATACATTTTCACTGCGCATTCCTGAACGACAAATAAAGATATATTCATTCTCTTTATTAAAGAAATCTACTTTATGTGGGATATCGCCCATTTTAATATGTACAGCTTCTGGAATCTTTCCTGCCGCTACTTCTTCATCTTCTCTTACGTCTACTAAAAATAACGTTTCTCCATTTTCTAAACGCTCTTGTACCTCTTCTGTAGTAATTGTTTTAACTTCTGTCATATGTAGTTCCTCCTTATATACAATAAAACCTTTAGTTTCTTTTTCACAAACATTCTCTACCAATTTTAGCACGCAAAAGAAAGAACGCAAAGAATCGAAAAACTATTTCTCAATTTTCTCGCAAAACTTATTCTTTACAAACATAACTCTTGCATTGTATCCTCAATATACTTGTTTTATGAAAGGAGCCAATGAAAATGACACTTTCCCTTTTCATAATGGGCATCATTTTCTTAATCGCTGCAATTATTACTCTTAGTATGAAAAATAATAAAAAAATAAAATCAACACAAGAAATGTCATTCTTATTTCTATTGCTTAGCATAGCGTTTTTCGGTATAGCAATCGCTACATATATTTTCCGTCTACAAATCATGTAAAAAAAGGTGCCTACTACAAACATTGCACCTTTTCCCCATCATTTGTCTTCTAAGCAAAACTAGATACTCTCCGATTTAAAAATTCATAAACTTTCTTTTCAAATAAATGAATATCAAATGCTCCCGCCATATGCCCATTTATACTTTCTATCTCATACACTTCCGCATACTTCCCTTGTTTTTGCAAAATATCTACCATTTTATAGTTGTAACGAGAGGGCTGAAGCAAATCTTGTTTACACGGAATCATAAGTACATTCGCTTCTATGTTAGAAAGAGATTCTTCTAGTGAAGAAAACCCATGTGCAATATCATGCAATAAAACTGCCTTCGCAGTATACATCCATGAATTTGCATCTACTAACTCTATACTTGTATATGTCGCTTTATTTATCTCTTTTTCAAATGATGTTAATGTAGAAAACTTTTCATAAGGTTCTACCTCTATACTGTTACGAGGAAATGCCATTTCATAAAAATGCTCATCAAACGCGTTCATAAACATCATTCTATTTGCTAAATGAAGCCCCTTTATCGGCTGCTCTTCTCCATATTTTCCATCTTTCCAACTTGGATCCAGCCGAATTGCTTCAATCGCATTTTGCGCTACGTTTACTGACGTAATAATTGGATTTTGTGGGTTCGTAATAACGCCAATCATCCGCTCTACCATATGTGGATAGTGAACCGCCCATTGTTGTGCAATCATTCCCCCCGCCGACGGTCCAATTACAGCGTGTATCCTTGAAATTCCCATACCTTTTATTAACTCATATTGCATACGAGCTACATCAAGAAATGTAAAAACCGGAAAATCCATAGCATATTCTTCTCCAGTTTCTGGATTAATTGATTTCGGTCCTGTTGTAATCACATATGGATTTCTCACCTGCACATTACAAAGATTATCTGCACATATAACAAAATATTTATTTGTATCAATTGCTTTTCCAGGTCCAATGAGCCCATCCCACCAACCAGACTCCTCATCATGCACTGTATATTTTCCTGCCGCATGACTTGTTGCACTAAAATAATGACAAACCAAAATCACATTTGACCTTTCTCTATTTAAAGTGCCATATGTCTCGTATCCCATTTGAATAGGAATTTCTCTGCCATTTTCAAACGTAAACTCTTTTAACACAAACTTCTCCTTTTTTACAATTTGCACAGACTCTTCCTCTCTCCGTTATAGTATGAACTGCTTACTAAAGATTTTTTTCCATGCAAACTAATCTCCTTCTTCTTTTCATAAATAAATGAATAATATACAAAATTAGCCACAAAATAGCACTATATTACAAGATTAAAGAGGGCGTACATATGATTTGGAATTGGTTACGTAAGAAAAAAAAATCAAATACGACAGAAAAAAACGAAACAGATAATTCGGAGCAACAACCTAACAATCAAGATGATGATAACAAAGAACAGACTAGAAGTATGAAACATAATAAAGATAACAATGGAGAACAAAAAAAAGAGGAACATAAGGAATCTTCTCAAGACAAACAGCAAAATTCTAAACTGGGCGACTCTGCTCAGGATAAGCAACAAAGCTCTAAACAAGATGACTCGAATCAAGATAAACAACAAAGCTCTAAACAAGACGAATCAATTCAGGGTAAGCAACAAAGCTCTAAACAAGACGAATCAATTCAGGATAAACAACAAAGCTCTAAACAAGACGAATCAATTCAGGGTAAGCAACAAAGCTCTAAACAAGACGAATCGAATCAGGATAAACAACAAAGCTCTAAACAAGATGACTCGAATCAAGATAAACAACAAAACTCTAAACAAGACGAATCGAATCAGGATAAACAACAAAGCTCTAAACAAGATGACTCGAATCAAGATAAACAACAAAGCTCTAAACAAGACGAATCAATTCAGGATAAACAACAAAGTTTGAAACAAGATGAATCCAACCAGGATAAACAGCAAGATTCTAAGCAAAACGACTCAGCTCAGGATAAACAGCAACGCTCTAAACAAGATGATTCGAATCAAGATAAACAGCAAAGCTCTGGAAGTAATAGTATTTATGACTTTACAAAACCAGAAGAAGACCGTATTCATTCTCTACAAGATTTAATAGAAAAGCTCAAAAAGTCTAGTGATTTTGTTAATTACCATACATCTGACGATGAAACGATGCCTTATTGGATTTCTTACTATCGACCTTCGCTTGATGGAGAGAAATTACAAAAGTACTTAATGCCTACTCTTTTAGAACGACCTAACGCTTCACTAGAAGAACTAAAAGAACATATTCCGATGAGCGGGATTACAATTACGAATGACCTACAAAAAATTGAGGATATGGTTTTAAAGGGGCATGCAATTATTCAATTGAATCAGCAAAATCAAAAGTGTCTGCTTGCAAACATTGCAATTGATACGTATCGGGCACCAAGCCCTCCTTTAAACGAATCGACTGTTATCGGTCCTCAAGAAGGTTTTGTAGAGGATATTGATACAAATATTAATTTAGTTCGAAAACGTCTTCCTGTTTTAGATTTACAAACAAAAGAAATAATTGTCGGCGAATTTTCAAAAACAAAGGTTGTCATGATGTATTTAGATAATCTTGCTGAAAAAGAGAATGTAGAGTTTCTAGAGGAATCATTACGTGCTCTTGAATATGATCAAATTAATGATAGTGCTTACTTACAAGAATTAACGGGTGAAAAATCAATTTTCCCACTCTATATCAATACAGAACGCAATGATAGAGTTACAAAAGCACTAATTGATGGAAAAATCGCTATCTTTGTCGACGGTTCACCGAACGTTCTATTAACTCCTGTATCATATTTCGATTTCTTTATTTCACCAGAAGATTATAATGTCTCTTGGCTATATGCAACATTTTCAAGAGTTTTACGCCTTATCGCTGTTCTTTTCTCAATTTGTGCAGCTCCATTATATGTTGCTGTTTTAAATTATCATTATGAACTCATTCCAAGTGATTTGCTGGAAACATTAATTTTATCTAGAGCACAAGTCCCATTCCCACCTCTAATTGAAGCACTTTTTTTGGAATTAGTTATCGATTTGTTAAGAGAAGCTGGTGCAAGGTTACCAATGAAGGTCGGTCAAACACTTGGTATTGTAGGCGGTATCGTAATTGGGCAAGCATCTGTACAAGCTGGTTTAACGAGTAATATTTTATTAATTATCGTTGCCTTATCAGCACTTGCTTCCTTTATTACACCTATTTATAAAATGGGGAACGCTGTTCGGTTACTACGCTTTCCGTTTCTCATATTTGCAGAAATAGGAGGACTTTTCGGGATTTCTCTTGGATTTATCTTTTTATTTACTCATCTATTTAGACTTACTTCCTTACGTAAGCCATACGCTTTGTTTTATCCAACAAGACAACAATCTGTTAAAGATTCTTGGATTCGTTTTCCCTTAACAATGATTGATACAAGGGATGTACAAGCGAGGCCACAACATGTAAAAAAATCAGCAAAAGGAATTTCAACAAAACATAGATCAGACTTTGATGATTAAGGAATGAGGTGCATTGATGAGTAAAGTTCAAGAAAAATATCAAATATCTCCTATCTTTGTTTTCTTCTTAATTCACGGTGCACAGTTTGGTGCTGGCGTTCTCGGATTCGCTCGAATCACCGCAAAAGCCGCTGGATACGACGGATGGATAGGCGTTCTAATCACAGGAATCTGTATCCAGATTCTTATATGGATGATGTATTTTTTATTAAAAGAAACAAACGGAAATTTAATTGATTTACAACGACAAACCTTTGGAAAGTGGATAGGGAACGTCTTTAATATCATCTTTGCAGCTTATTTTTTAATCGTCAGTATTTCGGTTATTCGAACGTATGTTGAAATTATTCAAGTATGGATGTTCCCAACTGCCTCCACCTTTATGTTAACACTTTTTTTGTGCCTAGTTAGCTATTACATCATTTCTTCTGGATTTCGTGTCATTACTGGCATTTGCGTCATCTCTGTTGGTGGTACACTAGGGTATTTATTTCTAAGCTTATTCGTTTTGAAATACTCACATTGGGAGAATTTATTACCCATTTTCACACATTCTTTTTCAGATATTTTAAAATCCGCTCAACTGTCAATCTACAGTATGACTGGTTTTGAGATTTACCTCATGGTTTATCCATTTGTGAAAAACCCTAAACAATCTCATAAATTTGCTCAATATGGGGCACTATTCTCAAACCTTCTATATTTATTTAGCACCCTTTTAGCCTTTTCGTTTTTTAGTGAAAAACAATTATTAAAAACGATATGGGCCCAACTTTCTATGACCCAAGTTATTCAATTACCATTTATAGAAAGATTAGAATATATTGCAATCTCAGGCTATGCACTCGTTATTATTTCAAGTTTTATCCTCCCTTTATGGGCGTCAATGAGAGCAACTCACGAAATATTCCGTGTAAAACAAAGAGGTGTTTTAATCGCTTTTATCATTATCACCCTCATTGTTTCACAACTTTTAACAAACAGACACGATATTAATAATTTTATTAGTAATGCATCAAAAGGAAGCTTTTGGCTCATTTATGTATACATCCCAATTCTATTTATTATTGTGTGGGTGAAAAGAAAATGGAAAAAATCAAAAATAAATTAATACTTATCTCTTGTATAACACTCTTTAGTCTAACTGGATGTTTACAAAAAAATATTATTGATGACGTACACCTTATCCAAGGAACTGTCTTCGATGTAGCAAAAGATAATAAAATAAAGGTAACATTTGTTTGTCCTATTCAGCAAAAAGGGAACAAAGTTCAAGTTTTTGAAGGAACAGCAAATGCGGTAAAACAAGTAAAAGCTGACACATCTTTAGAGTCTTCTCAACCATTTGCTAGTGGGCAAATGCGGGTTGCTCTATTTACCACCCGAATCGCTAAGAAAGGAATGGTTGCTTCCTTCGATACATTAATTCGCGATGTAAACATTGGTAATGCCTTATATGTTGCTTTACTTGAAGGTAATGGTACTGAACTTTTAAAAGGAAAATACACGACTTCATCCAACGTTGCGATTTATATAAAAAAAATGCTAGAACATAATATGGAGACCGGTCCTTTACCAACAGATAATCTGCATGTAGGAGCATTCCGTTATTATCAAGTAGGGCAAGACTACTATATTCCAATTTTAAAGAAACATGGTGATAAAATAAAAATCACGGGAATTGGTCTTTTTAAAAAGGATAAATACGTTGGTAAAATCGCGGAAACAGATATGTTTATATTTAAAGGACTGTTAGAAGAGCATAAGTTAGATTCACATGAATTTAAAGCAGATCCTGGGTACGTAATGATTAACAATATTCGTTCTGTTCCAACATACGATATAAAAATAAAAAACGGAAAGCCCTCCTTTTCCATTCATGTGAAGCTTGATGCCCGTATTCAAGAAGTATCGAAACAAATTAACTTAGAGAATGCTAAGAACACAAAAAAGATTGAGAAGGTCGTTCAAAAACAATTGGAGACACAAGGTAAGAAATTAATTAAGCAGTTTAAATCTTTAGATGTCGATCCTCTCGGGCTAGGAGCTAAATATAAGCAACATTATCGCCCATTTAAATTAGAAAAGTGGAAACAAATGTACAAAGATGTTCCAGTTACTATAAAATACACCGTAGATATTACAAATTCTGGTGTAATTGAATGAGAAATGATTGAACTCCTCTCTCCAGCATGATACAACGGAGAGAGGAGTTTTTTATTATCAAATAGAGAGAAGATATTTATGGGGGAGCTTATGTCTAAAAAATTAGTAAAGCCTATTTTAAATGGTATTTTATTTCTCACCGTCTTTTTATTTGCTCATACATATTTAAAAAATGTTTCCTTCACACGTTATTTACTTGTCGTTATACCAATGTTGCTCGTCGGTATGTTTGGCATCGACCTTATTTTATCCATTTTAATAAAAGAAGAAAAATAACGAGCAGGGCCGTCCCAAAAGTATTCCGGGATGGCTTTCTTTTATTAATTGGTTTATGTTTTGTCGTTTAGTCAATATAATCTTTCCCTATCTTAACTAAAAGATGAAACTTTTGAACAGTCCCTTTTCATTTCATAATCACCCTATGTTACAATGAAATTCGGACAAAGCGAGAAAGGATGAAACAACATGACAAACGAAAAAGGTCTAGATAAAGGATACGAACTTGTTGCAAAAATGCATAAAGAGTTCGGACACCCTGTGACAAATACTCCAACAAAACTAACAGAAGAACGTGCAAAAATCCGTGCAAGTTTTATGCAAGAAGAGCTAGAAGAATTTCTGGAAGCAACGACTGTTGAAGATCAATATGATGCACTAATTGACCTTATTTACTTTGCATTCGGAACGTTTGCCGAAATGGGTGTACGTCCTGATAAAGGATTCGAAATTGTAAATAACGCAAACATGGCAAAACTATTCCCTGATGGAAAACCTCGATTCCGTGAAGGCGACGGCAAAATTCTAAAACCAGAAGGCTGGCAAGCACCAGAACCACAACTTCGTGCTGAAATCGAACGTCAGCGCCAAGAAGCTGAAAAAAACTGCTAGAATTTCCTAGCAGTTTTTTATTATGTCTTTTTTTCTGGAATTCATTAATGACCCACGTGTCCAGCGTGCCCTGCTGCTCCACTAATGCTAGCCGCTCCTGCCGCTGCCCCTGCTCCTCCTGCTCCAATTCCTCCTGTCCAAGGAGAAGATTGTTGTTGATACTGTTGGTATTGTTGGTGCTGTTGACCGTGTTGGCCGTGCTGACCTTGATGACCGTGCTGACCTTGATGGCCGTGCTGACCTTGATGGCCGTGCTGACCATGGTGGCCGTGTTGACCTTGATGATGGTGGTGTCCATGGTGACCGTGTTGGCCTTGATGATGATGTCCATGATGACCGTGTTGATCTTGGTGATGATGGTGTCCATGATGGCCGTGTTGACCTTGGTGATGATGGTGTCCATGATGGCCGTGTTGACCTTGGTGATGATGGTGTCCATGATGGCCGTGTTGACCTTGGTGATGATGGTGTCCATGATGACCGTGTTGACCTTGGTGATGATGGTGTCCATGATGGCCTTGATGGTGGTGATGTCCATGATGACCGTGAACAACTTGCGGATACCCACCTATTCCTCCAGCTACAACACCTATTCCTGGTACCGGAAATCCTGTCTGTACGCCAGCTACTGATGTTGGGAAGCTTCCTGTTACTGTAGGCATTCCAACCCCTGCTGTCGAAAAGCCTCCCATTGATGTAGGCATTCCAGTTTGCATGCCAGCTACCGATGTTGGAAATCCGCCCGAGCCTCCACCCATCCAGCTCGGAATTCCACCGTATCCTTGTTGGTCAGCTCCTCCCATTAACATCATTTGTTCATAACTACCCGATCCACCTCCGAAGAAGCCATGTGGTGCATTATTGTCCATCCCTTTCATTCCTTTCACCTCTTCTACTCAATTTAGCCTACCTTTTTTATCATATTTCCTATAGAAAAATAGGTGTTTGTCTGTATGGGAATTCCGCTCTTTTATTTGTACGTAATGGAATAATTAAAAACTTAGACTAATCTAATCCAGAGATGATTTTCTACACAAAAAAGCTCAGAGCCTAAATGCTCTGAGCTTTTATTTAGCGTTAATTAGTTTGCAACAACGTTAACAAGTTTTCCAGGAACAACAATTACTTTACGAACTGTTTTCCCTTCAATTTGGTCTTGAATTGCTTCAAGTGCAAGTTGTTCCATTTCTTCTTTTGATGCGTCTTTACTCATTGTTAGTTTCGCGCGAACTTTGCCCATGACTTGAACAACGATTTCAACTTCATCTTCTACAAGTTTAGACTCATCAAATGTTGGCCAGCTTGCATATGTGATTGTTTCATTGTATCCAAGTCTGCTCCATAGCTCTTCCCCGATGTGAGGTGCAACTGGTGCAATCATTTTTACGAAACCTTCTACATATTCTTTCGGAAGTGTTTCAGCTTTGTATGCATCGTTGATGAATACCATCATTTGAGAAATCGCTGTGTTAAAGCGAAGCTCTGCATAGTCTTCTGTTACTTTCTTCACTGTTTGGTGGTAAGCTTTTTCAAGCTCTTTATTTGGTGCATCCGTAATTTTCTCACTTAATTCACCGTTCTCTTGAACGAATAAACGCCATACACGGTCTAGGAAACGACGAGCTCCATCAAGGCCATTTTCAGACCAAGCGATTGAAGCATCTAATGGTCCCATGAACATTTCGTATAGACGAAGTGTATCTGCACCGTGGCTTGCTACGATATCATCAGGGTTTACAACGTTACCTTTTGATTTACTCATTTTCTCGTTGTTTTCACCTAGAATCATACCTTGGTTGAATAATTGTTGGAACGGCTCTTTCGTTGGAACTACACCGATGTCGTATAATACTTTGTGCCAGAAACGAGCATATAGTAAGTGAAGTACAGCGTGTTCTGCTCCGCCGATATAAATATCAACTGGAAGCCATTGTTTTACTTTTTCAGGATCTACAAGTGCTTCACTATTGTTTGGATCGATGTAACGTAAGTAATACCAGCAGCTACCAGCCCATTGTGGCATTGTATTTGTTTCACGGCGACCTTTTTTACCAGTCTCAGGGTCAACAACATTTACCCACTCATCAATGTTAGCAAGTGGTGATTCACCTGTACCTGAAGGACGGATGTTTTCTGTTTTTGGAAGAACTAATGGTAATTCTTCTTCTTTCACAGCTGTCATTGTGCCATCTTCCCAGTGAATTACTGGAATTGGCTCACCCCAGTAACGTTGACGACTGAATAACCAGTCACGTAGACGGTACGTTACTTTTTGATTTCCTGCGCTTGTTACTTCAAGCCATTCAATCATTTTTGCGATTGCTTCTTCTTTATTTAAACCATCAAGGAATGCTGAGTTTACGTGTGCACCATCACCTGTGTACACTTCTTTCGTAATGTCTCCGCCTTTTACAACTTCCTTCATTGGAAGATTGAATACTGATGCGAATTCATAGTCACGCTCATCATGAGCTGGAACTGCCATTACAGCACCTGTTCCGTAAGTTGCAAGAACGTAGTCAGCGATCCAGATTGGTAATTTCTCACCGTTTACTGGGTTAACTGCGTAAGCACCAGTGAATACACCAGTTTTCTCTTTCGCAAGTTCTGTACGCTCTAGGTCACTCTTCATTTTTACAGCGTTAATGTAAGCTTCTACCGCTTCTTTTTGTTCTGCTGTTGTAATTTCTGCAACAAGTGCATGTTCCGGAGCAAGTACACAGTATGTTGCTCCAAATAGTGTATCAGGGCGTGTTGTGAAAACTGTGAACTTCTCATCTGTACCGTCGATGTTGAAATGTACTTCTGCACCTTCAGAGCGACCGATCCAGTTACGTTGCATATCTTTTAAGCTTTCAGGCCAATCAAGCTCATCTAGATCTTCTAATAGACGATCTCCGTAAGCTGTAATTTTTAACATCCACTGTCTCATCGGACGACGCTCAACTGGATGTCCACCGCGCTCACTCTTACCGTCAATGATCTCTTCGTTTGCAAGTACTGTACCAAGTGCTGGGCACCAGTTTACAGGTACTTCATCAACGTAAGCTAAGCCTTTTTCAAATAGTTTTAGGAAAATCCATTGTGTCCACTTGTAATAGTTTGGATCTGTTGTATTTACTTCACGGTCCCAATCGTAAGAGAAACCTAATGATTTAATTTGGTTACGGAACGTATTAATATTATGCTCTGTAAATTCAGCTGGGCTGTTTCCAGTATCAAGTGCATATTGCTCTGCTGGAAGACCGAATGCATCCCATCCCATTGGATGAAGAACATTATATCCTTGCATACGCTTCATACGAGATAAAATATCTGTCGCTGTATAACCTTCTGGATGTCCTACGTGTAGGCCTGCACCTGATGGATATGGGAACATATCTAGTGCATAAAATTTTGGTTTTTCTGTCTCATCTGGCGTACGGAATGTTTTATTCTCTTCCCAGTACCCTTGCCACTTCTTCTCAATTTCTTGATGATTAAAGCTCATGAGATACCCTCCTTGAAATTCTATTTATTTTCACCGCCCAAAATACAAAAAACCTCTCATCCCTAGAAAGGGACGAGAGGTTATAGATTCCCGCGGTACCACCCTAAATTAATGTACAAATATACATTCGCTTAGATCCGTAACGTGGATTAACGGCAATTGCTACTATTAGTTTCACAACTGCAACTCAAAGGCGAGTTCATAACGAAACGTGGATTGACTTGCACCGACCGTCAACTCTCTAAACCAGCTTCTATTACTACTACTCCTTCTCACTGTTATTACACATATAAGTTAAGTGAACTATCCTTCACCTAGTATCTCTTAAGAGCTTACTTAAAGCGAGGACTTCTCGGTTAATCGTTACTCTTAATAACTAACGAATTCATCTTAAGACAGCCGAGCTATCTCCCTTGTTCTAAAGGTTGTTTTATTTAAATATATTCTAAAACATGTTACATGTTCCGTCAAACTAAACTGCAATTTTTTCTTCAACTGTTTCTTCTACTTTTACTCGTTTATCATAAATGCTCGTTGCTATAAGCGCTATTACAAGCATTACCATGATTGCTATAAACAATACTTCCATATTGTATAAATCCACAATTGCTCCGCCAACGACCGGCCCGAACATTTTCCCTACAGTCGCCGCACTATTTACAACCCCTTGATAAAAACCTAATTTATCTTTTGGTGCAAGTATATTTGCAATCGTTGGAACCGCAGGCCATACAAATAACTCACCAATTGTTAATGTTACCATCGCAACGAGGAACATCGTAAATTGCTGCGCTTGGCTTAACACAATGAATGACGCCGCAAAAATGAAAATACCAATCATAATTTGCTGTTTTAAAGAACGCTTCATCCAGCGAATTAGCATACTAACAAGTGGTTGCGCACAAACGATCATTGCTCCGTTTATCGTCCATAATAAACTATAATGACGAAGACTAATGTTTAATTCTTGCATATGTGTTGCAATTGCACCTTGCCACTGTACGTATGTAACCCAGCATAAAGCATATGCTACACACACGATAAGAAGTGCTTTAAATCCAGGTGTAAGTGACCAACCTTTTTTCGTTTCGACTTCTTTTTGTACTCCTGGCTCCTTCTTGTCTTCCATACCACGGAATCCAATAAAAGCAATTAAGAAGAAAACAAAGTATAAAATAAAGTTCGCTAAGAAAATATAATCAAAACGATACGAAGCAACTAATCCACCACACGCTGTTCCAATCGCAATACCAACGTTTTGTCCAACATACATCGCATTAAATGCTCGTCTTCCGCCCTCTGGCCAAACTGTACCGACCATCGCATACATCGATGGGAAGACCATTCCAGAACCGAAGCCGATTAACGCTAGCCACACAACGTATAAAGGCCAACCGTGGAAGAACACTAGACCTAAAATTGATACAAGTGTAATCACAATCCCTACTAAAGTTGATTTATAACCGCCCCATTTATCAAATAAAACACCGCCGAGCAAGTTTCCGATTACACCAGTAAGCGAGTTAATCATTAATACCATTCCGGCCACAGATAAAGATTTTCCTAAGTGATCATGCAAATAAATTGTATTAAAAGGCCATAAAAAAGAAGCACCCGTGACATTAATAATCATCCCAGCTACTAATAGCCATACTTTCCTTGGCATAGTTTCCCCTCCTATTCTATTTTTTTCGTTCATATATATAACAGTAAAATTGTAGTCGTTTTTAAATAGGAAGGCAACTGATTAATAGTTGATGAAATTCAGATAACGGTTCATCGGTAAATGAAATTATACTGATTGCTACTTGGATTATATCAGCGATTATTAGAATATATCGGCGCAACTACAAATATATCAGCTATTATTAAAATATATCGACTTACCGACAAAAAATGACAACAGTAACAATATATAAAAGGGTGGACTGCATGAAATTTTCATGCAGTCCACCCTTATTTGTACTATCCAGCTTCTTTTTCTCGCTTCGCACGTTCTTTAGCGCTCCATTTAAATATTTTATCTAGTAAAGAATATATTCTCCCAGATTCTTTCGTTAACAAAGGTCCTAACGATGCCAATATTAAAACATACAAGGCTGAGAATGGTTTAATCGTTGCCATTAAGCCACCCGCAATTCCAATATTCGCGACGATAATGGAAAACTCTCCGCGTGATACAAGTGTTAAACCAATATTCGTAGAAGCCTTATGCGATAATCCCGCTTTACGCCCCGCAACCATTCCAGCGGTAAAATTACCGATAAGAGTAATGAAAACTGCTCCTAATGCCAACCACACTGCTCCGCCAAGTGAAAATGGATCTATACTTAAACCGAAGCTGAAAAAGAATATAGCTCCAAAGAAATCACGAAACGGAACAACGAGCTGTTCAATTCGATCACTATGCTCTGTTTCAGAAAAAACGAGTCCTAGTAATAATGCTCCAATTGCCTCTGCAACATGAATCGTTTCTGAAAATCCTGCTACAAAGAACAAAATAGCGAATATTACAATAATAAAAATTTCATTGGACGAAATATCTAACATTTTATTTAAAAATCGTGTAGCTTTTCTAGCAACTATAAAGAATAATAACATATACCCTACTGCGATTAAAATAGATGTAAGAGCACCTACAAATGACGTTGCCCCTCCGAGTACTAACCCTGAAACCACTGATAAATATACCGCTAAAAAGATATCATCAAACATAATGATTCCTAAAATTAGCTCCGTCTCTTTATTACCAGATCTTCTTAAATCAACAATTACTTTCGCAACAATTGCACTCGATGAAATTGTTATGATCCCAGCAATAATTAATGTTTCTAATAAGGGGAAACCCATTATATATCCGTAAAGTAAACCTAATATAAAATTAAGCGATATATGAACAGTTCCTCCAAAAGCGATTGATTTTCCTGATTTAATTAATTTTTTAATTGAGAATTCTAAGCCTAAATAGAATAAGAGGAATATAACGCCAACACGGCCGAGGAAGGAAATAACTTCTCCGCTTTCAATAAATCTTAAATCGATAAGCCCTAAATCCGGGGCATGGGGACCCACTAGCATGCCGAGTATTATGAGAAACGGAATAATCGAGAACTTTAACTTTGCAGCGAGAATAGCTGCAAAAGCGACTAATACTAACGCAGTTCCAACTTCAAAGATTAAAGTATCCATCGATTATGAATCCCCTCCTACTGAAAGCAACTCATTAATAATTCTTTTTACTTCATGTCTCTCGCCTGATAATACGAGCATATCACCAGCTTCAATGATAGAATCTGGACCTGGATTAAAGAACTTCTTCATATTTTTTTTCAAAATGGCAATAATCGTTACGTTATATGTGTTTCGGACATGTAAACTACCAATTGTTTTTTGTACGACTGGTGCATTATTTTCCACCTTAAACCACTCAATTGATAATCCTTCAAAAGCCATTTCAATTGTATCTAAAGCTTGTGGTCTATATACCATTCCGCCCAATATAGCTGCAATTTGTCTCGCTTCGGAATCACGAAGAGAGACGCTTGAAATACTCTCCTCATGATCAGCATCAAAATGGTACATTTCTCTTCGGCCATCATCATGAATAACGATAACCATCTTTTCATTACCTTTTGTAATCACTTCAAACTTACATCCAATACCCGGCAGTTCACTCTCTCTAATATTCATATTTTCCGCCTCCTAATTTTTTTAGTTACGGCTTTTATAAATCGACATCAATCTCCGTTTTAAAGGGCTCATCCTTTGAGATACCTAAATACTTTAGCGTCTCTGATGGAGTCGCGTGATGGAAATGTTTTTGCAATAACGCAATCGCTATCCCTCTTTTGTACGCATGAAATCCAAACGTTTTTCGCATTGAATTTGTTCCAATCTTACCAACAACTCCAACTGCTTCTGCAGCATTATGAATTACACGATACGCTTGTTGGCGCGTAATTGAATTTGGCGTTTTATTAGATTGAAATACGTAATTTTCTCTTTTAACGCCAATAGATTGTACGTAATCTAAAAGCGCTTTTTTTACTTTTGTATTTAAATAAATATCTTGTTTAAATTTTTCATCTTTCACAGGAAGAGTATAAAACTCTTTAACAGTCCCATCTTCATTTAATACATCTTCAAATTTCATACTAAGTAGTTCTGTAATTTTTAATCCTGTGTTAATTCCCATAACAAATAAAAGATAATCTCGCTGGGAGTGCTCTTTTAAATATTTTTTCATAGCCTCAATTTGGCTTATATCTTTTAATGGCTCTACAACTTCCATACATGTATTCTCCTCATCTTATGAACGGTAATTTTTTCATTATGTTGTTCATTTTACCTTATCATGCTATGAGATTTCCATGTGTTATCCATTATTTTCACAATATACTCAGGTGGTTCTGAAAATTTTCAATGTGGAAACTTACGATTGTATAAATACGTTGCGGTAAAAAATGTGGGGATAAAAGTTCAATTTCTTTCTACAGATTGGATTCCTCCTTTCCCTATCCAGCTACTTCTACTTTTATATTACGTTACTTATTTACATTATATTATATATTTCAGTAACGTCAAAGTATTTTTTCTGAAAATAAAAAAACCGAGCAGTTTCGCTCGGTTTTTTTTATTAATCTTCCTTAGGAAGAACAATTCCTTTATACAATTGAACTGTAATGAAGTAATAAATCGTGTAAATAACTACGAAAATTACAATTGGCACCCAAATACGGAAGTACGGATCGATTAAAATAAATCCGAAAATATTCATACCAACTAATACGTGTGCAATACCTACAATTGCTGGGAATAGGAATACTAAGAATAACTCTTTATAAATTGATTTTGTTAATAATTCACGGCGCACCCCGATTTTACGAAGCATTTGATAACGCGTAATATCTTTTGATGCACCAGAGAGAATTTTAAACATAAGACAACTTGCCATCATTGCTAAGAAAGCAATTCCAAGGAAGAAGCCCATAAATACTGTTCCGCTCGCAACGCCATAGAACATGTCGTAAGCTCGATATTTACTATCTAATCTTTCAATTGCTATATTTTTATATTTATCTAGTTGCAACTCGTCAAGTTTTTTCCATTCTTTTATGTGTGCTTCAAAATCATCTGTTTTTCCAGTAAATACAATTCCTTCTTTACCATTTACAGTATCGTACATTTTTTGATCTACAATTTTAATTGCATGATCTTCATGTACATAGAATGGCTGGATTGTTCTAAAAGCCTCATCCCATTCTTCTGGAAGTGCTTTAGCATTCGCATCTTTTTCATTCATTTCTCTAGAAACTGCACCTACTGGCAGTTCTGCTGAAACTTTCTTCGTGTTCACTAAATCCTTCATCGATTTCATCTTTGCCATATCTCTTACTAAAGGACGATTTTTCTCTAAATCTTCTTTTACATAGTAAACATATTTATTATCAACTTTGTAACGATATTCATTTTTCTCTTTAAATGTAATACCGTCTAAAACTTTCTTTTCTTCAGCTGTTGGATTATGAACAACTGAATCGTAAATTACTAAACCATCAACCATTTTTATAACGTTATTTTTAAACGCCATACCACCTGAAATTGCACCGGCTCCAAGAGCAACTAACATCGCTACTGTTGCAAGTACCTTTGTTAGGCTATTAATACGGAAATTTAATTGTGCAAATGTAAAAGCGTTAAGTCCTTTTTCACTACGCTTTTTATTACCCTTTAACTTTTTAATAAAGACTGGGAGAAGTGATCCAAACAGCATGTAAGTACCAGCTGTTGTTGTAATTAATGCAATAATGATTCCCATTTCTCTTAGTTTTTCCATGTAAATCATTGATGCATAGCCCATTCCTAATAAAATAACCGCAAGGAATGCAACTACACCTGTCATTTTTCCTTTTACCGCAACACGTTCTGTTTGTGCATCTGCATGTACAAGTTGCAGTACAGAAATACGTGATAATTTAATACTGTTCATAATTGCGGATAATACAAATAGTGCAAAGAAGAAGATGCAAGTAACAGTCATTGATGGTAAATAAAATGCTTTATAGCCTTTACCAGCAAATTCTAATTGTTTCATTAATAGCTGTCCGATACCTTCTGCAAGGCCTACTCCAACTATAATACCAATCGCAAGAGACGCAGCACCTAGTACGATTGTTTCGATAAACATAAGTAATGTAACTTTATGCTTTTTTGCTCCTAACATCATATACATACCAAACTCTTTTTGACGAAGAGATAGTAAGAAAGAGTTCGCATATA
This sequence comes from Bacillus cereus group sp. MYBK216-1, assembly GCF_051916495.1. Taxonomy (NCBI): domain Bacteria; kingdom Bacillati; phylum Bacillota; class Bacilli; order Caryophanales; family Bacillaceae; genus Bacillus; species Bacillus cereus group sp. MYBK216-1. The sequence goes on from NZ_JBQAGT010000011.1 coordinate 18,184, forward strand.
AAATATAGAAGAACGTTATAATAGCTAGTAAAAATGAACCTGCTTGGAATACAAATCCAATTTGACCAATAGTAGAATTTTCCTTAAGGAAGGCCTCATTTAACGCTAATGTTTGGAACATATAAAAAATTGAAATGGACATGACAAGACCAACAAGTAAGACGATATAATCTTTCAGCTTACTTTTTAGCCCTGACATGGAAAGTTTAAATAACATGCTCTAGAACCTCCCTTCTTATGCTTTTTGTGTGCCTAAGTCTGCAAGCACGTCTAAAATTTCTTTATAAAACTCTTCACGTGTACCGCCTCGATGAATTTCTTTATATAGCTCACCATCTTGAATGAATAAAATACGCTGGCAGTAACTTGCACTATACGGATCATGTGTAACCATCATAATAGATACGCCTTGATCTTTATTTAAGTTTGTCATCGCATCAAGTAAACTCGCTGCATTTTTAGAATCAAGCGCTCCTGTTGGCTCGTCCCCTAAAATAATTGCAGGCTCATGCACTAAAGCACGCGCTGCTGCCGAACGTTGCTTTTGCCCACCAGATACTTCAGATGGGTACTTTTGAAGTATTTCTGTAATTCCTAACATATCCGCTACTTTCTCGACTTTTGGTCCAATGTTACGTGATGGAACACCTTGCAAGGAAAGTGGAAGTGCGATGTTTTCATAAATAGATAAGTTTTCTAATAAATTAAAATCTTGGAAGATGAATCCTAACTTTTGTGAACGGAAATCTGAAAGCTCACCTTGTTTCATTTTTGTAATATCCGTACCTGCAATTTCAACAACGCCGCCCGTTGCTTTATCCAGCGTTGAAATTACATTTAATAATGTCGTTTTACCAGAACCAGATGGTCCCATAACCCCTACAAACTCACCCTCTTGAATTGAGAATGAAACACCTTTTAACGCGTGTGATTGATTCTCACCTTTTTTACCGTACACTTTTTGAACGTTTTTCACGTCTACAACTGGTTTCGTCATATATATCCTCCTACGCTTGTTTTTCCATTACCTATTTTGCGCCTTTTGGCGATGAACTGCTATTTGTTAACATTACATTTACCTTACACTTTTGTAATATAAAAAAGGTGTGCTTGTAAGCTTGGCTTTTACTACTAGTTCGTTTTTTGACACAGTAAATCGATAAATGAAATTATATCGGCGATTCCCTCACTTTTATCAGCGATTTTCAAAATATATCGACTTACCGACAAAAACTGACAATACAAATAGGCTGTTCCGCAAAAGGAACAGCCCACTTCTTTCTTTATCCCTCTTTAATGGGCAGTAAGACCCCCACTGATTAAAGTTTCACTTTATTTCTTTAAAGGTGTTACCGTCCAATACGTAATAACACGCCAAATCCATTCTAGTGGACCCATCTTAAAGATTTTCATCCAAATCATACTAAATACAATTTGAATTGCATAAATTGCGATACACACATATAACGTCTGCATGTATGTTAAGTTTCCTGCAAAGTTAAATACACTACCGGCAATTAAAATCATTGCAGTTTGTCCAATATAATTTGTTAACGCCATACGTCCATAATATTTCAGTGGTGCTAACAATCTTTGAACTGGTTTTAATTGAAGTAATAAAATTAACGCTCCAACATAGAAAGCTGAAATGATTGGTCCCACTGTAACACCAATTTTTAAAAATTGGCTTGCAGCGTCCATTGTTCCATCTTCATTCATTAGTATCATATTTACAAATGGATCAGCAGGCACGTGCCCGTATTGATACCATACAGCTACGACACTTAAAACAAACATAACACCTGTAAAAATAGCTACTTTCTTTATGTTCTGCGTGAGATTTTCAAATACACGATATTGTCCTGCAGCAAGTCCTAATAAAATTAAGCCAAGTGGTAATAGTTCTTTAACACCCATTACACTAAAAACAATTGTTAAAATAAGACCAATAACTAAGTTCACTTGTTTTTTCGCTTTATAAAATGGCAAAACGATTAACCCGCAAATTGCATATAACGTTAATGCTTCTCCAGGCTGAAACATGTAATGAATCAAACCGAAAATAAATAGTGCCACTAAGCGGCGTAGAAATAGAATGTATCCATTCTTCCCCTTCGCAATTGCTCTAGAGATAAAGATATAGAATCCTACTCCAAATAAGAATGAGAAAATTGAGAAGAAACGACCTTCTACAAATAAGTATAGAAACCTTTGATAGCTGGCATCTACTGTATTAGGATCTGGAATTTTAATGTTAAGTAGTGCAAGAATATTTACTAAAATAATCCCCAGTAGTGCGAAGCCACGAATGTAATCTAACTCATCAATTCGTTTATTTGTAATATTGTTCCCCATAAAGCAACTCCTTGTCTAAAATGTAATCCTCCCTTACTCTACTGGAAATGTGATTTTACAACTATCGGCAAACCTTACAGCAATCTTACATTATTGTCATATAACAAAATAAAACCAGGTCATATTTCGACCTGGTTTACTCTGATTGTTTCGATTTTTGCGGTTGTCCTTTTTTACTGTTACGCTGTTTTACTTGAACAATCGGATCAAGTTCATTTGAAAACTCTGCGTTATGTCCATTTTGCGTTTTTTGCTCTGGGTTATTTTGATCTGAACGTTTCGCCATTACATTCACTCCTTATTAGTGGGGTGTAATAATCATTTGATGTTGCAATTGGCGAATTGCCATACGTGCTCTATTTAACTGCTCACGTTGCTCATCATTCGCATGTTGTTGCATCGTTTGTAAATCGTTATATGCTTGTTCTAATTGTAACTGCGCATCCGAATACTCCATCGTATTGTAATGCTCTTGTCTCATGCCTTGGTCTAATTGTTCTTTCGCATATTCCACCGCTTGTTCCGCTTGTGTAATATACGATTCAAGTGATTGACGCTCTGCCATAATTGTCCCTCCTTGCTTCAATTCCCCTTTAGTGTGTCCCTTCCATCTAAACCTTATGAGTATGTTATAATGTATTTTGTTTCATTTTGACTCGGCTTAGGAGGGAAAATAATGAAGGTTCAAAACCCTTTTCCATATACAAACGACAATAAACGTTATCATACATGGAATTACCATTTACGAAATGAATTTGGTGAAAAAATCTTTAAAGTTTCATTAGATGCTGGCTTCGATTGCCCGAACCGTGATGGTACAGTTGCTTATGGCGGTTGTACATTTTGCAGTGCTGCTGGATCTGGTGACTTCGCTGGCAATCGCCGCGATGATGTTATAACGCAATATCATGAAATGAAAGAAAAAATGCGCTCAAAGTGGAAAGACGGAAAATGTATCGCTTATTTCCAGGCGTACACAAATACACATGCACCACTTGAAGTGTTAAAAGAAAAATTCGAACCGCTTCTAGCAGAAAAAGACGTTGTCGGTCTTTCTATCGCAACTCGTCCAGATTGTTTACCAGACGATGTTGTTGCATATTTAGCGGACTTAAATAAACGCACATACCTTTGGGTTGAACTCGGACTACAAACTGTTCATGAACGAACTGCAAACCTTATTAACCGCGCTCACGATTATCCGTCTTATGTGGAAGGTGTAAATAAATTACGCAAGCATGGTATTCGAGTTTGCTCTCATATTATTAACGGCCTTCCACTTGAAGATTACGACATGATGATGGAAACAGCTCGTGAAGTTGCGAAGCTTGATGTACAAGGAATTAAAATCCACTTACTTCACTTATTAAAAGGAACACCAATGGTGAAACAATATGAAAAAGGACAACTAGAATTCCTTTCTCTTGAGGATTACGTAAATCTCGTTGTTGACCAACTTGAAATTATTCCAGAAGACGTAATTGTGCACCGTATCACAGGTGACGGTCCACCTGATTTAATGATTGGTCCAATGTGGAGCTTAAATAAATGGGAAGTATTAAATTCCATCGATGCAGAATTTGTACGCCGCGGAAGCTGGCAAGGAAAATATGCAAATGAGGAGAAACAAAAATGAAATTAGAACGTGTATTACCGTTTGCTCGCACTCTCTTGCAAACGGCAGTAAAAGAAGGCGATTACGCTGTAGATGCAACTTTAGGAAACGGCCATGACACTTGCTTCCTAGCTGAAATCGTTGGCGATAACGGAAAAGTATTTGGATTTGATATTCAAAAAGAGGCGATTGAAAGCTCAACAACTCGTCTAAAAGAAAAAGAACTTTTCGAACGTACTGTTTTAGTTCATGATAGTCACGATACACTCCTATCCGTATTACCAGAAGGTGCAAAAGGAAAAGTAACAGGCGCAATTTTCAACTTAGGTTACCTTCCTGGCGGAGACAAACATATCGTCACAAAACCGAACTCAACAATTTCAGCAATTGAACAATTACTAGAAGTAATGACGCCTCAAGGTATCATCGTCCTTGTCATTTACCACGGACATCCAGAAGGACAAGTAGAACGCGACGCTGTTCTCAAATTCGCCGAAGAACTAGACCAAAAACAAGCTCACGTACTGCGATATGGCTTCATTAACCAGCAAAATAACCCACCATTTATTGTGGCGATTGAGAAACGATAAAGTGAAACTTTAATCAGTGGGGGGAATCCCCCACTGATTATTAGTTGAACCAATCGGGCATTTATGGGCAGTTTATCTCCCAACTAATTTCTTTGCTCCAGCCGAATTTTAAGGTGGGAGTTTTACTGCCCGTTAATGCGGGGTAATATATCAACGATTTTTTCGATATATATCTATCATAACTTACAATATATCAACGATTTCTCGGATATATCGATTGTTCGACAAAACGTAACAAAAAAGACGTGCATTCACTGCACGTCTTTTTATTATTTTCCTATATAATGGATATAAAAATTCTTAAAGGAGACGAAACAATGATTGGAATACTAGCAGGAATGGGACCAAAATCGACTGGGCCATTCGTCGATACAGTTGTAGCAAATTGCCAAACAATATACGGAGCAAAGCATGATATGGACTTTCCTCATATGATGATTTATTCATGTCCAACACCGTTTTACATGGATCGCCCTATTGATCACGAAGCGATGAAAAAAGCAATTATTGAAGGAGCACAAAAGCTTGAAAGTACTGGCGCAAGCTTTATCGCTATGCCGTGCAATACGGCGCATCTTTATTTCGAGGAATTACAGCATTCTCTGTCCATTCCAATTTTAAATATAGTCGATGAGACATTACAAGCAATTCCTAAAAATACAAAAAGAGTCGCTCTTCTCGCAACAGAAGCGACAATCCAGGCTGGTATTTATCAAGACGGGATTGCAAAACGTAATATAGAGTACATTTATTATGAAAAATGGCAAACGATGATTAATCAAATTATTACGTATATTAAAAGCGGAGAAGTTGAAGAAGCTCGCAAATTATGGAGCGCACTCGTTGTGCAGTTGAAGGATGAAGTAGCTACCGCAATTATCGCATGTACTGATTTGAATGTTGTGGCTAGTGAGGATTTTGTTGATTCTTCTCAATGTCTTGCGAAAGCGGTTGTTAGGATGTACTTATCAAATATAAAGAGATCTTCATAAACATAGAAAACACTCCTTCTAAAATGTGTTTTATGTTTAATAAAAATCCCACAAACTTTTAACTTTCTTCACAATTCTTTCAAAGTAATCACACTTAATCTCGCTATATTAAAATGAGGAATTTATTCATATAGGGAAGGTTAGGGGAACTGAAAGTATGAAAGTAAATCGTTCGCTTCACTACATTTTTTGGCGTTGGCATTTTTATGCTGGGCTTTTTATTACGCCGCTTCTTATTACGTTGTCACTGAGTGGCATTGGGTATTTATTTCGGGAAGAGGTTGAAGATTTAATCTATAAAGATTTATATTTTGGGAAGAGCGCCCAAACAGAATCTATTTCGATGGCTGATTCTATTTCCTTAACAGAGAAAAAATATCCACATTATAGCGTGGCAAAAATTAGCGAGTTTAATGGGGATTATAATACGAGACTTACGATTGCAAATGAGTATACGGGACAACAAAAATATGTGTATTTAGATAGCAATAATCAAATTGTCGGAGATCAAAACGCAAGTGAAACGTTTGCCAATATAATGCGGGAATTACATAGTTCTCTTTTAGTTGGTGGCACTGTCATCAACTATACTGTAGAACTTGCGGCATGCTGGACAATATTCTTAATTGTGACTGGGTTGTACATGAGTATACGCCAATTCAAAAATACACCGGTATCCAATAAGCGAGAAAAAGCAAAACGACGTCATTCTATTATCGGTATTATATTTACAATTCCACTCGTTCTGCTAGTCGCATCTGGATTGCCATGGTCAGGATTTATGGGTAACCAAATTTATAAAATCGCATCGTCGAATGAATCGCTCGGATATCCGAAATTGTATATGGCGCCGCCTGAATCAAAGGTAAAAGAATTGCCATGGGCAACAAGAAAAGCAGCCCCTCCTGAATCGGATTCAAATGAACCGAAAGCTATTTCTGTCGATGAATTACAAAAAGGAATTGAAATAAAGAAGCCATACGTTATCTCACTACCAGCTGATCCGAAAGGCGTATTCACAGTTTCGAAATCAAGCGGTTCTGGTATTACAGGTATGCATGTTGCACCAAATGAAGAAATAACAGCTTACTTTAATCAATATAGCGGGGAACTCATTTCGAAAACAGACTATCGTGATTATGGATTACTTGCACAATGGTTCACTTACGGTATCCCGCTTCACGAAGGACATTTATTCGGATGGCCAAATAAAATATTATGCTTACTAACGACATTATCTTTATTACTTCTCATTTATTACGGAGTAAAAATGTGGTTAGCAAGAAAGCCGAAAGGAAAATTAGCAGCACCGCCAAAGCAAAGAGATAAGAAAAGCATATTCGTTTTCTTTATCATGATGGTTATACTAGGCGCTGTCATGCCTTTATTCGGACTATCTGTTTTAGTTATTTTTGCGATTGAACTTCTTATATATGTATTTTCAAAAATACGCTCATAGTAAAAAAGCATTTGTACTCCCTTGTACAAATGCTTTTTTATTTACTATTTTCTTTTTTTCTACCACTTATTAAAAAGACGATATCTACTATAATAATTACGCCAATTATTACCTGGGGCACATAATCCATCATAGTAGGACCACTTGGCCTATTCATCATCATATATATTCCAGTTACAAATGAAATGGAAAGTAGCACGAGTAATGTAACCTCAATATGGTCATATAGCTTTTGAAACAATCTCTTCATTTCCGCCACCACCTTTACCATATTATAACAAAGAAAACCACTCTACATGAGTGGTTTTCTTCATCACTGCGCCGTTTTCTTTCGGTACATCTTCCCGTTCCAATAGAAGAATCGTGAAGTGAGACCTCCGTATTTTACAATGCGCCGTGCCATTTTGTGCATATTCTTTTGTGCTGATACTTTTTGGTCTGATAAATAAATACCAAGTAATCCTCGGCTTATGAGACGATGAAACTTCGCATGAGGCAAATCACCAATGCTCTTCTCTGCTTCTTCTACAAAATGTTTCATACGATCTAATATCACTTGCTCGTTTTCGTAATAACTACAGAAATTTAAATCTCCGCCTATACGGTCTTCTTCTTGATCAATGAAATAATCAAGCAAAATATGAAGTCCTTGTACGTAAGGGAAGTATCCTTGTCTAATTTTCGCAATATCTTCATCATGTAATTCATCATGAAATGCATATGCGACAAGACAGAAAATTCCAAGTGTAGAACCGGCACATGCTGAAAATTCAAACCAACTCATCTCAGGTAAGTTTTCTTTATGTGCTTCAAACCAGTTTTTCAGGCGCGGCTCTCTTTCTTCTAATTTCACGTGTTTATGAATTTGCAAATCACAATAATAACAAGCAAGTTCATGAAGAACAGAAGCAATTTTGTCATAGTGCTTCGTTTTCTTTAAAACATCTTGGCATGTTTCAACAAGTTCATCTAAATAACCACCATCATCTTGATCATCACGATAACGATAATAATTACCGCCGCCTTCTACTTCAGGTGATAATGCCATTAACATCGATTCATGCAGTGCGGCAAAATCATTTGGATCAAGTGATGTACTGCGATCACATAAATTATCTAAATAGTCGCTGATCGTTTGATACGCTACGATAAAACGAATACATTCTTCTCGGTGTTCATTTGCTAGCAGAGCTAAAATGCCACCGCCCTCACAATGAAACGTTTTATGCTCAATACTTGCGATTGCCTGACTATGAAGCTCATCATTCGGAATATGGTAGGCACGCTCTTTCCACATCGCTAGCTCATGGTGTACAACCGGAAACACATCACGGTATACTTTCGCCATGAGCGTTATGGGATTACTCGGTACGTTCACTTCTTCCTTCATCTCCTCTATTAAATGTACAAATAATGATTTATTTGTTTGTTTTTACTATATTATTGACATGCATTTCAGTAAATGACTGAATATAACTCAAAATTTCATCACGCTCATACTCATTTAATAGCTCGTGATAACAATTCGGCCATTCTTTAAAAGCCTTATCACTTATTTTAACATTATCAAACCAAGTGCGGACACGTGTTTTATCTACAAGTTTATCCTCACAAGCTTGCATTAGCAAGAGCGGAACATCTGGAAAATCATCTATTTTTTTATGAGCAATTTCGATAGACTTAATCAATTCACTATACCAACGTACTGATACTTTGCGCAAGAACAATGAATCATTCTCCATCGCGTCTCTCACTTCATGATTACGAGTTGACATTTCCACTGTAAGATTCGTTGCAAATTGCAATTTTGGAGCGATAATATTTAATATTTTTGAGGCAGCTTGAAGCGGTGCTGAAGGTCCAGTCACTACCCCTAAACATGGCGAACTTAAAATAATGCCGTCTACATCTTCTCTCTTCGTTTCTTGCATCATACGAATGACGATAAGACCGCCCATACTATGACCGAATAGAAAAATAGGTAACCGATACTTTCTTGCCTCTTTCACCCACAATTTAACTTCCTCTATGTATTCATCAAACGAATCAATATGTCCTCTATTTCTTGAAGTCGTTCCATGTGACGGAAGGTCCCCCATCACGACGTGGTAGCCGATATGATTCCACATTTCTGCAACAGCCTCGTAACGTCCGTGATATTCCATCGCGCCGTGCACAATAATGATTACAGCCTTTGCTTCCTCCGCTTCATAATTCCACATACGGACCTCCTCCATTTCACTCTTTTTCATAATTTGATACACTGAAACTAGTCTCTAGGAAAGGAAGGCTTTACATGATATATCCTTACAAAGAAAAAAATCCGAAAATTGCGAGTAGTGCTTTTATCGCTGATTATGTTACCATTACAGGCGATGTTTCCATTGGTGAAGAATCAAGTATCTGGTTTAATACAGTCATACGCGGTGATGTGTCACCAACAATCATTGGAGACCGAGTAAATGTACAAGACCAATGTACACTTCACCAAAGCCCGCAGTATCCTCTTATTTTAGAAGACGATGTTACCGTTGGGCATCAAGTTATTTTACATAGCTGTCATATTAAACAAGATGCTTTAATTGGAATGGGATCTATTATATTAGATGGTGCTGAAATTGGCGAAGGAGCCTTCATCGGTGCTGGAAGCCTCGTTTCACAAGGAAAGAAAATCCCGCCAAACACGTTAGCTTTCGGTCGCCCAGCGAAAGTCATTCGTGAGTTAACGGAGGAAGACCGTAAAGACATGGAGCGAATTCGCACACAATATGTTGAAAAAGGTCAGTATTATAAATCATTACAGAAGTAACTTTTCCAGCTGCCATTAAAGTGGCAGCTTTTTTTATAAAAACTAACTTTTTCTTTACAAAACATTATTACTCCCTCAATAAAATCTTATTAAAATAAAAGCTAATATCTCCATATATATGTAAGCAAGGGAGGAGAATTTTCATGAAGGCCAGTGGACTGTATAAAATAGAATGTTACATTTTCAAAGGAATTAACCGATACTTTGATCAAAAAACATTAAATATCTTTTTCAGCAATATTACTCATATAGGTGGTGCTACTTTCTCAATCGCACTCACACTGTTCTTTTTATTTTTTGCAAAAGGGACTTTGCATCAAACTGCAATCGCATCTGCTATTTCTTTAACAATTAGCCATATTCCTGTACAAATATTAAAAAGATGTTATCCACGAAAACGTCCTTATTTAACAATTCAGGATGCGAAATATCCAGTCCACCCATTAAAAGACCACTCTTTCCCGTCTGGTCATACAACAGCCGTTTTCTCTGTCCTTATTCCATTTATTTGTTATAATCCAAGTTTATTTGTTTTTTTATTACCGTTAGCATTATGCGTCGGTATTTCTCGCATTTATTTAGGACTTCACTATCCGTCAGATGTATTCGTCGGTATGTGCCTTGGCACTTGCTCTGGCATCATCTCTTTTTATCAATTCATCCCACTTTTCACATAAAGGAGTGATATGATGAGAGTCGCCATTTTTACCGATACTTTTACGCCACAAGTTAACGGGGTTGCGAAAACGTTAGAGCGAATAACACAATATTTTCAGAAAGAACAGATCGCCTATTCTGTTTTCGCCCCTCAGCATACAGCTGAAGATAATTTCGTGGCCAATGTGAACAAGATGAGAAGTATCCCGTTAACAATATTATATCCAGAATGTCGCTTTTCTTTTCCTACTCCGCGCATTAAACGAGAACTTCTTTCCTTTAAGCCTGACATTATTCACATTGCTACACCTTTCAACATGGGACTTTGTGGATTATATTATGCAAAAAAGTTAAACATCCCAGTTGTCGGTTCTTATCATACTGATTTCGATGCTTATTTACGCTATTACAAAATCGAATTTCTCTCTAATATGCTTTGGAACTATTTAAAATGGTTTCATAGCCATATGCAAAAAAATTTCGTTCCTTCTTTTGAAACGTTACACCAACTAAAAAATAAAGGCTTTCAGGCCCTATCCATTTGGGGACGTGGTGTAGATTGCACACTCTTTCATCCATCTTACAATACAGACCTATTCCGAAAAAAATATAATATTACAGCGAAGTATGTCCTTTCCTACGTTGGACGGATTGCCCCTGAAAAAGATATTGATACGTTGCAACACCTTATCGTCAAAACAGCCCATACTCGAAATGACATTCATTGGCTCATCGCAGGAGACGGTCCTCTAGCAACAAATTTACGTGAAGCTGTTCCGAAAGCAAATGTCACTTTTACTGGATATTTACAAGGTAAAGATTTAGCTGAAGTATATGCTTGTTCTAACATCATGATATTTCCATCTGCTACTGAAACGTTCGGAAATGTCGTACTCGAATCACTTGCATGCGGTACACCTGTCATCGGTGCAAATAGTGGTGGGGTTAAAAATATTATTGCAGATGGAAAAACAGGAATTCTTTGCCCGCCCAAACATGCGGATTCATTTCTATCATCCATCCATTCTTTATTGCGAAATGAAGAGCAGCTTATACAAATGGGCATAGCTGCTTCGTCTTATGCTAAAACAAAAAGCTGGGATGAGATTTTCCGTGGGTTACTTGACCAATATGAAGAAGTCCTTCAGCACACCGCATCAGAATTACTCGCTTAAACAGAAGAACTCCCTTCAACTAGACGAAGGGAGTTTATTACACAGTTATAAATTTTAGTTTCATAAATGATACATAAGGTTAAACATTGTTTTATTTCTATATTCATTATATCAAAAATAAACATAACTAAACAGACTTGTAATAAAAACCCATAAAAATTAATATATAGTTATACACTATTTTAACTGTATAGTGATTTTAAGAAATTCCCCTTAAAATCAACTTACTCACATACCTTTATACAGTAATTGTTCCCCAATTTCTGTATACAAAAAAACCTTTCATTCATTTGAAAGGTTTTTTTGAGCCTGCACATATTCTTCTTTCGTATTCACATTTATAAACCAATCCGCATTCGCTTGTACATCTTCACCAACAATATACTTCACATTACATTGTGATAAAAGCTGGCCCATACTTCTTTTTTCTTCCTGAAGCAAAGCATAAATCTTTTCTTTCACTCGATTATGATACGCTGCAAGTAACGGTTGTTTCCTTCCATTAATAATAGGTACAACCGCATCATATTCATTGCTCGTTTGCTCTAATAAAATGGTAAACCACTCATGCGAAACATTTGGCGCATCGCAAGGCATAATAGCGTACCAATCTGCTTCTATGTATTCCATACCTGATACAATGCCGGCCAGCGGTCCATTCCCTTTATAATGCGGGATATCTTCTATAACAGGAACTTGTACGAATTGCTCTACTCGCTCTTTTATATCAGTATGGCTAATTACTACAATGTCTTGCAAAGTATTTCCCATCACTTTCACAATATGCTCAACAAAAGTAGTTCCCTTCCAAATTGCTAACGCTTTCGGCTCACCAAATCTACTCGACATACCGCCCGCTAATACAATTCCAGCACACTTACTCATTGGCGATGCAGCTCAAATGTAATATGGCCTAATTCCGGTAAAATTAATTTATTCATCGCAAGTCGAACCGCTCCGCTAGACCCCGGCATCGAGAAAACTACTTTGCGCCCAATTGTACCACCAATCGCTCTACTTAACATTGCGCTGCTTCCGATATCTTCTAAATAACTAATCATACGGAACAGCTCACCAAATCCAACAATTTCTTTATCTAATAACGCTGATACTGCTTCAATTGTGACATCGCGTTTCGTAATACCAGTACCGCCATTTGTTAATACAACATCTACATCTTCCTTATGATAACCAGCTAACACTGCTTGCTGAATACTTTCTTTATCATCTTTTACAATTTCATAAGAAGTTACTTTATGTCCCGCTTCTTTTAACAATTCATGTAATAGTTGTCCGCTCTTATCTGTTTCTTCCGTACGTGTATCGGAAATCGTAACAATCTTGCAACGCACTTCTTTTGGAGCTTGTTTTTTATGTTCAGTTACACTCATTTTTTATCTTTCCTTTCTTAAAGACTTTTCTTCATTTTATCATACATACCTTTACACAATTATGTATGAAGCCAATCATGCGCCATGATACAATATAAGTATACTAACCCACAAAAAGGAAAGTGCAATTTCTTATACTCCTAGACTACACATCTTTAGCTACTCTTTATATTTTCTACATAATAGAATTCAATTTTAAAACTTGTACTAAAAAATAGATTGGAGGTCTACATAGTATGGAACTTTATAAAAAATTAACAACAACATTCATCCTCTTATTCGTCGCTTCCATCACTGTCGGCTTTTCCTTAAAAGGCGCAATTCCATACGCTACATTAGTAAGCATTATATTCGCGACACTATTTTTACTAAGTAGTGCCTTTTGCGCAAGTAAAGCACGTCAAATGAAAGGTTGATTACATATGTTCAAGAAGAAACCAATCCTTTGTAAATCATGTGAAAAAGAAATACAAACGTATGAAAAAGCGTGGATTCATATGCCATTTCCGGCAAATGGTATGACTAATATAAGAAAGTATATTGAACTAGAAGGACACATTTATTGTAGCTCGTGTATTGAAATAATGAACAAAAACTAGTAAATACAAAAGGTGGGCTTATATTGTTTGAATCAAACCGTATCCAGTTACGAAAGTTTTCCGAAGATGATATTCTAACGTATTATAAATGGCATAATGATATAGACGTTATGAGTTCAACTACCCTTAACCTTGATAAATATTCCTTACAAGATACAGAAAAACTTTGCCAGCAATTTATTCATTCTTCAAACTCTAAAAGCTATATCATTGAAGAAAAAGCTACGCATCTTCCAATTGGTATTACTTCTTTAATTCATATTGATTCGTATAATCGAAACGCTGAATGCATTATTGATATTGGTAAAAAGGATTACTGGGGGCAAGGTTATGGGAAGGAAGCTTTCACTTTATTATTGAATTATGCATTTTTAGAATTAAATTTACATCGCCTTTCTTTACGAGTATTTTCTTTCAACGAGAGAGCAATTAAATTATATAAATCACTCGGTTTTCAACATGAAGGAACTTGTAAAGAAGCTATATTCCGCAACGGCACTTGGCATGACATTGAACTCTTCGCTTTATTTCAACGTAATTATAAATAAAAAAAGCTTTGCGCTCACTGCGCAAAGCTTTTTTTCATATATTATAGACCAGCTTGCTCTTTTAAAGCTGCAGCTTTGTCTGTACGTTCCCATGATAGATCTACATCAGTACGTCCGAAGTGGCCGTAAGCTGCTGTTTGTTTGTAAATTGGGCGACGTAAGTCTAGCATTTTAATAATACCAGCTGGGCGAAGATCGAAGTTGTTACGAACTAGTTCTACTAATACGTCTTCAGATACTTTACCAGTGCCGAATGTATCAACTGAAATTGATACTGGTTGTGCTACACCAATTGCGTATGCAAGTTGTACTTCTGCTTTTTCAGCAAGACCAGCTGCTACGATGTTTTTCGCAACATAACGAGCTGCATATGCTGCAGAACGGTCAACTTTCGTTGCATCTTTACCAGAGAATGCACCGCCACCGTGACGAGCGTATCCACCGTAAGTATCAACGATGATTTTACGTCCTGTTAAACCAGCATCACCTTGTGGTCCACCAATTACGAAGCGGCCAGTTGGGTTAATGAAGAATTTCGTTTCTCCATCGATTAATTCTGCTGGTACTACAGCTTTAATTACGTGCTCTTTTAAGTCGCGATCGATTTCTTCCCATGTAACATCTGGGTGATGTTGTGTAGAAATTACGATAGTATCAACACGTACTGGTTTACCATTTTCATCATACTCAACTGTAACTTGCGTTTTTCCATCCGGACGTAGGTATGATAACGTATCATCTTTACGTACTTCAGTTAAACGGCGAGCTAATTTGTGAGCAAGCGAGATTGGAAGTGGCATTAACTCTTGTGTTTCATTACATGCGAAACCAAACATTAAACCTTGGTCTCCTGCACCAATTGCCTCAATCTCAGCGTCAGTCATTTGACCTTCGCGTGCTTCTAGCGCTTGGTCAACACCCATAGCGATGTCAGCAGATTGCTCATCGATAGATGTTAAAACTGCACAAGTTTCTGCATCGAATCCGTATTTTGCGCGTGTGTAACCAATGCCTTGAATTGTTTCACGAACGATTTTTGGAATATCTACGTAAGTAGAAGTCGTAATTTCCCCCGCTACCAATACTAAACCAGTTGTTACAGTTGTTTCACAAGCTACACGTGCATTTGCGTCTTTTGATAAGATCGCATCTAAAATTGAATCAGAAATTTGGTCACAAATTTTATCTGGATGTCCTTCAGTTACAGACTCAGATGTGAACAGATGACGTTTTTTTGTCATGTGGTAAACCTCCCTACAGTAATTGTATATATTGTACGGAACTCATCCTTAATTTGCCACAGATTGCGACATACATTTATTCTCCCACACAAGCATACAGAAAAACCTTTCCTACTTTATATAGAGGAAAGGTTTAATTTGCTACTTGCATACTGCTTTTTGCCCTTCGCTCTTATCGTTCGAGACCTGTAGCCTCGCACAGGTTTTAGCACCTATTCACCTGCATTTATCAATACAAGTGAGGTTGCTGGGCTTCATCGGGCCTGTCCCTCCGCCAGCTCGGGATAAGAGAGTATCCGTCCCAACCTATACTAAAGAAATGATATTCATTTGTCAATTAATATTCACATTTTCGTGAAAGTTTTTCTCAATGCGCCTAAAATGAAATATTAATAAGGAAATAATGTATTCACACAAACAAAAAGAAATAAATAGTATACATTATTTATATAATTGTGTTATACTATTGTTGGGGATTACGAGAAATATTTCATTAAATGAAAAGGATGGTATATAAATATGAGTACTGTGAATGTCCAAATTGGTTTACATGAATTATTGAACGGAAGCAATGCACAGATTCAACTAAGTGTTCCGCAATTAGTGGAAAAAGTATTAATGCGAAATGAAGGGAAATTAACTTCTACTGGTGCCGTTTCTGCTTCAACAGGAAAATATACAGGACGTTCTCCTAAAGATAAATTTATTGTGAAAGAAGCATCGGTTGCTGACAAAATTGCTTGGGGAGCTGTAAACCAACCGATTTCTGAAGAACATTTTAATAAATTATATACTAAAGTTTTAGAATACTTAAAAGAAAAAGAAGAGTTATTCGTCTTCAAAGGATTTGCAGGCGCTGACCGCAATTACCGCCTACCAATTCAAGTTATTAATGAATATGCATGGCACAATTTATTTGTACATCAATTATTCATTCGTCCAACTGAAGAAGAATTAACAACTCATGAGTCAGGGTTCACAATTGTTTCTGCACCGAACTTCAAAGCTGATCCAGCTGTTGACGGTACAAACTCTGAAGCATTCATTATGGTTTCATTCGAAAAACGTATTGTACTAATTGGTGGTACAGAATACGCTGGAGAAATGAAAAAATCAATCTTCTCTATTATGAATTTCTTACTACCTGAACAAGATATTCTTTCTATGCATTGCTCTGCAAACGTAGGTGAAGAAGGTGACGTAGCACTATTTTTCGGTTTATCTGGAACAGGTAAAACAACTTTATCTGCTGATCCAAACCGTAAATTAATTGGTGATGATGAGCACGGTTGGTCTGATAACGGTGTATTCAATATTGAAGGCGGTTGCTACGCAAAATGTGTAAACCTTTCTCACGAGAAAGAACCACAAATTTTCGATGCAATCAAATTTGGATCTGTTTTAGAAAACGTTATCATTAATGACCAAACGCGTATCGCAGACTACAACGATACTACTTTAACAGAAAATACTCGTGCTGCATACCCTATGCATGCGATCGACAATATCGTACTGCCAAGTGTTGCTGGACACCCAAATACCATCATTTTCTTAACTGCTGATGCATCTGGCGTATTGCCTCCAATCAGTAAGTTATCAAAAGAACAAGCTATGTATCATTTCTTAAGTGGTTACACTAGTAAACTAGCAGGAACAGAGCGCGGTGTTACATCTCCGCAAGCTACATTCTCAACTTGCTTCGGTTCACCATTCTTACCACTTGATGCATCTCGCTACGCTGAAATGCTTGGTGAAAAAATCGAGAAACACGATGCGAAAGTATTCTTAGTAAACACTGGCTGGACTGGTGGCGAATACGGCGTTGGTAAACGTATGAACTTAGGTTACACTCGTGCAATGATTCAAGCAGCATTAAGCGGCGAACTTGCAAAAACTGAAACAGCTAAACATGACATCTTCGGTCTTGAAGTTCCACTTCACGTACCAGGTGTACCTGACGAAGTGTTAATGCCTGAACAAACTTGGGCTGATAAAGCTGCTTACAAATCAAAAGCAATCGAGCTTGCAAATGAATTCAAAGAGAACTTCAAAAAGTTCGAAAGCGTTTCTGAAGATATTATTAACTTAGGCGGCCCAATCGCTTAAATTAAAAATTTCTGTTGGAATAACCCTTTACTCATATGAATAAGTGTCGTGTAAACGTAAAGTTTCGCGTACTCACCGACAAAACCCAATGCGGCTTAACGGTTACACACACTTACATAAAAAAGAAGCTTACGTGAAAACGTAAGCTTCTTTCTATATCTTATATAAAGTGAAACGTTAATCTCTTGATCTGTGACTTAAATCATAAAATGGCATGCCAACATCTATAATTTTACAGAAAATTCACTTTATATTTATTCGTTTTTAGTTTTTTTATGATACAATTTACATATACAGGAAAGGGTGAGACCTATGAAAAATTTTTCTCGTACAGGAAAAATTTTATTCAGTTATGGAGCGATTCAAGTTTTTTGGGGACTTGTAATGCTTAACGTTAATTTATTTGAGCATACAAGTGAAACGATAAAATATATTATTCTAATTACCGGAATAGTTTGCTGTCTTATATCCAACTTTTTTAAAGAAGCTAAGAGTCATACTAATACGTAATTTCATGTTAACTTATTGGAAGCAGAAACCTGTATTTTATGTAAAGTTATGCTTCCTGCTGTACTATCCATCACTGAATCACTTATCCCAGAGTAAACCCATTTCAACAGAGACAAGTCATGGCTTCGAACATATAAATAATATCCCTACTCACTACATCTCTCGGGTTTCACATCACATGGGGCTAAAAAAGGCCCTGACCGCTTCTATCCGTGGCTGGATCATCTATTCCATCTAAAAAGAATTCTTTTATCTTTTTATCTTTTTTAGCTCTTTGTTAGTTCTTTCTCATCTTTCATGCTATAGTAACCTAAATTCACAACGATTAAGAAATAACCACCCATAATCCCTACTGCAAACGCCCACATAACCATGTGGTGCTCAATTTCGTACATAATAATAGCACCCAAAATGGCAGCTGCAAAACGGTTAAACATACCGAGTGTCGGTGCTTTCGTCTTCTTTACAATACTATCTCCAAGCTTCTCAATTCTTCTCCCTAAAAGCCAAACGCAATACATACTTACAATAAGCCCAATTCCAGCGCCTAAAAAGTGTGCTGAAAACGGTGTTAACATCCATCCTAGTAACAAAATACCTAGTATATAATACGATTGGATTTTAAATGATCTTAGTGACATACTAATCATGCTGTACCTCTCTTCATTCGTTCTTATCTATCCAACAAAAAATTTCTTTCAAATTCATATTCCTTAAATCCATTTCATTTAAATTAAAAACAACATAAACAGTATGTTTATGTTGTTTAAATGTTTTTAGAAAATAATATTATACAAGATTTCAAACATCATATTCTCATATTTTGTGACGGTTTTTCAAACTTTTTTCGTCCATTTATGAAAAAAATGATATCAATCTATGAACATACGGATATGATGTAATAAGCACACAAATAAAGGGGGCGTCTAATGATTTATTTTTTAATGGCTCTCATTCACCTCATTATCCCTGCACTTATTGGACTTTCATTGTATTGGTACACGAAAAATCATAGCATTTTTTACGCTGTCCTCGGTGTTCTTCTTCCAGGTATTATTCTTATTACACTCTTCCGTATTCCATTTTTAAACTTAATTCCACTTATTACTGCTATCTTATTTCTCATCTTCTTACCAAAAATAAAAAAATAGGAAAGCAGATCATAGGTGATCTGTTTTCCTATTTTGATATAGGTTCCCCTGCAATAGAATGAACTTTTCCTTTCTGGGATTTCACAAACCATAGACCGACAAAAATGATAATTCCACCGATGATCTGTTGAAACGATACATATTCATTTGCCCAGACAGCTGCAAATAAAACAGCTACAAGCGGCGTTATATACATATATACCATCGTATGTGACGCTCCAATTTTTTGAACACCAACATACCACATTACTAGACCAAATACTGTTACAAAGAAAATAGAATATAGTAAAGCAAATAGTGTCATTCCGTGAATAATGTGAAATGGCATGACAAACACATGCGGACCACTTAACAATAATAGCGGAATCGCACCCACTAGCGCAGACCATGCTGTAACACGTAATGCTGAATATTTTTTAATTAATGGTCCTGCTAAAACAGGATAAAGCCCCCAGCATATTGATGTAATAAGTCCAATTCCATTGCCATAAAAAGAACTAGTAAGTGAATGCCCTGCTACTAAAACTAATTCTGCACCAACAAAAGCAATCATAGAACCGATTAACTTTCGAGAAGAAAAATTTTCTTGTTTCAGAAAAATCGCAAATACAGTTGTAAAAATAGGTGATATAGAAATGAGTAAAGAGGCATTTGTAGCGGATGTATATTTGACAGTTTCCATAAATAGCGTTTGATACAGTACAATACCTACAACGCTAACGATGATTAATCTAGGTATATCCTTTCGCTCCATATAAACCGACTTTTCAATAAAAAAGGTAAGGAGTAACAGAAGCGGTGCCGCCGCCATCATACGAAGTGCAGTAAACTCAATTGCTGTAAATTCTAAAAGTCCATACTTCGCAATTGTATAGTTAATCCCCCAAATAATAACAACACTTAAAATTAATAACTCAATTCCCCATCTTCTCATGCGTATCCCCTCCGCAAAGAAGATTATACAGAAAATTCAATCACATGTACATTTCATTATGTGAAAAAATCTTCGTATTGTCAGGAGAGGTGTACGTTATTTGGTGTATGAATTTATATCGGCGATTTTTCGAATATATCGGCGCAACTCGAATTATATCAGCGATTTTTTAAATATATCGACTTATCAACAAAAAACGACAATAATAGCAACTTATACAATAAAAAAAGGTGGTTCCAACATACATTTTGGACCACCTTTCCTTTACTACACTCGAACATGTAACTTCATATTCGGATTATAAAATTGGCTCGGACTCTTCAGCTGAAAAGTTCCTCCACCTTCATGCCAATCAACCGTTAACTTATCGTCCATAAATACAAGCTTTGTACGATCAGCGATAAAATTCATTGTGCTTGATTCAATATCCACATCGCGCTCATCTTTCTCTGCTACAGCTACTAAATCGATGATTCCGCTCATGACACAACCGCAACCCTCATTATCGTAAAATAACTTTATATATTTCGCTTCACTTGGAATCGTATCCATAATCTTTTTATATGCTGCTTCTGTTACAGTAACGTACATATGTTAATCTTCATCCTCTCTTCTCTTATCATTCATATATTGTATCACCATTTTTCTTAAAAGTTATATACAGAAAATTAAGACTAATATACAATGTATGTGATAAAGTTTCAGCAATCGAGCTTTTATGAGTAGTTCATGCAGGAGAAAGGATGTTTACTATCTGTTTTCAAACTACAACGCTATCCTATGTTATTAGGTCTATTTAGTATTTTCTTCATTTCTAGCGGAAGGCTATTACAGCATGTACTTCCCTATTCTCCTTCTATTAGCTGGATTCTAGGTTTTATTTGTTTCCTATCCGCTTCTTATTTTGCTACGAAGAATATAAACAACTCATAAAGCAAGAATCATCTTAAGGAGGATTATTAAACATGCCAGCCTTAAAAAAAATAGAGCAATCACTCGATCACTTATTTCAAATTGAAAAATACGGAAAAGATAGTGCCTTTAGTCGATTTATACCAGCCGTATATGATCCTATCAAATTTCCTTGGCAACAATTTTTTGAAGCAAATTTTGTAGATTTATTTAACGGCCTTATGATGCACGGATCTGAACATGTAACCAAAGTATTTTTAGCTGTATTCCCTACAGATGACGTTCTTGAAACATTCATTTCACAATCCACACCCGGTGATTTACTCTTTATGCACCATCCCCTTGTAATGGAGTGCGGTGATCCAATTGGAAGATCCGGTCGAGGTTTCATACCAATTCCTGAAAAATATTTGCAAGAAATAAAAGAAAAACAACTTTCTATATATACATGTCACGTACCAATGGATTTTCATCAAACGCATGGAACGAGTATTTCAATTGCAAAAGCATTAAACGCTACTGTAGTGGACGACTTTGCATATGGAGGTCCAGAACAAGAACCAGTTGGCCTTATTTGTGAAATAGATGAAACATCAACAGAAGCACTCCAAAAACATCTAAAAAAACTCTTCCAGATTCCTTACACAGACTTCGAAGGTAAACGACATGATTCCATCAAAAAAATCGCAATTATCGCTGGATGTGGCGATGTTGTATCTTTAATGAAGGAAGCAGAAGAAAAAGGTGCTGAAGCATATATTACAGGAGAAATCCATTGCCATATCGACAATGATTACGGCCGATATAAATACTCACTCATTATGGATTATGTAAAAGAAACGAATATGTCTCTAATTGGTGTGTCACACTCTGCCTCTGAATATTTAGTGAAAGAGACATTGATGTATGATTGGTTTAAAGAGAATTTTGATGTGGATGTTATTTTGCTTCCACAGGAAAAATGGTGGCTCTAACACTATCATTTTTTTAATTTATATACACAATACAATCGACCACAGAAAAATAGATAAAGTGAAACCTTAATCAGTGGGGGGTCTTCATCCCCCACTGATTATCATCCCTCACCAATCGGACTGCCCGGCAAATAGCTGAATAAATGAGAACGCACATGTACCAACGTAAATGCTTTCGTTGTGCCAGAAAACGAACCTACCAGTATTATAGCTGGAAACCTATTTTTGAGGGAGAATACAACCTCTCTTTATATTCATGCCGCAAGTGCTGTATGTTCTATTTTTCTAATTACTGATATATAGCAATTCATTTCATAAAAAAAGACCCGAGATTCGGGTCAACAAATAGAAATATAAATGAACTACAACAAATAACAGACAAAGCCATTATATATTTTTCATAGTAAAACATCCATTATTTTCTTTTTTCACTATCAATATATTATTTTTCGTTATCGTCCTCTTTTTTAGAACGTCTACCTAAGAAGAACACAAAAAACATCACTTCCAAATAAGTGATGTTTTTTGTAGTTAATGCAGTGGTAACATAACCTCAACCGTCGTTCCAACCCCAACTTCACTTTCAAAACTCATTTTACCATTGTGATCTTTAATAATTTTTTCTGTAACTACTAAACCTAGACCAGTTCCTGTTTCTTTCGTTGTATAAAAGGCTTCATTTAACTTTGGAATTTTATCTTTCGGAATACCACATCCCTCATCTTTCACTTGAATGATGATTCCATCTTTTACAGTAACTTTAATCGTAATTGTTCCGCCAACTGACATTGCTTCAATTGCATTTTTGATTAAATTAAAAAAGACTTGTTTTAATCGTTTTTCATCACATGTAATTGACGGTAAGTCTTTACTGTAAATACCTTGTATGTGAACTCCTTGTTTTAAAGCAGGCTTTTCCATAACTCGAATAACATAAGAGATAATTTCTTGTATGTTATGAGTTTCTGATTCTAGTGATTTAGATTTCTCAAATCCACTAAGTTCTGTAGCAATTATATGGATCCGATCTACTTCTTGTTTCATAATATCACTATAAATTTTATCTTCCGGATGCTTGTCTGCTTGTTTATTCACAAGTTTTTTTAAGTTTGCTAAAGGTCTTCTAATCTTATAACCAATAACCGTTGCCATCTTTCCAACAGCTGCTAGTTTTTCTGTCTGTTTTATTTCTTTGTCCATCATTTCAAGCGTTCGAACGTAAGACTGAACCCTCAAAAATATAATCCAACATATGATAGTAAATACACTATATAATGCCATTGGGATTAAAACGAGAGAAGATTGAATAATGATTCCTGTAAGAGCGTACTTCCCAACAAGTATCGCTGGAACTAACCAGAAATATCTTTTATTCACAAAGATTGGTGCGAACAAAATAAAAAATACTTCTACTATATTTCCACCGTCAAATTCCGCATCGCTACCATAATAAATCATAATGTTATGGATACAATCTAATACATTATAGCCAATTAGAATAATATACTTTACCGGAAAAACATTCTTCCATTTCATAAAGTATATCCCAATGCAAAACAATACTACCATCAAAAAGTAAAGCCATAAACCTAAACCATCTTCAAACTTTCCTACGCCTTCTTGCTCTCCCGCGATTAAAGGTACGATAAATTCATAGGCAAGATCATACACAAAAAATATAATAAAAAATAAACTTAAAAATACTTTCAACGCCTTTATTTCTTCATTTTTAAATATATAGCCTTTATTCATATGGTAACTCCTAGCTTTTCTTCCACTTGGATTTCAGTATTTCCACACTTCCTTGGCAAAATAATGTCTATTCTCGTTCCAGTATTTCTTTCACTTGAAATATGTAGCTCACCAAGGTGCTCGGTGACAATTCGATTCGCTACTGTAAGACCCAGACCAATTTTATCTTGTTTCGTTGTATAAAAGGCCTCTGTAACACGGGCTAAGTTTTCTTGCTTAATACCATGACCATTATCAATTAAGCTGATCATTACATACTCTTTTCCTTTATTCTCTAATCGTAAATGTAATATGCCACCTTGCTCCATTGCTTCTAAAGCGTTTTTTATTGTATATAAAAAGACTCCTCTTATTTTTCGTTCATCGCATTCAACTTCTATTGTTTTTTCTTCCACATTAGAAATAAGCTGCACATTTAATTCATTCATTTTTTCGCGAAGAGTTGTTGTTGCTTGTAATACAATCTTTCCTAGATCATGTTTCTTATAAATAGAAGGCTTGCATGTAGCAACTTCCATCAACTCGCTTATCATATTATTCATATTTTCTATTTCAAAAATCATACGTTTATAAACAGGATCCTCTTCATGCTTCTCTCTTTGTAATTGCGTAAATCCTTTTAATGAAGCGAGTGGATTTTTAATTTCATGTCCAACCGTCGCTGCCATTTTTCCGATTACTGCTAATTTTTGTGATTCACTAGCAATCGCAATACTTTCCTTTACAGCTGAAAGATATTGTAAAAATCGGTTTAAAATGATATATGCAACTATTAACATAAGGGTATACATAATAAGGAACATAAATGCTTTTATTTCCTCTAATACAAATAAATAAATTAAATATTTTCCTACAATAGAGGAAAGCAAAAACACATAAAATTTTTTATTTAAAAATATGGGTACAAAGAAAATGAGAATAATCTCTATTATATTCGTCGCATCAAACGCCGCCTTATTATAAAAAATATACGAAATTATATTAGCGATTTCTATCCCTATGTATGCAAATATCCATGCATATTTAACAAGGTTTGCCTTTTCTTTTTTTAGTAAATATATATTCACGCACAGTATTGCTACTCCGCAAATAACTTGCCATATTATGTTGTATCCCTTATCCATTATTGATTTATCTTCTAATACGATTGCATAAAAAATTTGATATGCAATAACAATGACATATAACACCCATAAAAGGATTTTTGCATTCCTTTCTTCTTCTTTATATGATAGAAAACTTTCTTTCACTTCAACACCCCTTCAAAATAACATCTCAAAGAATACCATTTATTATAATAAATGATTTTCACAGACAAACAAAGATAAATCGAACATTTGAGGAAAATCGTACCAAAAACGCAATATATTTAGACTATATACAGAGCATAAAATCTATGATCATTAATACGTATATTATGGAGGATGTTTTATATAGACGGCCCAAAAAGTAAAACAAAGCTTTTAGAATGGAACCTATTGATAGAACAGGGGGAGTTTTATGTTTGTTACGGTCGAGAAAGATGTGCATATTTTTGTGCAAGACGTTAATCCTGGTCCAGGTAGTAAGACTGTTTTCTTCGTTCACGGATGGCCTTTAAATCATCAAATGTATCAATATCAACTCAATGTTTTACCAGAGCATGGCTTTCGCTGTATCGCCATGGATATACGAGGAAATGGGCAATCTGATAAGCCATGGACTGGTTACACGTATGATCGATTAGCCGATGATATCGCAATTGTTCTAGAAGCACTCCAAGTAGAGAACGCTACGTTAGTCGGTTTCTCAGTTGGTGGTGCTCTTTCTATTCGCTATATGTCTCGCTATAATGGGCGCCGCATTTCTAAGCTCGCATTAATTGACGCTGTCTCCCCCTCTTTCGTTAAAAATCAAGAGTCCCCTTACGGTGTACCGAAAGAACAAGCAGATGCCCTTATTAATCAAATGTATGCTAATTTACCAAAATTTTTAAATGATGTATCTTTGTCCTTTTTCAATAGAAACTTAGGAGCCGCAACCCTTGAATGGTTTTCTTATCTCGGTATGCAGTCCGCTTCTTATGCCCTTATCAAAATTTTACAAGCAGCTGCAAATGAAGATGTAACGAAAGATTTAAATAAAATTAACGTTCCAACAAAAATCTTCCACGGCGTTCACGACCAACTAATTCCTTACAAAAGCGCTGAGCTTACGCAACAACGAATTAAAAATTCTCAGTTACATGCTCTTACAAATAGTGGTCATGGTTCACCAATCGATCAAGCGAATGAATTAAATAAAGAACTGATAAAATTTTTACATGCATAACAACTGCAATACAAGAATGAAAGTTAATATGATCGATTTTTTACAAAACATAAAATTCACAAATTTCTCACAAATATACAAATAAAACGATTACATTTTCATATATACTAAATGTACAAGTAATACTCCCTAAACCCAGCTTGTCTGGTTACCCCGTTAAATACTATGAAAAAAGAACTTGTATCGTTATACAAGTTCTTTTTGTTTCTTTTATTTAAAGAGGATATCTTTACTATATTGATTTCCGACGAGTAAATCATATTGGAGCATTTTATATTGCTCTAACATTTCTTTTTGTTTCTTTGTTAAATCATTGATTACTTCTCCATTTTTATCAACTTTTAATTCATCTCTAAGCACTGGTATTTCCTTGTAAAGTTCCGATAAAAATTGATAAAATGAGGATTTATTTAATCCTGCATAATCAAAAATAAGATTAGAAAAATGAATTGGACTTACTAAACCTAAATTATCATTTGGCATATCAAAGTTTGCATACATTAATAGCGGCGTTTGCGCCATCGCTAAACGTTCACTTGGTGTTTTTTCATTCGTTATATACCCATTTTCTTTATAAAAAGATTTATTGGTTCCTAATGATGGAAGATGATCTCCAAAGAATACTAATAATGTAGGTCTATCTAAATTATCTAGTTGCTCAATTAAATATTGAAGTGCCTCATCTGAACGTCTTAATCCTTCTGTATACGTCTCTAATTCTCCCTTTGATTCTTCATTTTCTAGGCCGCTAATTTCTATTAGGTTTTCACCAAATCGGCCTTCTGTAAACGGAAAATGATTTTGCATCGTAACAGCATGAATAAATGTAGGTTGTTTTTGTTTCTCTAACTCAGCAATTATCTCTTTACTCATCGCTAAATCACTAATATAATCTCCATCAATATCCACATTTTCCATCGTATCCTCTGCATTGAACTTATCAAATCCTAACACCTTATATACATCATCACGTTTAAAGAATGTGCGACCAAATGAATGAATTGCACTTGTGTAATAACCTTCTTTTTTCAACGCCGTAGGGATTGATGGAATTTCTTTCTTATTTGTAATAACTTGCTGATATGGTATAGAACCTGGCTTTAACAAACTCATTGAATAACTTGTTAATGCCTCAAATTCAACGTTCGCCGTATTTCCCCCAAATGTAGGAGAAATAGTTTGTCCACCAGGAAAGTTTTCTATATAATGATGTAAATTTGGTACAGGATCTTCACTAAAAGAAAGGTTGGTTATTTTCGTGGGATCCCAAAACGATTCACTCATTACAAAAATAATATTCGGTTTCTCTTTTTTCTTTTGATTCCCTATATTTCCACTATATTGTTTTTTTATATCGTTTGCTATTTGAAGCATATTTTCATTAGAATAATTTTTTGGTTTTTCCATAACTGTTGTATCTAAATTGCTAATAAACCCAAGTACAAAACCATTTGAAGCATAGTTTTCATTTTGATTCCACAAAACAAAATCTACACCTGATTTTTGAAATACTTTATTCATAAATGTATTCGTAAAATTACCATACGCATATAGAACAAAAATAGATCCTACTACTAATAAGGCTCTTATTCCTAGATGAATCTTTACATTTTGAATATACCTTCTCATATATATCCCTGCTACAATACAAACTACGACACTTACGATAATGATAAACATATAACTCCAGCTAAAATAGTCCATCACCATCGGTATAACTGATTGCATATGCGTAATTTGTGTGAAATCAGAAGGATATAACGGATCACCTCTGAAAATAAGCTTCAAATAATTCACAATACATAAAATGACTAACGTACAGCTCGTTAAAACCATACTTAGAAAAACCTTACCTATTAAATTATATACAAGAATATATATTACATAAATTACTACAAAACTTAATATAAACTGCATATTATAAAAGTAAATCCAATTCATTGCCTCTATGAAACTCATATTAACTTGCATGACAATATAAAATAACGCTACTGTATGAGCTAGCAAAAATAATATAAAATGCACTCGCAGGGATGCTCTAAGTATAGACATCTCTTTTTTATTGAAATGCGTAATATAAAACGTTATGCCCCATATGAAAATCATCATAACACTTAAAACAAGCTTTTGATTTAAATGATCTTTCATCATGTCTAAATTAAAAACCTTTAAAATTATAAACAGCATAGTTATTACTAATAAAGTCACCATACTACTTATAATGCTAGAAATTAATATATTTCTTTTTGGAAGATGAAAAAGTGTAGAACCATACTTCAATTCATTCCCTCGTTTCTATGTATTAATTTCACCCCGCATCGAAAAAACTATTTCTATTAAAATAACATATATTACATATTTCGTCTGCATACTTGCTTCTATCATGGATGTATTTTCTTAATATTCCCTTAATAAATAGTTAAATTTTGGCATACAAATTACTCATTATTGAAAAACCTAATTTCAATATTCTACTTTATGATATAATAACTATGTTTTGGAAATCCTTAATACTATTAAAGATTTCACATGAAAATACGAAAGAATTAATAAAAAAGGAGTTGCTCATTTTTGCTTACTAAGTTTAAGAGTTTGCCTAAAGCGGTATATGCAATTTTGGCGCTTTCTTTCCTGTTGCACGTTTTTTGTTTAGTAAAACAGCCAGGACTAGATGGAGAGTTAGTCAAAGTAACATATGGTGCAAATGATGCATTTAACTATTCGTTAACAGCTGAACAACTATTAAAACATGGTGTATTTGGTTATGTGTATTTAGAACCTAGTGAGGTTCCAGGGAAAAATGCATATATCACACCAGGTCAGCCATTACTATTAGCTGGCGCTATGATTATTTCTGATATTACATCCATTCCTTACTATTACGTAGCAACTGTTATTAACATGATCATGAACCTTTGTACAGTACTATTAGTATTCTTAATAGGAAAAGAATTGTTCGAAAAAAACATTTATGGAATTGTTGCAAGTATTTTATATGCTATTTATCCAAGTAACTATACATACTTCCGTACATTACTAACAGAAGTTCCATCCATATTCTTATTGGCGTTATGTGTATATGTATTTGTTCTCGCATGGAAATACAATAAAACGAAATTCCATATATGGTTTGGAATTGTCGTTTCAATTTTACTTATGTTCCGTCCAAATCCAGCTCCAATGATGCTCATTCCTGTTCTTGTTGTGTTATTTACATATGGATTTAAAGACTCCATTCGAATCGGATTGTTATGGTTTATCGGACCGTTCTTGATTATTGGCGCATGGGTTGTTCGTAACTATTTAGCGCTCAACCAATTTATTTTATTCTCAACCCAAGGTGCAGATCCACTGATTGCCGGTGCAGATCCATTTAATAAAATTGGCTATGAAAATATAGTAAATGAAATGAGAGCTAAAGGCTTAGATGACAAAGGTGCATACGCTAAAGAATTAATCAAGAATGGATTTAAGACGGACTTCACTTATTGGTTCTCTTGGTTCACTGTCGGTAAAACAATTGAGTTATTCAAAACAGCTCCTGCTGTAGACCAATACCGTATTCATAACTTTATGCAACTATGTCATAGAGTGTTTATCATCGGTACATTCTTGAGCAGCTTCTGCCTCATGCTAAATTCATTTAAACATAAACGCGTTATGATGCTAGTAGCAAGTTCTATTATTTACATTATCTTCTCAAACTTATTCTTAGCAATTAACCGCTACGGATTTTTCATTAATCCTCTTATGTGCTTAATTCTTGCATACGGATTAATTCACATTGTGCAGAAGCTTCCATTCTTCCGCACTAACCAAGCATAATAAGAAAGAGGTCGGCCACAGATGGCCGACCTCTTTCTTATTATCCAACACTTTGCACACGGCCAATTTGTACATTCTGTAATCGTACTTTAATTCCGTATGTATGTGTTTCTGTATTTGTCAAAATCTCTTTCACAACACCAGATACTGTTTTACTTATAAATGCAAGTTTTTGATAACTATTACTATAACGAAAAGAGAAAATGATTAGCATGTATATTATATAAAAGGAAGCAGCCATATTTTCCATACGATACATACGAGTACTATAATTACAAAATCAAAAAAATCTAATCTTGGACCTTTTTTCATATTCATATGTAAACACATATGAAACCATTTTATTTTTGTATATTTATGAATGTTTTTCTTTGCAAATCGGTAAATAAGTATTTGCATGATAAAAAATCCGGCTACAAAAATAAATAATACGATGAGAAATCCAATCACAAAATTCTTCCTATTTTTGTAGCGTTTTTTCTACTATCCGATTTTTCAAAACCCACTCTTCAAACTGGGCACTTCCAAATTCCCAGCTAAGATCGTGAGCATGTACAGAAAAAACGTAATGACCAGCATATTCATCCATAAACCTACCTAACTCTACATCGTCTTTCTGAATACCGTATACTCCAAAATTAAAATACACATCCCATACGTCTTCATTCTTCCTCTTATAAGCAATCGATTCCATATCACATTCTGTTCCGAAATAATCAAGATGTAAATGTACGCTATCCTCATATTCGTACTCCATTTTATCACCCCTTATATTTGTACTTCTTTATCACCAGAAAAATTCCTTCTGTCTACACTCACATATGGGCACTTACCTACATATCATGCTTGTAGAGTGACTTCTAGGAGGTGTTATATAGTGAAAAAATTAATAGCTGTTTTTTGTATCACGTTACTAGCTGTTTTCACATTTACTGCTTGCAGTAGTAAAAAAGAAGGTACAAAAGAACAAACTCAAAATGTTCGAGTCGGCGAAGTTACCCACTCTCTCTTCTATGCCCCGTTATATGTCGGGATTGAAAAAGGATTTTTTAAAGATGAAGGATTAAATGTTGACCTCCAAACAACAGCGGGCGGAGATAAAACGATGACGGCCCTATTATCTGGCGGGATTGATATTGCTCTCGTCGGTTCTGAAACATCTATTTACGTTCATCAACAAGGCGCAAAAGACCCGATTATTAACTTCGCACAACTTACACAAACAGATGGAACATTTTTAGTTTCGCGTAAAAAATTAGACTCTTTTAATTGGAATGACGTAAAAGGTGTTACGTTTTTAGGACAGCGTAAAGGCGGCATGCCACAAATGGTTGGAGAATACGTTTTAAAGAAAAATGGCATTGATCCTCACAAAGACACAAACTTAATTCAAAACATCGAATTTGCTAATATTGCAAATGCCTTTGCATCTGGTACTGGAGAGTTTGTACAGCTCTTTGAACCGACTGCAAGTATACTTGAGAAAGAAGGTAAAGGTTATATCGTCGCTTCATTCGGAAATGAATCTGGTACTGTTCCTTATACAACGTTCATGGCGAAAGAAAGTTTCTTAAAGAAAGATAAAGCTGCTGCTGAAAAGTTCACACGTGCGCTCTATAAAGCACAGCAATGGGTTGATACACATAGCCCAGAAGAGATTGCTAATGTTGTTTCCCCGCTATTTAAAGACACTTCAAAAGACATTACAGTAAAAGTAATTGAACGATATAAAAAGCAACATTCTTATGCGACAAATCCACTATTAGATGCGGAAGAATGGAAACAGCTCCAAACGATTATGAAAGACGCTGGTGAATTACAAAAAGAAGTCCCACATGAAGCGCTCGTCAATACAAAAATTGCCGAAAGCGTTATTAAGAAATAGAGGCGAATTGTATGAGTTTTTTACAAATACGTAACGTTTCTCACTGCTTTTTTGCAAAAGAGAATGCCAAACTTATTCTCGAAGATATGAGCTTACAAGTGGAAGAAGGCGAATTTATTTCTATACTCGGCCCAAGTGGTTGCGGTAAAACAACGCTCCTCTCAATCATTGCTGGACTACTTGATCCAATTGACGGTATCGTCTTTTTAGATGGTGAACCGATTACAACGAAAACTTCATCTATGGGATATATGTTGCAGCAAGATTACTTATTCCCGTGGAAAACTATTGAAGAAAATATTATGCTTGGACTTCATATTCGAAAGATTTATGATGAACAGATGAAAAAACATACTTTAAATCTTTTAAAACAAGTCGGTCTACATGGGGTAGAAGGACAATATCCTCGTGAATTATCCGGCGGTATGCGTCAACGTGCCGCTCTCGTTCGAACGTTAGCGACTAATCCGAAAATTTTATTACTAGATGAACCATTCTCCGCACTCGATTATCAAACGAAGTTAAAACTAGAAGAACTCGTTTTCAATTTACTAAATAAATATAAGAAAACATCATTACTTGTTACTCACGATATTGAAGAAGCGATTGCGATGAGTGATCGTATTTATTTACTGCAAGCGAATCCTGGAAAAATCGCGAAAACCTTTATCGTCCCGGAAAGTATTCGTTCTTTATCACCATTAGAAGCACGCCATCACTACGATTTCCCAGCCCTCTTTCAAGATATATGGAAGGAGCTGGAACGACTTGGATAATATAAAACAACTACATGAAAAATTTCGAAAGAAAGAACGCAGGCGTGCTTGGATTGCTCGCTCACTACAGCTTTTACTACTTATTCTTTTCTTTGCACTATGGGAAATAGCTAGCAAAAAAGAATGGATCGATCCTTTACTCTTTAGCTCTCCTTCGAGTATTTGGGATCTCTTCTTAACGAAATGGATCGACGGTTCACTTTGGGTCCACATATGGACGACATTGCTGGAAACAGGATTAGGCTTCATTCTTGGAACGGTACTCGGTGCTATTATTGCCACGTTTCTTTGGTGGATGCCACTTCTAGCCCGCGTACTTGATCCTTACCTCGTCGTCCTAAATGCAATGCCAAAAGTTGCACTCGGTCCAATCATCATCGTTATTTTCGGTCCAAACATTTCATCTTCTATCGCAATGGGAGTAATCATTTCCATCATCATTACCATTCTCGTTATTTACAGTGCATTTCAAGAAGTCGATTCTAACTATATAAAAGTAATGAACACATTTGGCGCAAATAAATGGCAATGTTATAAGCAAGTCGTCCTCCCTGCCTCCTTTCCAGCAATTATCTCAACGTTAAAAGTAAATGTTGGTCTATCCTGGGTCGGTGTTATTTTCGGTGAACTTCTCGTTTCCAAACAAGGACTTGGCTACTTAATTAGCTACGGATTCCAAGTCTTTAACTTCACACTCGTTTTACTTAGCGTACTACTCACATGTGTTCTCGCAACTCTTATGTATGTATTTGTCGAGGCATTTGAAAAAATTCTAATTGGAACAAGAAAAAGAAGCTGACTCAAAACAGTGCGCTATAGTCAGCTTCTTTCTTTTACCTTTTATCACACATTTTCGTTTCATTTGTAATGTTTCCATCCGCAACCGTAACTGTATGAAAACAGTCTTTCACACGTACTGTAACGACATTATCTTTTCGATCTATCACATGATAATCATTAAACTTTTCATTCAAAGCACTACGAATTTGCTCCCCTTCAAAAATCGGAAAACCGTGAGACATTACCCAAATGAGACCAGCAACAGCAAGAATCGTTTTCATACGTTTCATTACCTCCTCGAGAGTAAACTTATAGTCCCTACAACACGCGCATTATAATTGTGTCTAAATTGTGACATTTTTATACTAATTCTATTTTATACCGCCAGTTCCTTCTTCTTTTAAATAAAAATACATAATTTTCAATTTTATCAACATAAGAAAAAACGCAAAGAATTTTTAATTCTTTGCGTTTTGCTTTAACGAAACTATATCGAACACATAACTCACATTAATCTGCACTTTGTTGTTCTATCGTTTTCGAAACATCATCTAATCCTGACAGCACTTCCGCTCTCATTTTTACAAGTTCAGGAAACTGATAGAAGAAAGCAATTTTCTTATATTTTAACTCTGTACCTTCTTTCACCTTTTTTGAATCTTGTAAAATGAACGCTGTAAATGTATCTGCGATATCTTCCGTTACATTTGTTGTTCCATACAGCGATACAAAATCATCATGCTTTTCTTTATAAAATTCAACTTGTGCCTCTTCACTTTCTTCTACTTTCTTTTCTGTCCACTCTTGCTCAATTGGTTTCCAAAATTCATTATAAAATTGGTTAATATACGAACTTTTTCTCACACATCCATTTTTCACGAACAGCGTTTTACATTTATTTCGATATGATGAAATGTCTTTCTCTTCATCAAACGCCTCTAAATACTTTCTATCCACTGGTACTTGTTTATTTCCAATCGTTAATACGTGAGCCGTTTCATGAATTAATGTTTTCATCACTTCATCTATATTCACCCCAGAATCAAGCACGTCTAAACTAAGCACCCAATCTCTCGGGTCATCCATACTTGGCATGACATGAGCAACAACGCCGTCATAACCATCCGTTATTAGATCAAACCCTGTTATATTCTCACGATATTTCACTGGAATGAGAGTGCGATACATGTCCCATAAAGTTTCATGATACTCTCTATCTTGCCGCTGGCTTAACAAATCATCTTTTGCTTCTTCGTCATCTGCAAAAGCTTTATTCAATCTTTTACGATCTAATTTCTCAAAATAAGGATCTACAATTTCATCATCATCGATATAATAAGAAGCTAAAAAAAAGTAATTATCATCCTCTTCTTTTTTCTGTTCCGCCTCTTTCATATTCATACTTTCATACTCTTCTATGTCATAATCCTCTACTTTTTCAAGTTCTGAAAGTCCCTCTATCTTTTTATACACTTTTTGTAATGTTTTATCTCCTATTTGCGTGCACTCTTCTTCTGTTTTACAAATTTCTTTTTCTTTCGTAACCTCGAGAGCACTATCGCATCCTGCAACTAAACTGCTTGCTATAATACAACATACTAACTTGCCATATAGTTCCTTCATACAATCCCCCATTACTCCATTCTACAAAATATCATAATCATTTTTTTGCGAATATGCGATAATTAATTATAAAAACTGCAAGGAGGCTTCTCATGATTCGTGCAATCTTATTCGACTTAGATGGAACACTATTAGATCGGCGCCAATCTTTAGAACAATTTATTTGTGAGCAATATAATCGCTTCTCCTCACATTTGATGAGTATAGAGAAATCAAAGTATTGTTCTAGATTTCTCGAACTCGATAATAATGGCTATACGTGGAAAGATAAAGTATATGCTACTCTCCTTTCCGAATATAACATTACTACTTTAACGCACGAGCAACTGCTGCACGACTACATTACAAACTTCCAACATCATTGTATTCCTTTCAAAAACACGCATGAACTACTTCAACAGTTAAAACAGCGAGACATTAAAATTGGTATTATTACAAACGGTTTTACTGATTTTCAGATGAGCAACCTTCGAGCACTACATATACATACGTATGCAAACACCATTCTCGTTTCAGAAGCTGAAGGAATTAAAAAACCTCATCCTGAAATTTTCGAACGTGCTTTGCAAAGACTAGATGTTAAGGCAGAAGAATGTCTTTATGTTGGAGATCATCCAGAAAACGATGTGCTTGGTTCTGAACAAGTAGGGATTCTTGGTGTTTGGAAAAAAGATTCGTTTTGGGGTGATTTTAAGCATTCACGTATCGTAGATGATTTGTTGGAGGTGCTTTCGTTTTTAGAAGTGGAGATAAAGTGAAACTTTAATCAGCCCTCACCAATCGGGCTTTTACGGACAAATAACGGGATAAAAACACAATAATAGTAATTAAATTATATCAATGATTTTCACAACATATCGATTTACTGAAAAAAAATAAAAATAATAATAGGAGGTGTTGTTCAAAAACGCCTTCTATTATTATTCATACACTGTAAACTGTGGTTTACTCGG
Source organism: Bacillus cereus group sp. MYBK216-1 (assembly GCF_051916495.1). Taxonomy (NCBI): domain Bacteria; kingdom Bacillati; phylum Bacillota; class Bacilli; order Caryophanales; family Bacillaceae; genus Bacillus; species Bacillus cereus group sp. MYBK216-1. Next base: position 54,106 of record NZ_JBQAGT010000011.1, read on the forward strand.
ATGATCTTTTACTAGCGCATCATCTGGAAACTTTGAAACTTTTTGATATAAGGCAATGTCACCGATACAACCTGCTGTTAGTAGAATTCCTAAAAATGAGAGTAGCTCCAGATTCATAACTAATCCCAATACAATTGGCAAAATTCCAGTTGGTAAAAATGGAAGCATTAACACTTTCTTCATTTGCTTTACTGTAACCGCCTGTTTAGAATGAGCATATGCAACACCTAATTTCCAATTAACGCCCCATTTTAGTTCACTCCACGGAACACCTCCGATATAGCGAAAGCCAATTAAATGTATCGCTTCATGAATACAAACGAGAACAATTATTGCGATAATAAAAAGAAACATCGTTAATAATGTAACTTCAACTTGAACCCCACCTGAAAGAAATATATGTAAATAACCAATTCCAAACGCCAAAGCAATTATTATAAAAAATAAAGAAAAGTTTAATTTAACCATCGAAACAGTAACAGTCGTTTCTTTTCTTTTATCCATCTTCCCCCTCCTAAAATGTAAAGATATATTTACATTTATTCTTACATACAAAAAAAGAAACCGGCTACTTTACTTCGTAAAACAGCCGATTTCTTCTATATGTTTCATCGTACGCGCTAATACGTCATCGCGCATTATAAAGCTAAATTTTCTATTCGTTTTAATGTTGTCAGGAATGTCTTTTAATAAAACAGACCCTTTCGTTTCTTCGTAATGCGTATGTTCTTCTACCGCACTAATTGTTGCAAAATAAATGTTTTTAATGATTATTTTGTCTTTTCCAGATACTTTGTATTGTCCTAAGTAAGTTAAATCAGAAACTATGCCGCCGGTTTCTTCATGAACCTCTCGAACTGCCGCTTCTTCCGGTGTTTCCCCTAGTTCTACTTTACCACCTGGAAATTCAAGACCGCGACGTAAATGATGCGTTAATAACCATTGATCCCCGTACCGGCATACAACCCAAACATGCTTTGGCTCAGGAGAAAATGGATAACGTTCAAACGATAATTGTACAGTGTTGTGGTAATAATCTTTAAATTTGTACATGCCATTACTCCCCTATTGATGGTTACAAGTTTTTCCTACCACAAATTGTAGCATATTCTCGCTTTTCTGCATAATATTATCCAATTACAATCCATTGATTATTCCCATTTGCGCGACTAATTCTTTCGTCTCATGATTTCCTAAATCGTAAATCATTCTATATGCTTTTTGTAGTTGTTCATCATATCGGTCATTATTTGAATCGTGATGATACTCAACAAATGGAACGTGGGAGCGTACAAATGAACCTAAATCTTCTACATATGCTTGATCGAAGTGCTCTCTTAATTCCGTAATTTCCTCATCATTTGCATAAATTTCAAAATTATACGTATCCGCCGTCTTCACTTGTGAAATTTGACCATTTCCTATTGATATATAATATGTTTTTTTCGTTTCCATGTAACACCCTTCTTTCATCCTTTTATTTTCTATTGTTTTCATCAATTACAAAATTATGTAAAATAAAGAAAAGGAGGGGTTTTATGTTCAAAATATTAATTATCGGTATTATCATCGTCCTAATCATCCTCGTACTCTCCATCATGACAATTAATAAAGGCTATGCTTATAAACATTCCGTCGATAAACTAGAAGATAATCCTTATACAAAAAAGAATAAGGAAAATTCCTAATATGCTTCGTATACTCCGCATCACAATCGCACTCACTGTGTTCGTTATGTCGGCAATTGGATTATATACAGGTCAAAATAATTTTCTACCTCTTTCACAATTTCTATTAGGGGCTTTAATGTTTCTCATCGCATTTGAACAAATAAAGAAAAAGGAGGCAGCAACTGGGCTTATTTGTATTATTTCCGGTGCTTTCATTTGGATTGTTCTCATCATTAGCTATATAAAATAAAAGGAGGTACATGCATGCTAAAAGGAGTACGGATTACTTTATCACTTATTGCTTTATGTATAGCAATCTATAGTTTCTTTACTAGTAATAGAGAAATTATGCCTTATATGTTCATCTTTTTAGGGATGATGGCTTTCGTTATTAGTATAGAGGAAATCTTAAAACAGCAAAAAGGTGGTAGTATACTTGCTCTGTTAGCAGGAGCTGGTGCTTTATTTCTTGGCTTCTCAGAAATATTTCGATAAATAGTCTCTTTAAAGGAGGTATACAATGCTAACTGGATTACGCTATTTTTTCATGCTTCTCACACTCTCTCTTTGCACTTATTCTCTTGCTACCGACAACTTCACACTTCTCCCATACATGCAATTTGCTCTCAGTTGTTTCTTTATTCTTCTAGGAATTAATGAACTGAAATCCGGAAGAAAATCAATGGATATCTCGCATTTTTTCGTTTCTAGTCTTATGCTCTTCATTGTAGTATCGAACTACTTTCACTAAAGATAACATGTAATTTCCAATCACCTACTGACCATTACCTCTCACTAATTTGGATTTTTTAAACAGTTAATAAATTGGAGGATACTATGCTAACAAACCTTCGAATCTTACTATCTGCTATTGCTTTTATTCTTGCTTTTTTTAGTCTTTTTACACGAATTTCTATTCTTTTCTCTTATGTATTTATCCTTTTAAGCATCACATTTATTCTTTCGGGAGTTGCTGAAATACAACAAAAGCAAAAATCGAAAGCTATCTTTTGTTTTATAGTTGGGATAATCACTTTCTTCGTTGGGATTTCTGACATACTTCCATAAAAAAGAAGAGCTTGTGTGCTCTTCTTTAACTCACTACTTTCAATCCAATAATCGTCCCCATAATCCCAACAATACAAATAATCCGAAAAGCGTTTTTAGGTTCTTGAAAAAATAAAATACCGACAACTGCTGCCCCGAGCGTTCCGATTCCAGTCCAAACTGCATATGCGATCGATAACTGAATTTCTTGAAGCGCCATCGTTAAAAATTGAAAACTAATAATAAAACCACCTATTAAAATAATATTATTCGTCCAACTATTATTTTTTGCTACTTTCTTTATCCCAATTACACCGACAATTTCAAAGAGCCCAGCTATAATTAAATAGATCCATGCCACTTTATTTCACCTCTTCCTTATTCCCACTAAATTTCAATCCGATAATAAATAGTGCCAATAAGCAAACGAGGAAAACTTTGATGAGCGAAAATGGTTCTTTGAAATATAAAATATCTACCAATATCGTTCCAACTGTACCAATCCCAGTAAATACTGCATATGCCGTACCAATTGGAATTTTTTTAGTTGCTTCAATTAGTAGTTGAAAGCTCACTAAAATTGCAATGAGTGTCAAAATACTCATTGCATTTGTTTTTAATCCTGTCGCCCAATATATTTCAATTAAGCCCCCAAATACTAAATACATCCACGCCCTATTTATGCTAATCTCCTTTTTCTTTTTCACTTCTTCTTTTATCTCTTCTCTTGTTTCTTGTTTCGAAGAATTACGCTTCTTTTTCGGAAAAAGAATGTAAGACATCGCCCATATAAAATGAATAATAAGCACTGATGTCCAGACACTTGTAATCGTATTAATCGTTTCATTTTTATAAAATCCAATTTGTTTATTTAAAATCCACTCTTTCATATGAAGGAAATAGGAACCGCTTGGCAACTCTTGAACTGGTACAAGCCCTACTATAAAAATAAATAGAAGCTGTGCAAAAATGAAAATCCCCAGATGCTTATAAAAATATTGCCTCTCCATCCGCGCATGCTTAATTCCATATAGCTTCTCTTTTCCCGCGCCAGTCATTTACCCTCCTCCTTTTTTAAATAACAATCTATCATCTTTTCTATATAATTCATCGTTTCTAAATCAAGTCCGTATACTCTTGCAATCTCTCCCTCTTCAGGTTTAATTAAATCCCAATACTTATTTATTAATTGTTCATCTTCATGAAATACGTGCATTGAAAAAGCCACTACCCTTTCCGCTAACATTTGAATTTCCGGTGAATCTACTGGTTCATTTATACGCTGACGAATTTCTCTTAATACTTGTAACCATTCTTTTGTTCTTTCATCGTTTTCTTCAAGTGTTGGTAAATCCTCTATAACCTTCTGTTCTTCCTCCGTAAAATATTTTTGTCGGAAATTTTCTCTCTGCTCAATTCCCTGTACTGATTTTATGAATAACATTAAATCTTCTGTTTTAAGCTCTCCTGTTAATTCAATGGAATGAAATGCTGTATATAATAGTTTTTCTAAGTCCTTTAATCTTTTTACTTCCGCTTGTATTGTTTGAATTTCATTTTGAATTGCACTTTTCCATCTTTCTTCTGAATTCCCCTTTTCCTCTTTTAACACTTTTTTTATTTCCGAAAGCTTAAAACCAAGCTTTTTAAACGTTGTTATTTGTTGCAATGTAATTACATCATCTTTTGAATAGTAACGATATCCTGACTCAGCAACGTACGACGGTTTTAATAATCCAATTTCCTCATAATATCTAAGTGTTCTCGTCGTTACATTCGTTTCTTTTGAAATTTCACCAATGCTATACTTATCCATCGTTTCCTCCTCACGCCTTATTTATCTTCACTATAAACTTTGACGTATACGTTAAAGTCAATACTCCATTCACACAAAAAACTCCTGTTTTTCAAACAGGAGCTCTCATTAATATATTCACCTACTGCCTTTCATTTCTTAAAAATGCTCATAAGTGAAACTCATTGTTTTTCTATAAAACCTGTACTTTTCTCTTTTACAAATAAAAAAACTGCCCTTTAACAGGCAGTTTTTCTTTATCCAAACACTTTCTCAAGTTCATCTTTATCTTGGCTTAACCAGAAGTTCATTAAGCGTTGTGCTCCTTCTAAGTCGTGAAGCTTCGCTTGACCACATTGTGTTTCATTTGCAGCTGGAATTTCTGTAATTTGAACCGCATCTTTTAATGTTAGTTCTAATAAATCAATAATTTCTCGTACTGTCGGTGTTCCGCTTACTACAAGATAATATCCTGTTTGGCAGCCCATCGGTGAAATATCGATAATATCAAAGTGCGGATAACGATCAATATATTTACGTAAATTAAATGCTAATAAATGCTCTAACGTATGAATAACATCTGGTTTCATTGCTTGTTTATTCGGTTGGCAGAAACGAATATCAAATTTATTTACAATACCGTCACTACCTACATTGTGAACTCCGCAATGTCTTACATAAGGTGCCTTTACAATCGTATGATCTAATTCAAAGCTTTCTACTGATGGCATACAACATCTCTCCCGCTTTTAATTTAATTCCGTTATATCCAATATGATATAACGGAAATGCACATTAGTAAAGTATTATGTACAGTCGTGCTATAATACTTTAAGAATATGCTGAAAAGGAGACCGTTATGAAACAGATTTTTATTGGGATTATACGCTTTTATCAAAAGTTCATTTCTCCGATGACACCACCAACATGCCGCTTTTATCCAACTTGTTCTCATTACGGATTAGAGGCGTTTCAAAAACATGGTGCACTCAAAGGTTTTTGGCTTACTTGTAAGCGTATATTAAAATGTCACCCTTTCCACCCGGGAGGATTTGATCCTGTCCCAGATAAAAAGGATGACAAAGTAAATTCTTAATTGTCGTAACCATTCACAACTAAATCTAATTTTCCTGTATCAGGATCTATAACAAGACCGTGAACAGGTACTTCTTCTGGAAGTAATGGATGGTTGCGAAGTATTGATACACTATGTTCTACACTTTCTTCTACACTAGAGAACCCTTGTAGGAATCTTTCTAAATCGATTCCAGAATAACGGAGTGTATCTAATTTCTCATTTGTTATACCGCGCTCTTTCATCTTCTCAATTGTACTGCTTGCCTGAATTTTTGCCATACCGCAATCGTGGTGACCAACTACACAAACTTCATCAGCACCAAGTTCATATACAGCAACTAAAATACTACGCATAATACTTCCGAATGGATGTGAGATAACAGCTCCTGCTACTTTAATAATTTTCACATCACCGTTACGCATATTCATTGCTTTTGGTAATAATTCAACAAGACGAGTATCCATACAAGAGATAATTACCATTTTTTTATTCGGGAATTTTCCCGTTTCATACTCTTCGTATCTTTTCTCTTCAACAAATTTTTCATTGTATTGTAAAATCTCTTCTAATGACTTCATAGTAAAGAACCGATACGATAAACTTAACTAAATCTATACAATTCAATCAAATTTACACAAGTTAGTGCTTCATCGTGTTCTCGCAGCCCCAAAGGGACGAGGGGTATAACACTCCACACGAGGCAGTATCGTTACCTCCTATTATCAAGCATTTATTTTACCCATCTTGATAAATTTATCGACGCATTTACATCCCTATCGTGATGGCTATTGCATGAAGCACAACACCATTCACGAATCTTTAAACTCCACTGTCCTTCTGGTTGAACTGAATGGTCGTATTTTACACCGCAATATGAGCAAATCTTACTTGAAGCGAACCATTTATCAGCTTTTACATACTCAATGCCGTACTTCTCACACTTGTATGATAAACATTGAAAGAAGAAGTGTAATTTTTGAAATGAAAATGCTTTCGATAGTTTTTTGTTTTTTAACAGGTTAGAAATAGATAAGTCTTCCACAACAATCCTCATTGGTTTGGTTTTCACCAATTTAGCTGTTGCTTGATGGATATGGTTATTTCGGATATTCGTAATTTTCCTAGATAACCGCAGGTGCTCAGCTTTCGCTTTTTCATATCCGGTAGATTGAATTTTCACACCTTTTTTAAATCTCCTAGACATATCTCTTTGCGCTGACTTTTTCCTTTTCAAAAGTTTTTTAACCTTGGCATCTTTGTTTATATTTCGTTCTTTCGTACCATTAGAAGCTACAAACAGCTCTTTTAAACCAACATCCACACCAATCGACTCATCGGTTAGTTCTTGTGATTCAAAGTCTTCTTGGAACCCTACACTAATCCACCAGTGACGACCGTCAAAGGTAACTCTTGGATTGGATGGTTTTTTGTTTCTTGGTAGTTGTTGGCTTGTTTTCACTTCTCCAATAGACTGAATATGAACTACTTTCTTTCCTATAATCAGTCTTTCATAATTGGCATAAAATCCTTGGATTAAATCTTTTTTGGATTTATAAGAAGTGTGAGAACCATTTTTGTACTTTTTGAACGAATTTTTTCTCGCCGTATCAAAATCTTTTGAAGCCTGTTTGGGAACTTGTGCATTGATGTCATTTAACCACTCATATCTCTTTCGCTTCTTGATCTTTGTAAATCGTTTCTGTAAAGCTAACTGTGAAACAGATTTTCCAAATAGCTTATAATATCTATCACTCATTCTTTTACAATAGTTATAAGCAAATCTTGCAGCACCAGCATGGTTTCTAAGCACTTTTTCTTGTTCAGACGTTGGGATTAGTCTAACTTTCTTCGCCTATATCATCAGAAGTCTACTCCTTTACTGTGCGATTATTCAGGCACTCACCTTTCAGATAATGAAAGATTTGTTCTTCTGAATAGTAGCGTGTTCCACCAGCATTCTCCTGAGACTACTCGGATGCAAACCTGTTAATTCTGATACTTGACTAACTCGTAAAAATTTCATTATTATTCTTACCTCATTGAATCTAACATAGCACATACGTTCGATATATTCAATGAGGTTTGATAGATTTAATTAAATGTATCTCGTTCAACTAAGGGCGCAATTCCTTAGCCAGTTCTCTTATGAACTTCTCATGTTTTCACATGAGCGCAGACTATATGTTTATCTCTTTAGAGATAGAGGATTTTTCCATCACCATAGGCTTGTGATGTACTCTCGTCAGTTACACGAGATAGTCGTTGAACGTTCATCTTATCCATTTTGACTTAGATGATTCGATGCGGAAGACCCATTGTTCTAGTGTTTAGGATTTAACCTTGCACCATCTGATTGATTTTTTCTGCTTTCGCAACATTCACGCTCGCTATTTCTAGCCACGTTGTAGTTCAATCAGCTTTAGGGATTGCCCGCAGTTAACCCTCACTACTAGCCAATCACTTGACTAGCAGGGCTTACTGATATATTTAATTAACTTTAGTTATAATTGGTTAAATAAATCGTAACAGTTAGTTACCCTCTTTTCTCTCATTTACATTACTTATATAGTGTACCAAAATATGAAAAACTCAAAAAGGATATCGCTTTATATTAAAAATAAGATGTTTTCAGATAATCGACATAATTCTTTCAAAATATACACACAGCTTTGTAACAAGTCTCACATACTTTAAACGTATTTTCACTATAAACTGATTGTAGATAATGTAAAAAAGGAGTGAATATTTATTATGTCCGACGTTCTGTTACTGAGTCGTTTTCAATTTGCAATTACTATTTTTTATCACTTTTTATTTGTACCTTTGACAATCGGACTTGTTATTTTGGTAGCATGTATGGAGACTCAATACGCCCGCACATTGAATCCAACATACCGCAAAATGGCAAATTTCTGGGGTAAATTATTTACAATTAACTTCGTAATGGGGATTATAACCGGGATTACGATGGAATTCCAATTTGGAACAAACTGGTCTGAGTACTCCAAATATATGGGAGATATTTTCGGATCACCTCTCGCAATCGAAGCACTTGTTGCCTTCTTCTTAGAATCTACTTTCATGGGAATATGGTTATTCGGTAAAGACAAAATTTCACCAAAGTTTCGTGCCTTCTGTATGTGGATGGTTGCACTTGGAACAAATATTTCCGCCCTTTGGATTATTACAGCAAATGGTTTTATGCAAAACCCTGTTGGCTATGTAGTACGTAACGGTCGCGCTGAATTAAATGATTTCTGGGCACTCGTTACGAATCCATACGCTTGGAATATGTTCTTTCATACTGTAGTTGGTTGTTATATCGTAGGTTCTTTCTTCGTTATGGCAATTAGTGCCTATCACTTATTACGTAAAAATGAAGTAGAATTCTTCAAAAAATCATTTAAGTTTGGTTTAATGTTAGGCTTATTCGCCGCAACAATTACACCGTTTATGGGACATCAATCTGGTGTATCAGCAGCTAAATATCAACCCGCAAAAGGAGCTGCGATGGAAGCAGTTTGGGAAACTGGAAAAGGACAAGGCTTCTCAATTGTTCAAATTCCTGATGTGAAAAATGAAAAGAACTTGGAATTCCTTACGATTCCAAAACTCGGAAGCTTCTTCTATACAAACTCATTTGATGGCGAAATTGTCGGTTTAAAAGATATTCCGAAAGATGAACGTCCAAATGTTAACCTCGTGTATTATAGCTTCCGCTTAATGGTTGCACTTGGTATGTTCTTTATGGCATTAACTTGGTACGGCTTCTATTTAAACCGAAAAGGAAAACTAGAAAACTCAAAACGCTATTTAAAAATTACAATATGGTCTGTCTTACTTCCTTATATTGCGATTAATGCAGGATGGATTGTCGCTGAAGTAGGTCGTCAACCATGGACAGTATATAAACTAATGCGTACAGCGGAATCTGTATCGCCTATATCAGTTCCACAAATTTGGTTCTCATTAATTAGTTTAATTTTGTTCTACACTTTACTTTTAATCGCAGACGTATACTTAATGCTGAAGTTCGCGAAAAAAGGACCTGCAGCATTAGAAGAACCTGCTACTGAGGGAGGTGTAGCCCATGTCTCATGATATGCTTGCAATCATCTGGTTCGGTTTATGGGGCGTGATTTGGACAGTTTACTTCATTCTTGACGGGTATGCACTTGGTAACGGAATGATTTTTCCCTTCGTTACGAAAGACCGACAAGAACGAAATCAATTACAAGAAGCAATTGGCCCGTTCTGGGGCGGTAATGAAGTATGGTTGATTACAGCTGGTGGCGCAACATTTGCTGCCTTCCCAGTCACATATGCTAATATGTTTAGCTATTTATATACACCATTATTCTTAGTATTACTTGCACTGTTTGCTCGTGCCGCTGGACTAGAATTCATGCATAAAGATGATTCACCAATTTGGCAAAAAACTTGTAAATGGGCATTTGCAATTGGCAGTTTCCTAATCGCCTTCTTATTCGGTGTTACATTCGCTAACTTGTATTATGGACTACAAATCGGAAAAAATGGCTATGAAGGAAATTTGCTTAGCTTATTAAACCATTACGGTATATTAGGTGGTCTTTTCTTCACTGCTATATTTGTCGTATCCGGTGCCCTTTGGGTCATGATTAAAACGACTGGTGAAGTATCTGATCGTGCTTATAAAATCGCAAGACCGTTTTCAATGGCAGCTGCTATCATTTTAGCTATCTTCTATGTAGCAACTGCTAATCGGACAAACTTATTCCAAAACTTTACGGAATATCCGGTACTATTCATTCTTCCAGTACTTGCAATGTTAATGAGTGTACTCGCACTTATTATGGTGTACAAACATAAAATTGGCCTTGCATTCACATTCATTTGCCTAACAATCGCAATGTTTATGACAACTGGCTTTGCAGGTATGTTCCCAAGAATGTTACCATCTCGTATTAACGATGCATACAGTACAACGTTATACAACGCAGCTGGTAGTCAATTAAACTTAAAAATTATGTTCTTCGTTGCAATGGTCATGGTACCAATCGTTATTGGATATCAGCTTTGGAGCTACAGTATCTTTAAAAATAAAATTCATAAAGACTCTGCTAAAGGGTATCACTAAGGTAAAAAAAAGACACTTCATTTGAAGTGTCTTTTTTTTACGTATGATTTTCGATAAGATGTTATATTTCTAATCTAACAACTATACTACAGAAGAATCATTAACAGCTCACAGCTAGATTGTAGCACAGGACAAGTTCATCATTTTATGCAACTTTGCATATCACACTATAAAGTAAACTGTATTCCCTGATCATTCGCATCATTATCCCATACATCAGCTGTACTAATCCCGCTAAATGTTTGTACTTTCATTCCTGTATTTGATGATCCCGATCCATTATAAGCCTTCGTCTTTTCAATCGGCTGTACGTTATATTTGTCACCTACATTAATTGTTCCATTGCAATTTTCAATAATAACACCTTCCACAACTGCCGGCATTTTGTCACCCACTTTCATTTCTTTACTTTTATTTTATGAAAATCGCCTAGAAAAATAGCATGTTTTAATAAGAAAAAGCACTCAATTTGAGTGCTTTTTCTTTAAGCATAAAGACAAGTTTGGAGACAGTTGACTTCTTCAAAATTTTATTAGGGGTAATATTTTGAAAAAGAAAGCCTTTCATATGTAGATTAACACCACTGGAATATATAGTAAATTGATAATGTTTATACGGAAGATTGCTAATGTTTAGTATAGATAGTTTACACTATGCTAACAGTGAAAACTATCTATACTAATAAAAAAAGGTGCCTTCAAAAAAGACAACTTTCAAAAACAGACACTATAAAACAGAATTATTTATTGTTATATGATTGTTAGATACAAAAAGTAGAGGGAAATGTTTGTATTAAATTCTGCTTTATAAAGTCTGTCTACAACTTATATTGTAATCCTCTGCCTTTGAAAAAAAATATAATATGCACAATTGCATACAAAAAGAAAAAGCACTCTACTGAGTGCCTTTTCAACCATTTTACTTTTAATATATCGCTTTGAATATATTGTAACATATGTATCTATATATTTTATTGAGAAAATTCAAAATCCTTTTTCTTTCATTTTCAATTATAAAATCATGTAATATAAAAGGTATGTCAAATTCTTATACAAGTTGAGGTGTACTATATTTATGATGTATTTTGGAATTATTCCTCTTATACTGTTTATTATTTTTCTTATCTCGTATTTAAAAGATCCGCGAAAAATAATAAACGGCTTTTTATTTAATGCCTTTATCTGTTCATTTCTATTATTTTGCGCTATAGCCTCATTTGAGTCTGGTAATAACGATTTACATTTTATCGTTATCATCCCCATGTTAGCACTACTTGTAATGATACCTTTTGCTATAGTCGCTTTAATGTTCGGACTTTTTCTTAATGCAAAAATTTTAATGCAACGTGAAGGAAGGCGTTTCACAAACTCTTTAACTTTAATTGCTGCTTTAGGGATTTTATTCTTTATAATGCTCCCTATCATAAACCCAGCAAGTTTAGTTTCATCGCATTTAGAGCCTATTTTTGCAGCTATTTCTCTTATAAGCTTCTATTTCTTTATACACTTATCTAACTTCTTAAGCGCATATTTTTTATACCAATTCAACAGACCAAGACGTAATCAAGATTTCATTATCGTTCTTGGTAGCGGCTTAATTAATGATAAAGTACCACCATTACTTGCAAGCCGCATTAATAAAGCTATCGACTTCTATTGGAAACAAGCCGCTGTGAATACACCACCAACAATTATTTTCTCTGGTGGTCAAGGTCCAGATGAAGGCCTTCCAGAAGCAGAAGCAATGCAAAATTATGCTGTTGAAAAAGGAATTCCGCTTGAACATACAGTACAAGAAAATCGCTCTGTAAACACATATCAAAATATGTTGTTCTCTAAAGAAATTATGGATTCTTTAAAACCTGAAGGTAAATATAAAAGTATTTTTACAACGAATAATTTCCACCTTTTCCGCGCTGGTATATACGCTAGACAAGCTGGTCTTAATAGCCAAGGAATCGGGTCAAAAACTGCATTTTATTACTGGCCTAACGCAATGATTCGTGAATATGTTGCAATTGTCGTAATGGGACGTAAGCGTCATATGAAAATATGTGGAACTATTTTAGGTTTCGCTTTATTCATATCAGTACTTAGTTTTATATTTTCTTAATAGTATCCCATCCTTTGAAAGGATGGGATTTCTTATACTCATTTCAAAAATATTTTAAAGATAATATGGTGATAATATTCCCTGCATACATCCATTAAAGGAGAATTTTTTCAAATTAAATGTTAAAATGAAATTTAGGTGTGAATAACGTAACAAATAAGAAACTAGTTTGAAACGAGGAAATTATATGGAGAAAATTATCAAAAACAAGCCCAATAAGCTAAAAATTGCTTCAAAAGCTTTGATGATTATTATTGGGGCATTTATCACAGCGTACGGATTAGAAGCGGTATTAATTCCAAATAACGTATCAGACGGTGGTGTAACTGGTTTAAGTATCGTTAGTTCAAGATTATTTGGATTGCCATTAGGAGCTCTAATCGCAGTTATTAACATTCCTTTCGTTTGGTTAGGGTATAAGCAAATCGGTAAAAGCTTTGCGATTTATTCTATTATCGGAATTGCTTCATTAGCAGTAGGTACCGTTGTCATGCACGGAATACCAGCTATTATTGAAGGTGATACATTATTAGTTACAGTTGTTGGTGGTATTATCATCGGTTTTGGTATGGGACTAGCATTACGTAACGGTGGGGCATTAGATGGAATCGATATGCTTGCTGTATTGCTTTCTCGTAAGTTACCATTTGGAACGAGTGACCTTATTTTATTCTTAAACATGTTCGTATTTATTTTCGTATCAACGGTATTCGGCCTTCAAGGAGCTATCCTTTCGGCAATTGCTTACTTTATCGCTTCGAAAGTGATTCATATCGTTGAAGTTGGTTTAAGTGGTTCAAAAGCATTTAAAATCATTACAAAAGAGCCTGAATTAATGGTAGAAACAATTCGCGATCGTTTAGGCCGAAGTGCAACATATAACGAAGTATACGGTGGTTATTCAAGAGAGAAGTTCAAAGAAATTTCTTGTGTAATTAACCGTTTAGAAGAAAGTAAAATGAAAGAACTTATTAATGAAATCGATCCACACGCTTTTATTACAGTTTATGATGTAGCAGAAGTAAAAGGCGGTAATTTCAAGAAACGTGATATTCATTAATCGTTATATAAAAGAGGGTATGCCAAAATTTTGGCACACCCTCTTTTTATTATTAAGTTGCTATCGTTGTCAGTTTTTGTCGGTAAGTCGATATATTTCAATAATCGCTGATATATTTTTACTCTCCCCCCTTATGCCTAAATCGCACTAATAATAAGGAATTAATTCCCATAACAAGAAAAAAGACCAAAAAGCAACTCACACTTTTCGGTCTCTACACTATCTTCTCTTCGTAATCTTTCCTGAACCACCGACCCTCGTTTTCGGAGGAGATGTATTCCTTGGCGGGGTTTTAATAGATGATTTTGGCTTCACATCTGATCCGCTTGAACCACCTGGATTTTTCGTTATTTTCCCTTTGCTTCCAGTAGGAGGCGGAGGCGTACTACTTCCTTTTTTAGTAATACTTCCTGTATCTCCTACGGAAGGTTTCGAATCTACATGATCGCCTCGCTTAATGATAGACCCTTTTCCTTCCTTCGTAATTGGAGGAGGGGTTTTCTTTTCTTCTTTCGTAGGCGGTCTCTCTGGAATAACCGGTTTATGATTTTGTCTGTCATTATACCCGCGGTAATCACCGTACGATGATTTTCGTGAACCAAATATATCATTTAATATACTTCCCATAATATACCCTTGCAAGAAGGACGGTTGGTAATTTTGACGGACAAATTCTTTATTACTTATTTCAATTAACGTATCAGATGGTTTCTCTTTATCCTTTTGCAGGTTATAAATCTTATCAGAATAAACGAGGAACATTTGATTTTCGTCTTCTTTAGATGCTTGCTTCGGTTCTCTTTCGTTAATGAGTTCCTTCGCTACTTCAGGAACCGACCGATTGGCGGCCCTATACACGTAAGATTCTTGTTTACCTTCCTTGGCAACAGATTCAAGTGGATAACGGTCTTGAATCGACTTTGTCTGCCCGCCTTGACAACCTGATAAGGCATAACCAGCAACAACAAGTAATATAACGATAGCAAGTATAGGGATCACAAACGATTTAATCATGGTAAACAATCGGTTTGACATGATTACGCCCCCTTACGTTGCTCTTATAATTTGTACATCAGCAGGAATGATTGCTTCTCCCTCATACATCATTGTGCGACCATTTTGCCATTCAATACGCAATAATTTCCGATTATCTGATTGGAATTCCCATATATACTGTTCTTCTGAAGCTGAGAATGGAGTTTTTCCCATCACAACAACACGTCCGTTATATTGTTCTTCCATATGGTACTCGGTATCATCCATTTCAATTGTCGTCGGAATTTCATCAATTGAATCTAAGCGACCATCAATTGGAGTATATAATTTGTAATACGTATTTTCACGGTCTTCAATTTTTAAATAACGAATATCTTTCCCGTCTTGCAGTGTCAAAACAATTTCTTTACGAGAATGCATACTCGTTTTCCCAATTAATTCATACATAACTAATGAAACTTCAATCATATCGCCAGGAGCTAACGTTAAAAGACTCTTTTCCGGCTTCGGTGGCTCTGGGCTTTTCATTATATTTTTAATTCGTTTAAATAAACTCATGATCTACCCCTCCTTTTCTCTTTATAAACACGCACCTAAAATTAGTGCACCAACAATATGTAATGATCCGGCTAGCATCGCATGTGCAACGCTACCTTCTTTCGTACCCTCTTCTAAATCAAGACCAGACATTTTCTTTAATACGAATTCGATAAACATTTCTACCACTAATAAAATAACGAAAGAAACTGCTGATGCAAGAAGTGCTTGCCATAAATCATTTGCTTTCGTTATCGATTGGGATAAAATGTACCCTTGTGCAAATAATTTCATAATAAAACGAGTTGTTACAGCTGTATTTCCATTTTTGATTTCTTTTAAATCATTGTATTTTGTAAAAATTGAATCAACCCACATAATTGCAAATAAAAGTACTGCACTCGCTCCAGTCCATACAAGCATGGCTAACACATTTGTCCATGTCATTGCAAAACCTCCTCTAAAAAATAATAGAAAACCGACATGAATTTGTTTAGACATGTCGGTTCATTTGTCTCTATTCTATATTATTTCTCATACTGCTTCATAATACGAGCTAATTCATCGTCAACAGCAGAATTTTTATTTAAGCTTGCGAATTCATCATCTAATGATTTTTCTTTTTTGTACACTTCACCGCTTGCTTCTGCTTCAGCCTCTAATTGAAGAGCTTTCTCTTCCATACGGCTTAAACCAGCTTTTGCTGAGTTTGAATCAAATCCAGACATCGCCTGATTAATATTCTTTTGTGCTTTCGCCGCATTTACACGTGCTACAAGTGTCTCACGTTTATTTTTCAGTTCATTTAATTGCTTACGCATTTCTTCTAGCTTCAGGCGCAGATTATCAGCAGCAGCTTTGTTTTGCTCATAGCTTGCTTTATACTCATTCATCTTTTGCTCTGCATTTTGTTTTTCTTCTAGTGCACGGCGCGCAAGATCTAAGTTACTAGCTTGAACAGCCATATGAGCTTGTTCTTCACGTTTTTTCACAAGTGCTTCTTGCTCTTCAAATAAGATTTTGAATTTCTTCTCAAGCGCAATTTGAGCTGCTACACTTTTCTCAGCTTCTTGTACATCAGCTTGCATATCGCGTAAATATTGATCCGTCATCTTAACTGGATCTTCCGCTTTTTCAATTAATGAATACACATTCGACATTGTTAAATCTCGTAATCGTTTAAATACAGACATCTAAATTCCTCCTATGATATACCTCATATTTTAAATTCACTACTTGGAAAAATAAAAATCTTCCTTAACAGTAAAGAATAGTAATTTTTACAGCTATGTGTTTATTATAACAAAATGAAGATGTACTTACATGTTATTTCCAAAATACATCCATTATAATATGACATTCTAGATGCAATATTGTATTTCTAATATATTCTCATTATCTCCCTTTAAAATTAACTTACTTTTTTGCAATTTCACTAAATTACATAAGTGTAATATTACTGTAAGCTAACTCGATAGTTACGTTTCCATATTTCTTATACACTAATACCAGAAGCAACAAACAAGCTTCTCATCATTTCAAAACTAATACAAAAATTGTATTTACTATAAAACATTAAAAAGGAGAAATCATCATGAAAAAATTAGTAGGAATCGGATTAGCAGCAGCAATTTCATTCGGAGCATTATCAGGTTGTTCTTTATTAGGAGAAAAAGCAAACGGATTTGTACTGTACGGAACAGAAGATCAAGTAACACAAATTGCAGATAAAAATAAAAAAGAAGTGAAAGAAAAAGACTTCTATAAAATGAAAATGACAACATTAGACGGTAAAAAAGTTCTTGTCATGGATAAGAAAACTGGTGAAGAACTTGTGAAGAAAGAGTTACTTAGCAAAGTGGATGCAAAAGACGACACGAAGCCACTTGATAAATTACCAGCTGTAACAACAGAACAAGGTGTATTATTCGCAAAAGAAAAAGTAGAAAATGCTACACTTGATGGGGCAAAATTAAAATACGAAGGCAATACAATTATCGGTAGTGGCCGTGCATATGCCGACATGTTCGCGGTTGTTGATGATGCAACATACGGAAATGTAAAAGGTGAAGAAAAATCTGTAGGTGTATTAAAATTTGATAAAGACCCAAGTAAAGAATTCCCTGGAAAGAATGGTGTAGAATCATCACAACTTGTAAAAATTAAGAAGTAATAAAAAAGCTTTGCGAAATTCGCAAAGCTTTTTTCTATTTATTATGAGCAATTTGCTCCATATCCGGACTACAAGTTTGCGACTGACATGACTTATTTAAAGAACATGCCGCGCATTTTCCTTTTTTACTTCTCTTTACAAAATGAACTAACGTGTATGCTGCATAACCAAAAATGATAGCTCCAATTATAATATTGACCATCATCACAATACATCTCCTTCTAGAATCCGAGTAAGGATCCGACTTGGTATATAATGAGCGTTAATACGTAAGCAACTACGAGCGGATAAACGACTGAGAAAATCGTCCATTTCGCTGATCCTGTTTCACGTTTAATAACAGCTACTGTCGCTAAACACGGAACATATAATAAAATAAAGAACATAAATGCATATGCTGATAACGCAGTATAATGTGCTCCCATTACATTTCCAAGCACATCTTCTTTCACCGCATAAATAATTGCCATTGTAGAAACGACAACTTCTTTCGCTAAAAATCCTGTTAAAAGAGATGCTGCAGCTTGCCACGTTCCAAAGCCGAGCGGTGCAAATAGTGGTGCGATAAATCCACCAATCATCGCTAAGTAACTGTCTCCCATATCCACACCAAATCCTGATGGACCTGCGTAGTTTAATAACCAAATGACAACAGAACCACCGAAGATGAATGTACCTGCTTTACGAACAAATCCCTTACCTTTCTCCCACGTGCTTAGCCATAACGTTTTCGCTTGTGGCACGCGGTAAGGAGGTAGTTCAATGACGAAAATAGACTTTTCCGCTTTTAAAATGGTAAGAGACATAATTTTTGTAACTAATAATGCAAGAACAATACCTGCAACATATAAAGAAAACACAACAGTTGCCTGACTATGAGGGAAGAATACTCCCGCAAATAATGCGTATACAGGTAAACGTGCCGAACAAGACATAAATGGTGTTACAAGAACTGTAAGTAAACGTTCTTTTTCTTGTTCAATCGTTCTCGCTGCCATAATACCTGGAACATTACATCCAAAACCGATAATCATCGGAATGAATGCTTTTCCATTTAAACCGAAGAACTCCATAATTCTATCCATAACAACTGCAATTCGCGCCATATATCCTGAGTCTTCTAATAATGAAATGAAAAAGAATAGTGCAAAGATTTGTGGAACGAATACTAATACCGCACCAACACCGGCAATAATACCTTCTGTAACGAGTGCTTGAATAAAATCAGAAGCTCCGACACTTGTAAGTCCAGCTGTCACCCAATCCGTAAGCTGGCCACCAAAAAACTCATCTAACATATCCGATAAAGGTGTCCCAATCCACGTAAACGTAACCTGAAAAATAAAAAACATAACTGCTAAAAAGATTGGAAGTCCTAAAATTTTATGTGTAATTAATCTATCAATTTTTTCTGAAAAAGGAATTTTTCCTTCTTTCTCATGCTTCATAACATTTGTTTTTAACTTTTCAATATACGCTTCACGAGTTTTGTAAATGTGCTCTTCCAACGTACAATCAAGTTTTTCTTCTAAGCGAGATCGAATGGCTGCAAGTTCCTTATAAATTGGTAATGCTTTCATCTCTTTTTCTACTACTTCGTTATTGCTTAAAAATTGAAGAGCTAACCATCTCGGATGTTCGTAATTCGCTTTCTCTAAAAGAGAAATTACTCCTCCAATTCCTTCATCCATTCGTACACCATATGAAATAATGAATGGCTTTTTCGCATTTTTGTCATTTTCTTTAAGCGTCGCAAGTAGTTCTTCACAACCTTTTCCGCTTCTTGCAACGACAGGAACGACTGTTACACCTAATAGTTCTGATAATCGTTTAACATCAATTACAATGCCTCTTTGCTTCGCCACATCAATCATATTTAAGCCAATTGAAACGGGCTTACCAAATTCAAGTAATTGCAACGTTAAATGCATATTTCGTTCAAACTGCGAAGAATCCACAATATTTAACATATGCTGAAATTCTTCTGTTAATAGAAAGTTTGTTACAACACCTTCATCACGTGAAACTGGATTTAAATCATAGACGCCTGGTAAATCAATTAATGTTCCTTGCTTATCTTTTAATTTACCAACCTTCTTTTCTACTGTTACACCGCTCCAGTTTCCTACATACTCATAAGAACCAGTAAGTGCATTAAATAATGATGTTTTCCCTGTATTCGGATTCCCTAGCAAAGCTACCTTATTCACGCTAATTCCACCTTTATCATTTTCGCGTCACAATGACGAATACTAATTAACTGTCCACGACACTCCAATGTACAAGGACCTTTGAACATCGCTTTTTGCTTCATGCGAAGTTCGCTTCCTTCAGAAAGACCAAAAGCAGCCAGTCTTCTCTTTAGTAACTGATCTAACGACTGAATACTTTTTACTAACACTTTCTCACCAATTTTAATATCTACTAAGCTCATAACCTTCCCCCTCCGAAGAGAATGATAATTATTTTCAAAAGAATTATAGCACACTCTATTTCTTGAGCACTATACCCTTTGACTTCATATTTATTAACATTTCTCTACAATTTTATTTCAATTATTGTCATAATAGATTCGTTTGCCATTCTCATCCATTTCGCTTACAATAAACAATAACAAATAAAGAATTTCGTTATCACAGGGGGAGCCATGCCGCTGAGAGGGAACACTTCGTTCCGACCCTTCGAACCTGTTAGTTAATGCTAACGCAGGGATTGTGCAAACGTCCGAAATACATACCTCTTTGTTATTTACGTATTTCGTATCCTCCTATGATATCTATTCTTTTTTGTACAACTTGGATTTAGGGGGAGACAACATGCGTAACACCAATTTACAAGCGATGATCGAATCTGCTATTCTTGCAGCCTTCGCCATGATCATCGACATTTTACCATTATCAATTAAACTTCCAACAGGCGGTTCCATTTCATTTGCTATGATTCCTATTTTTATTATTGCTTACCGCTGGGGCTTTAAATCAGCTTTCTTAGGCGGTTTAGTATGGGGACTATTACAAATTGTGGTGGGAGATGCTTACATTTTAACACCTGTTCAAGCATTCATTGAGTACTTCATTGCCTTTGCTTTTATTGGATTTGCTGGCTTATTCTATCGTCCAATTCAAAAAGCACTTTTAACATCTAATGAAAATAGCTTAGAACAATCAAATTTAGGTAGCCGTAAAGACAAACCTTCATCAAAACAAAACCAGGGTAAGAAAGTCCTTGCTTATATTATCCTTGCTACATTTATCGGTAGCTTTGCTCGCTATTTCTGCCACTTTATTGCTGGCATTATTTTCTGGGGACAATATGCACCGAAAGGTCAATCAGCTGTGTTATATTCATTAATCGTAAACGGCAGTACAATGCTCGGTTCTTTTATTTTATGTACAGTTTTACTTATATTTTTATTCCTTACTTCACCACGATTATTCAAAAGCATCAATGCTTATCAAATAAATGCAAACAAAAAGGGCGCTTAATGAGCGCTCTTTTTTCATATCGTAATATCAATTAAAAATACAATAAATGCGCAAAAGAAAATAAATACCATTATACTTAGCCAATTGCTATGCACGGTTCATCGACTCCTTACATAACCTCATATTCTAAACAAATTATACTGATTAAAAATAAAGATTAGGTAAAGATAATATGAAAATAAATTAAAAAAACGTAGATAATATGATCTACGCTTTTTTCGGTAAATAGAAGTAAAATAACACACCATTTTCTGTATTTTTTACCCCATATTCAGCATCATGTAGTTCTAAAATGTTCTTTGAAATGGCAAGCCCAAGCCCCGTCCCACCTTGTGAACGCTGACGAGCTGTATCCACGCGATAAAAACGATCCCAAATTTTATCTAATTGTTCTTCTTCAATGTGAGTACCTTTATTTTCAATACACACTTTTATACGATCCTTCTCATCTATTGTAGAAATAATAATATCCTCTTTATTTGGTGTGTAGCGTATGGCATTCGTAATAAAGTTCACGATGACTTGTTCAATCCGGCCTTGATTTGCAATCACTTCAAATGAACATATATTTATATGAACATGAAGTTCTTTTTTCTCTATTTCCACAGATAGATGTTCACATATATCTTCAATTACTGTATCAATATAAAACGAATCCTTTTTCATTTTATATGTACCAGATTCAAATTTAGCTAGCTCAAGCATATCCAAAATTAACGTATCCATTTTGTCTACTTCTCTCTCCATTGCCTGAAAATAATACTCTTTTTTATGTTCAGCTACCCCGTCTTTTAAAATAGAAATACAGCTTTTCATAATACTTAGCGGTGTTTTTAATTCATGTGAAACACCAGAAATGAATTCTTTTCGCGTCTTTTCTAACTTTCTTTCCTTTTCAATATCTTCTTCTAACTGTCCAATATGCGAATGGAGTTTATTTGATAGCACATTAATATTTTTTGATAAATCCCCAATTTCATCTTTTGAAGTAATCGGTATTTTTTCTGTGAAGTCTAAATGCGCTATTTTCTTCGTTGTATCATTTATTTTCAATAATGGCTTTGCAATTTGTTTTGAGTAATAGAACGAAGCTAAAAAAATAAGAACGACTACAAATGCAATGATATAGATATAATAATCTTGCACCATTTGTACAGCCTCATCTACGGGCTGTAAAGAAGCCATCGCATAAATATATGTTACTGATCCACCTTTTTCTTTTATCAGCTTAATTAATAATTTATATTTTATATCATTCTTTTCATAGTCCATTGTTTGTATTGCATATTGTATATGCTTGCTCTCTTTTAATAATAAATCCGTTTGAAATTCTTTTATGTTATCTAAAAAGATGCTATTTTTATAAATTTGATTTATAGGACCTGTTACATCAGGAAGCTGAACTTTCGTAACACGCCCACCTATGTAAGCATCTAATTCTTGAGCAGATTCTTTCTGGACAGCTGGTTTCTTTTCCTTAGCAAGTTGTTCTTCGGCTGCTCTCTTTTTCTCCTCATTTAATTTCATTTTCTCCTGAAACGCTTTTTCTAACGGTTTATTAGATCCACTTAAATTTTGCTTGCCTAACGTGAAAGAGAATGGAATATAATTATCATCTTTTTTCACGCCAGAAAAATAAATTTCTTGTCCTAAAAATGCATTTGATGATTTATTATCAATCTCCTCTATATTGATGAGATTGTATAAAGGAATTTTGAATATTTGTTGTCCAAAGCTCTTTTGTTGCCTACGATCTATCGTTACCTCAAAATAAAAATCATCCGCATGTTTTAAATTCCCATTCTGATCTAATGTCGTAATCCACGTATTATTTTCTCTTAAAAAGTCTTGCTCCAGTCGCTTAATTTCTTCTGCATTTCCTACATAATTCAAATAACTCTTCTCAAAGGAATTTAAGTTCACTTTAATATCTTCTACTTTTCGATTCGCATAATATTGTTTAAAAAATATCGTTTGTCCAATAAATATCGTCACTAAAATTAACATGCATAATGCTGTTGTGAGGGTAAATAATTTTAGTACAATTCCTTTTCTCATACATTCCCCTCAAATTTATAACCAGTTCGTACTACAGTTGTAATATACTTTGCTTTCTCTCCTAATTTATTTCTTAAATTACGAATATGGCTATTCACCGTTCGATCATCGCCAGCAAATTCATATCCCCAAATTCTTGAAATGAGTTGCTCTCGCGTTAAAACGATTCCTTGATTTTTCATGAAATACACCAATATTTCAAACTCCGTATGCGTTAAACTAACATCTGCCTCATCAACAGTAACAGTACGCGACGGAAAATGGACATGGATGCCATGAATCGATAACGTATCATCTTCGTTCTCTAAAGGTTTCTTCGATGCTTTTCTACTTTCTAATAATCGTTTCGCTCTTGCTAATAAAATTGGCGGACTATACGGCTTCGTCACATAGTCATCTGCTCCAAGTTCAAAACCAAGTAACGTATCGTCTTCATCTACGCGCGCCGTCAGCATAATAATAGGCACCTCGGACGTCTTCCTAATCCTTCGGCAAACAGACCATCCATCGAGTTCTGGCAACATAATGTCTAAAATAACTAAATCCACCTTTTCTTGCTCAAATATAACTAAAGCTTCTTTTCCATCTCTTGCTTCAAACACTACATATTGCTCACTCAAAAAATAATCTTTTAATATTTCACGCAAAATATCTTCATCTTCCACAATTAAAATGTTTTTTGACATAACTTATGTATCCCCTTCCGTTTTCAGAAACTATCACTTCATTTTGAATAACTAGCCGTTAACTTCGCCTCGATAATATATCTATCTGGTGCATCCCCTATATAATCAAATGGATAGCAAGTCGTCAGTGTTAATACCGGTTCTTCTTTTTTTATAATAACAGTACGATCATCCGCGTGGGTAATCCACGTCTTTTGAATTTCATATGTGTAAATTTTATTATCATACTCTAAAACAAGCGTATCTTTTTCTTTTAACTCCCCTAAATCGGTAAATACAGTATCCCGGTGTCCACTCAAAACAGTATGTCCACCTCCAGATGGCGTTGTCGTTAAATCACTAACGAACATACCCACTCCTTTTTTCAAAGTCGTATCATCCGCTCCCCAATATATAGAAAACTTCTTCCCTATTTTTGGTATGTTTAACATCGCTACCTTTTCTCCTTCTTTATGTTCTGTTTGAGAAGAAGGCACTTGGGAAGTTACAGGTGTTTCGGAAGAAAGTTCATTATCTTGTATATTTTCAAGGCTCTTTAGTTCTTTTTTTGTTAATTGTTGAGCAGAGCTTTTTCCTTTATACCATTCGACAGCGTAATATGCTCCCATAAATAGCCCTATAGCCATCAATATGATACCGAGATAATTGAGTATCTTCATGTTTCATCCCTCCATGCAAAAAATGGTAGGAATAACCTACCATTTTTAATATATGAAATTATGCCATTCTTTATAGGACAATATTTGATTTATGCCTTAACTTTATTCCGACGATTCAAACCAAATAATGTACCTAGTGCTACAAGACATGCGCTTAGTCCCATCATTGCTACATTATTAGATGCTGTGTTTGGTAATTTCTCTCCAGCTTCTTTTTTTGCAATAGCTTCCTTTTCTTTCACTTGTGGCGCTACTACTTCTTTAGCCATATTACTTTTTTCTTTTTCTTGTACTTGTGCCGCTTGCTTTTTCGCTACTTCATTCTTCTCTTGCGCTTGCGCCGCTTGTTTTTTCTCTGTATCATTTTTTTGCTGCGCCTGAATCGCTGCTTCTTTTTTTGCTATATCTTGCTGTATTTGCGCTGCTTCTTCCTTTGTCAATGTTCCAGTTGAAGCACTTGCTACTGAAGAATATCCTACTGTTAAAAGTGCCATCGCACAAATTGGTAATAGTTTCTTTTTCATTTTATTTCTCTCCTCTTATACGTTTTACATCACTTCGCATCGGATGTATCACTAGAATAAACAAGAGATATAAATTTAAGATGCAGATGAAATATATTTCATTTAAAGATTTCATTGTAGAGAAATAAAAAAACATCGCAATATATACGATGTTTTTTCGGGTGTGTGTCTCAATATTTACATATTACTTTCGCGTGATGTAGAAGTAGAACAGGCCGGAGCGATAACTAATTGTCTCGGCTCAGTTTTCTTTAAGTGATTTTTGACGTTACACTTACGACGTTGAACAACCCACGCTTTAATAGGGTTTGTCAAAATAATCTTTTGCTCTTCGTTAGGGGCCTCTTCTTCAAACCTACAACTTTCGCTCCATTTATTCCATTTTATTGTAAATTTAGAAGAAGAATGATCATCTTCTTGATCAAACAAGTGCAAAAAATCCATCTCGCCAGCTAGCATTACGGTGTTGCTAGTTGCTAAAAAAGAAAAGGTCGTCCAACGTTTCTCCATGCCCTCCTACTCCTTTTTCACATATAGAGTGCCTAAAACTTAATTTACCTAAAATATGCTTGCCTTTTACCTTACACCCATAGTTTATCCAAAATGCTCTTATGCAACTATCGATTTGCCTTACAACTACCTTACATTTTTGTAAGAAACAAAGAAACCTTCACTCTATATAATGAAGGTTTCTTACTTTTTATCTATATGATCTCTCATATCATCAAGTCCAGCTTCTTTTAGCTGCGACATCATACCGTGCGAAATTGCTCCTAACACTAAAGTCATTCCAATTAATGAAATACGAATCGCAGGTACATCAATTACGTAAGCCAACAGGCCAAGAACAATTGTTAAAAGTAATGCTTTTATAAATGTTACACTTGTGTACTGTTTCTTCTTCATCATATTCACCCTTTATGGAAGCGTTTTCTTAATATGCTTATTATATCATATCATCAGATGATTTTGTCGTTATCTTTGTAAAAAATTACTATCTCCTTTGACTTTTTTCTTTCTATCCTTTACAGTCGAAATGTTCACAAGTTTTACACTGTAGGAGGACTCCAATGAATATTGAAATAAAAGACACTTTAATTTCTGAAGAACAATTACAAGAAAAAGTAAAAGAACTAGCACTTCAAATCGAAAGTGACTTTGAAGGAGAAGAAATCGTAGTCATTGCTGTATTAAAAGGATCTTTCGTATTTGCTGCTGATTTAATTCGTCACATTAAAAACGATGTAACAATCGACTTTATTTCTGCATCTAGCTACGGAAATCAAACAGAAACAACTGGAAAAGTTAAACTATTAAAAGATATCGATGTAAACATTACTGGAAAAAACGTCATTGTCGTAGAAGACATTATCGATTCTGGTTTAACACTTCATTTCCTAAAAGACCACTTCTTTATGCATAAACCAAAGGCACTCAAGTTCTGTACATTACTTGATAAGCCAGAACGTCGTAAAGTAGACTTAACAGCTGAATATGTTGGCTTCCAAATTCCAGACGAATTCATCGTTGGATACGGTATCGACTGTGCAGAAAAATATCGTAACTTACCATTCATTGCTTCAGTTGTAACGGAATAATCGTATAACTTAAAAAATCGATAGTACATAAAATGTATATCGGCGATTTTTTAAATATATCGACCGTAACTCAAATTATATCGGCGATTTTTTAAATATATCGACTTACCGACAATAACTGACAACCTTAGCGCCTTATTAATAGGAAAAAGCTGTTCTGAAATACATCGGAACAGCTCCTTACTTTCCATTACAAAAAAAACAGGGAGAGATGAAAAATGACAAAAACAAAATTTGAAAAAGTACTCCTCATCGTAAATCCAAAAGCTGGACAAGGCGACTTACATACAAATTTAACGAAAATCGTACCACCTCTTGCCGCAGCTTTTCCTGACTTACATATCCTTCATACGAAAAAACAAGGTGATGCAACAAAATATTGCCAAGAGTTTGCTAGTAAAGTAGATTTAATTATCGTCTTTGGTGGTGACGGAACAGTATTTGAATGCACAAACGGCTTAGCACCTCTTGAAACTAGACCTACACTTGCAATCATTCCAGGCGGAACTTGCAATGACTTCTCTCGCACACTAGGCGTTCCGCAAAACATTGCAGAAGCAGCAAAACTTATCACAAAAGAACACGTAAAACCAGTTGATGTTGCAAAAGCAAATGGACAACATTTTTTAAACTTCTGGGGCATTGGACTCGTATCTGAAGTATCAAACAATATCGATGCAGAAGAAAAAGCAAAGCTTGGTAAAATCGGTTACTATTTAAGCACAATTCGAACTGTAAAAAATGCTGAAACATTCCCAGTTAAAATCACTTATGACGGACAAGTATATGAAGACGAAGCTGTTCTTGTCATGGTTGGAAACGGTGAATATCTTGGTGGTATTCCATCCTTTATTCCGAACGTAAAATGTGATGACGGAACACTTGATATTTTCGTAGTCAAATCAACAGGTATTCAAGCATTTAAAGATTACATCGGAAAGAAACTATTTGAAGACTCAAATGAAAATGACATCTTCCACGTAAAAGCGAAATCCATTCATATCGAAACAGAGGAAGAAAAAGAAGTTGATACAGATGGAGAAAGCTCGCTTCATACACCTTGTCAAATTGAATTATTGCAAGGACACTTTACGATGATTTATAATCCTGCGGTTGTGTAATAAAAAAAACGAGTGCTAGCACTCGTTTTTTCTCTTCTAATCTAGTTATATTGTTGAATCATTTCTTGTATTTCTTTCACTCTCTCTAAAGTAATTCCATTTCTTTGTTCGATCGCTAAAGAATGCTCGGTTGGCTCTAATTCAATATACGGTGCCGTTCCAACTTCTCTTATATGTACATTTGTTTTTAAATTTAATGTTTCTGGATAAAATGGTATTTCTACAGATAACCAACCAAAATAAGGATCACTATTTTCTGGGCCTCTCTCATCCCACTTTTCTAATACTTCATCATAACTTTCTTTACTAAGTGATACCCACACAGTCCATATGAAATTTTCGTGGTAATCAATGATAGGAATCTCTAAACAACCTCTAATAAAGTAATATTCATCATCCATTACGCAAAGTTCTGACGTTAAATAGAAGCGTTCCTCTCTTTCATGGGGCGCTACCTCGTAATAATAATATGGTGCTTCACTTCGGTAGCATAAAGCAAGTGTAAAACGACTCATTTGTACTTTTTCTCCAGATTTTCTTCTTCTTTTCATTTATTATTCTTTCTCCCATCTTTTTCAGTCACAATCAAACTCCACCCAATTTTCCCAGTTCGTATTAGCATCCTTATTTACAATTTCACTAGAGTATACCATAGACATACTTACCTTTCATTTTCTAATAATATTACTAAAAAATAGTAGAATGACTAGTTTGCATACTCTAGTTCTTTTTATGTACAATGAAGGAAAGAAGCACCTTCATGTAAGGGAGAGGACAAACTTTGTTCAACCAACAGTTAGTTAATTTACGCATTGATTTTGCATTTAAACAATTGTTTGGTACGAATGGTAGCGAAGATATTCTAATTGCATTTTTAAATGCTATGTTACAAGAGTCTTTAGAGTCGCCCATTGCTTCTCTACAACTAGAAGATCCACATTTACACAGGGAATATGAAGAGGATAAGTTATCTATTTTAGACATTTCAGCGACATTAAACACAGGAACAAAAGTTATTGTAGAAATACAACTCAATAATAATCACGATATGGTTAAACGCAGTTTATATTATTGGGGAAGACTATACACATCTCAACTACAAAAAGGGATGCCCTACAGTGCACTTCACAAAACCATCACCATAAACTTACTAAACTTCGTAATGTTTTCGGAACACCCAGCCTTCCATACAACGAGCATATTATGGAATACACAACAACAAAAAATCCTGAGTGAAGACATAGAAATCCACATTATAGAAATTCCAAAGTTAACTGAACAATGGCATGAAGAAAAAGTAAATCCGTGGAAAGATCCATTTGTTCGTTGGCTTTTATTGCTTTCAGCAAATGAGGATGAGCACTTAACTAAACTATTGGAGGATATTGCTATGAACCAAGACCCTATTTTACAAAAAGCAATAAATAAATGGGAACGTATGAGTCAGGATTCTTCTTTCCGACAAGCCTATGACGCAAGGGAGAAAGTTTTAATGGATGAAGCAGCAAAATTCGCCCATGCAGAGACAGAAGGAATAAAAAGAGGAATGGAACAAGGAATTAAAAAAGGGCTTGAAAAAGGCATTGAAAAAGGTATTGAAAAAGGCATTGAAAAAGGCATTCAACAGGGGAAAATTCAAATGATTAAAAATATGTATGATCTTGGTATACCACTTGAAACGATTGCTAAGGCAAGTAAATTAAGTTTGCATGAGATTGAGCATATTTTAGGATATAAATAGTCATAAAACAAGAGCTTGAATAGTTTCAAGCTCTTGTTTTATCAACTCTCCTCAATATCATCCAATTGAGTCTTATAACATTCATTACACTTTGGCCTCGTAGGAAGAATCCCTCTTTCATCAGGTAATAAAACCCTCAAAACTTCTCGATCCATCTCTACGAAAGACTTCATAATAATGGGATAGCCTTTAATAATATTCGTATACTCAATCCCTTGTTCAAACTTTTTTCCGCTCTTTATTTCTTCTATTATGGTACAAAAAACACTATGCGCGACTTCAGGATCCATATTTAATGCTATTTGTAAATCTTGATGATTAAAGTTATCTCTTAGACCATGCGTATGATAATTAGCATGGATGCCATCAATATCTTCTGCTAATATGCTACGCATGTACCATCCATACTCTTGTAGCATATTTTCTTCCCATTCATCTGCATCCTCTTCTAAATCTTCATCAAACAAATTCGGATCATACCACACATCTTCGTAATCTCCATCAATTAAAAATCTCCAACCAGGTGGTAACCCTAAATACTTCTTTATTTCAGGTGCCCATTCATCAATATGTTGAACGTGTAAAGGAAGAAAGAAATCTTCTTCTGTCCCCATTTCTTCACCAGCCCAAATGTACCAACCTGTCGTTCCGTTTTCTATAGGCATTCGTAACCCATTAATCGGAGCGATACCATCTTTCACATTTTGCGCTATTCCTAATTTCAAGTCATTCGGAGATTCTACATACTCCGCTTTATATTTATCACATATACTCCTCTGTTCTTTTATGTATTTTTCCACCCTTTTAGCACACTCCCCAATTTTTGAAAGATAGATTTCTTTGCCGAAGCACTCTCTAACTTCCATACCCCACACGGATTATAAAATGGATCCTCTTGTTCATAACGATTATCTATATAATGAGATAAAAGATACACTGGAGCATCTTCTGTGAAACTAATTGTATCTCCATCTTTCAAATTAGGTTTTTCCAATATATTATGTAGGTTAAAATCATTTAATAAATCTACAGCTACTTCCGGATCTATTCCTCTGTCTAAAACAACGTCTGATAGATTAAATGCTTGCATTCCACATGAATAATAACCGTCCTCTTCATCTCCAACTAAAGTTACAAGGTGCGAATACATTGGGAATATTTCCTTATTCTCTGCAAGCTCTTCCTTTCTTAACTACTTACCTATATTTTACCATTAAATAAAGATAATTTTATACTTATAATCCTATCTTATCCTTCATACTGGAAGAAACTTTCTTTACTTCTATTTACTCATCAATGTGATTCTTTTTTGTCTATATAAATAAAGAATACCTGTAACTATAAAAACAATCCCGCCAAAATACACACCATACTCTATCGCAACTGCTACAATTCTTTCAATATGTTGTCCAAATAAAGAACCTAGTACGAAATAAACGAGTGTCCAAACAAAGCCTGTCGTATAAGAATACAAAGCATACGTCTTAAATGGCATGTTATTCATTCCAACTAAATACGGCACGATATGTCTTACAACTGGTATGAAATAGCTTGTAACTAACGCGTACTGTCCGTATTTATCAACCATTTCTTGTGATTTTATCAAATACTTCGCTTTTTTCTTTTTCATTAATTTATGGAGTACCTTCGTGCCAAATACCTTCCCTAATATATATCCTAAAGAAAGCCCTGATACAACACCTAAATATGTTAATACAAATGAAGGAACAACACTTAATATCCCTACTGAAGATACGAAACCACCGCTCATAACAATCATTTCATCTGGAATTGGCATACCGATAATACCTAACCATAAACAGAAAAATAATGCCCAATAACCGTACTGCTCGATATAGGATAATAATTCATGTAATTCCATTATGCATATGCTCTCCTTAGCTCTTTTTTACAGCTAAAGACATACGCTGGTGGGAAATTGAGCCACACTTTCTCTAGCGTAATTTCAGGAAAGAAATGCTCTATAAAGCCTTTTTTCACAAGTGAATATTGAAATGTAATGAATTCACCATTCTCATGTATCACTTCCATCGCATTGTTTAAAATGCGCTTTGAAACTTCTTCTGGTAAAGAAGTGAAAGGTAATCCTGATAAAATGTAATCAATGCATTTTATATTGAACTCTTCCATATACTTCTTTATATTTTCAGCTGAACCGTGTACAACTATGACGTTCTGCTCATCTTTAAACTTTCTCTTTAGCTCTTTGCAAAACACTTCATTAATTTCAATAAGAAGAAATATTGTTTCCTTCTTCTTTCTCTTCATAATTTCTTTCGTAAAGACTCCTGTACCAGGACCTAACTCTACAATGCATTTCGCTCTATTAAAATCAATTACATCTACCATCTTCTTTGCTAATATTTTTGAACTTGGCGCAATTGCACCAGTATGTTTCGGATGTTTAATAAATTCATGTAAGAATGTTATGAGTTGCATGTAACCTTCTCCCCATTCGTTCAATAGTTTTTAACTTGTTTCTAAGTATAACTATCATTTCTTAATAAAAATTGAGGAAGTTTCTTAAGATTTTATGAAGAATAAAAAAACAGCTATCCCTATTACGATAGCTGTCCCTTTATTACTTCGCACTCACGATCTTATAATAAGAACGAACTGTTAAGAAGTAATATCCAATATAAATAGCGCCGTATACTCCGATACTAATTAGAAGCGGAATCATAATTTCAAATGGTAGTATGTTCCCTAAACCTTTTAATGCAAACAAGCTATGCAGGATTCCGATTACTAGTGGAATTGCAAAGATAAAGCTTACTTGTTTTGCAATAGCTTTTTTCATTTCTTGTTTTGTAACCCCGACTTTATGAAGGACAATGTAACGATCACGGTCAGCACTTGCTTCTGTAAGCTGCTTAAAGTAAATGATTGATCCTGTCGCTAATAGGAAGACTAAACCTAAGAATAGTCCGATGAACATCATTAGTCCAGTTGCTTCCAGTCCCATATGGAAACCAGTATAGAAGTCTCTAAATGGTGGTGCCATTTCTGATACACCAGTTGGCATCACTTTTGCTAATTTTTCCGTTAACACTTTACTGTTTCTTTCATCTTTTACATCAATATTTTTTACAATACGTGTTCCAAATGCTTGTTTCGCTTGTTCATACATTTCATCGGAAACGACAACAACTAGTTCACCTAAGTTTGTAATTGCATTATCATTTGCGGCTTGAATCGTTAATTTCTTCGTTTCATTTCCAATTTGGAATACTACTTTATTCCCTTTATATTGAGGGCTAAACTCATGCCCTTCAATATACGAACTATCATATATAATTGCTTCACCAGCAGTTACATTCACTGTTTCTGCCTCAATTTTTTTAGCAAGCTTGTTAAATTCAGATTGAGACATAAATTGATATTTCTCTGAAATCGTGTAATTCATATTAAGAATGAAATCAACTTTCTCTCCTTCAAACTTCCCTTTTACAGGAACTGTCTCAATTTCAACTTGATCTTTGATCGGATGATCTTTCTTCTCTTCTGCAAAAATCGCATTTACTTTCTTATCAAGCTCTGCATCTTTCTTCTCGTAAGAATAACTGTATGGCATAGCTGCTTTTGATTGTGTAAATGTGTTGTAATACATCGTAACTGACGTACCAACCGCTGTTAATGTTACCGCACTTAAAATAGAAATTGTCGCAAGTGACTTTGCATTTCCTTTAATACGATATAGTAGCTGTGACGTCGTTACCATATTCATACCGTTATAAAACGATGATTTATTATTTCTTGCACGTTTCAATACGAATACTGTAAAGAACATAAATAGTAAGTACGTACCTAATACTGTCGCCAGTAAAATATAAAGTGCAACTGCCATAAAGTCTGCATATTTAACGGCCTTCATGAACATTAATGCTAAGAAATAACCTGAACCAATTAAGACAACTGAAATTAATGCCATAATAACAGATCCTTTTGGCATTGCTTCTCCTTCACGTTCTGCGCGGAAAAGTTCAATTAACTTAAAGCGATAAATTAAACGATATCCTTGGAGTGATGTATATAAAATAATCACAAAGAAAATAATTGCTGTATCAATAATTGCTGCCATTGGTACTTCAAAATGAACGTTTAAATTTAATCCCATCATATTTACTAATAACTCAAGGAATAATTTTGAAAGGACACTACCGATTGCAATCCCGATTACTAATGACAGTAATCCCATTAACATATTTTCATAAAAGAGCATTTTACCAATTTGTCTTTTTCGAATACCTAATAAAGAATATAGCCCAACTTCTTTTTTACGTTTACGTGTAAAGAATCCGTTCGAATATATAATGAACACTGCTACGAAAATGATAAGCATCACACTGGAAACTTGAAATGCACCACTAATCTTTTTAGAAGCTTCTGCTGCTTTTTCCATTTGTGAATTATATTGTAGTGCTTTAAATGTAAAGTAAATTACAATACTAAATATCATTGATGCAAAATATACAAAGTAGTCTTTAAAGTTCCGCTGTATGTTGCGGAGGGCAATGCTAGATAAGGTCATCAGCCATACCTCCAGAAATAGAAGACATTACGTCAACGACTTTTTGGAAGAACTGTTTACGCGTTGATTCACCGCGGTGCAATTCTTTATATAGTTCACCATCTTTAATGAAAATAACTCGTTTACAATAACTCGCCGCAAATGCATCATGCGTTACCATTAAAATTGTTGAGTTATCATATTCATTTAATGACTTCATACTTTCAAGTAAATCTGTTGCAGATTTAGAATCAAGCGCTCCAGTTGGCTCGTCTCCGAAAATCATACTTGGATTCGTAACGATTGCACGTGATGCTGCACAACGTTGCTTCTGTCCACCCGACACTTGATATGGGAACTGACTTAAAATATGATCAATACCGAATTTCTTTGAGATTTCAAGAACGCGGCGATCAATCTCACTCGCTTTCACCTTTGATAACGCAAGTGGTAAAGCGATATTCTCTTTCACTGTTAACGTATCTAATAAATTATAATCTTGGAAAATGAAACCTAAATGATCGCGGCGGAATAACGCTAACTTATCATCATTCATCTTCACAATATCTTTTCCATCAATTAAAATTTCACCGTTCGTCGCATTATCAATTGTAGAAAGAACATTTAGTAAAGTCGTCTTACCAGAACCAGAAGGTCCCATAATTCCAACAAATTCACCTTCTTTTACTTGTAAGTTAATACCTTTTAACGCTGCAAATTTATTACCACCCGTGTCATACACTTTTTCGATATTTTTTGCTTCTAACACTGTTTTCATCTCGACATCCCTCATTTCTTCTATTCTCTATTTTCAACTATATACACTCTCTACTCTTGCCACTATCGATGTTTCTTACACAAACATGACAGTTATGTAAGGCACATAAGTAAAGACATCAAAAAGTTAACATAATGAATTAAAGTACTTTGCTACTATAACATTGGGATATCATACCATCCATTCATTCTCCTTACAGGAACATTACAATTTTGTAAGGTAAAAAATGTACCTACAAAGTTGTGCACGAAATGTCGGATGGGGTTATTTCGTTCCTGTTATTCTATGTACAGAGGAGGTCATAATATGGATTCACTTAAAAATATGAATGCTGCAATGCACTATATTGAAGGTAACCTTACGAATGAAATTGATTTTAAAGAAGTTGCGAGGCTAGCTCTCTGTTCTGAGTATCACTTTAAAAGAATGTTTTCGTTTTTAGCAGGCATATCACTATCTGATTATATTCGCTGTAGACGTCTTACTCTCGCTGCCTTTGAACTAAAAAACAGCAATGTAAAAGTCATTGATGTCGCTATAAAATATGGCTACAACTCACCAGATTCATTCGCTCGTGCATTTCAAAACTTGCACGGTATAACACCTTCAGAGGTCCGAAATAGTAGCCATTCTTTGAAGGCTTATTCACCAATGACCTTCCAGTTATCCATTCAAGGAGGAAATGAAATGAATTATCGAATTGAAGAAAAAGAGCCATTTCGAATTATAGGTATTACAAAACGAGTACCAATCGTTTTCAATGGTGTAAATGAAGAAATCGCTTCTATGTGGAAGAGTTTAAACCCAGACTCCATTCAAACATTAAAGTCCCTTTCAAACATTGAACCTACTGGAATTATTAGTGCCTCTACTAATTTTTCTGAAGGGAGAATGGAGGAAAAAGGAGAACTTGATCACTATATTGGAGTAGCCACAACGAAAGATTGTCCAGAGCAATTCGCGCAACTTGAAGTCGCAGCTTCAACATGGGCTATATTTGAAGCTGTCGGTCCATTTCCTGATGCATTACAAAATGTGTGGGGACGTATTTATTCTGAATGGTTCCCTTCTTCGAACTATGAACTAGCGGAAGGACCGGAGATATTGTGGAATGAAAGTAAAGACGTATCCTCTCCGAATTTCAGAAGTGAAATATGGGTACCTGTTTTAAAAAAGTAATATAAGAGTCTAACCTTTTCAAAATAAAGAAGCTACTTTTCCTTTTTAAAGGAAAAGTAGCTCCTTTATTTTATACTTCTTCTCGACTCGTTCTTATACAAGAAAATAGTAATAATCGTAAGCACTATAATAACTACAAAAGTAAATACTCTGTAGTTCGAGATAGTAGCAGTACCAATTAATAAGGCAGGTATAACCGCCACAATTAAGCCACCAAACATACCAACAAACGATCCTATACTTTGTTTTACTACTTGAGTTTCTGATACCCAATCATAATAACCAAATCGATTATTAATGAAAATCCCCCATACTGCTGAAAATAATGAATATATTATCGGTGTTATTACGATGAAAAAAGAACTCCAAACATCTAGCTTTAACCCGATTATCAGTAATACAGCACTAATAAGTGATGCAGGTATACTCAATGAAAGATTCATAAGAATTTTACTATCATAAATCATCTTTGGCGCTATAGGCAATGATTTAATAATCCATACATTTTTTCCTTCTAAAGACAATGACACACATGTTGTACATGTCATCGAAATCGCTGCTGCAATAGCAAATGGAGCAATCTTTTGCAACAGGGGCTCAATTCCAGGATACGCTATTAATTGGCTTGGTCCTACTACAACTATAGCTAGCGAGAAAGCTAGCGCCATCACGACTCCCATTCCACTATTTATGACATACACTGTAGAAGAGAAGAAACGTGTCAGCTCTTTTTTATACAATGCGACCAATACACTCTCTTTTTTCATGCTATTAATCTCATAATTTGAAAGCATATGATAAGTGGTGATCCCTGTGTTTATTTGCTTATATTTTAACGAAAGTATTTTTACAAAAAGATAATACCAAATCACTGATATCCCCACAAATAAGATGAAAGCTACCATATCAGCATTAACAATTGCTTTTTGAAACATGTTAGCTAATGGATACACTTTAGTTAATTGCTCCGAAACAATTGCACCAATTCCGTTCATATCATTAAGGCTATATTGAGCATTTCCGTTTTTTAGCATAAAGGAACCGAATGTAATAATTACTATAAAACTTAAAATCGTAGTTATTTTATTCGTATTTTTAAATTTAGAAGCGATTGCCGTAATCGAAGCTCCAAAGATTGCTGCGATTGTTGTTGGGATTAAAGATGCGATAAACATACTGATGAACCACATAAAGTAAAAAGAAACTGATGGATTTTCATGTATACAATACACAACTCCCATTGGTAGCATGATTATGATTGAAAAGATTGTATTCAGCAAGTATAAATACAAAAATCTACTTGCAATAACAGTACTTACGCGAATCGGCAATGACATTAAAAAATCGTAATCCTTAAAAGCAAAAATTTCTCCATTTGCCTTAAATATAGTGAAAAACAACGTTAATACACTGCTAATAACTAGTGCATAGACGGGAATAATTTCACTCATTCCTAGTTTTACCAACCCATATGCCGAAGCTCCGCAATATAACATTAACATGACACCAACTAGAGCAATAGATGCTGTCAGCAAAATCTTATTCTGCTTCTTTTTCTTATCTTTTTCGTATTTAAAGGTGTTTAAACCGAGCTGCGTTATCAACCGAATTTTCAAAAGACCTAAACTATTAGTATTCATTAGCAAGCTCCTTCATAAAGAGCTCTTCCAATGAGCCTTCCTTTATTAAAGAATTTACTTCTCCTGAAAGTGCTAATTTCCCTCTATTAATCATCGCTACTTTATTACATAACTTCTCAGCTACATCTAAAACGTGCGTAGAAAAGAAAATCGCACTTCCTTTTTCACAAAGCTCTTTCATAATACCTTTCAATACTACTGCTGCCTTTGGATCAAGACCAACGAAAGGTTCATCTAAAACTAATAATTTCGGTTTATGTAAAACCGCCGATATAATCGCTACTTTTTGTTTCATGCCGTGTGAATAAGAAGATATTAAATCCCCTAAGTACGGTGTAATCTCAAAAGCATCCCCATACTTCTGTATCTGTTCTTCCCGATCCCTCGCAGGCACTTTAAACACATCCGCAACAAAGTTCAAATATTGAATTCCTGTTAATTGCTCATATAAATCTGGATTATCAGGAATATACGCCATTACTCTCTTACATGCAATCGGATCCTTTTTTACTGAATGTCCATCAACAAAAATTTCACCCGCTTCAAAATCTATAACTCCTACTAACGACTTAATTGTTGTACTTTTCCCCGCACCGTTATGTCCAATAAATCCAAAGATATCCCCTGCTTTAACAGTAATATTCAAATGATCAACTGCTTTCTTACCGTCTTTATATGTCTTGCTAAAATTTATAATTTCTAGCATGTAAATCCCTCCAAATCACCTTTTCGATTGAATTTTCAGACCTTAAAACGAAAAATTTACTCAGTGAGCTTTTCATTATTCCCACTGAGTATTAAAATCTCTTAACACATAGAAACTATAAATATAAAATTTGACTAATATAACTCACATTTGTATTTCTTTTTTATACAAAACGTAAGAATATAAATTCGTTATAATGACAGCAACTACTATAATCCCAAGCATTATATAAGTTCTCCAATAAGCCGGAGCGAAAACACTTATAATCATAATAACTCCTAACGCCACAAATACTTTTCCGCTAAACCGATGTGTTTTCCGCCATACTTCTTCATTACTTAACGTCCATGGATTACGCATCCCGACAAAAAAGTTTGGCTTACACTGTGGTAAATAATTACCCATTACTAAAAATAAAACACCAACTAATAATTCAGGCACCCGACTAATGAATAAGTTATATCCTAATCCACTTGTAATAATATCTATATTTCCTACAAATAGTAGCAATAGTACCCCATTATTCATCATCATAAAGGCTTTAGAAAATTTCTCGTAATTTGCTTTCCTTGGATCAATCTTTGGTATCACATTTAGAAATATATATAATGCAATCATAATTCCGACCATAGAAATCATTCCGTAAAATTTAGACGAATATCCATCTACCTTACCGCCGCTCCAATGCGTTGCAATTGTATCCGGCAAATGCGGCCAAGCAAACGCCCAAGCTAAACAAGTTATAACAATTAATAAGATTGCAAAAAGATGTTTTTTCATTTCCCCTCTTCCCCCTTATTCGTAAATGTAAACACCCAAGTCAACAAATCTTGAAAGACCGTTGTGTTTAAAGAGTACACAACGAATTGCCCTTTCTTTTCATCTTGAATAAGTTCAGCATTTTTAAGTGCGCTTAAGTGGTGTGAAATACTTGGTTTTGTCATATTGAAATGTTCAGCAATCTCACCTGCGGTTAGATCGCCTTCTTTTAATAAATCTAAAATTTTTCGCCTTGTTGGATCTGCTAATGCTTTGAATGCTTGATTCAATGTCTTTCTTCCCCTCATTAATTAGACATTTAGATATTTATCTAAATGTTAAAATGATTTTAGTTAATTGTCAATTATCTATACGCCCCTTTTTATTTTGTACCCTACGCCAATTACTCTATATTGAATAAAATCTAAAGAGTACGCAGGTTAAAAAGGAAAGCAGCTCTTCTGCTTCTTTTCTTAATAATACTTTTTCTGGAACTTCTACAACAGGATCATCACTTAGTTGTTGTTTTTCAAATAAGCGCATCCTCTTCCATATGTGTTTTCTCCATTGACTAATCTGTTTGTAAACAATTCCATTCAACCAAAATAGAAACGGTCTAGATTGATCATATGTTGAAATAGATTTCCAAAGTTGAAAGTAGATTTCATTTACGATTTCATTTGTATCATGCCGATTTTTAACTATAGCAAAGACGGTTTCATAGATTCTCTGACTTGTTAAGTTAAATATAAATTCAAAAGCCTCCTCATCACCTTTTAATAAGCGTTCTATCCAGGTATGTATATCTTCATTACTTGCCAAGTAGTGCCCCCTCCTTAACGATGTTCTCACTATATATTGGACGGTAAGCAAAATAAAGTTCCAAATTTCATAAAAAAATATAATACTTTTATCCATTCATATATTTAAAAGGAAAATATATTGAATTATTCCTATAATACTTTTTACTTTTCTCATTTTTAACCTATACTGTTTACTAGCTTATCTTTCAACATAATGAAAAGACTTGAAACACATGATACACTATAGCTACAATTGTTTTTTTGAGGAGGAATATACATATGTATAAAATTTTAATCGTTGAAGACGATCCAAATATTTCATCATTACTACAATCTCACATTCAAAAATACGGCTATGAAGCTGTTGTTGCAGAGAATTTCGATGATATTATGGAATCGTTTAACGCAGTGAAACCACATCTTGTTTTACTTGATGTAAACTTACCGAAATTCGATGGGTTCTACTGGTGCCGCCAAATTCGTCATGAATCTACTTGTCCTATTATTTTCATTTCAGCTCGTGCAGGTGAGATGGAACAAATTATGGCGATTGAAAGCGGTGCGGATGATTACATTACAAAGCCGTTCCACTACGATGTTGTAATGGCGAAAATTAAAGGACAATTACGCCGTATTTACGGTGATTATGCACCAAATATTTCTGAACGTATCGTTGAAGTAGAAGGTTTAAAACTATTCCCTGAACGTCCAGAAATTCATTTTGGATCTGAACAAGTTCTTTTAACGAAGAAAGAGGCAATTTTAGCAGAAATGTTATTATCTAAATTCCCTCGTACAGCGAGCCGTGAAGATTTATTAGCTGCGCTTTGGGATGACGAAAGTTTTGTTGAGGAAAATACATTAAACGTAAACATTACGCGTCTTCGTAAAAAGTTTAATGAACTTGGTATTGAGAATTCTATTGAAACAGTACGTGGACTTGGGTATCGTTTTAACGCAACTTGGAGTGAATAAGCATGAAGCTATTTTTACGTGATCATTTTGCATTTTTCCTACTGTACGTATTAAACTTCGGTATCATCTTCGTTCTTTATGATGCAGTAGATGGATTTCAAAACAATAAATTTTACTTCGTCGTTTTAAGTTTATACTTATTTATTTGTTTCCTCGCTTATCGTTACGTTCGCAATCGTAGAATGTACCATAGATTAAGTGAGCAACCAGAAAAGATGGAAGATGCGTTTATTGAAAGAGCGACTGCTCCGATGCCTCACGGTGTCAATGAACTCGTGCGTACGCAGTACCGCCTCTTCCAAAAAGAACTACAATCGTATGAAGTAAAACAACAAGAACATCAATTATTTATTAATCATTGGGTACATCAAATGAAGACACCTGTATCCGTTATGCAGCTTATGGTGCTCGAAATGGAAGATGAGCATTTGATTCCGAAATTCAAAAAAGAATTAGAACGATTAAATCAAGGACTCGATATGGCTTTATATATGGCAAGGCTAAATAACTTCCATGAAGATTTCCATGTTGAGACAATTTCATTAAAAGATACAGTAACAAAAAATATTAACGGATTAAAAGAACTATTCATTCGTAATGGTGTCTTCCCTGTTTTAGAAGTCCATTCGGATTTAAAAGTTGCTTCTGATGCGAAATGGCTAAAATTTATCATCTATCAGTTAATGACAAACGCTGTTCGTTACTCTGGGGAACGCGGAAAGAAAGTTTTCTTATCTGCTTACCGAAACGGAAAAGATATTATTTTAGAAGTTCGTGATGAAGGTGTGGGTATTCCACAAGAAGATATTCGAAGAGTATTTGAACCGTTTTACACTGGGAAAAACGGTCGTGCATTCGGAGAATCTACTGGTATGGGACTTTATATTGTAAGTAAAATTTGTGATTACTTAGGTCACTCTGTCAAACTAGATTCTGAAGTTGGTAAAGGAACGACGATTAAAATCATCTTCCACAACGCTGCAAATAATCAAGCAGAACATACGGAGAAGGTGACCGAAGCATGATCGTAACATATGTAAGCGAAATGTATGAGAACTCACTCTCATACATTTTTTGCAATACAACTACTTCTATATCTTCTAGCCGGAGGTATAATTTATGACATTTTGGCAATTTGCATTTAAAAATGTAACGCGTAATTCAAGAGCTTATTTTGCTTACTTTGTAAGTGGTTCCTTTTCCATTGCTGTTTTCTTTTCGTTTGCTGTTTACTTATTCCATCCGAAATTACAAAACTTTGACATGACCTCTGAAATTTCAGGATTAATGATATTTTCAGAAGTAGTAATTGTATTTTTCTCTTTCTTCTTTTTACTATATTCCATTGGTACTTTTTTAAAAGTTAGAAAAAAACAATTTGGTATTTTGACCATTTTAGGAATATCGAGAAAACAATTACATCGTCTTGTTTTTATGGAGAATATGTTAATCGGGGTTTTATCTATCTTTTTCGGCATGCAGTTTGGAGTTGTTTTTTCTCAATTTTTCTTATTAGTAACAGCCAAACTTACGCATATTCCAGGAATATATTTATACGGTCCTACTAAAGCGTTTATTTTAACAACTATTGTTTTCCTTAGTCTTTTTATCACTGTATCTGCATTCACACCAATGCTTATTCGTACAAAAAAAGCGGTACACCTTTTAAAAACAAATGGTGGAAAACAAAAAGAAAGAAAACCATCCATACTTGTTTCATTATTTGGTGCGATTTGTTTATTTGGTGGTTATGCGTTAGCTGGAAATCCTAAATATTTTGTATCAGTAAGCCCGCAAATCGGTGTTATATATATGGTTTCAAGTATTTTCGTTATCCCAACGCTTGTTACAGTCGGAACATATTTCTTCTTTTCACAAATTAGTTTCTTACTTATTTATATTTTAAAGAAAAAAAGGAAGTTTTATATGAAACGGATTAATATGCTTTGGATTTCGGATTTAGCGAGCCGTATTCGAACGAATATTAATATGCTTTTTATTGTAGCGATGCTATCTACTATCGCTTTCACAATGATTACGTTTCTATATGGATTCGGAAAATTTATTAAGCTAGAGGTTAATAGAACTTCTCCTTTCCCAATTTCTTATTTTTCTTATGATGCGAACCCTTTTGTTACAGAGCATTTAAATTGGCTTGAGCAACAATTACAAAAAGAGCATTTCCCTTATCAAAAAATAAAAGCTGATATATATGAAACACCACTAAAAGAAGATAAAGATATAGCTATTTATAATGACGTATACGCAATTAAGCAAAGTGACTATAACAAACTTGCAGATTCTTTACGAATGAAACAACTATTTATGGATGATAACGAAGCATATGTGCTAACAGGGACATCTTATATCACCATATTCAATGAATTTGAGCAAAGCTACAAAAGAGATTACATTACACTCTCTAGTACAAATACGAAATTACGAGTAAAAGGCTATGAGCATGTAAACGCAATCCCATCTGACTTTTCATATCAAACGATAGTGTTGCCTGATATTATCGTAAATAACTTACCTAACACCGTAAAACATATATCAGCATACAATTACAAAATTCAAAACTGGGAACAGACATATGAAATTGCTGATAATTTTATAGAAAAAGTGCAAAAAGATCGAAATAAATTCCAGTATGAAGGGCCTCTTATTCGTTCCTTTGAATCAGCAGGATCGTTATACAAAATAACATCAGGCAGTGCGGCATTCTTCCTAATCGGGACATTTTTAGGAGTTATTTTCTTCATTGGCGCTGGTAGCGTTCTTTACTTTAGAATGTATACAGACTTAACGAACGAACATGAGAAATATATAACGATTTCTAAAATTGGTGTAACAGATACAGAGATGAAACGATCTTCAACCATTCAACTTAGTATTTTATTTTTCGTTCCGTACATTATGGCATCCATTCATACAATGTTTGCAACGAAAATGCTACAAGATGTAATTGGTCTATCTTTGTTCAAAGAAGTTTCAGCCGTTCTTATTATTTTTGGATTCGTTGAAATTATCTTTTTCTTCTTCATTCGTTCACTTTATATGCAAAAATTATCACAGTATACGAATGGTTAACATATTAAAAAAGTTATCACATGAGAAGGTGGGATCTCATCCTTCCTTTTTCATGCTCATTCTAATAGGAGGTTTAGGTGAATGACATTTTGGCAGTTTGCCTTTAAAAATGTGACGCGGAACGCCAGAGCTTATTTCGCCTATTTTGTAAGCAGTGCGTTTTCCATCGCAATTTTTTTCTCATTTGCAGTTTATTTATTTCATCCTAAATTGCATATGACAGACGTGAATGTTGCTCTGAACATATTAATGACAATTTCAGAAGTTGTCATTGTATTCTTTTCGTTTTTCTTTTTACTATATTCAATCGGTACCTTCTTAAAAGTACGAAAAAAGCAATTTGGGATTTTAACAGTACTTGGCATATCTCAAAAACAATTAAAGAGACTCGTATTTCTAGAAAACATGCTAATTGGTGTTCTTTCCATCTTTTTCGGCGTTCAACTTGGACTTGTCTTCTCGCAGTTCTTTTTGTTAGTTACCGCCAAAATTACACACGTACCTGGTTTATATTTATATGGGCCTACAAGTGCTATCGTTTTAACTATCATCATCTTTCTTGGGCTCTTCATTCTCGTATCATCTTTTACACCGATGCTCATTCGTACGAGAAAAGCCGTACGTCTTTTAAAAGAAGGAACAAAACAAAAAGAAAGAAAAGCATCCGTTCTTATCTCTCTATTTGGTGCGATGTGTTTAATATGTGGATATACGTTAGCCGCAAATCCGCTGTATTTTATGTCGCTAGGTGACATCATTGGGCTTTTATATGCCGTCTCTAGTATATTTGTCATCCCATCGCTTATTGCAGCTGGAACATACTTTTTCTTTTCACAAATTAGTTTTTTACTCATTCGTATATTAAAAACGCGAAGAACATTTTATATGAAGCGAATTAATATGCTTTGGATTTCTGATTTAGCAGCGCGCATTCGGACAAACATTAACATGCTCTTTATTGTAGCGATGCTATCAACACTTGCTTTTACTATGATTACATTCTTATATGGTTTTGG
Organism: Bacillus cereus group sp. MYBK216-1; assembly: GCF_051916495.1. Taxonomy (NCBI): domain Bacteria; kingdom Bacillati; phylum Bacillota; class Bacilli; order Caryophanales; family Bacillaceae; genus Bacillus; species Bacillus cereus group sp. MYBK216-1. Next base: position 99,042 of record NZ_JBQAGT010000011.1, read on the forward strand.
TAAATTTATGAAGTTCGATACAGTAAGAGAAAATCCTTTTCCTTTTACATATTTATCACATACTGAAAATACGTTAGCAGATGAACATTTAAATTGGTTAAAACAAAAGTTTAACGAAGAGCAATTTACTTATAAACAATTTAAAACGGATATATATGAAGTATCTTCAGCGGAAGAAAATTCGCAGCTCTATTATGCAATTAAACAAAGTGACTATAATGTACTTGCTAAGGCTTTAAATTGGGAAACGCTCACAGTAAATAAGAATGAATCTTATATTCTTATGAAAGACTTAGATGATCAAGTTATTGGAACGCTTCATAATAAAGACAAGAAAAATACTCTTACACTTACTCAAAACAATTTACAACTACAAGTGAAAGAATATAAAAGTTATAACCCATTCCCAAATCGCTTAATATACCAATTGCTCATACTATCTGATGAAAATGTAGAAGCATTATCCTCCGTTTCAAAACAGATGAGTGTATATAGCTTTAAAGTTAAGGACTGGGAAAAAGCTAATAACATCGGCTCGTTATTCATAGACAAAATTAATACCGACGGGAACAACATTCAAGCAGAGCACAAGCCTTTCCATGCAAGTGAAGCGAGCGATTCTCTATACACAACAAAACAAAATGTCGCTTCGTTCTTCTTAATTGGTACTTTCTTAGGTGTTATTTTCTTTATTGGTGCTGGCAGTGTCCTTTACTTCAGGATGTATACAGATTTAACAAATGAACAAGAAAAGTATGTAACGATTACAAAAATCGGTTTAACAGAAGCTGAGATGAAACGATCTGCTACAATTCAACTTGCGATTCTTTTCTTTGTTCCATACATTATGGCATCGATTCATACGATGTTTGCGACAAAGATGCTACAAGAAGTTTTACATCTCTCGTTCTTCGCTGAGATTACAGTCGTACTTATGATTTTTGGAACGGTTGAAATTTTATTTTTCCTTTTAATTCGTTCCTTTTATATGCAAAAATTATCACAACACATTAAGTTTTAAAAAGTAGAAAGGTGATTACTATGGAAGAAGTATTACACATAAAAAACGTCTCAAAAGTATATGAGGGAAAAGTCCCTCATACTGCTTTAAAAAATATAAATTTACACGTGGATAAAGGGGAATTCGTTGCCATTATGGGACCATCTGGTAGCGGGAAATCTACATTTTTAAACGTTATCTCTACAATCGATTCTCCGACTTCTGGTGATGTCGTGATTAACGGAAAAAAACCGCACACATTTCGTAGAGAGAAGTTAGCTATTTTCCGAAGACAAGAGTTAGGATTTGTTTTCCAAAACTTTAACTTACTAGATACACTAACAATCGGTGAAAATATCGTACTACCTTTAACATTAGATAATGTTCCATTAAAAGAAATGGATGAAAAGCTTGATAACATTTCAAAAAAGCTTGGAATTGATCATATTTTGGACAAGCGTATTTTTGAAGTTTCTGGAGGACAAGCACAGCGTACTGCAGTAGCACGTGCTGTTATTCATCATCCTTCACTTCTACTTGCCGATGAACCGACAGGAAACTTAGATTCAAAAGCGGCAATTGACGTAATGGAGCTATTTACGAAATTAAATAAAGAAGAAGATGCAACGATTTTAATGGTTACGCACGATCCGTTTGCAGCAAGTTATTGTAACCGTGTTATTTTCATTAAAGATGGAGAGCTTTACAATGAACTACACCGCGGATTGTACCGTGAGAAATTTTATCAAGAAATATTAGATGTTTTAGCATTATTAGGAGGAAGACGTGGATGACATTTTGGCAATTCGCATTTAAAAATGTCTCGCGTAATTCTAAAGCATATTTCGCTTATTTTGTAAGTAGTGCTTTTTCTATTATGGTTTTCTTTTCATTTACTGTATACGCGTATCATCCACGCTTACAAATTATGAATAAATTACAGGAACAAGATCCACTGATGAACTTAGCCGGCATGGCACAGTTTGTTATCGTTTTGTTCTCGTTCTTCTTTCTCTTATATTCAATCGGAACATTTTTAAATGTTCGGAAGCAGCAATTCGGCGTTTTAACTGTTCTCGGTATATCTCAAAAACAATTAAAACGTCTTTTGTTTACTGAAAATATGATTATTGGAATGCTCGCTATTTTTGCTGGTATTCAAGGCGGTCTTGTTTTTTCTAACTTTTTCTTACTCGTTACTTCTAAATTAACAAACGCAAAAGGCCTCTATTTATATTGGCCAACAGAAGCTATTATCGTAACGACAATAACTTTTATTATTTTATTTCTCATCGTATCTACGTTTACACCGATGTTTATTCGTACTCGTAAAACAACTCGATTAATTAAAAATAGTAAAAAGGAAAAAAGCGAAAAAAGACCGTCTATACTCATTTCATTATTTGCTTTAATTTGTTTAGCACTATGCTATTATATCGCTGGTTATCCGCAAGGCTATATAACAGAAAAAAATGCACAAAATGGATCTGTATTCTTAATTATGCTATCTATTTTACCGCTCGTAGTGGTAGGAACATATTTATTCTTTTCACAAACATTTCTTCTCTTTATCTTTATTTTGAAAAAGCGGAGAAAGTTTTATATGAAGCAAATAAATATGTTATGGATTTCAGATTTAGCTAACCGGACTCGTAGTAATATTAATGTACTCTTTATCGTTTCTATGCTATCTGCACTAGCATTTACGATTATTATTGGTTTATTCGCTGCTAATAACAATACAACAGCATCGGTACTAGAACGATATCCCGTCCCCTTCACTTATACATCAGAAGGTGACAATTCCCTTGAACAAAAGCATATTACTGCAATTGAAACTGAGCTTACAAATAGTAATTTTCAGTACAGAAAATATAAGTTTACAGTAGTAAAAGATACAGCTTTAAAAGAAGACATTATGCTTATGAAGATGAGTGATTATAACGCAATTGCTAAACAATTGAAAAGGCCGGAAATAACAATTGATTCTACAGAAGTGTATATTATTTCTCGCCACTCACCAGAACTTCTCAATCTCGTATCTAATCCATTTGCAAAGCATAATACGATTACACTTGGATCTAATAAAAAAGAATTTCATATTAAAGGGTTTATTAATAAAGGAATAGAACCATCCTTTGCATTCCCACATTTAGCTGTCGTACAAGATTATGTATTTGATAATATGATTCCTCATATTGAAACAACCGTAATCTATAACTACTTCGTAGAAAACTGGGAAAATGCAATCGTTCCAACAAAAAATATGTTACGTGTTATTAGTGGCGATGCACGTAAGTTCTACGAAAAGCATACAGAAGAGAACGCTCAAGTTCCTTTCTTCATATATACAGCTACGGATGAACTCATTTACGGTAAAGGGAATGCAGTTGCTCAATTCTTTATTTGGGCATTTCTTGGCTTTATCTTCTTTATCGGTGCGGCTAGCGTTTTATATTTCCGTATGTATAACGACTTAACAACTGAAAGACAAAAGTATATTACGATTACAAAACTTGGCTTAACAGAATCAGAAATGTTTCGTTCTGCAACGATTCAATTAGGAATATTATTTTTCGTTCCTTATATTGTTGCTGGTATTCATACAATATTCGCCATTAAGTTTTTACAAAGCATGTTTTCTTTCTCATTACTGAAAGAGACATGTATCGTACTCACTTTATTCGGGATTATTGAGATCATTTTCTTCTTCTTAATCCGATCTCTATATATTAATAAATTATCACAACACATAAAAATATGAATAAAATGGCCTTGTGCAATACGCACAAGGCCATTTTCAATAGTTTTTAATTAGCAGCAATATCCACCGTAGCCGCCAGCATAACCGCCGTAACCACCATAACCACAAGAACCGCCACCGCCGAAGCAGCTAGCACCGATGATGATTAATAAAATAAACAATACGATTAGAAGCGCAAAACCGCCGCCGCAACCATTTCTGCGGTTACAATCATCATGTCTGTGTTCACACTTTTCGCTCATTACCCTATTCCTCCTTTAGTATCATTCATAACAAGTTCCTCTTGTTCTAAATGAGGGGATTCCATTTATATTATGTTTTCAGGGCGAATAGGAAGCTTGGCTTACCTAAAAACGGGCTTGTTTTAGGAATTGGACTTTATTAAAAAAGGATACCTATTCAGGTATCCTTTAAAGAAACATATTCAACAAAAGAGCAAAACCGAATGCAATAAATGATAACAATGTTTCCAGCACCGTCCACGTTTTAAACGTTTCTTTTACTGTCAAACCTAAATATTCTTTTACAAGCCAGAACCCTGCATCATTTACGTGAGAAAACATTAATGAACCTGCACCGGTTGCTATAACGAGCAATTCTAAATTCACACCAGACATGTGCTGAATAACTGGTGAAACAATTCCCGCTGCTGTCGTTAACGCTACTGTTGCTGAACCTGTTGCAATTCGAATTAATCCAGCTACCATGAAAGCTAATACAATTGGTGATAACGATATATGCTCTGCCATTTGCGCAATCGCTGTTCCAACGCCACTTTCAATTAATATTTGTTTAAATCCACCGCCTGCACCGATAATTAAAATAATGGAACCGACTGGTAATAAACTTTCATCCGTTAATTTTTTAATCATCTTTTTATTAATTCCTTGTCTTATCCCAAGTAAATAAAATGCTGCGAAACATGAAATAAGTAAAGCAATTACTGGGCTTCCTATAAATACAAAAAATTCAGTCATCTTTTTCGGTAATGAAATATATGGTGCAACGACTGATAAAATCATCAATACAACTGGTAATAAAATAATAAAGAATGAAACTTTACGACTCGGTAAATCAGTTGAGACAGTCGTAACTCGAATAAGCTCTGGTTCATTTTCAGGTATAACCCTTTTATGTACCCACTTTGCAAATATCGGTCCTGCGATAATAGCTGCTGGTAGCGCGATAAGTAATGAATATAAAAGTACCTTTCCTAAGTTCGCGTTATAAATACCGATTGCTGTCATCGCACCTGGATGCGGAGGCACTAGCCCGTGAACAATAGATAATCCAGCAATGACAGGTAACGCAATTAATAATATATTTTGCTTCGTCGTTTTTCGGATGGAAATAACGAGTGGTAATAAAATGACGATCCCCACTTCAAAAAATACTGGAATCCCTATAACAAATCCTGCAAATAACATAGCCCACGGTAGTTTCTTCACACCGAAAAATCGAATAAAGAAATCTGCCACTTGCATGCCGGCCCCTGAATCGGACATCATTTTTCCTAAAATTGTACCGAGAGCTAAAATACCAACTAAATGCCCTAGTACACTACCAACACCAGATTCATAGGCAGTCACTATCTTCATTAAATTCAATCCAGACATGATAGCTAAAAATAAACTCGCAACTGTTAAACTAATAAATGCATGCCATTTCCACCATGATACCCCTAAAATAACAATCGCAATTGCAAGTAACGTGACGATTAATAAGTATATATCCATCTCGCATTCCCCTTACTTTATAAAAAAAGAGGGCAAATACCCTCTTTTTTATACGTCATAATTCACTACATAATGCTGCATTTCTGTATTGTAGTAGCCTTCGCTATATTCAATTACTTCGCCAACTTCATCGTAAGAATAACGCATACGTTTTAATAGCGCTGTCCCCTCTTTTTCACCTAACGCTTCTGCAACGAAACTAGGCGCAAGTCCAACAGCGAATTCATCTCTGAAGTTTTCTAAATGAATGCCTCGGTCCTCGACTAAATCGTAAAGCGATTGTAAATCAAAATCCGATAAATCTGTACTTGCCATTTTCGCTGAGAAATAGTGCGTATAATGAATATACGGTGCATCATTTAACGTATATAAACGTTCAATACGAAAACTCTCTTTACCGAATAATTGAAATGGCACTGTTCCTTCTTCATTCTGAACGATTTCTGCTTTTAGCAATTTCTTCTGTACTTTATAGCCTTCTTCCACTAACACTTCAGTAAATTTCTTTCCCTTTGACAACTTTGTCGCAGAAGTGTTACGGATGACTTTCGTTCCTTTACCGCTTTTCTTTTCCAAATATCCTTCTTGAGCGAGTTCTTTAATCGCATTTCGCACTGTAATTTTGCTCACTTTGAACTCTTCTTCTAACTGTGGTTCGGAAGGAATATTTGTATGAATCGCATATACACCATGCAATATTCGATCACGAATAATATTTTTTATTTGTAAATATAATGGTCCTTTTTTTCTCGTTACGTTCACCGTTACACCCACTACCTTTCTACATCACCTACTGATGTCGTCATTGCCCGAAGTATATCCTTCTCTGATGACATTGGCGTATCACCGACGATTGTATGTGCAAGCATTCCAGCTGCTGACGCAAATGAAACAGCTTTCTCTGGTGCAAACTCTTCTATCTCGCCATGAATAATCCCGCTCGTATAAGCATCTCCAGCACCTATTCTATCATATACAGAAAACGTAAGTGTTTTTGCAAAAGTGAACGCACCATCTTTACATATAAATCCGCGAAGCGAGTGTGTATTATCGCTATTAATAGAGCGATGTGTACCAGCGATTGTAGCGATATGATATGTTTCAGCTGCCTTTGGAATAAGATTAACAAGTTGCGCCTCTCGCTCCGTCTTTTCTGTTTTCATTCCAAGAACAAACATCGCATCTTTTTCGTTCATCATAACGATATCAGCAAGAGCCAGCATTTCTTCATAATGTGGTTTCGCCTGCTCATACCCGTCTTCTCCCCAAAGAGATGGACGATAGTTGCAATCAAAGACGACAGTTCCTCCGTTTTCTTTCACTGCTTTCGCCAAAGATTTCATATGATGGCGCACCGTATCATTCATCGCAAGTGTAATGCCGCAAAAATGAACGATATCAATTTCCTTTGCGATTTCTTCAAATTGATACATTTCTTCACATGCCGTATTGAAGCTACTTTCTAATCGATTTGAATATGTAACGCGGCTTGCACGTGTACCAAATCCATTTTCTAAAAAGTACATACCGACATATTTGCCGCCTCTTGAAACAAGCGAGGTTTGCACACCTAACTTTTGAATGTAAGATAATGCCGCATCCCCAACCGAATTTTCCGGTAAAGTTGAAATAAGAAGCCCTTCATGCCCTAGATGAGAAAGTGCTGCTGCCACGTTCACACCTGTACCAGAAAATGAGTAATTTAATGTGTTTGCTTGCGACAACAATTCATATCCTGGTACTTGCAGGCGCATCATTACTTCGCCGAACGCTGCAATTTTCTTACGCATATTGATCAACTAACTTCTTCACGACTGCTAATAATTCACGAACATCTTCTGTTTTCGTATTGCCAGTTTCTTTATCAATAATAGAAGAGTACACGTGCGGGATAACTTGCTCTACGTTTGCTTCAAGCGCAATACGTACAATTGTTTCAAAGTTTTCCTTATCAATTCCGCCTGTTGGCTCTAATGCAAATCCTTCTTCCGCACAAGCTTTCGCAACTGCGCGATATTCTTCTTCATGAGCTAAACCTTTCATTGGGAAGTATTTCAATGAATTTCCGCCCATATCACGTACAAGTGCGATCGCTGTTTTAATTGGAACGATTGCTTTTTCTTCCCCTGCTGCACTAATTGGACCAGTAGAAATATTTACGTACCCTACTTTTCCTGTTGGTGATACTAAACTATTAATCCAGCTATCTTTTCCGCCAAGATTTGCACGTGTCGCTCCAACTGAAGGGAACACTTGGTTAATATGACTACCAGGATAATACTTCGCAATTTCAGCTACAACTGCTGCTTGGCGATTATCTCCAGCTCCGAGTCCAATTGATACAGCGTCATCAATTTCTTTTCCGTATGCTTTCATCGCTGTAACAGCTTCTTCTACTGTTGGATAATCTTTTGATAATACGCCTACTACTACATAACCTTCTGCTGCTTCAAAAATATCTTTCGCATTTTCTATATTGTTTGCTAATACATTTAATGCTACGCGGCCTTTATAAAAACGTTTTTGAATGTTTGTCATTTTAATTTCCCCCTACAATTTCTCTCAATTTTTCTTCAATCACATGTATGTCATCACCTTGAAGTGGACGTGGATCGATATCAAAGAATCCTTGTCTTACTCCGTAATCACGTGTGTAGATTGCAATTTCTCCTTCGCGTAATGCTGTCACAACGTCTTTTGCCGATTTATTTAACTCTTTTTCGTTAATATGAATACGTGCTCTAAAGATTGCTCTTCCCGCTTCATCTTGAACGATTGTTACATTTACACCGTTTAATTCTTTTAGCGGCATAAGTACTTGTAATAACTCTTTTTCTTGCTCACTCTTATCTTCTTTTACTCCGTACTCATCAAGTGCTTGAAGTAAACCAAAAGTTGTTTCTTTCCCAACTTTCATGCTTCTTCCAATGCAATGTAATTGCACTTTCAGCCACTCAATATATTTTCGTTTCCCGCCAACAATACCAGAAGTAGGCCCTTCAATTGCCTTTGAACCACTATAAATGGCAAGGTCTGCATACTTCACATATTTTTGAATATCTTCTTCAGCTGCCGCATCCACGATAAGTGGTACGTTATTTCTTTGCGCGACTTCCCATGCTTCTTCAACAGAAATCATATTTTTTTGCACGGCATGATGCGATTTCACATATAGAATCGCTGCTGTATTTTCACCAATTGCATCTTCAATATGCTCTGCTTTCCCTTCATTTGCGTAGCCAACTTCTACAAGTTTTCCTCCGCCTAAATAAATCATCGTTTCAACTGGAGCACCGTATTGAACGTTATGACCTTTTAACATGATCACTTCGTTTTTCGCGATTACCTCTTGATGAAGTCTTTCACTTTTACGGCGATTTCCTTCAGTAACGATACCAGCAATAGAAAGCGCAATTCCGCTCGATGCTGAATTCACAACGACCGCTGCCTCTGAATCTAGAATTCTTGCAATATGGTCTCCTGCTTTATCTACTAAATCAGCAATTTCCACATAATTTTGTCCCCCATGTTTCATCGCATCCATAACTGTATCTGTCGGAGCAGATACACCTAAAATACTCATTCTACCACTCGCATTAATCACTCTTTTTAATCCGTACTTAGCATTCAATGAATGACCCATTAATTACAACCCCTTTCGTATCAATTCTTCTTTCAGCAATGCGCTGATCCCCTTCTGAATCTATTAACGTAACCTTCTCATCTTTCACCGTAAATAAAGTTAAGTTTGCAATATCTCCTTCTTGAATGCGGCCAAACTCTGGTTTTTTCAGCCACTCTGCTGCATTTTTCGTAACCGCGTCAATTACTTCTTCTAGCGGATAACCTAAGTAAAGGAATTTCGAAAGAACGTGAGCCATACTATACACGGGACCGTGCACGCGATTCTTCCGGTAAATATCTGTACTAATTGTATTAAAAGCAATATCGTGACGCTTTGCGGCCTCTGCTACTTTAAATGAAAAACTAGCATTACCATGTCCAACATCTAAATGCACACCGCGATTCACTGCATCTAGTAATACAGGTAACGGTTTACCTTCTTCATCAAATAAATTATTTTCTTTCCCGTTTAAGTAATGTGTAATGACATCATCTTTTTCTAAAAGAGGTACAACTTCCTCAATGTGAGGAGGCGCTGAACCGATATGTACCATAATCGGTAATGATGTTTCGCGAGATAAAGAGCGCGCTATATGAAGCGGTTCAATTCCACTATCACAAACGACACTTTTACTCATTCTCGCTTTTAACCCAACGATTACATCTTTATAATTTTCTACTGCTTCTATTACTTTCTCTTTATCGATCCATTCCATATTGGATAATTCATCAATTCGTTTCAAACCGATGCGAGAAATATTTAAAAAGGCAAATAAATTCGTTTTTGCCTGCTCTCTACTTTTTACTAAATCTGCAATGCGATCAGCACCGCAACTACCCGCATCAACAATTGTCGTTACCCCTTGCTTAACGCCAATTTCATCAACCTCATCGCCATACGGATCAAACTCTGGAAAAGCGTGAACATGCAAATCAATCCAACCACTCGATACGTAAGTACCAGAGTAATCAAGAACCTTTCCACCCTCACCAACACCAGCTTTCGTCACCTGTGCGATTTTATTATTTTCAATTACAATGTCAATCTCTTCCCCGTTCACACGTTTCACATTACGTAGTACGAATCGTTCTGTCATTGTACTTCCACCCTTTTCTATAAGAAGCCATAAGAATGCGCTTACATTAAAGTTTCATTTTATGTCTCTTTCACACGTTTAGCGTAACATAAAAAAAGGAAGAAGTAAATATAACGTTATAATGTTTAAAAGTAAATCAAAAGATGCTCCTTCAAAATGCTAATAGTATAGGAATTTATATCAACGATTCGACAAGGAATATCGATTTACAGACAAGAAACGTCAATTCCTTTCTTATATAAGAAAAGGCTGTCCCAAATGGCACAGCCTTTTTCTCTATTCCTGAACCGTCACAATAACCCCATCCATATTGTTCCCGGAAATTGCATACTGCTTATTTGCTGGAACATTCACTTTCATATTCCCAGAAACTTTATAATAAGAAACAGTATATTTCTTACCTTCTACTTCAGTTGAAATCTCTTTTTCCTCTTTTAAGAACTCTAAATATTCCTCTAGTGTGAAATTCTTTTTTTGCATAATTGCGCTATGAGGTAGGCCGACATAACGGATATGCCATGGCTCATATTGAATTCCAGTAATGTTACTTTTATTTTTCGGATAACGTAATATAAAGCCATGCTTCCATACGTTCTCTTCAATCCATTTTCCTTCAGGCGCTTTCTCCATTTTCTTTTGAGTAGACCCAATGTCCAGTGATAATCCTAAATTATGTTCACTGTATCCTGCTGGAAGTGCATAATCAGATCCCATTTTTTCATATAACTGTTTTTGCTCTTGGAAATCTCTATAGCCACTACTAATCAAAAAATGGTTAACACTTTCTTTTCCAGCCGCATCGACAACGTTCAAAAACTTTTTCACAACATCCTTTGATAAACGAAGATTTCTATCAAATATTACATAGCCTCTCACTAATTCACTATTATGATTTACATTTATAATATCAGACCTAATAATATCTTTTTTTACTGGATAATCCCTGTTAACTAATAATAAATCGCCCTTATAAATTTGTTCCTTCGTAATCTCTTTCCTCTCGTTGTTTGCCGCCTTTACTAGCTCATCTTTTCCGACAATTTTAACATCGATTTCCTTTTGAAATAACGGTGATATATAAACGCCTACACATACTGTGCATGCTATAAAAAAAGAAATAAATACCCACTTTTTCATTTCTATTTCCTCCTTAACGTAACTTACGTATAGAATAGAAAAAACTATTAAAATAAAAAGTGGGGTAAAGTTTAAATTTTTATTAAATTGTTACATTCTCGTCTTTTGGCAATCGTACTTCAAATATCGTTCTAACTACATTGCTTTCAGCAGAAATCGTACCGTTATGCTGCTCGACAATATTTTTAGCAATGAATAATCCAAGTCCCGTCCCGCCACGGTTCTCTGACCTTGCTTTATCACCTGTATAAAACATATCAAAAAGATACGGTAAATCTTCTTCCGGAATGCTATCTCCGTAATTCATAATTTGTACGACAACTTCTCCATTATCAACATACCCATTCATATCAACAAATTGCCCATCATATCCGTAACGTACGGCATTTGTTAACAAGTTTTCAAATACTCTAGCTAGCAATTTTCCATCACCGTGCATCGGTAAATGAGGATCCACATTCAATCTTGCTTCTAAATGATGTTTTTCTAATAACGGATACAATTCCTCCTCTAGCTGTATAAGCAACTCACTTATATCAATCGGCTTTTTATCCAGCTTTAGCATGCCATAATTCATACGTGTAATTTCGAATAGCTCATCAATTAAACTTTCCAGTCTTTGCGATTTTGTATATGCAATTGTGGAGAAATGTTTAATTTGTTCTTTTGTTAAATTTTCATCTTTAAGAATTAAATCTAAATATCCTAACACGGATGTTAACGGTGTTCTTAAATCATGAGCTAAATTCACAACGAGCTGATCTTTACTACTTTCAGCAAAATCTCCTCTTTCCACCGCTTCTTTTAACTTTTCACTCGCAACATTTATTTCATGTGCGATATCTCCAAACTCATCGTTTGATGAAATGCGCACTTCATTTGAAAAATCTCCGTTCGCCAAATGATGAATCCCGCTTGAAATCTCATCAAAGTATTTTAAGTATGGTTTAGTAAGGAAGAAGAAAAACATAATGGATAGCGGGATGAAAAGAATTAAAAAGAAATTAACATCCCCAATTTGTTTTATCATGAACCGCACTTGCGCTAACGGATCCTCATAACGAACGACTAATTTGTAATAAATCCGTAACCCTTGATAAATGATATACGTTACGCCACCAGCAAATATCATACTTAACGCAAATAGCATAACCATCTTCGAACGAAAACTTCTCATCTTTTTAGCCATTGAAAGTATACCCTACTCCCCACACTGTTTTTATTAACTTGTCCTTTCTTTTATCTTCTCCAAGTTTTTTCCTCAATGTACGAATATGTACCATAACTGTATTTCCGCCTTCATAATAATCATCCGCCCATACTTGCTGAAAAATATTTTCCACATTGTACACTTTCTTCGGATGGCTCGCTAATAAATATAAAATATCAAACTCTTTCGGTGTTAATTCAACTTGTTCTCCGTACACATTTACCGTTCTTCGCTCCGGATCAATAACGACTCCGCCTACCTCTAAAGCTGATTTATTCTCCGCTACTTTCGGCTGATTTAACGTAAGAAATCGGCGTAATTGTGCATTTACACGTGCAACTAATTCAATCGGTGTAAAAGGCTTCGTCATATAATCATCTGCGCCTAATACTAAACCTGTCACCTTATCAAAATCAGACGTTTTCGCACTTAAGAAAATGATTGGCATATGATGCTTCGCACGAATTTGGCGCGTCACTTCATACCCATCCATTTTCGGCATCATAATATCTAAAACCACTAAGTCGATTGGCTGCGTTTCAATAACATGAATTGCCTCTTCTCCATCAGCTGCTTTCACGACGTGGTACCCTTCTTTTTCTAAATGTATCTCAATTAAATCAGCAATTTCTGCCTCATCATCCGCTATTAAAATTGAAATGCGCTTCATTTTACTCCCCCTTTACCCCGCTATTTGCGGGCAGTAAGACTCCCACCTCAAAATTCGGGTGAATCAAAGAAGTTAGGTGGAAGATCAACTGCCCATAAAAGCCCGATTGGTTCAACTAATAATCAGTGGGGATGCCCCACTGATTAAAGTTTCACTTTATACGCTCGATTGTAAACTAGTCTATCCAATTTGTACAATAAGAAAAGGCTACTCACGGGAGTAACCTTAGTAAATAAAATTATATCGACCGTAACTCAAATTATATTAGCGATTATTGAAATATATCGACTTACCGACAATTAACGACGAAATTCGCCCGCTATTTTAAAGACTCAATTTACCGCTCCAAAGCAAGCCGCTGCTTCGTAATCTCCGCCAGCCTTCCGCGATCTACTTCATACTCAGCTTCAACACTTTGCGGCACCATCACTTTCCCGCTCTCAAGCATCACTTCCGGCGAAATAATATCCCTCTCCCAGTGCCTACTAGAAGCAGATATATCACCTGGAATCGTAAAGTTCGGCAGTGAAGCAAGGGCAACATTTTGCGCTCGTGAAATCCCCATCTCTACCATACCGCCGCACCAAACTGATATGTTATGCTCCATGCAATAATTATGGATTTGAACCGATTCTGTTAATCCGCCCACTCGCCCTGGTTTAATGTTCACAATTTGGCAGCTACCAAGGGTAATCGCAACGCGTGCATCTTCTAAACTATGAATACTTTCATCTAAACAAATGGGCGTTTCAATTTTCTTTTGCAACTCCGCGTGATCAAGAAAATCATAATCGGCTAACGGTTGTTCAATCATCATTAATTGGAATTCATCTAGTCGTTTCAGCCTCTCCGTATCCCCTAATGTATATGCTGAATTTGCATCTGCCATTAGCGGGATATGCGGAAACTCTTTTCGAATCTCTTTCAATAATTCGTAATCATGCTCTGGCTTTATTTTCACTTTAAAACGCTCGTATCCTTCTTCTGCATACTTCTCGATTTGTTTTAACATAACTGGAATCGTATTAAGGCCAATTACAACGCCGACTTCAATTTCATGACTAGTTCCGCCAAGTACTGTCGCTAGCGATTTCTTTTGGCGCTTCGCATATAAATCCCAAACAGCCCCCTCTATTCCGGCCTTTGCCATTCGGTTTCTCTTTATATGTTGGAACAAACCAGGTACTTCATTCGGATGAGAAATCTCCGCCTTTAATAAATCCGGTAATAAAAAATCTTGAAGTACATGTAGCGCTGTCTTCACTGTTTCTTCCGTGTACCACGGTTCAGAAAACGCAACGACTTCGCCAAATCCAATGTATCCGTCCGTATCTTCTAATTCAATGACGATACTTTCACGCTTTTCATACGTCCCGTAGCTTGCAGCAAACGGGATTACGAGTGGCATTTCCGTTATATGTAGCGTCGCTTTTTTTATTTCCACCTACATCTCCTCCACTAATTGTCTTAACTCTCGTCTTAACAATTTTTTCGAAGCGTTTCGTGGTAATTCCTCTAAGAAACATGCTTTTTTCGGCACTTTATATTTCGCTAATTTCTCCTCGCAAAAATGAAGAATTTCTTCTTCTGTTACTTCTCCATTTTTTACAACAAAAGCAGCCGGTACTTGTCCCCATTTATCGTCAGTCATCCCGACCACACCTGCTTCCGCAACCATCGGATGAGAAAGCAACACTTCTTCAATTTGAGCCGGATATATATTCTCTCCGCCAGAAATAATTAAATCACTGCGTCGATCTAATACGTATAAAAATCCTTCTTCGTCTAAATAACCGAGGTCACCAGTATGAAGCCATCCGTTTTGAATTGTTTCGCGCGTCGCATCTTCGCGGTTAAAATAACCGCCTGTTACGTTTGGTCCTTTTACTACGATCTCACCTTCCGCAAATGGCGACACTACTACGCCATCTTTTTCAATACGGAGTTGGCACTGAAATAGTGGTTTTCCGGCTGATCCTACTTTCGTTAACATGTAATCAGCTGATAACGTACAAATTTGTGAAGACGTTTCTGTCATACCGTACGTTTGATATACAGGAATTCCTTTATCTACACACGTTTCTAATAGTGGTTTCGGCGCTGGTCCTCCACCAAGTAACATGCATCTTAAAGAAGATGGGTATGCCCCTTCTCCAAGTCTCTCTAATAAATCAGTCAACATTTTAGAAACGACAGAAATAATCGTAACGCCTCTCGTTTGAAGTGCTTTATGAATAAAATCAGCATCATATTTCGGAACGAGTAAAATGCGCATGCCATACATAATATTTTTCATTAAAAGAGATAGCCCGCCAACGTGGAACATCGGCATACAAGCTAACCAGCAATCGTCATCACGAAGGCCTAAGTTAAGCGCAGAGCCAACCGCGCTTGACCAGTGATTCCCGTACGTTAAAATAACGCCTTTCGGTTTCCCTGTCGTCCCAGACGTATAAATAATTGTCATCGCTTCTTCTAAAGAAAACTCTTCTTGTATAGAGGCTTCCTCTTTTGGTCCATTCATCACTTCGGCGAATGAATATACAGGAATATCTTTAGCCTCAAAATCTTGATCCGTCACTAAACAAATAACTTCAGCATCATCCATTTGCCAAAGTAGCTCTTCTCTTGAAAGACGCGTATTTAAAAGCACAGCTACTGCACCTACGTAAGATAGGGCGTGAATAACTGTAATCATCCCCATACCATTTTTCATCAGAACAGCCACCTTTTGCCCACGCTTCACTCCAACATGCGTGAGGTGTTCACAAACAGATACTACTTTTTCATGCAGCTGCATAAAAGTAACTTTCTCTTCCTCTATTTCAATTGCAGTGCGATCTGGTGTTAAAAATGCACGTTGCATTAACCAATTTGGCATCGTCTCCATCATTCATTCTCCTTTCATGAAAGAAAGAGACTTGATATGACATCAAGTCTCTTAGTTGTTTTGTTTCCGGTTAATCTCATCTAGTTACAGCGGCTAGAACAGTCGGTCGTTTCACGCCTTCCTACGAGGCAAAAAGCGCCTCTTCGTCAGGAGTTCCAACGCCCTCTTGTTCTAAGCAAGCTGCTTCCGCTTTTGGTTTCATCTAGCTACAGCAGCTAGAATGTTCGGTGGCTTCACTTCTTCCTAGGAGGCAAAAAGCGCCTCTACGTCAGAAGCTCCATCCCCCTCACATTCTGAACGAGCTACTTTCGCTTTTGGTTACATCTAGCTGCGCCTCCTAGCCCCTTCCGTCTAAGAACCTTCCGCACGAGAAAGTAAAAAACACTTTCTGTGCGAAAGAACCTTAGCCAGCGGGGCTAAGCAGTCGGCTCCGCTTTTGGTTTGATCACGGGAAACGAGGGAATTGACCGAAGTCCGGACTGCGTTTTTCTTTGAATGCGTCGCGACCTTCTTTTGCTTCGTCAGTTGTGTAGTACAATAACGTTGCATCTCCAGCTAGTTGTTGAATACCAGCTAGACCGTCTGTGTCTGCGTTGAATGCAGCTTTTAGGAAGCGAAGTGCCATTGGGCTGTTTGCTAAAATTTCTTCTGCCCATTGTACTGTTTCTGCTTCAAGTTGTTCTAATGGTACTACTGTGTTTACTAAGCCCATATCAAGCGCTTCTTGTGCGTTATATTGGCGGCATAGGTACCAAATTTCGCGAGCTTTCTTGTGTCCTACCATACGAGCTAAGTAACCAGCTCCGTATCCACCGTCAAAGCTTCCTACTTTAGGACCTGTTTGTCCAAATACAGCATTGTCTGCAGCGATTGTTAAATCACATACGATATGAAGTACGTGTCCTCCACCGATTGCATAACCTGCTACCATTGCGATAACTGGTTTAGGAATTGCGCGAATTAGACGTTGTAAATCTAATACATTTAAACGAGGGATTTGGTCGTCACCTACATATCCACCATGACCGCGAACTTTTTGGTCGCCGCCAGAACAGAATGCACGTCCACCTTCACCTGTTAAAATGATAACGCCAACATTTGCATCATCACGAGCATGTGCAAAAGCGTCGATTAACTCCATTACCGTTTTAGGACGGAATGCGTTATGTACTTCAGGGCGGTTAATCGAAATCTTTGCGATACCATTGTATGTTGAATAAATAATATCTTCGTAATTGCCTTCTTTTACCCATTCAATAGCCATTACAACTACCTCCTTGTATATTTCTGATCTCCTCTATAAGTGTAACTTCATTCTTAACTGAAAAAAGCATCACTGCATAGTTTTTAGAAATCCCTTTACTATTGTATCAAACTTTTCCGGTTGTTCCACATGAATTGCATGGCCAGCACCATCAATTTTGACAAATTTCGCGTCAGAGACGCATTTTTCGATGTTTTTTAATATGCGAAAGAACTTTTCATCATGCTCCCCGTTCATTAAAAGAACAGGCATTTTTAAGTTTTGCAGCTCATTCCACCAAGAAGGCTGAGCCCCTGTTCCCATGCCGCGCAAGCTATTTGCGAGCCCTTTTGGATTGTTAGCAAGTCTTTCTTTTCGCACTGCTTCTTGTACGTTTTGTTCTAAACTTTTTTGCCTTTCAAATAGCGGAATATTTTCCCACATTGTTACAAAACTTTCGATGCCTTCTCGCTCAATTTTGTGAGCAAGTCGCTCATCTTTTTCACAGCGTTCTTCCCGCTCATCTTCCCTTTCAAGCCCAGCTGTACAATTTTCTAATAAAAGAGAATGTACATATTCTGGATATAGACATGCCATCGTAATTGCCAGTCTACCGCCCATTGAATAGCCGAGTATGTGCGCTTTTTCAATATGAAGATAATCTAGTAGTTCTTTCATTTGCAATGCTACATTTCGAATATCATAATGCGTCACATCTTCAGGGCTTTCTGTTTTTCCGTGCCCAACAATGTCTACTAAAATGACTTGAAATTGCTCGCTCCAAGAAGGAACGAAAGAACGCCACGTTTCCATGCTTCCCGTAAAACCATGAAGAAGTAGAAGTGGTTCCCCGCTTCCGACTACTTCATATTCATACGATACACCTTGCAGTGTTACGTTCATTTTGATTCACCTTGCAACGATGCAGTAATTACGTCCTGCGTTTTTGCCCATAATTTACGATGCAATGTTAAGTTTTCATCACGGTTCGTACAAATTTCTACAACGTGTAAACCTTCCGCCCTTGTTCCTTTTTGTACCTCTTCTCGGAATTGCTCCCAACCATTTACACGACTAAATGAACCGCCATACATTTTGACAACATGTTCATAATCAAGCCCAATCGGTGTTCCAAATAACGATTCGAAGTGTTCCTTTTTCTCATATTGTGGTAAGAATGAGAAAATACCGCCACCATCATTATTTACAACGACAATCGTTATATTTAATTCGTGTAATTTTGCTGCTAACAGTCCATTTAAATCGTGATAAAATGATAAATCACCAATCACTAATACAAGTGGGTCACAAATAACGCTCGCTCCTAGAGCTGTCGAAATGATTCCATCAATACCATTTACACCGCGGTTTGCCATCACATGGATGTTTTTATCCGATGTGAAGAAGAATGAGTCTGTATCACGAATTGGCATACTATTGCTCGCAAATAATGTTGCGTCTTCTGGTAATACGCGCACAATATCTGTAATAACCTTTCCTTCAAATGCAGTTTCATATGTTTCCATTTCACGAAGCGTTTCCTTCGTTTTTTCGTTTATATGTTGCCACATTCGGAACCAATCATTCTTTTTCATAACTGGCATTTTTTCTATTAATGCCTTGCAGAATTCAATGTCACTTGCTTGCACAACTTCTGTCGCAACAAGAGCTGGGTCTCTCCATTGTCCTGATTCATCGACAACGATATGAACTGCTTTCGTTTGTTTTTTTATGAACTGCGTTAACGATTTAGAAACAGGCATACCACCAAAGCGAATTAAAACATCCGGTTTCCATGTTTCTTTTAACTGTTCATTTCGTAAAAATGTATCATAACAGTCAATTACCATCGTTTTATCGTGGTGTCCGCTACGAATATTAGAAAGTGGGTCTGCTAATATAGGATAGCCAGTTTTTTCAGCTAATTCTACCGCAAACATTGCGATTTCTGCATGACTATCATCTCCACAAATAATAAGCCCCTTTTCCATATGTGAAAGGCGCCCTACAAGAGAATCTACATATTCACTCGGCATCACCGCGTTTCCTTGTTGAACTACTCCTGTATATTCACTACGTCCTTTATCCCATAAGCTTTCTAGTGAGAAATCAGGTATAAGTGGCTCGCGAACTGGAAAATTAAGATGAACAGGACCCTGCGGCGCTAAACAAGCATTTGCTATCGTGCGCTGCGTCGTCATACGAGCATAATGATACATCGTTTCACTTGCTTCTGGCAGTGCCATCTCTGTAAATTGTTTCACAAAAGTACCGTATAAATTAAATTGATTCATCGCTTGTGGTGCACCGACATCTCTTAATTCATGCGGCCTATCTGCCGTTAAGACGATAAGCGGCACTCGTGAATGGAAAGCTTCACATACAGCTGGATAGTAGTTCGCTGCTGCCGTTCCTGACGTACATAATAATGCAACCGGACGTTTTTTCGCTTTTGCGATACCGAGCGCAAAAAATCCTGCAGATCTTTCATCTACATGTAAATATGTGTTCATTCCTTCGTGTTGTTCCATTAGTAGAGCAATCGGCGTTGACCGTGAGCCTGGACTAATGACAACATCACATACATTTAGACGCGTCAGTTCATCCACGAACGCGCCTAAATAATATGATAATGCTTCTATATGATTGTTCATTTCATTAATTCCTCCAAAGCACCAAGCATCGGTCTAAACTTCAAACTTGTTTCTTCATATTCAAGTTGCGGTACTGAATCAATTACAATCCCGCAACCGGCAAATAAGGATGCCTTCTCGCCATTTAATAATCCGCAGCGAAGTGCAACCGCAAATTCACCATTTCCTTCATCATCTATCCAGCCAATCGGTGCACCATATAATCCTCTATCTAGCAATTCAACATCACGAATTAATTTCATCGCTTCTAAACGAGGTGTCCCGCCAAGAGCTGGTGTTGGATGTAATTCTTCTACCATCGTTAAAAGACTCGCATCGCCTTTTGCCTCTACAGGCGTATATAAATGAATTAAATTTTTCGTTGTTAATAAACCTGGACTTTCTGGAATATTAACGTATTCGCAGTGCTCATTTAATACCGACCTGATCATGTTCACAACATAACCGTGTTCAGCTAAATTCTTTTCATCATGAAGAAGCGCATCACTATTTCGCTTACTTTCTTCTATAGATTGACCATGACCAGTTGAACCAGCAAGACACATTGAAGTAAACTTCTCATCTTCTTTGCGAATTAATCTCTCTGGCGTCGCTCCTAAGAAGCATGCTCCTTTATAATCAAAAGAAAATACGTAACAATCCGGTTGCCCAATGCGAAGTGCTTCTAAAACAAGCGCAGAATCAATATGATGATCCATCTCTACTTTTAGCTCCCTCGCTAATACAACCTTCTGCACGTTCCCCTGCTTCATCTCATCTTGCACTTTCTCAATAGCCTTCATCCAGCCTTTCGGATCCACTTCTACTTTAGAAGTAGCTGTTAATTTCGATCCTTGTAGTGCACATTTACTCTTCTCAAAAATTTTCTCTTCTAAAGAAACAATTTCGTTATAAAGAGTTTCTGCACAATCTGTTGCTGAAACGAATGTATTCATTGTTAACCATGCTTTTTCATTTTTTACAGTTAATAAAAATGCTGGTAGTGAAAATGTCGTATCATCAAATTCTTTCCATAAATCTGTTTTCTCTTTTTCTTGGTCAAATGAAAACCCGCCAAATAAAAGAGGACCTGTTCCAAATTCGTATTTTTCCCTTTGTACAAATGCTTTCTCTTTTACTTTATCCCACTCGTCACGAGCAGTTTGAAAGCGTTTGTGAGAAGCAGTTGCTATAGTGAAAACAGAACCAATTCCAGCAAATATTACATGCTGAGCTGGGTCTGCAAAATAACATCTATTTTCGAATGCAATCCTTTTTCCTGCTGCATAAAACAGAAGCGGATCCATCCAGTCTATTTGTTTTACGAAGCTCACCAATATTTTTTCATCAGTTGCACGCTTAATGGCCGCACTTAGAACTTCTTGCAAGCCTATTTGTTTCGTTTGAATCACAATTGTCTCCCCCCTATGGGCGAAAAATAGTCATAATTACGCTTGATTTTAAGATACACCTCAAACGAAAGGCCTGTCAACGTTTAGCATTTCTGAGAAATTCACCTTCTCTTCCTAGAAAATAAACGTTGACACTAAATGATGCTTTTTCTACACTTAGTTGTGTACAATATGTGACCAAAGGAGGATTCAACATGGAAATGAACGTCAAAACGAATTCCTCTCCTACGGCGCCAAAGCCAAGTAAGCAAACAGGCTGGCGCATTTGGTGGAGTTTACTACGTCCCCATACATTAACAGCAGCTTTCGTTCCTGTTTTCATCGGAACAGCCTATGCAATGCAGGTCGGAGGTATAAATCAAATACATCTCCCTCTTTTCCTTATAATGCTTCTTGCTTGTCTTCTCATTCAGGCAGCAACAAACATGTTTAATGAATACTTTGATTATAAAAGAGGGCTCGATCACGAAGGTTCAGTCGGTATCGGCGGCGCTATCGTTCGCGATGGCATTCAGCCAAAAACAGTGCTTAACTTAGCATTTGGATTTTTCGGCATCGCAATACTATTAGGTGTTTATATTTGTATGAATTCTAGCTGGTGGCTTGCTGCAATCGGTCTTGTTTGTATGGCCGTTGCTTACCTTTATACAGGCGGCCCACTTCCCATTGCGTATACACCATTTGGAGAGTTAACAGCCGGATTGTTTATGGGTGTCATTATTATCGGGATTTCATTCTTTATTCAAACTGGGGCTGTAACATCGGAAGTCATTTTACTATCTATTCCAAGCTCCATTTTAATTGGTGCCATTTTACTAGCGAATAACATCCGTGACTTAGATGGCGATAAAGAAAACGGTCGTAAAACGTTAGCCATTCTCGTTGGACGTGAAAGAGCCGTTGGTGTACTCGCTTCTATGTTCATCGTTTCCTATATTTGGACAATTGCTTTAATTATCGTGGGCATCGTATCACCATGGATGCTTATCGTATTTTTAAGTGCACCGAAAGCATTTAAAGCGACGAAAGGCTTTATCGGCAAAAGCATTCCAATGGAAATGGTACCTGCGATGATAGCAACAGCAAAAACAAACACAATCTTCGGTCTCCTCATGGGAATCGGATTATTACTTGGATATTTCCTTTAAAAGGAGCTGCTAATGCGGCTCCTTTTTCATATACCAATTTCAGCTCATAATTCCTCCTCGCAACGCTCATACTATGTAAAGAAACTGAATTGTAGGAAGGTGGACGACTATGTTAACTCCACAACAAATAAATCAATTTAAATCCGTTTTAGAAAAGCAAAAACAAGAACTAGAGCAAACGATACAAACACATGAAAATGAAGATCGTGCATCTGAACGTGATTCCGTTGGGGAATTATCTAGCTACGATAATCATCCAGCTGATATGGCAACAGAGCTATATGAACGTGAAAAAGACTTCGGGCTTATTGAACTTTGGCATAAACAACTAGCGGATACGAAACATGCCCTGCAAAAAATAGAAGCAGGTACGTACGGCATTTGCGAAGTGTCTGGCGAAGAAATTCCATTTGAAAGATTGGAAGCAATGCCGACTGCTACAACATGCATCCAGCACGCGACAAATAAGTTAAATATGAATACACGACCAGTTGAAGAAGAAGTGTTATCCCCTTCTTTTCACAAGCATGATGAGGATCATTCTGTTGAGTACGATGCGGAAGATGCGTGGCAAGATGTCGCAAATTACGGAACGTCTGAAACACCGTCCGATTTAGAAAGACAAGATTCAAAAAACTATAATGGCATGTACGTGAATAGTGAAGAAAACGTAGGCTACGTGGAGGATTTTGAAAACTTTATCGGTACGGATATGTACGGGAAAAACCCACAAGTTTTCGCTACAGAAGAGCATGAAGAATATGAACAAATGCTTGATGATTTTGAAGAACGTACCTTCAAAGGTGAATTATCTTCAAATGAGTCGAGCTCCAAAGAATAAAAAAAAGCATTCCGAAAATCGGAATGCTTTTTATCGCTAGCTAATTAGTTTTTTGTAACGTTAGCAGCTTGTGGTCCACGGTTACCTTCAACGATTTCGAAAGAAACTTCTTGACCTTCTTCTAAAGTTTTGAATCCGTCACCTTGGATAGCTGAGAAGTGAACGAATACATCGTCTCCACCTTCAACTTCGATGAAACCGAAACCTTTTTCGCTGTTAAACCATTTAACTTTACCTGTTTGCATGTCATGTACCTCCTAAATAAAAATGAAACTATGAATCCACATGAAAAGGTGGATATAAAGGACATGAATGTATAACAAGCTTACAGCCTTTAATTCAACGTGCTTTATTTCCGTACCACATTATGTAGCTCAATAGTGATTTCACTATATCACGCTATATCCAAAACGTCAAATGAGAACACTTTCATTCCACCATTTTTTTATAATTTTAATATAATGTTGAATTTCCATATTCATATTTTATCCCGCCATTTGCGGACAGCTCAATTGGTGGGAGCTGATAATCAGTTTCGATACTCCCACTTTATTTAAAAATTAACAAAACTAAAGTATTCTAATCCTGTTAAATTCTGTACAATATAAGTATCTATTACATACGAGGTGAAAAAAAATGAGAGCACACGAAATCGAGTATAAGTTATACGGCGATGATATGCAGTTTGTTGAAATTGAGTTAGATCCAGAAGAAAGCGTGATCGCAGAAGCTGGCGCAATGATGATGATGGAAGATTACATAGAAATGGAAACAATCTTCGGTGATGGTTCTGGCCCATCTGGAGGTTTATTCGGAAAATTAATGGGCGCTGGTAAGCGTCTCGTTACAGGTGAAAGCATGTTTATGACTGTATTTACAAATACAGGTCACGGCAAGCGCCACGTATCATTTGCTGCCCCTTATCCAGGTAAAATTATTCCTGTAGATTTAACAGAATATCAAGGAAAAGTAGTTTGTCAAAAAGATGCATTTCTTTGTGCAGCAAAAGGCGTTTCTATCGGAATCGAGTTTAC
Source organism: Bacillus cereus group sp. MYBK216-1 (assembly GCF_051916495.1). NCBI lineage: Bacteria > Bacillati > Bacillota > Bacilli > Caryophanales > Bacillaceae > Bacillus > Bacillus cereus group sp. MYBK216-1. The sequence continues at coordinate 123,481 of NZ_JBQAGT010000011.1, forward strand.
GAAAAAAATCGGAACTGGTTTCTTCGGCGGTGAAGGTTTCATCATGCAAAAACTCGAAGGTGATGGACTTGCTTTCATGCATGCAGGCGGAACTGTATATAAGCGTGAACTAAAACCTGGTGAAAAACTTCGCATCGATACAGGCTGTCTCGTTGCCATGACAAAAGACGTTAACTACGACGTCGAGTTCGTTGGAAAAGTAAAAACAGCTCTATTTGGCGGTGAGGGTTTATTCTTCGCAACGTTAGAAGGACCTGGAACAGTTTGGATTCAGTCCTTAACACTTAGCCGCTTAGCAGCACGCCTGACAAGCCCAGCAGCGCAAGGCAGCGGTGAAGGTAGTGTATTAGGTGGACTTGGTCGTTTATTAGATGGGAAAGAGTAAACTGTGCCCTTATGTGGGCATGGCAATCAACTAATAAAATAATAAAATTAAAACACCCTTGCTTGCAGTAATTGAAGTGAAAGGGTGTTTTAATTTACGTCTACAAACGAGAAAAAGCAGTTAAAATAAAGTAATAAGGTTTACTTCAGGAAAATAAGGTATATTATATTTGTTGAATAGATTCTCTTTAGAGACAAGAAAAGTAGGTGAACAAAGTGGGAAAATATCAATTGGATTCCAAAAGTCAGGTAGCTGTGGCAAAGTTTCATGAAAAACAGAAGCCTGCCAAATTTGATAAAAAGCAGCAACTTGAAAGATTGCGTACGGAGTATTTGAAAAAGAAGCAAAAACAAACAGATAAATAATATGTTTTATTTTCCGAATTTTTTCTGTATGTAACGCAAACAAACACAAGAAAATAGGTAAGTTATTCATCATTCAAATATATACAGGCTATTTTTTCAAACCTCTTACTTATGCAACTAACGCATGCGTCAGTTCATTAAGAATAACTAAAAAAGTCGATTCCTTGAGATGAAAAAGAGTAAACAGTGCCCTTATCAGGCACTGTTTTATTTTGACATTATAATTTCCTCCACTGATTTAGGTAAGCGATACAAGCTATTCCCCACCTCCAAAAGAATGAATCAAGTTCCTCACCGCATATATTAAACTATACCTTTTCTTAAGGAGGGCTACCTTAATGCGTACTCCTTTATCCTTTGATAAAGAAACTGCCATACTGTTAGCTTCTTGTTGTGAGTTAACGTATGAACAATATAAACAAAATGGTATTTTCGAAATACCAGATGGTTTTCAATATGTACAAGGTTTTCAAGGAAAGGCCATTCAAACAACAGAATGGTTCGGATTTATATTAGAATCTGAGGATACAATTATCGTTGCCTTCAGAGGCACTCAAACAGATCCAGATTGGATTATTGATTCTCTCGTCAATCAAAAACCTTATCCTTATGCTTTAAATGGCGGAAATGTCCATAACGGTTTTCTCTCTATTTATGAGTCTTGTCGTGATTCTATTATGGATATGCTCGTATCATTGCCAGCACATAAAAAACTGCTAGCTACTGGGCATAGTCTAGGTGGCGCGCTTGCCACATTACACATATTAGATGCACGTATAAATACTGCCTTCGCACAGTATGGACTTTATACATTCGCTTCTCCAAAAGTAGGAGATATCGCTTTTCGAAATTATTATAAACTACAAGTAGCTAGTAGCTTTCGTTTCGTCAACTTATTCGATGTCGTTCCACTTCTCCCTCCCCGAAATATAAATTTTAATGATCATGATTGGGAGTATGCACACGTCCATCACAACATGACATTTACAAAAAACACAAAATCCATTACAAATAATCATTCCATTACAACATACAAAACATGTCTGACTTCTCATTTTTAACCAGTAAACAATTGGAAATAAAATATTCGTATACTATAATAATGTATGAAGTTATTTTTGGATGAGGGGACCTTACATGTTAAAATTTATCTTAGCATTTTTTCTTATTGTAATTTTTACGGTTACAGGTTTCTTTACATTTTCATACTTTGCGACAGGAGAGTATGATGGGGCAGGTATCATATATACCACTGTTCCATTTCTTTCTTAAGCAAAATAAATAAAACGAGCTTAATTTTATTAAGCCCGTTTTATTTATTAATATCCATTTTTGTTGGTAAATCGATAATATATCTCCCAATATAGCAACCTCTTTAAAACTGTTTAACTGCATTACCGATATCCCAAATTTCATTACTATACTGCAAAATCGTTCGATCGCTCGCAAAATGACCAGACTGTGCAATATTTAAAATCGACATTTCTAGCCACTTCGTTCGGTTCTCATAAGCTCTACCGACAGCTTCTTGCCTTTCCGCATATGGACCAAAATCTCGCAGAACGAAATATTCATCATTTTGAATAACGAGAGAATCGTAAATCGCCTCAAATTCAGCACCCGATTGTGCAAAGAAACCATTCGTTAATTGATCAACTACTTTTTTAATGTGCCTATTGTGGTGATAATAATCACTTGCACGATATCCACCATTTTGATAGTAATGAAGAACCTCTTCCGCTGTTAAACCGAAAATGAAACAGTTATCATCACCGACCCGGTCTTTTATTTCAATGTTAGCACCGTCTAGCGTTCCGAGTGTAATCGCGCCATTCATCATAAATTTCATATTACCTGTTCCCGATGCTTCTTTACTCGCCGTTGAAATTTGTTCACTTACATCCGCCGCTGGGAATATATCTTCCGCTAAAGAAACTCGATAGTTTTCTAGAAAGATAACTTTCATATATTGACTGACATACGGGTCATTATTTACTTTTCTTGCGAGTTCATTTATTAATTTAATAATTTTTTTCGCGTAATAATAGCCAGGTGATGCTTTCGCTCCAAAAATAAAAGTACGCGGATAAAATGTAAAACTAGCATCCTCTTTCAAACGGTTATACAAATATAAAATATGAAGAACATTTAATAATTGTCGCTTGTAAGCATGTAGTCTTTTTACTTGTACATCAAAAATAGAATTAGGATCAATTGTAATCCCCATTTTATTATGAATGCGCGCCGCTAAAATCTCTTTACGCTCTTGTTTTACCTCTGCAAATTTCTCTTGGAAACTCGCATCGTATTGAACTAATTGTAGCTCTTGAAGCTTAATCGGTTCTTTCTTCCACTCTGTTCCAATCGCCTCTGAAATAAGATTTGTTAACTGTGGATTTGCTTTCATAAGCCAGCGCCTATGAGCAATTCCATTCGTTTTATTATTAAACTTATCTGGATAAAACTCATAAAACAATCGCATTTCACGTTGCTTTAATATTTCCGTATGAATTTTTGCAACACCGTTTACACTATGGCTACCGACAATTGCTAAATGAGCCATTTTCACAAGATCATGCGCAATAATCGCCATCTCTTCAATACGATGCCATTCATACGGATAACGTTCCCAAAGTTCATGACAGAAACGTTCATTAATCTCTTCAATAATCATATAAATTCTCGGTAATAACGGTTTAAAAATGTGAATTGGCCACTTCTCAAGTGCTTCTGATAACGTCGTATGATTCGTATAAGAAATCGTTTGCGTCGTTATGTGCCAAGCTTCTTCCCATGCTAGTTTTTCTTCATCTAATAAAATACGCATCAGTTCTGGAATCGCCAAAACTGGATGTGTATCATTAATATGAATCGCAATTTTCTCATGTAATTGACGAAGGTCACCATATCTTTCTCTATGCATTCGAACGATGTTTTGCAAACTTGCTGATACGAGGAAATACTGTTGTTTTAAACGAAGTATTTTTCCCTCATCATGCGTATCATCTGGATATAAAAACTCCGAAACAGCTTCTGTTTCGCGCTTATATTTCAATATGTCTTTGCAGTTTTGCGGGAAAGGAACTGGTTCAGCATTCCAAAGTCTAAGTGTATTTACAGTACTCGTCTCATAGCCAACTACCGGCACATCATATGGCACGGCCATAATGACTTCTGCATTTGTATGCCTAAACTCTAAACGCCCGTCAATTTCTAGCGGTTCAACACTGCCGAAATAACTTACTTCTACAGCTTGATCATGCCTTCTTACTTCCCATACGTTTTCATGAAGAAGCCACTGTTCTGGAAATTCAACTTGATAACCATCAACAATTTTCTGATCAAACAAACCATGTTTATAACGAATTCCACAGCCGTGTCCTGGCAAGTTTAAAGAGGCAAGTGAATCGAGAAAACAGGCTGCTAAGCGTCCAAGCCCACCATTACCAAGGCCTGCATCTGCTTCCACTTCTTCTAACTCTTGTAACGAAATCCCTAGTTCAGATAACCCCTGCTCGCATACATCTCGAATACCTAAATTCAAGATGTTACTTCCAAGCAAACGTCCAAGCAAAAACTCAATAGACAAGTAATACATTTGCTTTTGCTCTCCGGATCGATAACTCTCGTTCGTTGCAATCCATTGACTATTCATATACTCACGTACCATATGGCCGAGCGTATTATATTGATCACGAGTTGTAGAATCTTTAAAACTTTTACCATACATCGTCTCTAACTTTTCTAGAAAAGTTGATTTAAAACTTTCAACATGAGTAAACATTTTTTCACCACCTACATGTTATTCCATGAGACTTTTATACAATTCCTTATAAGCAAGAGCCGATTGCTCCCAGCTATAATCTTCAGTCATCGCTTGTTTTACAAGCTGCTCCCACACTGGTTTATCGTGATAGAATTCAATCGCACGCTGAATCGTATGCAGCATGTCATGTGCATTAAAGTTCATGAAACTGAAACCATTTCCTTCGCCTGTTTCTTCATCATAAGAATGTACCGTATCGTTTAATCCACCTGTTTCTCTTACAATTGGAATCGTACCGTACGCTAATGCGATAAGTTGTCCAAGTCCACACGGTTCAAACAGTGATGGCATTAAAAACAAATCGCTTCCCGCATACACTTGGTGAGCTAATTCTTCATTAAATCCGATATAAACTTTTACCTTCTCCGGATACTCATATGCCATCCACTCAAAGAATTGCTCATATTCCGAATCACCTGAACCTAAAATAATACATTGTACATCTTCTTCCATTATTTCGTGGAATACAGTACGTACTAAATCAAGACCTTTTTGCTTCGTTAATCTCGTTACCATTGAAATAATTGGTGTATCCTCTTTTTCTGGCAAACCAAAATAACGCTGCAAAGCGCGTTTATTTTCACTCTTTTCATATAATGAATCTGCATCATACTGCGCCTTAATATACGAATCCGTTTCTGGATTATATACGCTGGTATCAATGCCATTTACAATGCCGCTAAGCTTATCATTATATTTTCGCAGTAATCCATCTAACTTCTCACCAAAAAATTCATATTGAATTTCTTCCTTATACGTCGGGCTCACCGCTGTAATTTGATCCGAAGCGATAATACCGCCTTTCATAAAGTTCACATTCCCATAAAACTCTAGCTGCTCACTATGAAAATATTCATCACCAAGCTCTAACAAGTCGTACATCACTTCAGGAGGAAATACTCCTTGGAACTGCAAGTTGTGAATTGTATATACCGTTTTAATACGCTCATATAACGGGTTATCTTGATACTTTTCACGAAGTAAGAAATTAACCATAGCCGTATGCCAATCGTGGCTATGAAGAACATCCACTTCAAAATCAAGGTGCGGAATACACTCTAACACCGCTTTTGAGAAATAAGAAAAACGCTCTCCGTCATCATAATGACCATACAGAGAATCTCTCTTAAAATAATATTCATTATCTATTAAGTAATACGTAATTCCGTCTTGCTCACCTTTTAAAATTCCACAATATTGATTTCTCCACCCGAGCGGGACATTAATTACTTTATGTAACGTACATCCATCCCTTAACTTTGGCGGAATAAGACTATAATTCGGGAGTATAATGCGAACGTCCACCCCTAATTTTTTTAGCTCTTTTGGGAGCGCACCTGCTACATCAGCTAAGCCTCCCGATTTAACAAATGGTACACATTCTGATACTGCAAATAAAATATTCACTTGTTGTCCCACTGCACGAAAAGCTTATACTACTTCCCTTGCAGCTTCCTCCCTTCGAGTTTTCATTTGAATTAAAACTTTAATCAGTGGAGGAAGACCCCCACTGATTCTTTTAAGAATAACTATTAATCGTACTGTTTTGAACGCTTCCTTTTTCTACAACGTATGGCTCATCAGCGTTTCCTTTTAGTACAACACCGTCACCAATTTTCACGTCTTTATCAATAATAACACCGTCTATTATACAGTTATCTCCAATTTGGCTCTTTTGCATAATAATACTGTTACGAACAATGGAACCTTTTCCAATTTTAACAGAACGGGAGATAACACTATTTTCTACTTCGCCTTCAATAATACTGCCGTTTGCAATCATTGTATTTTTCACGGCTGCACCTTTTAAGTAACGAGTTGGTGGTTCATCTTTTACTTTCGTAAAGATCGGTGCTTCTTTCTTAAATACTTGCTTCCAAATAGCAGGTTGCAAAATTTCTAAGCTATGTTTATAGTAACTTTCAATCGAATCAATAATCGCTACATATCCTGTATGCTCATAAGTAGCAATATGCAGTGATTTTCCGCGCTTTTCTCTCACCACATCGAATAAGCTATATTGCTCCAAATCTTTATATGACTCAAATAAATCTAACAATAATTTTTTCTTTAACACGTATGTTTGAAGCGAAACCCCTTCATGGCAAACTTCCGTAATATCAGCTGCCGTATGTATATGTCGCTCTAACACCGCCTGGAAATTCAATGCTGTTACGAGATGGCTATTCGTAATAACGACGTATTCTTCTCTAGCTCTTAGAAAATAATCAATATGTCTTCTAAAATGTGCAAAAGATCCAAATTCATCTTGGTCACATTGGCAATTTGGTGGGAATAAAAACAGTCCGTCTCTTTTTCTATCTAAATCCCACTGCTTTCCTGAACCAACATGGTCCATTAACGAGCGGTTTTTATGACTTGTAAAAACTGCCACACTATGAATATTAGAATTCACCATATTTGAAAGCATGAAATCAATGAGTCGATAACGGCCCCCAAACGGTAACGCCGCTAGTGAACGATGCCCTGTTACTTTCTTTAAGGAAGGAAAACTTCCCGTTGCATTAATAATTCCTAACATTTTTTCTCCCATTCATTTCATCCCCCTTTTCTATTTCCCTTCAGCAATGAGTACTACATCGTCAACATTTTTTTCCGGACGAATAATTGTTCCATCTTCAATAACCATTTCCGATCCAACAATTGCTCTTTCAATCACAACATTTTTTCCAATCTTTGCTCCTGGCATAACGACAGAATCAATAACCATACTACCTTCTTCTACCGTCACCCCTTGGAATAATACAGAATGCTTCACGTCCCCTTCAATGACGCATCCTTCGTTAATAAGTGATTCTTCTACTTTTGCCTGCTCTGCAATATATTGAGGTGGCTCATTTGGATTTACAGAATAAATACGCCAATTACGATCGTTTAAATTCAGTGATGTTTCATCGCGCAGTAAATCCATATTCGCTTCCCATAAGCTCTTAACCGTTCCAACATCTTTCCAATATCCTTCAAACGGATACGCCATCAACTTCTTCCCTTCATCTAATAAAAGCGGAAGTACATCTTTTCCGAAATCATTACTAGATTCAGGATTTCTTGCATCCATCTCTAAATACTCTTTCAAAATTGACCAATTAAAAATATAGATTCCCATTGATGCAAGATTACTTCTTGGAAATTGCGGTTTCTCTTCAAACTCAACAATCTCCATTTCTTCATTTGTATTCATAATGCCAAAGCGACTCGCTTCATCCCAAGGTACTTCAATAACAGAAATGGAAACATCCGCTTCCTTCTCAATATGATAATCTAGCATTTTACTGTAATCCATTTTATAAATATGGTCGCCCGATAAAATAAGAACGTACTCTGGTTCGTACTGACTTAAATAGTTTAAGTTTTGATAAATGGCACTTGCCGTACCTGTGTACCACTTCACACCTGAAGACTCCGCATAAGGAGGTAACACTGTGACTCCACCGCTTACTCGGTCTAAATCCCACGCATTGCCGATTCCGATATAATTATGAAGTTCAAGTGGTTGATATTGCGTTAAAATCCCAACCGTTTCAATACCAGAATTCGCACAGTTACTTAGCGTAAAATCGATAATGCGATATTTACCACCAAATGGAACAGCTGGCTTGGCTAAATTTTTTGTTAATGCACTTAATCGACTACCTTTTCCCCCTGCTAGTAACATTGCTACGCACTTTTGTTTTTGAGCCATCTTGTTTTTTGCTCCCCTTTCTCGTCTTCACTGGTCGTAATATGGATACGCCAAATGGTGGAATTGTAATTTCTACATGTGCTGCTTGATTATGATACGGTTCTTGAATTGCTTTCAGACGTTTCTTATTTACTTGCCCTGACCCGCCATATTGCTGTGCATCACTATTTAAAATCTCGTTATAATACTCGAAATCTGGTACACCTACTTTATAGTTTTCATATGTAGCTTTCGTAAAATTACATACGATAACTAACGCATCTTCTTGTTTATCTCCTTGGCGGATAAACGAGAAAATACTTTGCTCGTTATTATTAGCATCAATCCACTGAAAACCTTCAGGCGAATGATCAAGCTGCCAAAGTGGTTTTGAGCGCTTATACAATGCTATGAGCTCTTTAAAGTAATCATGCATATAACGATGCATTTCAAAATCATGTAAATTCCAATCTAAATCTTCAAGGTCTTTCCACTCATCAAACTGCCCGAATTCTCCTCCCATGAAAAGTAATTTCTTTCCTGGGTGAGTAAAGAAATATCCATATAATAAACGAAGCTGAGCAAACTTATCCCAGTAATCACCTGGCATTTTATTTAATAACGACTTTTTCCCATGAACGACTTCATCATGAGAAAGGGGTAATATGAAGTTTTCAGAGTAAGCATATAGTAAAGAGAACGTCATTTTCTCATGAATATATTTTCTGTACTCTGGCGCACACTCCATATATTTCAGCACGTCATTCATCCAGCCCATATTCCATTTGTAATTGAATCCAAGCCCACCTTCATACGTTGGTGCTGTTACAAGTGGCCAAGCTGTTGAATCCTCTGCCGTCATAAGAAAATCTTCATCCTCTGCAAACACTGCTTCATTTAACTCCCGTAAAAATGACACAGCGTACTCATTACTTTGCTCTTGTCCTTCTTTATTCCAGTACAACATGTTCGCAACTGCATCTACTCTGAAACCATCAATATGGAAATATCTCATCCAAAATAACGCATTTGAAATTAAGAAATTACGTACCTCTCTCTTTCCTAAATCAAAATTGACAGTTCCCCATACTAGATTTTCTTGTACATCTTTATCTTTATATTCATAGGTCGGTGTGCCATCAAACAAATATAAACCGTGAGCATCTTTACAAAAATGCCCCGGTACCCAATCTAAAATGACACCGATTCCATATTTATGACATTCGTCGACAAAATACATTAAATCATGCGGTGTACCAAATCTACTCGTCGCTGCATAATATCCCGTTCCTTGATATCCCCAAGAACGATCATATGGATGCTCAACAAGCGGCATAATTTCAATATGTGTAAATTGATGTTCCACCACATACGGAATGAGTTCTTCTGCCATTTCCCTGTAAGAATATAGTGTTCCATCTTCTTTCTTTTTCCAAGAACCAAAATGTAATTCATAAACTGTCATCGCTTCTTTATAAATCGGTTTTTTCTTTTTCTTACGATTCCAGTTTTTATCATTCCATTCATATCCTTTTATATCAAAAACTACAGATGCCGTATTCGGTCTTACTTCTGCATATATAGCATACGGATCTGCCTTTAAAATGACGTCACCAGCCAACGTTTCAATCGCATATTTATATATTTCTCCTTCTTCAATATGCGGTATAAATAAGGACCAAATGCCTTCTTCTGTCACTTGTAGCATCTTATGTTGCTCATAATCCCACTTATTAAAATCTCCAACAACACTCATTGCTTTCGCATGAGGAGCCCACACTGTAAATCGTACCCCTTGAATCTCATCTTCCGTCACAACATGTGCGCCAAAGATGTTATAACTTTCATAGTACTTTTCTGTATGAAACTCATCTCGTTTCACTTCTTCACAATTTATTACACTCAATATGCTCACCTCACTTAGATGACAGAATTTTTTATACTTTAACTATTTCTGTGAAAAACTGCAATATCCTTGTTAATTTATAAAAAACATTCGTTTTTTTCTTAAAAATGTTAGTTTTTCTTCACATTTCCGTGTAAAATATCGAATTTTGACGAATATTCATTGAAAACGCTTTATTATTCTTCTATATTTTTACCAATTATTTTTTCTCAACCTTTATTTTATTATGTTTATCCTATTTTTCATGCTATTTTCCACTCAAAATCAAAATAAAATAATCTGTCATAAAAAATGTTTCTCAATATTTTTTGTCACAATGTTATTGAAATGCGAAATTTAATCCTGCTTTTGAAAAGCTACTTCCGACAAAGGGGTAACCGCAAAAGTAAATGAACCGAAACTAGAGACAGGTTTTGTTACAGTTGGCAGAGCTATTGATGACAAAAACTTTGCTGGATTAGATGGTGATTTCCCGTTCATTGATGTAACTTTCAAAGTAGAAAATGATGAATTTTATGAAGCAAACGCTCAATTAGAGTCACCAATTTTTGTTTACTGGAAACAAGGTGAATCAGAACCAAATAGAATGCGTGTACTTCAAGATCAAACATTCTCAGTCATGTCCTTAAATTCACTAGTAGAAGGAAATATTAAACCTGGTGCATTCTTAAATGAACGTGGCTATTTAGATGAAAAGTTCGATTATACAAAGCTTGGCGTAAAAGTATATGCGACTGATTCTTATCGTCATAAGTTTGAAGGCTCACTAGATAAATACGGATACTTCAAACTAAATGGACTTCCAGTTAATAAACGCGACTATAACTTATATGTAGAGGTGCCAGGACATTTAACAAGCCGCCTAACAACGAAACTTGGTACTGAAAAAGACGGTAAGCTGCTTGGCCAATATTATTATGCAAGACCTGACGAAAACCTTGCCGGCGATGTAAATGCTGATAAAGTAATCGATATTAAAGATGCTGAAATTATCGCTAGCAACTATGGTAAAAAAGGACTAACTGTAAAAGACGGAGACCTTAATAAAGATGGGATTGTCGATGAAAAAGATATTCGCTTCGTTGAAAAGAACTTCTTGAAAAAAGAGCTAGATGCATCTAAATCACAAACAGCTGCTGAAAAATCAAAAAGCGGTAGACTGACAGATATTTTAAAGAAATTAGGATTAATGCCTAAAAAATAATAAAGTGAAACTTTAATCAGTCGAGGTTTTACTGCCCGGCAAATAGCGGAATAATAAAGAGCACTCTACGTAAAATAGAGTGCTCTTTTTCTATAAACGACCCTTATCCAGCAAAAGGGGTATATTGGGGATATACAAGGGAAACCGGAAAAGGAATTTATATTAAATTATATAAGTTCAGAGGTAAGAAGCAGTTTCCCACCTCTAAATTATTTAGTAATTATTATAGTACTGGTGCCATTGTTTCTTTTAATACTTTTACAGAATGAGCGAACTTCGCTTTTTCCTCTTCATTTAGCTCAAGTTCTACGATTTCACGTACACCTTCACGGTTAATTACAGCTGGAACACCTACGTAAGCATCTTTCTCGCCGTATTGACCTTCAAGGTATGCAGATACAGTTAATACGCTGTTCTCGTTGTTTAAGATTGCTTTAGTTACACGAAGTAGTGACATACCGATTCCGTAGTAAGTTGCACCTTTACGCTCGATGATATGGTAAGCTGCATCACGTACATTTTCAAAGATTTTATCTAAGTCTTCTTGTTTGTACTGTTCGTTATTAGCTAAAATTGTTTCTAGTTTTTGTACACCGATAGTAGCATGGCTCCATACTGGAAGTTCAGTGTCACCGTGTTCACCAACGATGTAAGCATGAACGTTACGTGGATCTACATTTAAGTAGTCACCTAACATGTAACGGAAACGAGCAGAGTCTAAAGTAGTACCAGAACCAATTACGCGCTCTTTTGGTAGACCAGATTCTTTCCAAGTTACGTAAGTTAAAATATCAACTGGGTTAGTTGCGATTAAGAAGATTCCATCGAATCCGCTATCCATAATACCGCGAACGATTTGTTTAAAGATCTTTGTATTTTTCTCAACTAGGTCTAAACGAGTTTCACCTGGCTTTTGTGGTAATCCAGCAGTGATAACTACTAAATCTGCATCTTTACAATCTGCATAGCTACCGCTCCAAACTTTTGTTGGTGATGGAGAGAATGGTACCGCATGGCTTAAGTCCATTGCTTCCCCTTCTGCTTTTGCTTCATTAACATCTACTAATACGAATTCTTCAGCTACACCTTGGTTGATCATTGAGTAAGCATAACTACAACCTACAGCTCCTGTTCCTACTAATACTACACGATTGATACCTTTTTTCATGGTAATTTCCCCTCTCTATTGTTCACATCTATTTTTTATGATTGTTTAAGTAATTAATTAAAATACTAATTTAATGTTGTTTAACTTCTTTACAATCATATTGTAGCACGTATTATTGTGAATTATTTCACAAATTATGACCTATTTGTGAACTTTTTCACATATGATGTAAAGTTATTGGAATAGGTGTGGAATCCATTTCAATGGAGGCGTTTTCTTTAGATTGTGAAAGGGATTTTCTTGTGGTTTTTGTCGGTAAGTGAAATTATATCGGCGATTTTTAGAATATATGGACCGTAACTCCAAATATATCAGCGATTATTAAAATTTATCGACCGTAACTCAAATTATATCAGCGATTTTTGCAATATATCGGCTTACCGACAAAACTCGACAATAATGACAACATAAAAAAGCTGTCTTCAGTAGGTCACACCTATTGAGAGAAAGCAGCTTCTTCTATATATTATTTATTTTCCACAGTAGCTCCCGGATGTATTTTCATCGGTTTCTCCAAGTGTAGGAGGCTACAGCCATACAGCTGGGGTAAAAGTTCAACTTGAGGTATCATTTGTTAGATAGATAGTTCCTTCATATTCATACAGGCCCAAATAAACAACATGATTGTATTTACGGCTCTATATACCCAACTGCAACAGCCCATACTTCATATTTCTTCTATTGCCTAAAAAAGCAGAGTATCCAAAGTCCACTTTTACACAACAAAAAAGAGATAGCAGATTATGCTATCTCTTTTAGTATGACCCGTACGGGATTCGAACCCGTGTTACCGCCGTGAAAGGGCGGTGTCTTAACCACTTGACCAACGGGCCAGTTCTGGCAGAGAAGAAGGGATTCGAACCCTCGCACCGCGTTCGCGATCTACTCCCTTAGCAGGGGAGCCCCTTGAGCCACTTGGGTACTTCTCTATAAATATGGCTCCGCAGGTAGGACTCGAACCTACGACCGATCGGTTAACAGCCGATAGCTCTACCACTGAGCTACTGCGGAACAATTATGGTGGGCCTAAATGGACTCGAACCATCGACCTCACGCTTATCAGGCGTGCGCTCTAACCAGCTGAGCTATAGGCCCATAATTGAAAAGCGGGTGAAGAGAATCGAACTCTCGACCAGAGCTTGGAAGGCTCTTGTTTTACCACTAAACTACACCCGCATTAAATTGTAAATGGTGAGCCATGAAGGACTCGAACCTTCGACCCTCTGATTAAAAGTCAGATGCTCTACCAACTGAGCTAATGGCTCATTTTGAAAGTGGTGCCGACTAGAGGACTTGAACCCCCAACCTACTGATTACAAGTCAGTTGCTCTACCAATTGAGCTAAGTCGGCTTGCGACTTCAAAATGGTGGCTCGGGACGGAATCGAACCGCCGACACGAGGATTTTCAGTCCTCTGCTCTACCGACTGAGCTACCGAGCCTTTATGTAAAAATGGCGGTCCCGACCGGGGTCGAACCGGCGATCTCCTGCGTGACAGGCAGGCATGTTAACCACTACACCACGGGACCATTTGGTTGCGGGGACAGGATTTGAACCTGCGACCTTCGGGTTATGAGCCCGACGAGCTACCGTGCTGCTCCACCCCGCGATGATAAAATATTTACTTTAGAAAAAATGGAGGAGGTAGAGGGATTCGAACCCCCGCGCGACTCTCGCCGCCTGTCGGTTTTCAAGACCGATCCCTTCAGCCGAACTTGGGTATACCTCCGAGATATATACGTCTAATGGTGGACCTTGTAGGACTCGAACCTACGACCGGACGGTTATGAGCCGTCTGCTCTAACCAGCTGAGCTAAAGGTCCTTTATGGTAGCGGCGGAGGGGATCGAACCCCCGACCTCACGGGTATGAACCGTACGCTCTAGCCAGCTGAGCTACACCGCCATAAATGATATTTAAGATAAGTGGAGCCTAGCGGGATCGAACCGCTGACCTCCTGCGTGCAAGGCAGGCGCTCTCCCAGCTGAGCTAAGGCCCCATGTTTTTTTGGAATATCGGGAAGACAGGATTTGAACCTGCGACCCCCTGGTCCCAAACCAGGTGCTCTACCAAGCTGAGCCACTTCCCGTTAATAAAAGCGCGCCCGAGAGGAGTCGAACCCCTAACCTCTTGATCCGTAGTCAAACGCTCTATCCAATTGAGCTACGGGCGCATATGGTGCCGAGGGCGGGGGTCGAACCCGCACGGTGGTCACCCACCGCAGGATTTTAAGTCCTGTGCGTCTGCCTGTTCCGCCACCCCGGCATGTCATATTGAAAATTGGAGCGGAAGACGGGATTCGAACCCGCGACCCCAACCTTGGCAAGGTTGTATTCTACCACTGAACTACTTCCGCAAGACATATATGAGTTATTTAATTAAAAGTGCGGGTGAAGGGAGTCGAACCCCCACGCCAAAGGCGCCAGATCCTAAGTCTGGTGCGTCTGCCAATTCCGCCACACCCGCATATTAATTTATTTAAGAAAAATGGGGCGACTGATGGGAATCGAACCCACGAATGCCGGAGCCACAATCCGGTGCGTTAACCACTTCGCCACAACCGCCATGATTTCTGGTGCCGACTAGAGGACTTGAACCCCCAACCTACTGATTACAAGTCAGTTGCTCTACCAATTGAGCTAAGTCGGCTAAATGGTGGAGGATGACGGGATCGAACCGCCGACCCCCTGCTTGTAAGGCAGGTGCTCTCCCAGCTGAGCTAATCCTCCATTTGCCTGGCAACGTCCTACTCTCACAGGGACAAGGTCCCAACTACCATCGGCGCTAGAGAGCTTAACTTCCGTGTTCGGTATGGGAACGGGTGTGACCTCTCTGCCATCATTACCAGACTGTATTCATTTAAGACAAGAATTATTATAACTAATTTACTTTTGAAAGTCAACAAGTTTTTTATATTCTTTCAAAACTAGATAACATTGCTACATATTATATGGTTAAGTCCTCGATCTATTAGTATTCGTCAGCTCCACATGTCACCATGCTTCCACCTCGAACCTATCAACCTGATCATCTTTCAGGGATCTTACTAGCTT
>NZ_JBQAGT010000012.1:0-104384 GCF_051916495.1 Bacillus cereus group sp. MYBK216-1
GGTGTTTCCAGTTCTACTAGTTCTGGTGTTTCTGGTTCTGATGGTTCTGGTGTTTCTGGTTCTACTAGTTCTGGTGTTTCCAGTTCTACTAGTTCTGGTGTTTCTGGTTCTGATGTTTCTGGTTCTACTAGTTCTGGTGTTTCCAGTTCTACTAGTTCTGGTGTTTCTGGTTCTGATGGTTCTGGTGTTTCCAGTTCTACTAGTTCTGGTGTTTCTAGTTCTACTAGTTCTGGTGTTTCCAGTTCTACTAGTTCTGGTGTTTCTAGTTCTACTAGTTCTGGTGTTTCCAGTTCTACTAGTTCTGGTGTTTCTGGTTCTGATGGTTCTGGTGTTTCTGGTTCTACTAGTTCTGGTGTTTCCAGTTCTACTAGTTCTGGTGTTTCTGGTTCTACTAGTTCTGGTGTTTCCAGTTCTACTAGTTCTGGTGTTTCTGGTTCTACTAGTTCTGGTGTTTCTGGTTCTACTAGTTCTGGTGTTTCTGGTTCTGATGGTTCTGGTGTTTCTAGTTCTACTAGTTCTGGTGTTTCTAGTTCTACTAGTTCTGGTGTTTCCAGTTCTACTAGTTCTGGTGTTTCTAGTTCTACTAGTTCTGGTGTTTCCAGTTCTACTAGTTCTGGTGTTTCTGGTTCTGATGGTTCTGGTGTTTCTAAAGAAATCAGTTTGTTTAATACTTCTAATTGAACAGAGTTTATCATTCCTTTTGTAATTTTTAATGGAATTGGATTAGTTAATCTTTCATAACCTTTTGGTGCTTCTACTTCTACAAGTGTGTAGTTACCTATAGATAAATCTGAGACTTTTTCTTTTCCATCTTTATCTGTTGATACTTTCGTTATTACTTTTCCTTTTTCGTCATGAACTTCAAACACAGCTCCTGATAATACATTCTTACTTTCAGCAGCTATTTTTGTAATTTTTAATGATCCTTTGTCTAACTGTTCATTCTCTACTTTCAATGATAAAACTTCTGTCATACCCTTGTTGATTTCAAATGATATTGACTTTTCTAACTTTTTATAACCTGGTAAACTTTCTTTTTCTACTAGCTTATATTTTCCTATGGATAAATCTGAAACATTTGCTTTTCCTTCTTTGTCTGTCGTTACTTTCGTTACTATTTTTCCTTTTTTATCTTGCACTTCGAAGACTACGCCTTCTAATGCTTTTTGACTGTCTTTATCTACTTTTGTAATTTCTACTGAGCCTTTGTCTAACTGCTCATTCTCTACTTTCAATGATAGAACTTTCGTCATACCTTTTATAATCTCAAATGATACTGGTTCTTTTAGCTTTTTGTAACCTGGTAAGCTTTTCGTCTCTACTAATTTGTATTTTCCTATTGATAGATCTGAAACATTCGCTTTTCCTTCTTTATCTGTCGTTACTTTCGTTACTATTTTTCCTTTTTTATCTTGCACTTCGAAGACTACGCCTTCTAATGCTTTTTGACTGTCTTTATCTACTTTTGTAATTTCTACTGAGCCTTTGTCTAACTGCTCATTCTCTACTTTCAATGATAGAACTTTCGTCATACCTTTTATAATCTCAAATGATACTGGTTCTTTTAGCTTTTTGTAACCTGGTAAGCTTTTCGTCTCTACTAATTTGTATTTTCCTATTGATAGATCTGAAACATTCGCTTTTCCTTCTTTATCTGTCGTTACTTTTCTTACTACTCCATCTTTCTCATCTTGGACTTCAAATTCGACACCGGCTAATACTGCCCCGTTTTCTTTGTCCACTTTTGTGATTTCTATATTACCTTTGTCTACCATTGCATTTTCTACTTGTATTGGGAATATGCCGTGCCCTGTTACATTTACTTCGAACTCTGTTTCTTTTAATTGGTATCCTTCAGGCGCTTTCGTTTCTTTTAAAATATATTTTCCTGGTGCTAACGGTTTAGAAATTGCCTTACCGTCTTTATCTGTAACAATATGTTCGACTACTACACCGTCTTTTACTATATCAAACTCTGCATTTGCTAATGGTTTTTCACCATTTTCCGAATCAATTTTCTTTACTTCAATTTGACCCTTTTGCATAGTATTTTTAATTTCAATTGTTTTTGTTTCTCCAGCTTGAAGTGTAACCTCTACTGGACTTGTTAATTTTTGATATCCTTCTGGCGCTACTGTTTCATAAACTTTATACGTCCCAGGAGCTAAAGTTTGAGGTACTGAAAAACCTTTTTCGTCCGTTTTCAGTTTTGCAACAACTTCATTTGCACTATTTCGAACTTCAAATTCGGCACCTTTTAACCCTTTGTTCAGATTCTCAGAATCTATTTTATGAATCGATACTGTAACGTCTTTTGGAGCTTCAGGCGGCGTAATAGTTACTTCTTTTGATGTTAATGTTTTATCATCAAAATGTAATTCCGCTTTATTAGGAATCTTCTTATCTACGTAAGAAAATAAGTCTGCATTATTTTTAATTTTCGCCTTGATACTGAGGTTAATTATCTGGTCTTCATATGACTTATAGTCAAATTTCTCACCAAATGTAAATGTTACTTCACTTCTTTGTTTATCTATATTTAACGTTCCTTTAGAAATAATATCTTGGCCATTTTGATCATACACTTTTACCTCTAATACTTCTAAAACATCTTCTAAATCATCACTAATTACCATAGATTTGTATTTAGGAGGATCGTTTGGTATATGTGTACCAACTTGGTATTGAATAGCTTGATTCATTTGTATTAACTGCTGATTCTCTACAAACTTACCATTCTCATCAACTATCTTTTTTTTAATACTAGGTGGATTGCTGTCACCGAAACCGGTTCCTCCCCCACCACTTACAAATACTTTTCCTACCTTTTCTTCAGTTACAATATTGTTCCCTTCTAATTTCACTGTATTTTTATGAGGCTTTGCAGCAGGATTTGTAATCTTTGTTTTATACCTTAAAATATATCCTTTTGAACTGTCTGGAAATTCAATTGTAAATTCAGTTTTCATTACATTGATTTTAACTATAGATAAATCTGCTGGCTTAATATTTGTTGCTGCATAGCCATCTTCAAATACAGCCTCTTCTAATACTAAACTATCTGTAATTAACTCATGTCCAGGTCCTAATGTATCTGTTAATTTAAGATCTTGCATTTCCATTTCAGTTGCATTTACATATACAAGCCAATCAGCAATAGATGGATCTCCTGAATTATAAGAACCCCATTTCAATAGATTATCTGTATTAGGCTGTGGCTTCGGTCTCTCTGTCGTATTGTTTACACTTACTTCTTTATTTACGATTTGACCATCAACATTAAATTCTAATGGGACTTTTTTAATACCATCATATGCTTCTAGACCAAAGTAGAATTCTACGAATAAAGAACCTTTAACATTATTCTTTCCTTCTACGTAATCACCCATAGTACACGTCAATAGGCCCTTTTTCATCTCACATATACCAACTAGTTTTCCTTCAACATCTCTTAAAGGAAAACTTATATTCATAATATCTTTTCGAAATTCTTTTGGCATATCGATTGTGAAATGATCTCCACTTTTTATTTTTTCTTTAGCTGACCACTTCACTTCTACTTTCATGCCACCTGAAGCTTGATATGGTTCAGATGTTGTACCATCATTACGGGAAATATTAATCTCGTCCACTGGATTTTCCATCGCTGCTGCTTGAACAACTGGAATCCATACATTTAAAATAAAAGATAACAACACAAAAACGATTAAAATTATTGAAACATATCTCTGATTAATCCTAAATTGCATATTTTCCTCCTGAAATTTGATTTTAAATATGTAATAGTTTGATGTACGACAAAAGATTATTAATTTTACCAGTTATTATTCCAGTTACAACTGCTTACATAATTCCATTTCTTAATGACAGATGTGTTAATTTAAAATTTGATTGATCAGTTGTATTTCTAATTCACGAGCAAGTCACTTTCTAGATCTAGTATCTTTACATTGCGTTCCTGTTATAGTTAAAATGTTATATTTTATTGTTTTCATGATTAATTTAACAATGGCTATCTTTGTTACTTTGTATTAGTTCCCTCCTTATTCTAAATAAATTCCGTTAATAAACTATAAAACCTAACATGCATTTAAACATGATATACATATTTGAAAATAATATATTCTCTTATAATTTGTTTGGCTAAAACGGACTTCAAATCTATCATCGCTAATATAATAAACTAAATTTTTCTGCAAAATAACAATAAAAACTACTTTTGTAAAAAGTAGTTTTTATAAGGAAAACTAGAAACATACCTGAACCAAATTATAATAGGCCGGTTGAAATCAATTTAGGAAATTAGGTTTCCTACCTTTTAAATTGCTATTAACATATATAAAATCTAAATTTGATTTAAAACATGATGTATTGATTTTTAGACTTCTAGCATTATTGAAAAAATTTTTAGTATCCACCTTGAAAATTTCTGCTGGTCATAATGAAAATTTAGTACCATCTCTAATTTCATTTTCTTTTCTTCTTTAACTTTTTCATCATCTAATGAACATTAATTTATATTTCCTTTTATAAAAATATTAAGAATAAATGATTTTAATATGACAACTCATCTTTCAACTCTTCAAGATATACATCCCTAACTAATTTAAAGAAACCTATATATTCTCCGAAATAATCGCTAAATTGCTTTATAAACCCTTCTCTTTCTTCAATATGATGAGACCATATAAACATACTCCCCATCAATTCACCTATCTCTCTTTCAATTTCTTTTAATTCATCTGGTAATATACCTTGCGGATAAGCATTAAACCACTCCAACCAATCCGCGACTAGCTCCTCTACAGGGGATGTTCCGGATTCTGAGCAGAAATTAAGTTCCCTTTTTCCTGTTGTGATAAATGTGTCTAAATCATTTAAAATTAGACGAATTATATATGAATTACTGACATTTCCAATACTATGTTTCATATCTTCTCCTCATTATCATTTTTTTCTTCCAATGCAATGTGTTTGTTATACCACTTATTTATTTTCTCTTTGTAATACTTTTCAACTTCGTAATCTGGAATCCAAATTTCACGATCATAGATCTTACTCATTACACTTTCTAAAACATCCTCATGTTCTCTCAGTTTCAATCTCCGATTATGAACCTTAATCTTCTCTATATAAGCCTCTCTCAGCCAATTTGAAATGGTTTCACGCTGTTTTTGCTTTAGGTGAGACCATTTCTTATTAGTTTGTAGTAATTGCCCCTTAGAATTCCTTGTGTGATTCTTCATTGAACGCTACCTCCTCTATTTTATTTTTACTTACTTTTTATTCGAACCGAAAACACAGCGCATTCCAAATTGAGTCACAGCTTATGTCGTGCCAATTTTACGGATTGAGCCTTTCGGGAAATCATTTATTCTTTTACATAATGTCAATGATTCAATTCCCCACTCTTCTATTGCATCCGTACTACTCATAATTTCGTTATCCAATAGATTAAGCTCTCCCCAATCAACATCTTCAAAATTAAATCCGTCCATCTCTAACTACTGCAGCATGTCTTTTTCATCCCCTTTTACCGCAAGCAAATTATGATCCTTTCCCTGATGGACTTCTTCTAACATTTCTACATTTAGATATTCATGGTCAATTACCTCAATTGTACTATTCTCAGATATATAATAATAGATATCTTCCTTTAAAATATAAGTAGGATGTACTAATTAACTTATTTTTCTGAATTTTGTTGAAAAATTAATATAAAATAGTTAAATACAAAGGGGATTTTGCTACAATGGTAATATATAACATTATCATACTTCTATAGGATGGGGGAATATATAATGATTGCTTCAGTAAAGGGGAACGAGCAAGTTACCAAAATGTTAAATGACTGGTATATAGAGATACGCGCTAGACATGTAGGAAAGGCACATAATTTAAAACTTGAGATTGATCAAAAAATACATAACATCGAAGAAGATCAAAACCTACTTTTATACTATGCTCTTTTAGACTTTCGTCATCAATATATGCTTGATAGTTTAAGTATTGGAAAAGATAGTTTTGATAAAGTAGATTCATTGGGTGTACCTGCAGATCAGTTTCTACAATACTACTACCACTTCTTTAAAGCTATTCATTCAAATATTACAGGTGATTTCACATGTGCAAAAGAACATTATAATCAAGCTGAATTACTCTTAAAACACATTCCCGATGAAATTGAGCATGCTGAATTCTATTTTAAATTATCAACTTTCCATTATCATATTTATAAACCGCTTGCTGCAATTAAAGAAGCTACCAAAGCAAAGGATATCTTTAAAAAGCATGCAGGATATGAAACTAATATTGGGTTATGTGATAATTTAATTGGATTAGCTTGTACTCATTTAAAACAATTTGAGGAAGCTGAAGAACATTTCATTACAGCTATTAATACATTCAAAAAATCTGGTGAAGAAAAGAATATCACGTTTGTACGCCATAACCTAGGTTTAATGTATTCAGGACAAAACTTATCTGAATTAGCAATACGATACCTCTCTGAAGTAATACAAGAACTCCCTAAAGATTATAAAGCAATCTTTATTAAAGCTAGAGAGCATATGAAAATTGGTGAGTCCAAAGAAACTTCTAATTTTATAGTGAAAGGCTTAGAGATTTGTAAAGAGCTAAAGAATGAGGAATACAAACATCACTTTTTAATTTTAGAAAAATTAAATCAAAAGGTCTCTGCTGACGAATTAGAGAAGACAATTAAAACAGGAATTTCTTATTTTGAAAGAGAAAACCTACATGAGTACGTACAGGAATACGCTAAAAAATTAGCAGTTTTATTCCACCAAGAAAATAACCGTTCAAAAGCAAGCGATTATTTTTATCTTAGCCATCAAGCAGAAGAACAAAACTTTGAAATGGAGGCTTTAAAATGAAAAAAGTAATGTCTAGCTTAATTGGATTAACAGCCGTATTCACGTTTATGTTTAACGCTAGCAATGTAACTGATACACAAAAAGCTCTTAGCGAGGATAAAATCGTACAATATGCTCACGGCCATACTGGTGGATGATAAAAAAACAAAGGTCTTCACTTCATTGTGAGGGCTTTTATTTTTATATGGGATCTCTGTGTAAGAATAACAATATATTAAAATCCTAAAATTTTGATATATCAAAAACGTTATAATTATACCGTTCTTTTTGCATCCATAAGAAGAATCTAAAAAGATTAGAACATTTAAAGAGAGGAAGAAACTATTAATGCATACACAAGAAAGTTTTTATAAAAAATTAATAGAGAAACAAAGAGTAGTAACGATATTTCTACTAAACGGAGTAAGAGTACCTGGAATCATTATCGCTGTTGATAAATTTTCAGTGCTAGTTTCCAGTCACGGAAAGCAACAATTCATTTATAAACATGCTATTTCAACAGTTTCTTTATGAATAGCGGTTTAAAATTCAATTTGAATTATGTTTATTTATGAATTATTTAAAAATAAAAAAGGAATCCTCAGCAAAAGGATTCCCCCCCAGGAAATATGCATAAATAAAAAGAACTAAGTTTATTATAATATAAAATTAAACGAAACATATTGAGAAAAAATAAGATTGAAGTTTGATAGGAAAGAAAAATGTTTGTTATACTAAATGTGCAAAAATATATGCAAAATCACAAATAAAATAAGGGCAGCCTAATATGGCTGCCCTTATTTTATTTTTAATCTTATAATCTGCTATTTAGTTTGAACTAATTATAAACCTAGTACACTAACAATCTCGCATGCTTTGGAATTTGCAACATGATAGTACATCTCTAACCCTCTTCTCTCCGCGCGGAGAATCTTACCACGCATCTTGGATAAATGTTGAGATACGGTTGATTGCGGTACTTTTAATAGGTCTGTTAACTCTGTTACATTACAAACTTTGCGATGTTCTAGCTCCTTCACAATTTGTAACCTAACTGGATGGGCCATAATCTTTAATAATTCTACATCCGCCTCTGGGATTTTGTACATTTCATTACTTACTTGAATAGTTGTCATTTTAATTTCTCCTTTTTAGTTTCTTTTTTTATTTTTAAGTTATAAGTATTTTGTGTTTGTATGAGTATATCGATCATAATCGCTGTGTTATTTGTTCTTTTGTCTCTTTATCAGGTTTAATATATAAAAGTATTATAATGGCTAAAAATCCAACAAAAGATAGCATAGGAATCGAGATGAAACCAAACAAATTTAAATGATCTTCTGTACAAGAAACACCCACTGAACATATCTTCAGGTCACTTGTCGGAAAAGCCTGAATCGTAATTTGATAGACAGCTATCATTAATCCAATACATGCAAATGGAAATGCATACACACTTACATTAGAATCTTTTCTATACATTCCAATTCCCAATATTAACACTAATGGATACATGGCCATCCTTTGATACCAGCACAAATCACATGGAGGCAGCTTCATCCACTCACTAAAAATCAAACTTATTAGCATTGCACTAGTAGCTATCGTCCAAGCAATTGCAATGTGATACTTTTGAATGATCGACATCTTATTTTCGCCTCACCTGTTTTTTTAATGCAAAACCTTTGCTAATATATGACTAGTTTATTTCCGTGTTTCGAGTACCCTGTTTCAATAGAAAGTATCCAATCATTAATATCTTCCCAGTCGTATCCCCTATCTTTTAATTCTAGAGGAAAAAGGTTTTCAAAATCATCACGCATTTCGTACATGGTTTCTAATGCTTTTTCAAGCGGACCAAATCCATATACCATGTGTGTATGTACTTTTTTGTTTTTCTTTTCTGCTACAACTAAATATACATACCGTCTTTCTTTCGCTAAAACAAACTTCAAAAATCCAGGTACTTGACTCACCTTTCACACTCCTTTACGGTTTTCCTTACCAAGCTTAAAAAGATATAAGTAAGGAAAACTACTAAGTTTTAATTCACTAATTTAATAAATGTCCCGTTTTTTTGCTTTGAAAATACAAGAAAACGCTCATCATCACAATATTTATTACACCAGCTGCAGCACCAATTTTGGAGATAACATAAACATATTCATTATTACTAAATGGCAATAGACTCGCGAAAATAAATAAAATTGAAATGATAAAGGATAAGAGCATATTTCTTTTGTTTTCATTCATTCAAAAAAACCTCCATTTGCACAAATATTTGTATTGCAATGGATTAGGGTGCTAAGCTGCATCATTACGGTTATAATGCCGTTTCTTTTCATCTACAAACCCTTTAATGCTCCACACTCCAGCCATTGATTCTTTTGCTTCTTTTTCTGCCTCTAGCATTTCGGGTAGTAATGTAGTATTAGGTTTAGAAATATAGGCTATAATCCCATAACCCGACTTGGCCATTAATTCATTGATGTGTATACCATTACAAAATACATAAGCCAATTTCCTACCGTACTTGTCTTCTTTTGGTCCTTGATCATAAACCAAGGTTACACTTTTCCCATCTAGCTGCTTCTTTAAAAAGGAAGAAGCTTCTTTTCCCATCTTTTGTGGTGGAATTTTCTGAGATACAGACTCAGGGGTATCTAATAACAGTAACCTTACCGTCTGTTTCTGCCCCTTTACGTTTACGTCTATCGTATCTCCGTCTTTAATATGTATTACCTTCCCTTTAACAGTCTCTAAGCCTTTTAATTTCTCATTATAAGCTTCTGGAATACCTACAATAGCTTTCCCTACTGTGTGCTGTTGTATTCCGTTTTGTACTGCTTGGGCAGGTCTCGAATCATTTTTTGTTTGCGTAGAACTGCTGCATGCTGACATTTGAATTGCGAATGATGTTATACAAATGGCTTTAATCCATATTTTCATATCGAAATTTCTTCCTCCTACTTAAAATACGTAAATAGCTGCATCTAATAAACAAACGGACTTTCCAATGTATTTACTTCTTGATAATTACAACATAGGCAAAACTTTATCCATTTTGGATGATCATTATAAAGTGCTGTATATGACCGTTCCTTACACTGCGGGCATATTGACACCATACTTTCTTCATTCTCTTCCTGACTTTTCAATTTTTCAAAAGATACATTAGCAGATGCTATATTACTGGTACACAATATATATCCCCCTTTTGAGTCTTGAAATCGTAAAAATACATAAAAAAGGACACACCTATGGCATATGTATGCGTAGGTGTGTCCTTTTGCAAGATAGTTTTAGAAGTATTTTGTTACTTTCATCATATCATAGTTCTTATTAATTTTATATATAAAATTTAAGATTTTAAGATATTATTTCTTCTTCTCATTTTATAAACGTGAGACTCTTCTGTGTGGAGTCATATGTTAATTTTGCATCGAATGATTTCCCTGTTTTTTTTCGATATAAATCCTTTTATTGTGTCCGTCATATTCTTTTCTAATAATTTCTTGGAGTACCTGCACTTTATCATAATCAGACGTAATAGCACTTAAAAAAATAATGGGCATATTATGTTTTTCACGAATACGACGTGTAACTTCATTTTTTCACCCCCTTTAGTTCTTATAGCGTGAAATCCTCCATTGTTTTACGAATTTCATCGACTTCAACACCAATGTATTGTATGGTTTGTCCTTGCGTCGCATGACCAAAAAACTTCATTAAATAATACACCTCTTTTTTCTTTATTAGAATCAGTAACAGGGTACCTCTGATTGGGACAGGAGTTGTCATTAAAAAATAACACCTACAGCCTTTGTAGATGTTATTTTTTATTTATAGTTGGATAATTTCACGTATTTCTTCTATAGATAATTTGGTGAATTTCGCAATATCTTCTATTTTCATCCCATTTTTATGCATTCCACGAATTAATTGCAGCTTCCCTTCCTCTTTTCCTTTTTGAATCCTTTCTTTCCTTCATTACGAGCATGAGCAAACTTTGCGGCTTCATCCATCAACGCTTTCTCCCTTGCTTCATAAGCTTGTCGGAAAGAAGAATCTTGACTTATACGTTCCTATTTATTCATTGCTTTTTGTAAAATCAGGTCTTGGTTCATCGGAATATCCTCCAATGTTTGGGTTAATCTTTCATCCTCATTCGCTGGAAGTAATAACAACCAACGAACAAATGAATCTTCCCAGGAATTTACTTGTTCATTTCGCCACTGTTACATGAGTTTTGGAATCTCCACGATGTGAATTTCAATATCATTACTCAATACTTTCTAAATCATGCAACAAGTTTGCGCTTTGCTATCCGTCATCAAAATCATTTTATGCTATACTCTTACAGAGAACGTAACAGTGACAAGTCTCTTCTATGTATCATATCTTGTTACTGATCTTTTCTCTTGTGTCTTCTTCTTGCATCGTAAAAGAAAGAGCCACAATTCCAGTCATTGGGGATTGTGGCTCTTTTACTATCTTAATTGTTTTATTATGAATTTCCTTTCAAAATAAGCTCAACTTCTTCAATACTTAATTTACTTGCTTTTGCAATTGTTTCAATTGGTACGCCAAGTTCATGCATACCTTTAATCATTTGTATTTTCCCTTCTTGAATCCCTTCATTACGAGCATGGGCAAACTTTGCGGCTTCATCCATCAATGCTTTCTCCCTTGCTTCATAAGCTTGTCGGAAAGAAGAATCTTGACTCATACGTTCCCATTTATTCATCGCTTTTTGTAAAATTGGGTCTTGGTTCATCGCAATATCCTCCAATGTTTGGGTTAATTGTTCATCCTCATTCGCTGGAAGTAATAACAACCAACGAACAAATGAATCTTCCCAGGGATTTACTTGTTCATTTCGCCACTGTTGCATGAGTTTTGGAATCTCTACGATGTGAACTTCGATATCACTACTTAATACCTTCTGTTGTTGTTGATTCCATAAGACTCCTGTTGTATGGAATGCTTCATATTCTTGAAACATCACAAAGTTTAATAAATTAATGGTAATTGTTTTATGAAGAGAACTATATGGCATTCCCTTTTTTAGTTGGGATGTGTATAACCTTCCCCAATAATATAAACTTCTCTTAATCATGTCATGATTATTATTTAGCTGAATTTCTATATTTACCTTTGTTCTAGTATCTAATGTTGCGGAAATATCTAAAATCGAAAGTTTATCCTCTTCATGTTCTCTATGCAAGTGTGGGTCTTCTAATTGTAAGGAAACAATAGGTGATTCTAAAGAATCCTGCAACATCGCATTTAAAAAAGCAATTAGAATATCTTCATTTCCACTTGTGCCAAATAATTGTTTAAAAGCAAAATCAATGCGTAAATTCACTAATTGTTGGTTGGACATGGGTTTTCCTCTCCCCATCTCAGAAGATGTTTTTCTTTTATTGTACATAAAAGAGTGGTAACCATGCAAATAAGTCCTTATTACAACAGACATAAGAACTTACACCAATATTTATACCTTTATTCCTAGCGTTACTTGTCAAAGTCATACTTATGTGATTTATAAAATTCCATTCAATTTAAGTTAATTATTGAATTGTTTATAAAGTTTTTTTAAAATTTAGTCATTTATATTATAACTTTGGACATCTATACCTAATAAAATGCTTTAAATACTTAAATTTTATAGGGGGATTATGGTGACAAATTTATACATTCAACCTGAATTTTCAGGTTATGATTATGAACGTGATGATTATTCACATCACTCACATTATCGTTGGAAATTATGTATTTATAAAAATGGTTGGACACAGCAATATTGGCATAGATTTGTTCCTTCTTGGCAATCATGCCCAACTATGACTGATAATGAATTAGTATATCAAGTATTAATTCCATAAAAAACGGAAACTACTTATTTATAATAAGTAGTTTCCGTTTTTAAAGAAAAACTCCTAGTCCATTTTCAATTGCGCTTTACTTATATAATTCTGTTCTCTGAAATTATCCGGGTGGATTTTATATTCATATAGTTTACTAATTTTACTATTCTCAACTACTTATTTATTCTTTTCACAAGATTTTTTGAATCTCCTTTTAACTTGTAATACTTCATGTTAAGATGAATAGCTATTACAGAGATTACGATAAACCCTACTACATATATCATTGGACTTTCTCCATTTCTTATTGTTTAGCAAACTTATACTGTAAATACTTCACATGTTTCTTCTTTATATCCTTATCGTCAATATTTGCTCGCAACATAGTTTGATAAATATGTTGGACCTCATCATTTGTTAGTTGCACCTCAGTATATGATTCAATACAACTTTTTAAGTCGTTATAATATAGGGCGTGTTTTCCTTTAGAATGAACATCTACTCTTTTTAAACTGCATTTTGGATGAAACGCTGCAATAGAGATGCACGGCAGCTGTTGTTCCATCGCCCATTCAATTGCTTTTATATGCTTATAGTTTTGTCTAAATGGATTTTGAAAAGAGGATTTCTTTCTAAAAATACCCTGTGTCCACCTTGCCGCTTTCTCACTTCCATAGATCCAGCCCTCATAGTTCTTCGTCTCTACAACAAATACACCTGTTTCAGCGATAACAATATGGTCAATTTGCGTTGTATCACCGAACTCCGTATAAACCGTCACATTATGTAACACAAAGTAACTTTTTGGATCTAATTTACTTAGTATACGTTTTACCAGTTTCTCTCCCGCTTTTCCTTTCCATTTTGGTACATGTTTTTTCACAACACTATTCAACGGTATTAGAACCGCAATAAGAATCAATTCGAATATCAATACTTTCATAATAGAGTCCTCCTTTTTACACCCTTGCGTTTCTGCGCATTAAACGATATACATGCGTTTCTAATCCTAAAATAAAATATGAGATACATAAGCCTTTTATCACCATCTCTACGAATCCTAATGCTAATGAAACAAGGAGTCCTCCCCTAAACTGAAATGGTCTTGTCACTCTTCGATTTACTGGTTTTTCAATGACGCCAAAGTTGGCCCAGGTAGGTAAACGTTTTTCTACATTTTTCACGGTACCCATTAATCCGTATTTTAACGATAGAATGAAACATCCGATTAATAAATAAACAACAGAAGAAAAATAGATAGATAAGCCAATAACAGTAATTGTGAGCAGCCAACCTATTAAAATGGAATTTCGCAAAACAATATATTCTCGATTTCTATTCAATACAAACAGTCCTTTCAAAATTAATAAGGTTGTTTTTATATGGAAAATATTTACATTTAATTATAAGCATGATATGATACGTCTATATTAATTTTTGAACTAGCCTAAAAAGGATTGTGATAGACATGTTAAAACTTGTAGTAGATAATACCGAAACAGAACAAGAAACAGATTCAGCTTTTTCAAACTTTTTCACTTGCAAAGACTGTGTATACTATCTTTCAAAATCAGATTCTTGCAGTCTACAATTAGCAGCTGATTCAAATAATCCTCTTGTCCCTTATGAGTGTGGGAATTTTGAGGAAACCTATGAAATCGGAGCGGAAGATCCATTAAATTCACACATACATCAGCAACTTCGTGAAGAAAAAGCGCAAATACTAGCTGAAAGTTATCCAGCACAACCTTCTATTGATCCAATTCACAAAGACGCTATATGGTATGGATCAGTAAACTATGGTTGTTGGATTATAAATGATTCAAAGAAACGTTTTGCACTTGCAGAACAGGTTCCTTTCGGTGATAATAATATGTCATCTAAAAAATACGCATCTCCTTTTCCTTTACATGACCATGGGGCAAAAGAAGGTATTAGGCACTATATGTGCTGGTATGTAAACGAAAAAGGAATAGGCGAATACCATATACTTATTGGCGGTGTCATCATGAAAATTGCAGAAGGAGTTAAGAAACTTGGATTCAATTACTAATCGTATCTACAAGAAAAGAATGTTAGAACATACCATACTATTTAGTTTGGTACAGCTGGTACCACTGATCGTATCTACCGGTATCATATATATATTGCTAGAACTTACTGATACGGAGTGGAAAACCTGGTTTAGTTATGAAGGAATCTTTGCAATTATTTTTCTTATAACAAGGTTCCAGGTGTTTCAGAATAAGAAAAGTATTATTTCTTTAAATCAACACGAAAAGTGGATTTCAAAGTTAAATATTTTCTTGGTCTCTATATTTCTAGTATTATTTGCATCCATACCAACTCTATTAAAGATCGCTTTCATTCTACAAATGACTATTATTCTATATCTATTAGAGCGCATTTGTTTGTATATTTATCGTTTACCGACACATAATTTATATAGGATAAAAGAGATCATTTGTGATAAAAAACAACTACAAATCGAACGAATCATTCCAAATAATGAAGAACACGGTACTCATACAATCAAAACAAAAGATGGGCAATACTTTTTATATACCGCTGTGTATTTGAGCGGCATACTATCGCCAATTTCAGAAGAAGTATTTGAAGAATATGAAAGAAAGAACCTAATGGGTAGATAAAAGGTACTGAATGTAGATTCAGTACCTTTTCTATCTTTATATATAGTTCTTTACATATTAGCAAATAGCCATGGAGCGAGTACGGCTAACATACACAGCAAACAAGATCCCGTTATGACACGATTTGCCCAACGGTAATATTCCGGCTGTTTCGTACTCTCATGAATTCTTCTTAAACGAATACCTGCGATTAACATAAAGGGTGTGAAAATAAGTGCTGTTGCTTTAAACAGGTCTAAAAAATCCGTAAAGATGTTCATAAACGAAAATACATCGGAACTAAATAAGAAGTATACACTTAGTCTCATCGACATCATGCTGATAAATGAGAAAATCATACTTCCGGTTGCCCACTTCATCCATTGACCATTCTTTGTAATTAATGCCATAACCATGACAATAACGCCTAATACGAATGAAATAGAAAAGATATTGACTCCTACTTTAAAAGCCGGCGCATACAATCCTTCAATCTTTTGAATGATTGATGATCCAAATGAATCATCTTTCTCTGTTGTTTTCGTTCGATTGTTTAGTCCATCTTTAAATGATGACGAAACATCATTTCCTTTTAACTCATTAAAATCTACTTTTACAGAAGCTTGAGCTGCTTGTAAGGGTACAAGTAATAAAATCATCAAAACAAGCGTGCATAAGACTCCTATCATTCCTTTTTCTCGTTTCATCACACATCACCCGCTAATTTTGGTTTGATGCTCTTTAATTTGATTTCATTTCCTTCTGCAGCATAATAAAGATCTGCTGCATAATAGATATTTGCTTTTGTATATGCCCCCATAATTGCATTTGCAATTTCTTCTTTTTCTACTGCCACATATGTTTCATTTTCATTGTAAAACTCAATTTCAATTCGGTTAATATTATTATTTAATACTGTAATATGTAATTCTTTTAAGCTATCTAAGCGATTCCCTAATCCACATACCAACTTAAATACTTTATTTGCAATTGTTGGTGGTTTTACATACGTCGTATTAAAATGAATCGTTTCATCATCTATCACACCATCTTCCTCGACTTCACACGTCATAATGAAAGAATGATTTTGTTTTTCAATTTCTTGTTGACTCAACTTGCGATCAATGACATACTTCACGCTTGTTGACAGGTTTTCTATATATTCATCCAGTTCGGTATTTGAAATTTTAACCTCTGAGAATTCCGGAAAAATCATGTAAGCGTGTATATTAGAACTACTTTTACTTACACGTAATACCTGGACTTGTTTCTTTTCATAGCGCACCGTTTGTTCTAATTTTTCTACTACATTGTTACTTATGGAATTAATATTCATTTACATTCACCTTTCAAAATTGTTATTTTTTTAACTCAAAAATATTTTTTACTTCATATAATCCTCATGTTTGGATTTAATCTATTTTAAGCATTGTAATATTACGAAGAGTTCTCAATTCCCCTGTTTTAAGACTGTTAATCACTTGAATCTCAAAACATTTCAATATTACAATGACGTACAATGTCTCATTATAGTCGAATATCTTTATATGGTGAATCATTCTGTCCCACTCATTTGTACAAAAATAAAAAAATATTTTACTCTTGTACAAATGAGTGGAAAAATGCTGTATTTCATGCTATTTAACTAAGAAAATACAACTAGGAAATAGATTTATATATTCCCTAGTTGTCTATTACTCCATTCAACTAGTGTATAAGAATAAGGTGAATTGACCTCTAATTCCATATACAGTAATTGATTTTTTGGTAATATCTCTCCCTCTGTATGAATCCAATAACGCTTCTTATTAGACATATTTATGACGCGTGTCAGTCCTTGTTCTTTTTCTTGTTCTATTACTTTTGCAGTCCACCTCACAAAATCCATATCTTCAACATCAGCTACTCCTTGTTGAACAGGAAAAACGTGTTCTGTTTCCGGTGGAATTGAAACATATTCTTGTTGTGGATACATGTCCTCATATTCTAATAATTCCACTGGTATATCCTCATCACTTGGAAAAGGAATATCATAAACAGCCTCAGGAGTGGGAGTATGATGAAAATCTTCAGCATACTCCACTTCTTCTATATCCTCATGTTTTAACCTGTCACTCTCTTCCTCACCCAGATTCTTATGAACAGATGTAGCAACTAAATCATATATACTTGCTACATCTTTTTCTAAGGTGATCTCTTTTGTTGGAACAGTAACACGCTCTTGTTCCCTTCCAATAGGTTTATTTTCTCTTGGGCACCAATAAACGGGGCGTTCCACCGGCTTATTTTCCATTTCTTTTTTCTTGGCTTTTTCCATTAGAAATTTTTTCTTTGAATTACGAACTACCAAAAACACATAACAAAATAGACCAATAAATATTTTTGTAAACATAATATTCCCCTCTCGATCATCCAAATAAATCGAACTCAAACTGTCCATCGATTACTTTGTTTTTTCGTTTCCCTTTCTTTTTAGAAGAATCCACTTCTACAATAACTGAATCCCAGAATGTGATATCCTGTTTTTGCACAAGCATACGCTTATCAGTATTCAGTGTTGTTAAAGCTCGAATGACATCTTCTATTTCTTTATCTATTTGAAGTACATTCTGCTTCACTCGAACTCCAGGTACTTGCTCTTTTTTAATACATTCAACGGCCCTTTGTACAAATTGAGCCTCTTTCATAAATGCTACGTCCATCGTTCCTGGTAATTTCTCCACCCAATTCGTAAATTGAATTTCAATTGATTCAAATACAGGCGCAATGACATTACCTATGTTTGCAAGAACCTGCTTCGATTCATCAGATGCTGCTTTTGTCCATTCCTCTGTTGAACCCTTTAATTGATTTCCACTCTTAATGTTTTGAATTAATAGAGTCTGTAGATCTCCAGTATCACCAAGCATTGCATTCAGCCCATCGCTTGTAGCCTCACCGTTCATTGCTTCAGCAGCTTTATTCTTTTGGGCAATTAATTGCGCCATCTGCTGCTGGAACGTTTCTCGGTATCCAAGATAGAAGGTCCTACATTGTTTAGTTTGTCCAATACGACAGTGTCTTCTAGCTGCCTGATTCAACGCGAATAAGCTAAATGGTAATTGATAAAATATCAATGTAGGTGTTGCCAGTAAATCAAGACCCACCTTCACTAATTCTAGCGAGCATATAATTACATTCACACCGCTATTCACTTGATCTTTTAGCCATTCACTACGTTTTGGCGGAGTAACTGTATTGGTACGGAGAATAGCTACTTTCGCACCAGGTATTTGCTCTACAACCTTCTGTAAACGGGGTTGAACGTCTCGTTCTTTTACTGTAGATCCTGTATCACATACGTATACGATTGTTGGACGGCCCTCAGAAATTTCTGTACGCAATATATCTTGCAACTCCTTCTCTTTAGGCTGTATACAATCCTCATCAAATTTGAATTTATCATTAGACCAAACCAGTTCTTTTTCTGCATCATCTAAGTAATAGTTCGGATAATGGATCATATTGTCTGGATATGCATTACCTGTACGAATATAAGAAAGCCACAGTTTTCCGGCGTCTGGTGTACCTTTCGCTGCTTCAATTGCTTTTTCAAACGACTCTTTCATATGCTCATAGGCTTGCTTTTGTTCTTCCGACATATCGACAAGAATCGTAGGTACATTAATTAACTCCACAGGATTTGGCCACACATCTTTTAAGCGTACATTAATGGTTGTATCCATTAAAAATTGGGTAAACACATAAGGTGAAATACCAGGTACAACCTTAGTTTTATCTAATATACCTTGTGCTCCGCGTGAAGCTATATTAGATGTAACCTCACCATCATGGTAATATGTTCTCTCGATGTTTCCGTAGGTTTCATTCCATTCCATGAAAGAACTGTATTCAAAACCACTTTTCACCATTTTTTGAGGGAATAAACGCCATAACGTATAGAATACATCGCTTGCGCGGCCACCAAATAATGTACCTGTTCCAGCTACAACTTTCTTACAAACCTTTGCTAAACTTCCTAAGGCAGTTCCTTGTGCTGTTTCACTTTTTAATTCGTGGACTTCGTCACAAATCAAAGCATCAAAAAAGTGTTTCATTTTTCTACGAATATACTCAACAGTAGCTACCTTTCGATATGCTCTTCCTGATTGCTTCGCATCATATGGCTTCACACGATTCTCTAACTCTAGTTGTTTTTGCAGCGGTTTATTTCCCTCTTTTATTGCTTGCAATAATTTATTTTCATATTTGGTCCAATCTTTAAAACTTGCATATTTTGTTTTTACTTTTGGACTCCAAATATTTGAATTACAATCAGCACATACACTGTTTTTATTTGTTTTCGAATCTAAGTCACTTCCTGTAAAATCTTTATACTGACAGACTTCTTTCTGTTCGCCATTAGCTTGGTGAACCATGATAGAAGATGTTTTTTTACGTAACTTAGCACCACAATCTGGACAGTAATATCCATTCTTATAATATCTTTGCACCTCTTCCTCCGACTTCTTGGGAAGTGCAATTTTCTTATAAGGCAATGGCATTTGTTTGATAGAATCCCCTCGCATCGTTGTAAAACTAATGACAAAAAAGGTTGGTTTTTCTGGTTTTGGTCTTCCTGCCTGAATCCAAGATTGATGAATGCGAATTAAATCCTCTGTACGTTTAATCAGATGTACGTCTGCGTCTGGTATTAAGTGTCGTATTTCTTCTTTTGCCCACTTCTCAGTAAGAGTCGGTGGTACAAATACGCAGGTACGATACCCTTTTTTCCCGGTTAAATGGAAATATCCATCTACTGTCGCTGTCATAATTGCACTTTTGCCGGACGACATTTCCCCCTGCAAGATGATTCCCTTTTGTACTTGTAAAGCTTTTGCTACACCTGTTGCTACATGTGCTTGTACAGGGAATAATGGTCTTTGATATGTATCAAAATGAGATAATGCCTGATCTTTCATCGGTTGATGTAAGGGCTCATCCAATTTTGTAACCTTATCAAGCATGACAGGTGAATATTCCAATAGGTATTCATTTAAATCATTAATTTCATTGATTTTTTCACCTGTACCTTCTTGCGGAAATTTACATTTCCCAGAGCGTATCATTTCTGATAAAAACTCTTTACAATCCGTTTCTTTTAGTAAGACTTGCGCAATCGTTAGAGAAGAAAACTCATTCTTATCAAAATACACCTCTAACGGTTGTAATAGATTTCTTGTTAGCATCTCCTCATAAATTGGCTTCGCCCATTCTTCTAAAATTGGCAAGCCGTACGGAGGGGCCATTAAGAAGTCTCTCACTAGCATTTCTGGTGCTTCGTCAATTGCAACAATGTATTTCGTCTCTAATTGTTTGGAAAACGCAATAATTGCTTTCTTTTTATTTATAGTTTGCGTATTAATAAATTCAAATTGTCCTCTTGAGATCACATTCACTTTTTTATCTAATGTGTAATGTGATTCTTCCCTTTTTCCTTCTCCAAAATACAAACGGCTAGTTCCCATCGATATGGCAGCCCTAAATGACTTTAATGTACTATCATTCGCCCCTAGTACTGCAAATTGTATTTCACGATGATGATTTATTGCCATAGCAAAGCAAAAAGCTGAATGTGAAGCAGTTCCTGTCTCCAATTGCAGCATCGCTGGTGTTTGTTCCTGATCAAATGTATCTTTTTTAATTATTTCTTGTAGCATAAGTTTCCCTCCTAAAATAAAAAACGCATCATAATCGATACGTTTCATGTCCTACTCATTCAATTTATTGGTTAAAAATCTATAAACTGTTTCCACTCTGGTAATGATTGTTCAGCCGCATGTAGCATATCACCTGCACCTAATTGAGAAGCACATAAACAAATGACTGTAAGTACAATAGCAATACGAAATATACGATTGCTAAACTCCCATACAATGTATAGCGCTCCTATCCCTAACAGTACAGACATATCTCTCTTCCTTTCCTAGACAAGTTCTTTGACAACACCAGTTGGTGTAGCGGTGATAAATTTCGCGCGGCGTTTTTGTAATACAACTTCTTTCGTTGTTGTTTCCAGTTTCTCGAATGAAGTTTCAAAAAACACATTTTCAGATCCGCGAACAGCATGGAGTGTATCCCCTTCACCAAGCAAACCATCTGCCACACCTGTTATCAGCAATAGTCCTAATTGTCCAGAAGCAATTGGCATCTTCGCTCTCTCTGCAGCTGTTTTCTCGCCTTGTAGTGAGTAACCATTCCCTCTATTTAAACGCTTTTTGAGCGACGAGATACCTTCCGATTTCCCTACTCCTTCATAAGCACTTTTATAATCCACTCTTGATGTAAAAATGCTTTTTTTCTGATGATGCAATTCAGGTATAATCCAACTTTTACGATTCACCATTTGCGCTAATGTATTCACATTTTTTTTGACGAAAATAAGATCAGACATATTTTCACAAAAATTAGCGAACCGATCGTTAAAGTATGTATCATTTTTCATAGATTCACGCTTACGACCGATGAAGACACACTGTTTAAATGCATCGAACTCCTTATTTTCATCACCAAAACGCATTAAGCCTATTTCCTCATAATTCTTAGCCAAGAAATAACTGATATCGTCTCTAGCAAATCTGTCATATGGAATGACATATACCATAATCCCACCTTCTGCTAAATAATG
This sequence comes from Bacillus cereus group sp. MYBK216-1, assembly GCF_051916495.1. Classification (NCBI taxonomy): domain Bacteria; kingdom Bacillati; phylum Bacillota; class Bacilli; order Caryophanales; family Bacillaceae; genus Bacillus; species Bacillus cereus group sp. MYBK216-1. The sequence goes on from NZ_JBQAGT010000012.1 coordinate 22,043, forward strand.
GTGAGCACGCTTCAGGAAGTTGAATTCCATTCTCTCTGATTTTACATTCTCTGTACGAAGCTCCGTATTATAAGGAGGATTTAAAAAAACAAGCGGAAAATAGTCATGGCTAATCATCATGCTTTCAAAGCTTGAGCGTACCACTTCATCTAATTGCTCTTTTGCTTTGCCATATCGCTTTGCATCCAGCTCTACGCCATACGTATGAAACTGGACTCCCGCCTGCTTCATTTCATCTGCAAAACTTCGTAAAATTTTCCCTTCTCCACAACATGGATCAAAGCAAGCATAAGCTCGCTCTGATTCCATTTGTAATAACTGTATTAAATATTTCCCTTCTGTTAGTGGTGTTGGATAAAATCCTGCCGCTAAATCATTTCCTATTCTCATAAAATTCCCTCCAAGTTCTTTTTTTGCAATAAAAAAAGGAAGATCCAAGTATAAACATCACTTAGTTCTTCCTTTTACCCTCTATATACTACCTCGACATAATTAGAATGGTAGTTCTTCATCTGTAATCTCCGGTAGATCATCCATACCAACAAAAATATCATCCGGCTCTTGGGATGGCTCTCTAGTTTCCTGCTCTTTTGGATCATCTAATACGTTCCAAATATTATCTTTTTTCATCTCTTTTCCTCTATCCTTCTTATTTTTCTGTTTCATAAACAAGTTCCTCGTAATCAAAAAGATAATCTTTCACCTTACGTAGAAATGTACGAAACTTCGGTTCAGCTACGATCTTTGTATCATGGTAAAAACTCTGTTGCCCGACAAAGCGCCATAAGATTACGTTGCCTTCTTTTGCTTCCTGTATGCCTTCAATAAATAAATCGATTTCTTGAGTGGCTTCTTTTTCATTAAGAGCATGTGGCTTGAAATATTGAAATTTACCGTCTGGTAATATAATTTCTGCTTCAAAACACCTTCTCATTTGATTTACTCTTGCTCTGGATTCAGATGACATTGCTGGTGCAGCATATGACTTCTGGTTATTTTCCATTCGTGCTTTATGTTCCTCTGCTGTTGGTACTAATCTTAAGTGTCTACAATCTTTTTTCATTTTCATATCTCCTCTAATTTGTAATTTGTTATGATTCATAACCCAGCCTGCGAACTTGAAAACAACACAAAAAGGGCTTCTTCAAGTCGATTAATAATGTGCATAGCAAAATAAGCTATATATACACTAATCGGCTCAAAGAAGCCCTTTCAAAATTGAAACAAGACGCAACTTGCTTCTACAACTCAACCACAACACATAAGGTGTGGGAATAAACGGAATCAAATAAACTAACAATATACCTATATATTATATAATATCATTATATATTTCAAGAAGTTTTAAATACAGTTAACGCATTACCTAAAATAATCATTCTTCCTCGAGCTTGTGAAGGGCGATAGTCAAAAGGTATTTGGGTAATGCGTTAAGGGTTAATAAAATACTATCAAGTGTCTTACCAGTTTCAATCCGCGCACCTACATGAGGTGCGACCAATACCATGCTGTTCAGATTCCAGCACTTGGCGATTTCAATCCACGCACCTATAAATAGGTGCGACTGTCATTTTTCGTTGCAGCACGCTTACGTCCAATACTTCAATCCGCGCACCTATAAGAGGTGCGACTGTCATTTTTCGTTGCAGCACGCTTACGTCCAATACTTCAATCCGCGCACCTATAAGAGGTGCGACTAAAGAGTTTTCTTTATGTAATGTATTCATGATAATTTCAATCCTCGCACCTACAAGAGGTGCGACAAAACGCTCCGGCCACACCGTTAAGCGACAGCCTGATTTCAATCCACGCACCTACGAGAGATGCGACCTGCAAGTCTTACATAAAATATAACACATCTTTTATTTCAATCCACGTACCTTCAAGAGGTACGACTTTTCTTTAATAAATGGTTGATTAGCTTTTTAATAAATACGCTTTCCTTCAATCATTCTAACGTTTTCTTCATTACAGTCCATCAATAATCACAACTTTTAAGCTATCTAATTCATGTATCAAAATGTTATAGTCATCAATTGTTTTTGGCTCGTCAATGTTCCGCTTAATATCCAGTAAACGGTGTACTTTTGCGGAAGAGTACTGGCCAAGTTTTGAATTATGCTCCCACCAACAAACTTTATGTACTTCTATACTCCCTTCAGGACGTGCTGCTGACGCATCATTTTCAAACAATGTAACCAGTGCATTTTTAATCTTTTCCGCATCTTCGTTAGTAAAACCTGTCTTTTCTGCTAATTGTGTATTAATACTTCCATAAAAAACATAGACTCCAAAATCAACACGATGCTTCATCCCCATCGTATCTGAACCTTTATCCTTCCCAGGCTCAGAATTTATACTTTTCGTAATCTGCATGCTAGTAATGTCAATCGGATCAACACTTGTTGCCGTTTGAATTGAAGCAGGTCCTCTTACTCCAACAGAGACACTAAATTATTATCAAGTATCTTACCAGTCTTAATTCACGCACCTATAAGAGGTGCGACGTATAGCCAAAAGATACAATTGATTCTAAGTTGTGTCTTAATTCACGCACCTATAAGAGGTGCGACTCCGATTTGTGTTCAAAATCCTACACAAATACGTTAATTCTGTTCAAAAATATGCAAGTTTTTTTATTAGATAAAGAAACTTGCATAGAAAATCATAAACTTTACTCATAAATTATGAAAATTCAGGTGCGAATGTACGAGGAATTTCATGTGTGCTATACGTTCGCACCTAAAAAATTAAAGGACCTTCTAAATCTATTGATTCTTTTACACCAATATGTTCAACCTTATTTTTATAGTTATTACCTAACTGATAAAATCTGAGACTATCCTTATCTTCGTCAATAATTTTAATTAATTCCATTTTTAAAGTAGCAAGTTGAGCTGCATCAACAACACATTCAAACACTGAGTTTTGGACTCGTTGACCATAACTTTGACATATTTTGAAACTTTCCGCCAAAGGAGTACTACTTATTGAGAATAATCAAGGCCTTTATATCGATAAGGACCCGTTCCTTGTTGTTTTCGGTGTATGTTTTGTTTATTTGGCCAATTATCTATTTCTCTTTCAATAGCATCTATGGAGTATGGTATATATAAAGTTAATTCTTCTCTGAGAATAGCGAAATATAAGGTACAATCTATACCATTTTCTTATTCAAGTTAATAACTAATATAGAAATACCAGCTTGTAAGTTATTACAATGGTATTTTAATTTAGACATATAAATTTGATTATTTACGTATTCTAAATTCTTGTAATGCCTTATTTAAAGCCAATCCAACTGATAATCTATAATTATCAACTTGTACTTCCAATTCATTTCCTATATCCACAAAAAAAACGATTCTTTTTAACTTTGGCTATATACTGTTCTACTATACTTTGATTTGATTCTATGTAGTCCTCAAATGATTCCAGTTCTTCTTGATTTTCGAAATAAAGTACTACTTCATCTAATCTTCTTTTAGCGAAAACTTCTTCTTGATTTTCAGCATTAAAGAAAAATTGCTGTAACTTATAAGTTATACTATCCTTCAAATAATATTTATATGTATATTTATGTTTTACGTTCCACTTATCGAATCCTACATGTCCCCATTCGGGAATAGGTGTCTTATACCTTCCACTGTCTAATACTACTAATTGAAAGGTATCTAAAACGGTTTCATTACACATTATGTCTAATGTTTTATAACTAAATTTGGAATTCGTTTGTGTGTATACATAAAATTCGCTTTCCCTATTGTCATACTCATCATCAATATATTTTTTCACTAACTTGAATTCAGGCTTATAAATATTGTAAGAACAGTTATTACTATCTACCCATTCTGTTTTATCTTGTAATCTACTTTCTATTTGTAGTAATGGTGGAAGAGTTAATCCCAGCCTTTTTTTCCATAACATTTCTATTTGTTGAATAGTTGCATTTTGATTTATAGGGGTATTTCTATCTCCAACCCTTGTGTATATGTATCCCTCTTTTATACTATTGTATTTTTTACTTTTGCTTTTTAAGTAATAAGGAACATTATTAGAATTAAATATTGTAAGAATATCAACCTTTTTATGTTCTATGTTTATTGTATCTATTTGAATTCTTGGGGTATTATCACCTGCAAAAACAGTATTAGCAAGTAAGTCAAGTATACTTGACTGTTCCCTTCTATTTTCATCATTTATCCCAACTATATCTCCATTATCAGATACTCCAATTATTATATAGCAGTCTTTTTCATGCACTGTATTTGCAAAACAAAGAATATCGTGTAATAATCTCTCATTGTCTCTATGCCACTCTTGTTTAAAATCCCAAAATTCTCCTTCGGATTTACTTAATATTAAGTTTTTAATTTTTATCATGAAATTATTGTTCATTATTGACCTCCTTTGATAAACTGAAAATTCACTTCTAAAATTTTATTAGCATTCTAAAAGTTTGCACAAGGTATTCTTAATTCAATTTGTTTAATCACAATCATACAAGAGATGTGATTTTACGCTCCTAGTCCTCGTTAAGAAATTAACAGAGTTCAATCCACGCACCTATTAAGGTGCGACAATAACACTTTGCCAAATGCCTGGCATATCGCCATTTCAATCCACACACCTATATAAGGTGCGACAAATGTGATATGTTAAACCACCAGTTACCATAAAATTTCAATCCTCGCACCTGCAAGAGATGCGACTTTCCTTTAATAAATTGATAGAGTATATCCTTATAAGGATACTTTCTTTCAACTATTCTGACGCTTTTTATTACATTCCATTAATAATCTCAACTTTTAAATCATCTAATTCATGTACCAATACAGTATAATCATCGATTGTTTTTGGTTCGTCAATATTCCGTTTAACCTCTAATAAACGATGTACTTTTGCAGAGGAGTATTGACCAAGTTTTGAATTATGATCCCACCAACAAACTTTATGTACTTCTATACTTCCTTCAGGGCGTGCTGCTGATGCATCATTTTCAAACAATGTAACCAGTGCATTTTTAATCTTCTCCGCATCTTCGTTAGTAAAGCCTGTCTTTTCTGCTAACTGTGTATTAATACTTCCATAAAAAAGATAGACTCCAAAATCAGCACGCTGCTTCATCCCCATCGTATCTGAACCCTTATCCTTGCCAGACTCAGAATTTACACTTTTCGTAATATGCATACTAGTAATGTCAATCGGATCAACACTCGTTGCCGTATGAATTGAAGCAGGTCCTCTTATTCCAACAGAGAAACTAAATTACTATCAATTATCTTATCAGTCTTACTCCACACACTTACAAGAGGTGGGACATAAACCCTGAGGGTCATAAGTACCGCTTGTAAATTTCAATCCACACACCTATATGAGGTGCGACTTATAGCGACTTTTTTGCGTTGCACAAGGGGGTATTTCAATCCACGCACCTACTAGAGGTGCGACATCCATTTGTTGTTACTTATGAACTACCGCCAATGATTTCAATCCACGTACCTACTAGAGGTACGACTTTTCTTTAATAAATGGTTGATTAACTTTTTAATAAATACGCTTTCCTTCAATATCCTATTTCAATCCACGCACCTACATGAGGTGCGACGATACCGTTTGAATCGATGTTTCTCATAGTGTCATTTCAATCCACGCACCTGCAAGAGATGCGACTTTCATTTAATAAATTGATAGAGTATATCTTTATAAGAATACTTTCTTTCAACTATTCTAACGCTTTTTATTACATTCCATTAATAATCTCAACTTTTAAATCATCTAATTCATGTACCAATACAGTATAATCATCGATTGTTTTTGGCTCGTCAATATTCCGTTTAACCTCTAATAAACGATGTACTTTTGCAGAGGAGTATTGACCAAGTTTTGAATTATGATCCCACCAACAAACTTTATGTACTTCTATACTTCCTTCAGGGCGTGCTGCTGATGCATCATTTTCAAACAATGTAACCAGTGCATTTTTAATCTTCTCCGCATCTTCGTTAGTAAAACCTGTCTTTTCTGCTAATTGCGTATTAATACTTCCATAAAAAACATAGACTCCAAAATCAACACGATGCTTCATCCCCATCGTATCTGAACCTTTATCTTTCCCGGGCTCAGAATTTACACTTTTCGTAATCTGCATACTAGTAATATCAATCGGATCAACACTCGTTGCCGTATGAATTGAAACAGGTCCTCTTACTCCAACAGAGACACCTTTTCCAGCTCCCCCTTTAAAGGCAAAAACTTGTCCAAAGCTTCTTACATCAATCCACTCTTTACATGCAATTGCAGCAAATTGTTCATGTGGATTATCCTTCGATTTTAACGCTTTGACTAAATCTACATTGGTTTCTGCTCGTTCCCTTAAACTATTAAATTGGTCTACCTTCCTGTCATTTGATTGAACAAAAATAGATTCTTCCATGTCTTGCAGACGATTTCTAATCTTTCGTTTAATGGCTACATCAGAGATTTCACCATGTCCATCATAATTTTGTCTTGGGCGATTTCCATTCAAAGGATCTCCATTTGGATTAGCCTTTGTAACTGATAAAACAACTGCAAAATCGATTTTATGATCTAAAGGTTTCATTTTTAATTCTCCTCTCCAATATTTACTACATCATTTAGTGAAACATTTTTTTCTTTTTTTTGATACAATTCATGCCGTTGACTATAAAAGCCTAACAAGTATTTTCCAGACAGTGGTTTATTATTAAAATCTTCAATTTTTATCATTGAGCCAATCTCATCAATTAATTTGTTATAATACCAAACTTTCTCCCCTAAACGTGCTTGATACGGTTGTAGGGCCCCTTGAATGGTCCTCCATGTTCTTTCCGGATGTTGAGAAAAGGAATTCATATATCTCCTAGCATTTGTAGCACGTTGGTCACCATTATTTAATGCCTTTCTTTCCAAAACATCCGCAACCGCTAGAAGGCGTCCGAAGAGATAATCTCTATTATTATTTTCCTTATCTAATACCAATTGATATCCCTCCATTGTATTAATTAATGCACATGTAATACTTAATGTTTTTTCCCATTCCCATTTTTCCATTGATAGAGGGTTTGATGCACGCTGAAAGGCACTTCTAACAATGTCGAAAGGGATTTTTCTCTCGTCTATGATGCAAGGAAGCATACGCTCCATCAAACTCTTGACTACTTTTTCGTTTGCTTTTGGCCCATAAGCAGCAAATGCAATATCTCTGGTTGACGGTGCCCCATAAAATTTAACAAATTCATTCTCTGCATTTTTACGGTAACCATGCTCCCAGACACATGTAGAATGCCAGTTCTTTAACTTATTTAAATAAAGGTTTTTATCCATATTACGATAGTAAAGAACTGCTAATCTGCCTGTTGTCGCTGAATCAAGCAAGAAAATATTTACATTTTCACTGGAAGATAAATTATTATTATAACCACCAATTGCCTTAGCAACTTCATTGGCAAATTGTTCATGTGTATAGGATTTTATTTCTCGCTTTTTAGTTCCTCTTATATCCATTGAAAATATATTGTAACTGTCCTCTACAATATCTGGAACATCTTCTGCATCATTGCCCCATACAAGAAATACACGTTGATCGATAATTTTTCCTTGCTTGTTAATAAGCCATTTCAATGCATTATGTGCTTTTTGGGACACATCATAGCTAATATTCGCTACTTCATTTGACGTAGTAAATCTTCCTCTAAATGTGAAACCTCTTGAATCATTTGAAGAGATTAACTTTGCTTGATCACTGGCATTTCTAATCTTTTTCGCATGTTTATCAGTACTCGGTTTTATTTCCCCTGTAACATAGCAGTAATCTTCATTATCTAGGAGGCCATCATAAAAATTAATAAAGGAGTTATGTATTTCTTTGTCTTGCCATACCTTTGATAGCATCTTATTTGGCGAATACACGGTAAATCTAATAAACGCAGCTTCTTGGCCAGCTGGAAGCACTGTAAAGATTTCGGGCTTGTTCCCAAGAAAAACTTCAACTTTTTTATCCCATTTCCCAATCAGTTTTTGGTTTTCATCAAGCCATAATATTTTTGTTTCTACCAAGTCTTTCACTAATTGTTTTTTTCTTAAGTATTTGTAAATGCTTTTTAATTTATCTGTAGTATATGGGGATTCCACCCAATTCCTTAGCTGTTCGATATAAAAGCCAAATGACTCCTCTTCTTTTCTACTGCCGCCGTATTCACCAAAATCACCTGCAACGTAAGTTAATTTATCATGTAATGGATGGGGAACTTTATACGCTCCGGTACCAGACCTACTTGCAGAGTCTTCTGTACAAGGGATCAATGTATTGGCGTCGCTCTTATCTATGACTGTTGCTGAATGGAACTCCCCTTCTTCTGTAATTAAAACTTCAATATTTGCTGACTGAGTAGTGTGTGAAATAGGTAGCAATGTATATTCTTGGCCATTATATTTTTTTTCAATTGTACCGACTCGATCTAAATTTGATTGATAGGTCTCATACAAATTCAATAGCCAACTCATTTATTCACCTCCTTCTTCTAATTGTTTTATAAGCTCATCAACTGATTCAACGTTTGAACTGTCAAAAATCTTTGGCTCCATCTTGGATATTTTACGGATTTTTGTACATTCTTCTGGTCGGATGAATTGAATAATTCCATCTCTCATTACCGGATTCCATAATCGAACCTCTAATTCATTCCTACCTGTTTCATCAGGATAATTAAGCCCATGAACCATTGTGCCTAAATGAATATCTCCACCATAATTATCGTAAAAGCCTTCTCCTTCACCAAAAACACAAGGCTCCACATATCCTTGGCATTCTCTCGTTCCTAAAAAAATGTCTCGCCGTCCTCCAACTTTAAGTGAACGTTTTAGGATGTTATGATGCTTATATTCATTACGATCAAAAGCTAAATCAGGTCGATGAGGATTAAAGATAAAATGTGCTTGAACTTGGTATCTTACATTCTTTAAATATGTGTAATTTGCGAGTGTATTTCCACCACCATATTCAATTGGACGAATACCTTTTGATTCCATTTTGATTGCATTCATAATTCTTATTTTATCTACGATCATAAGAAGAGTTGGCTTCCAGTAAATTGATTCGACAATCCCTTTGATAGCTTGATAAGTTGGTACTTGGTAAGTTAACTTTTCTCCTCCCATTTTCATCAAAGGATCTGTGAAAAGTGCGTAATCACCAAAAACCTCAAATTCAATAGCATTCCGCAAAGATTCTTCCTCCTTTTTCATTTTCTATATTTTTCTAGTAAATTAATGATACTCCTCCTATGTAACTATATCAATATTTAACGATTATATATTATATGAAATTTAAGAATTCTTTTGATATGGTATAAAAACATGGATTAAAAACCCTATCTCAAACAAAGATAGGGTTTAAAATATAGCTGTCTTAAAATCACTCTCATTAAGCACATTCAGACCATATTCATCATTATAAGCACTTTCCTTCAAGGCTAGAATTTTCCCATCAAGATAGTATACGAGTCCATCATTTATTATCAATTTTTCTTTTTCATAGTTGAATAAGTTAACTGTATACTGCTGTGCCTTTCGTAATAATCGACTCAAATCCTCAATGGAGTTATTGCTATTTAATTCTGCGATAATATCCTTTCCTTCTTCATATGGGACAATAACTGAAGTGGTTAGATCATCAATGACGTTAAAATGTTTGGCTGCTGTCTGGTAGCTATTTATAATAAATAATGGAATATCTTTTTTATCATGTTTATGAATATATGCTCGACGATAGCTATTTTCTATTCTTGGTACGGATAATAACTCAGTCATGTTCTTTTTTAGTTTTGGAATAAAATAATCTAGATCGGATTCAAATTCTCTATAATATTCTTTAAAATACCTCTTCATTGCCTCTCTTGATAAAATATGTCCTCCATATATTTTATCGTTATGTTTTAAATCCATAAGGATTTTCTTAGTTATTTTCTTTCCAATTTTAATTTCCTTTAAATGACTTAAGCTTTCCTCTTCATAATCAATCACATAGACATTCTGTATGCCCTTTTCACCGTGGCGATTACATCTTCCTGCAGCTTGTGCTATAGAATCTAACCCTGATAAAGAACGAACAACACACTCAAAACTTACATCTACACCTGCTTCAATTAACTGTGTGCTGATGCAAATGATTTTTCTTCCTTCCTTGAGACATTCTCTAACTTCTTCTAAAATTTTATGTCGATGTGCTGCACACATTGTTGTACTTAAATGATAAATAGGGACATTTAATCCTTGACTCTGTAATTGTGTATATAAATCTCTCACAACTGATTTTGTATTTAGAACAATGAGGATACTTTGTACTTCCTCTATTTTTGTATGTATAAATGTTTTGAGTTTATCTTTATTAAAGATTTCATTAGTTGCTTGATCAATGATTTTTACCCTTTTAAATGCTTCAATTACATGATCAAGGTTATTAATCATTTCAGCATCCGTATTTATGTCTAATTTTTGTTCTACAAAGTCCAAAGCAGGTTGAGTAGCAGTGCAGAGGACTATACTGGAACGAGTATATATTTTTAAAAAATTCAATGCTTGATTAAATAATGAAACACATGAAACAGGAACTTTTTGTACTTCATCAAAAATAATAATTGCCTCACTTAAATTATGGAGTCTTCTAGTATTTCTATTTCCCTTTGCGTAAAACACATTTAGAAACTGAACCATGGTTGTAAAAATAATAGGAGAATCCCAATTATCTTTAGCTAATTTTAATTTTTGTTGTATGCTAACCATACCGTCTTCATTTTCATCATGCTCATTCACTTCTTCAACTATATTTGAATGATGTTCTAAAATATTTTCTTCATCCTCTAATATTCTTCGAACCTCTTCCGCATTTTGCTCGATAATTGTTGTAAAAGGTACAACATAAATAATTCGTTTTTTATTATAGGTTTTTGCATGTTTTAGTGCATATCTTAAGCTTGCTAATGTTTTACCACCACCAGTGGGAATAGATAACGTATATATTCCTGATGGCCTCTCAGCGAACTGATCACACTGATCTGACATGTCTGCTCTCAACATGTTAATAGGGGTATTTGCATTCTGCTGTTTTTTGAAAGCATTAATTTTTAACATGAGTCTCTCGTAGTATTTCTCAAATAACACATCAGAATTAATTACGGATTCTACAGATTCTACACTTTTTTCTTCTTCAAATAATCGAGTGTTTGTTCTATCGGCATCAATTAATGTACTAAAGATGAATTTAGTTAAAAACATTAATTGTTTTTCAGCATTTTCTGGGGATTCTTTAAGTAGGAAACTTTCTAGTTCTACAGTAGCTTTGTTAACATACTCATGAAAATCTTTCTCTTTCATGACATGTTTAAAAAAGAATTGTTGTGTAACATCAAATTCTCTTAATTGCTTATCTCGCACTCTATTTAAATAGGGCGATTCTAAATCTGGATTTAAAAAATCTTGAAGGTATCCGTGGTGAGAAATAATGGCATTTCCCACTATCTCAGATATTATCCCTTTGTAAGGAATTATATTTTCTGTATGGAATAATTGATATAACAATTTCCCCCCTGCAGTTGAATGGTCAACACTCCCCTTTTTAGGTGGAGAATTAGGATTATTTACTGCTTCCAATATATATTCTTTAAACTCATTGGTGTATTTCCCCATATCATGGAGCATACCGGCTAAACCAGCTAAATATTTTATACCAATTTTTTCTCCATAGGTTTCAGCTAGTTCTTTTACTCCTAATAAATGCTCTTCGACTGTTTGTACTTGACTGTCACTCTCGCGTATATGAGCAATATAGGTCATTCAATCTCCCTCCATTTTATATTTTTTACATGTTTGTTAGATACTGCAGATGTATATACTTCCAGTTGAGTATCTACTAAACTGCAGAGTGTTTTAAAACCAGAGCATTGCTAATTTCAATCCAGGCACCTTTTGAGGTGCGACATGAAGAACCTGAAAAAAGATATATGTTATTAATACTTCAATCCACGCACCTACATAAGGTGCAACTTCATTGCGTTGTCTTCTTGACCACCTGTTTGTGATTTCAATCCACGCACCTATATAAGGTGCGACTATGAGCATTCCAGATAAATATAAACCCTAGGTAATTTCAATCCACTCACCTATATGTGGTGCGACCATGACAAGCCAATGACTCCTGATAAACCAATGGTTTCAATCCACGCACCTAAATGAGGTGCCACATTAATAAAGTCCGCTTGTACACCAATTGGCATATTTCAATCCACACACCTATTTAAGGTGCGACTATTTTGGTCTAACCGGTGGTGCCATTTTACAAATAATTCAATCCATGCACCTACTTAAGGTGCGACTTCCATGTTGATAAATAACCCCTTTGTTGATTTATTTCAATCCACGCACCTATATGAGGTGCGACTTTTGTTCCGTTAACCAAACCTCGTTATCTACAAATTTCAATCTACGCACCTATATGAGGTGCGACTTAGTTAGCATAATTTTATCTCCAGGCATACGTGATTTCAATCCACGCACCTATACAAGGTGCAATGTTAATAAAGTCAGCTTGTACACCGATTGGCATATTTCAATCCACACACCTATATGAGGTGCGACTGCATGAGTTCCGCTTATTACTCCTTGTATACCAATTTCAATCCACGCACCTATATGAGGTGCGACTAAGATTTACAGATTATCAAACAGGGGAATTTTTATTTCAATCCACGCACCTATATGAGGTGCGACGGTTGAGCCGTAAAAGATGAAACTGGACCAGGAGATTTCAATCCACGCACCTATATGAGGTGCGACACCGATTTGTGTTCAAAATCAATCACAAATACTTTAATTCTATTCAAGAGTATACAAATATTTTTATTTAATAAAGTAATTTGTATAAAAATCATAAATTCCAATAATAAATTATGAGAATTCCAGGTGCGAATGTACTAGGAATTTCATGTTTACTTTACATTCGCACCTAAAAAATTAAAATAACTTTTGGTTAATCTATTACTATTCGATTCATAATTATGAAATATTGGTATTTTTATAGAATACAACACTTTTTGTAAATTATATACATATATTAATTTTTAGAGCGTTTTTTTGAACTTAACATCAAATTCCCTATTCCCCTAAATAATGTTCCATGCAATTTTCACAGAGATATTCTTCACCATCAATATTTTGGTTATATGTTACTTCACATCTTTCACACGTAGAAACTTCATGCTTCGCTCCACAATTTACACATGTTCCTGTTTCCCATATATCGTCATTAGTACATACATATTCTTCTCCACATTCTTCACAGGGAAAATCGGCAACCGGGCTATTCCCCCCATTTTTTGCAGTAGTATACATTTCACTCTCCATTTTATCTTTTAAATCGGGAAAACAGTCTTCTATGAATTCATTAATTTGTTCTACAAATTCATCAAATCCATTTTGAGAAAACTCATTATATGATGTAGGGAGATAATATCCAAGTTCCTTCTGAAATTCGGCTCCCCCATTTTTATATTTTAAGCTACATTCTTTCATCACTTTCTCATTTATAACTAATTTCAGTAATACTTCACTTTCACCTTGTTGTACTTCTTCGATATATAATTTACTCTTAACTTCTAAAATATCATCATTAATTTTACTAGATATAATTAGGAGGTCTTGTTCTGACTCTTCAATTGACATTTTATTCTTTTCAATTTCTATATCATTTCTAAAATAGTATGTATCATCAATGTTTTCTATAAATAGATTAATTACTTCTTCGAATTTATCAAATATCATATTTGCATCTAAGATTGAAACTCCTGCTTCTTGCTCCATGATATACAATTCATGCAATTCTTTTTTATACTCTTCTTCCTCAATATATTCTAATACTTCAGTTTCTTCCTCTTCAGATAATTCCTTATCAAATTCTTTTTTAGCTACATCCAAATATTCTTCAACATTACTAATATTTTCTTTAATTTTATTAAATGCGTTGAGATCTAATAATTTATTGTGTGCAACATGATTTCGATTTTTACAAAAGCGTTCCCACTCCTCAATAAAGTTCTCAGGGAAATATTCTTTGAAAATTCCCTCCCATAAATCTTCCTTTACATCCATATTTTTTTTCATTTCATTAACTATTGCTTTATAATTTTGAACGAGATTTACTGCTTCTCCATTCTCCTTTATACCTTCAAGCATTACTTCTAATTTAGTGAAATCTTGTATCTTAAGTTTTTTGACTTGATATCTCATTATTTTTAGTAAATCATCTGTATCAATTGACAATAATATATCATTTACATTTTTAAATGACTCTGCAGCCATCTTATAATCGTTTTGTCTTTTTTTATATTTTTCTTTTAAATATGATGGACTATAATTTTCCCACCAGTCCACTCCTTTCCTCCTAATCATTTTCATATTAATAAATTGCCTTAACTTGTTTTCAACACGATAAATTTTTCCATACAGTTCTTCTGAAATACTTGTAGATTGTTCATCTTCTAACCATACGCATTCCGCCCAATCTTTCCTTAACTGATTTTTGATATGAAGTTTCAATTCATGCAAGTTATAGTCAAAATCGTTTGCATGTATTTTTTGTGGTTCTATTTTTATGAACAAATGTTGAATCCCTTTATATGTTTCCAACGTCATTTCCGTAAAATACAGAGCAGTACTATTTTTAGTCTCTGTCTCTATCTTTATCTTCGCTGCTCTCTCAGCCTCTTCATAAATATAATAATTTTTCACTAACGGAACCTCAGAAATACTTCTATTTTTATTTTTTAGATAATTCATCGGCAATTCTTTCTTCGGCTTTACCATTACAAATTGAATCATAAGATACCTCCAATATTCTAAAAAAGTATATAAATTATGCATTTAACTTACCACCATTATACAAAACTCACATTGGTTATGCCTTAACTTTCTAAATAATCAACTTATTCCCTGTTATTCCATACCCCTTATCTCCACCATAAAAACAAATAGAGACTTTCTTTTATACTAAAATAAAAATTAAATTTGCAACGCCTTTCCCGAGTCGTATACCTATCCTACTAACAAAGTCAGCTACTAATTCAAGCGTATATTAACCCTATTGTATTTCTTTATAATACATGTAACAGCTAAGAAACCATTCTTAGACATCAATTAACATCCATGATTGTTCTTAAATTATTCCTTAGCTCAAGAAAAATGTGATAGAAAATAAGACTTACTCTGTTCAACATTTTATTTCTCATACAAAAAATAACCGTCCAAAATTGGGACGGTCATTAACCACATTAATATATAAGACACATTTATACAGACTATTTATCACATCTTATCAATTATAACCTGCCTTTTATACCACCGGTTCAGCTTCTCCTTAGCAACACCTGAAAGACGCTTAGTCTTTTGATTGTAGAATCTTGAAAGAGTAGGTTGGGATATGCCTATCTCTTCTGAAAGCTCCCTCATTGTAATACTCTTCTTCGTATGCAAAAATACAATCTTTTCACGAATCAAATGTTCACTTTCATCCACACTTATAGGTTTACTTTCTTTCTTGGCAATAATTGTTTCTGCTTGTATTACATTAGTATTTTTCTTTTTGACCAAACTCTCCATTGAATTCATTAACTCTTTAGGTGGTAATATCCTAATACCTAACTGCGAGTAATAATTTTTAAACCAATTCTTCTTTGTTAATTGCTCTTCATCTAAGCCATTTTCATACTCCCAATGAGAAATAACCTTTTCACGTTCTAAATCCATTAAGACATTTTCTAATTGGTCTCTAATTCTATTAGGTTTTTGATTCTGTTTAATATCCATTACTGCTAAAAGTCCTTTATCTCCACCTATAGAATAAGGTCTGCTTAAACTAGAAAACATTTGTCGAATTCTCCACTGCCATGTCAAATATCGAATTAATCTTTTATGGTACTTATGTCGATAACTATTGTATTCAAGTGCCTTTTTGGAAAGTAATGCAGTTGTACTACTCGAACCGTATAAGTAACTTGACAAGAAACTACCTGGTTTAATTCGGCATGACTCTATTCCCATATATTCATTTGTATTTTTATCTCTCCAGAGAACTACTGAATCTAGTACAAAAAGTCTTTTTATGATTTCACGTTTTACTTCGTAATGTTTACCGGGCTCTGCACGATCATTTAATACTACAACCTCATTTTCATCATTAAGGTATATAAAAATACTTGCTAAAGCAGCAATTCTTTTAGCAACTTTAATCTTATCTTCAGCTCGATAATATTCAACTCCATTAGCTTTTGCCTTTGGAATACTACACATTTCTAAAACTTGTTCATATGAAAAATCTATGAACTCATCTGGTGATTTGGCTTCATTCAACCATTGAATAGTGATAGAATCAAGACAATCTGCTGTTAAGTCATCCATATTACTCATAACACCATCCACAAGTGTATTCCATCGAGCTGCTTCCTCTATATTTGTTAACCTTAAATCCTCATCTTTATGAGAAGAAAGTTGAGCTAGTCCATTACTATCCTTTGTTTCAATGGGGTATGACTTTATTTTCGTATCTTCATCCTCTTCAAATTGATTCTTCGCAATTCCATCCCTTAATTTATAATAAACAGCAGAGTTATTAACCTCATAATAATCATTTGGTTTTACCTGATTGTTATTCTCTAACGGAATAGATTCCATTTCATTATTAGTCTTTATAGGCTTTAAAAACTCCTGATGAATAAATAAATCTATTGCTTCTTGTATTTCTTCTTTATATTGATCGATCTCTGTGAATATTTGTAATGAAGAAATCCCTTTTTTTTGCTGCTTTTCAAGCCATTGTACGAGCATTGAAAAGGAAGGAGAAAGATATGAAGAAGTTACTATCTTGCTGTTATCTTCTTTCACATCCTTATAATAAGCATTCCATTTATGCCACAATGCCTCGTTATCTTTATAAAGTGGTTTCGATATTAATAATGCATCACGAAACAATTGAATAACATTATCCATACGCCCCCTCCTTCTTCGTTAAATTTTTAACTATTGTTATTTCAAGTTGAAATAATATAGCTATATGAATTCCCTTATATAAAAACATGAAAAATTATCAGAAATTTCTATCAAATAAACTTCAATATTAATGACGTTTCATCACATATCATTCAAGTTACTTCTTTTATTTATTATATAGAACGACAACAATTTGTAAAACATAGCTAGTGTAAAACCTAATTTCTAATAACATTAACACCATAAAATAAGATTATCTTCATATAAACATGAAAATCTATAGCGGTATCATGTCCGTTTCGAGATAAAGATGAAAATCGTATCAAAATCTTTATTAAAAATAATAAATGAAAAATTTTTTTCTTACCCCCCTATATCCCTGATATAAAAGGATTTGTCCAATCCTCTTAATATTCAACGTGAAAACATATAGCTATATCATGTCCCTTTTGAATTTATCTTAAAAGGCTTAAAACTGCCTATATATCAATGTTTATACTACTAATTTTCATTTTAAAAGCTCTTTCCCTACATGAAAACTTATAGCGGTATCATGTCCTCTTATTTCAAAAACATGAAATACAAAATAGCTATATGGTGTCCCTTTTGAAAACTCTAAAATTTGATATGACGCCTATTACATCAATGATTTAAAGCTATCCCCCTAAAATCCATCGAACATAATAAGATGAAAATCTACAGCGGTATCATGTCCGTTTCGAGATAATCTAAATTTACTAAAATCATTATTAAATCAAGCTTTACAAAGGTTTTCATTCCTATTCTTTCAATTTCTAGAAAGATGAAAATTCACAGCGGTATCATGTCCTTTATTTTTTTTAGCATATTCATGAAATCCCTTATGGCTCTAAGCTTCATGGGACTTTTCATCTTTTCATATTTCGTCTTAAAGGGGGACATTTTTACTTTTTTCGATTTGCTATAATCAAAATTGGTATATTTTATAGTATTTTGGCATATATTTCTGAATTTGTAGAACGGAGGTGAAAAAGATGGGGAAATCATTTGTAATACGAAATCAACGTAGCTTAAATGGGGAAACAACCAATGCTGTGTTAGTAACAATAAAATCTTGGCAAAAATTTGTGGAAACATTTGAAGAGAAATACTATAGCTATAAAGATACATATTTAGAAGATATTCTGCAGCACATGACATACGAAGAACGTATTGCTGACGTAGAAGGCTTTGTCGAAAAAGCCAAGCCATCTTTTTCACGTCGCACGATGTCTGCACTTGCAGAAAAAGCGGGAAGAAAGCATAAATTATACGGCATTACAAATGCTGATCTCGAAGTGTTCTTATATCTACATAAGAAATGTTTTACTAATGGTGTCATTCCAAATGTAACAATACATATGATGTGGGAAGATTACAAGCAATATAAAGAAGAATTTGCTTATATCCAACACTCTCAATTCTATATTGCATTAAAGAAATTAAACTTACATAACATTATCTCCATTGAAAACGGACTAGATGGCCGTTATACAATTAAACTCACTCATTTTATGAATGAGGAAACAGAAAAAGCAAATCCATACGTATATATTAGTCCTGTTGTATTTACAAAGGCTTTCTTTAAGCTATCTGTAGCAGCTAAGAAACTATTCTTAGACATTGCGATGCAACAACATACGGAAACAACATTAAAGCGTTCTTTAGACAAGCAGGACGAAAGAGGAAACAAAACTCACTTCGGTGGGATGTATCGTTTCTTACATAAAAAATATCCGCATCAGATCCGTGCGGTTATCGAGGAATTAACAACTGCATTACCATGTACGGGGAATCCCCTATTCAAAATTTGTAAAATGCAAAAAGGTGTAAAGCATACAAAACGATATACGACGTTATATCTGTCTATCCATTCAGACTTCTTATGTTCGAAAGAAGCTGGAGAAGAACAACATAGGGATCCATTTACACCAAGAGCTACCTATGCTCGAAAAGCGAAATTTATCGAAGCAGTCCTACAAGAGATGAATATCGGTGAATTGTCTGCAGACATGAATAAATTCATTCATGTATTAAAGCATACTTGTCATCGTCAAATTCGCAGTGTAATCCGCGGACTACGTGACATGGTTGATCGAAAAGAAGGATATCCAACGAAAATTGTATATACATTGAAGAAATTATTGCATCAAACATCTCAATATCAAATTCTCGATACAGCAGCAAAAGAAGGTATCTACCCTCTTATTGCGCAGCATATACCAAAAGAGAGAAATAGTGACCGTGAGCAAGCTGTCTTTAATTTCGGTTTACATTATTCTATGTACTCTCTTCACAACATTAAGAAGATGTTTAAGAATGTGCATGCACTACTGAAGCAGAAGTTTGCGGTACCAGTGACGGAAGAGTCTTATCACCGTAATTATCTAAAATACCAGGAAGAAACGTTATTTAGAAAATATGCATATGATCAGGGTGTTAATCTCCATGCATATATCGCTTTAGAAATTGAAATGCGTGAAAAACTAAAAGTTCGTGGTCATAAAGAACGCACGATTCCAAGTGATGTACGTGAATGGTTTATCGAGGCAATTGATAAGCTGCCACAAGAAAAACTTCGTGTTATTGAACTACCAAAGCAGTTTAATTTACTAGAGTTTATGCGTACCTTCGAACGTTTAGTACGTGCTGGAGTAACAATAACAGCTCCAGATCAGGTGCTACACGAAATGGAAATAAAATAATAGTAATGAGCTCTCTATTTTTGAAAAAATCGAAAGTGGAGGGCTATTCGTGTTTGTTTCATTAACACCCCTTTTCTACTACTCTACTTATAAATACCAAATCGACAGGACTTCATATAAAATGGAGTCTTTTTTTATGCAATTCTATACAAATTCAATTCTAGCAATATATAACTCTCCACATAACACCAGGGATTATTCTTCTAATCTATTAAAACCTATCTTATAATACCTACAAAAAATCAAAAGGAAAATTATAAAAATAGTGGATATGCGGACAAATATGGTTCAATGTGAATATAATCTTTCTATAATCATTGTAATTACTAATGTTGTTGTATTTATCTAATAAAAATCATCAATAATAATGTGAGTTATGTGCAAATACTGTGTAATGTTAACAAATAACTACATTTTCTGAACAAAATGTGGATAATTGAACGCTAGATACTGCTGTATTTAACAAAATAAAGAAAATAAAGCCTATTTCCATAGTTGGATAAATATAAAGTGATTTGTATCAATTTCTTTCCGATTTCATGTAGAAATATATAATTCTCTTTATGCTTTTTTGTAGAATTGATAGTCTAATAATCATTGAATTTCCGTATACATTTTCTACTATTTATGATTTTTTACGTTCTAACATCAAATTTTCCCTTGTGGGAGTAGATCTTTCCCCTATTTTTGATAACCTATAATAGTTTTATCTTTATTTTTTTTTAATATATAAGATATATATTTATAATAGATTTTTAATACAGCTAGTCTGATTGTTAATAAGATGTCCAACCTAATTGAAAATATTTGTAAATTACGTTATAATAATGGTAAATAAACATATCATTACCCACATACAAAAGGACAAACCTACGTATCCCTACCAGGGCGAGGTTTGTCCTTTTTTCATTTTAGTAAACAATTCATATTTGGAGGATTAAACATGACTGTACTTAAAGATACGACTTACATAGAAATGTATACCTATAACGAGATTAGATTTTTCAAAGGGATATTTTGGGGACTAATCTTTGTAGTTCCCTTTTGGAGTATTATGATAGCCACATTCATTTGGCTTTGTAAATAATAATCAACATATCAAAAAAGCAAAGGGTTGTTTGTCCGTTTGCTTTTTTGATATGCCAGCAACCGTGCGTAGCAAAGGGCGGTAGCAGGTCTTTCACTTATTTTCTGTTATAATATATCCTAAGAAATTAGGTGATTATTATGAACGAAACAATTTGCTTAGAGAAAACATTAGAGGATTTTTCAACGTATTTAAATGAAAAAGGACGAAAACATTCTACAATTCAACGTTATGCATACGATATTAAGGATTTTTTTAAGTGGTTAGAAGTAAATGAAATAATTTTTCATATCAAATCATGGAATGAACTTTCTGAAGCAGACTATCAGATGTATTTCTCTGAGTTAGAAGACAAACGTAAATATTCTCAGAAAACAAGACACAGAATATGGGTTGTTTTAAAGAAGTTACACATGTTTTTAGGTATAGTTAGTCCGTTGGATGGTATTAATCTCTCTTTAATTCCGGATCAATCACTAAATGATAATGATTTTATTACCGAAATGGAAGAAAAGCTTTTAAAGCAAACTGTTCTATCAATAAAGGGATTAACGGAAAGACAAGCCCAATATCGGCCTTTAATCATGGATAGAAACGCTTGTATAATTAATTTAATAGTAAACTATGGTTTGTCTTTACAAGAGCTTGTATCGCTTAATATGACCCATATACAGTTTGCTAGAAATATATTAATGATACCTGGGGAAAATGGAGCAACTAGGTCTGTCTTTTTAACTATGGAAGATATGCAGCAGCTTTATAAATATTACACGACTATTCCAGAACCCGTAAGACCTAGACAACACACAGATAATCCTCTATTTGTGGCATTTGATTTTAATCGAGGTACGTATCGTTGGGTATACGAAAAGGATATGCCAAAAGCTTTGTCTGAAGTTGCTATACAAAAGATGATACGACTTGAAGTGAAACGAGCGGGACTAAAAAGGCGTATTTCTGCGCAGCAGATGAGAAACACTTTTATTCTCCGTCTTATTAAGCAAGGAGTAACTGAAAAAGATTTGGTAAGTAGGATGGGGTTCAAAACTAAAATATCTTTAAAAAGATATTATCAATATTTACAGTGACCTGTAAGTAGACTTAGAATAAATTTTGATGAATACTTTTTTTAAAATATAGTAACTTTATTTCAACTCTATACTATTTGTTAATTAAAAAATTGAAAGGTTGATTTGATTGAAAGGAAATATTTTTGGGCAGAACCTTAGGAATTTAAGAACATTAAAAGGAATTAGTCTACACAAATTAGGTATCGAGTTAGGAGTAACAGGAAGTGCGATATCTTCCTGGGAGCTAGGAAATAAAGAACCAAACTTTGATATGGTAAAAAAAATTGCAATCTATTTTTTGGTTAGTACAGATTACTTGTTTAATCATCAGGTTTTAGATAACGTGGAACATGAAAAAGCAGTTGTTACACAGTTGGCTCATAAATTGTACGGAAAATGCGAAGATATTCTAACATTCGAAGAGGAACTACTCTCTTATATTGGTTATTTAGATTTCAAAAATAAATCCAAACATGTAGCATTAAAAAATATTGAAAATGAGAATGAAGAAAAAGATTCCTAATACAATACATAACACATAATATATCAAAAATGATCTTACCTTAAATGTATTAATCACACTAAAATAAAAAGACGTATTCTATTTATAGAACACGTCTTTTATTAATGTATTTTTCTTATATTTATTAAGCTATTAGAAATGCCTCGTTTCCTAATTCCTTAAGTACTTTTGCAAAGAGATGGTTTGTCTCTTCGGATAGTATTTCCTCTGTTTCTATTAATCTAGACAGTCTATTTGTAAACTCTGCAGCATACAAAAGCTTCGTACTAGCTTTTTCATCTTCTTTAAATAATTGTTCATTCTTCATGGATTGAATTAATAGCTGAATTAGCATTTGTTTATGTTGTTCGTTCTTCTTTCCATGGTACATATCCATTCCTAACCAATGACGAACAATTCGTTCAGCGTCTCTTGCTTCTGTTACATCTACTCTAGATACAACAAAGGTTAGCTTGTTCCATGTTAATTTTGCAACTTCATTGGAATAATTTGATGGAAAAAAGAAAAAGCTTTGTTGTGTAATTCTTTGCCGCTCTTTAATCCAACGAAATAGTTCCTGCTTCCCTAGATGAATATCTATTTCTACAAAAAATACGGGAAATGGAGACGTTGTTTTTTCCTCATTTATAGTACAATCGGGTTTGAACACTAATTCACCTAGATATGCGTGGTGTATAGGCTCCAATTCATCTCGGTATACTCTAATTCCATCCGTTTCATACCAGGCTTGCAGTACTGCTTCAATTTCTTCTTCAGAAATAAGACTCGTATTCATCATTTGTTGTGTAAAAAGTAGATACTCTAAAAGCATTCTTCTACCTTCTACCGTAAGCCCTCCTGGTGCATAGTCTCCTTTTTCTGTGCGATCAAACATAATATAATCATATTCAGCATGATTTTGAATTGAAAACAAGTCCGAATCCCCTTTATTTTCGTTTTTAAGGAGTGTTTGCAGACTTCGCCTATTCATTACATTCCGATAACGAATATCGTTTCTAATGGAGCGTAAGAAGCTTTTCCATGATTGTAGATAAGCATAATCTGTATATCCTTCGCTTATTAGTTGGGTTAGCATTTTATCCTCACCATTCATCATAAGGCAAGTCCAACAGCCACTACGCGAATTTGCAGCTCCACAAGCATTTCCTTGTTGTTTTCCGCCTGTTTTTATGCCGCATTCAAACATAGCTTGTCCGTATTGTATACTCATTTCTTCAACGTCCACACCAAAAGGCAGTATCCCTCTATCTAAAAGCAACATCCATACTTCATCACCGGTTAAGAATTTGACTGGATTAAAGCAGAGTATATTTTTCATGTCATTGTGACGTGAAAATAAAGATTCATTACTTACTGCATATTTTTGAATACTATGTCTTCTACGTGCGCTTTCTTCGTTACGAACGGCCAACGCAAGGACGCCATCATACTCTTCAAAGCAGTCTACTACTTTTTTAGTTTGGGAATCTATTAGTATTTCCTTCATCTTACGTTGCATGGGTTTAACTTTAAGGGAATCAGTACACCATCGTAGTCTACTATTTCCTGTTGGTGGAAGAACACCTCTACCTAGTAGTTTGTACCAATATGAATCTTTCATTAATGGTCTCACACTATGTACTATAAACGGAAGATTATACTTATCCGCACTCTTTTGGATTTTCTTTAATGTACGTGAGATATACGCAGTCATAACAGGTGTTTCTATCCCAACCTCGGAAGTTAATATATGAATAGGTTTTGTACGAGCTTCTAGCGACAGCTCGGAAATCGCATCCCATAGCAATGTCAACATAGCAGAACTATCTTTCCCCCCGCTATAACCTACAAAACAACAATCGCGAGATAAATAGACTTTTTTCATTTTCTCTTTAATTTGTGTGTAAATGTCCATAATTATATTGTTAGCCCCTAGCAAAATAAGATTTTATTTTGTTATGTATGGGGCATTCCTCCTCTTTTTTTAAATAGAAAAAGAGAGTCCCTTATCATAGGCACTCCCTTTTATATATTTCCTCTATTTTTAATCGATTTCGATTTCATTTATATTTAGCTTGTTTAAGATCTTTTTATAAAAACGCATTACTTTTTGAGCATGCTGTATAGCAAGTAACCCATCTTGAACGGTAAGGGCTTCAAAATACGGATAACGAATGTCAGTAGCATAACCATTTAGCTGCACGCATTGTTCTAAAATCAATGAGAACTCCTCATCTAATCTACAACAAAATTTATGCAGCATTAAAAGGTTATGAGTTTTAGGGACTGGCCTACCGTTTAGTGCAAGAAATCCTTTTAGGAGTTTCTCCACACATTGTTGACTATGATAACAAATAATTGCAGTGGGGAAAGGTTTCATATGAGATAAGTAGCTAGCAGAATCTAAATCGGATTTTGCAATGAATACCCACTCTTTTAGATCCTCAATATTTCTCATATAAGATCGTCCCTTCTAGAGCAATCTTATGTTCCATAGTTACAGTACGGCTAGCACGTTCTTGAAACTCTTCTGGTCCATACACTAAAATATCAACTGGCGTTTCCATTACATCGTAAATCCCCCAATTGATACGATTAATGACTTCCCTTTTTCTTTCTCCTACACCTTCCACAACAATACAGAGATCAAAATCACTGTCTTCATTTGGTGTGCCATATGCATGAGAGCCAAAAAGGATGATTTTTTGGACAGAAGATACAGTTTCACGAATCTTTTGCACCAATAGGTCCAATTCCCTTTGTACCTCTTCGTTAATCCGAATCACCCCTCGGATAATGTAATTAAATTGACGTTTAAGTATATTATACATGCGTTTCTCTTCTCCCTGCTATTATATATTTTTTTTATTGTTTTCTTGTTTTCTTGTTTTCCAACGTTTTGCAATGCTTGATAACATTCGTATCCCTGCTTGAATTCTTATAAGGGGCTACCGTCTGCACTACTATTCCCTCTTTTACTTATTAAAACAATATATGGTACAAGCTTTTTTCCTTTTGCAATATTGATAATAATGCTCATTATAGATATCCCCCGAAATTTATTTTGAAAGTGTATTCCGTAAGTTTCTTAGATATGAAATTGATAAATTTGTAATCCTATGTACGGTGTACAAGTCAAATGAGTGCATCAATAGTATCGATGCAGCATGAATAACTCCTTCCTCCTGCACAATGGAAATAACATATTGAAGTAAATTCGCCTGCTTAATAAGTGTATGTATATATACTGGATGGGCATTTGAATCTATATAAGTACCCTTCCTCTGGCCTTCAAGTGCTTCATATATTTGATTTATCTCTAGCTTGCACATAAATTGAAATAGCTTATAGTCATGATGTGGTTCCTCTAATATTGGCTCAATCTTTATAAGCAGAAACATATAATGTTTAATATTTGTAAACATTGCGAATTGGATAGTTTTAAATGTCCTCATAATAAAAGAAGGAGACAAAAAAATATGCCTCCTTTACGCCCCCTTGTATATTTATTTTAGAAATCTAAGCAAACCCCTGTTATTGAATACTCACCTGCAAATATGAACTTAAGATGAATACAGTAAAAGTTACTTACCGTATTTCTATTTTTCCTATCTCTGTGAATTTATTCAAAAAAAGACATTGAACTAGGTCGTTCAATGCCTTCTCTCTTCTTACATATTTGTGTACTCGAAGTACAATTTTTCCGGTTCTCCATACTTATTAATTTCATTCTGATATATAGCAGCTAATTGCTGTGACATTTCAATGCTCTCCATATAGGATAATGAAGTAACTGCTTCTATTTTTTCTTTAATGTTATTAGGAAGAACTGAATAAGATAAGCTATTCATCTTACTCCCTAATTTAGTTTCTGTAGCAGCTTCATAATAAATCTCAGTAATTAGAACTTCATTATCATCTGGATCGTACATATACCCTCGGTTAACTGTAATCATATTATATGACTCCTCTCTGGTTTACAAATCCTAATCTCTAGTGTTTTTAGCATTGCAACAAGTACCCTACTTCTATATATATTCTCTAGTTTTTAATTTTTATATTCCAATCTTTATCTAGTTTACTATGAATTAGAAATTATTCTCTTTCTTTTATGTCAAATTCAAAAATCTTTAACAATAATAAGAAACGCTGTAAACCTAGTGCTGTTATTCACATTATTTTTTAATGGTTATTACCTGTGTGCTTAACTTTTAAACATTTCGGTACCTTATACAATCGAAGATAGGATATGTTTCTGTTAAATAAAGGCCCATTGTTTCATGGTTATTATGAGTATTAATGACTTTCATATTCTTTTTCTTATGCCATACTTTGTAAAATTCCATATAATCTCTCCTCTAACTGAAACAAAAAACACAATAGGTGTACTTTTTATTTCGCATATTATTAGCCCCGAAGGTCTACGTACAAGTGATTCCTAACTTAAAGACAACACAAAAAGGGCTTCTTTAAGTCGATTAAAAACGTGCATAGCAAAATAAGCTATATATACACTAATCGGCCCAAAGAAGCCCTTTCACAATTGAAACAAGACACAAAACTTGCTTCTACAACTCAACCACAACACAATAAGGTGTGGGAATAAACGGAATCAATTAAACAATAAATATACGTTTATATTAAACTAATTTTATGTCATATTCAAACGTTTTTAATGAAACGAAGATAAGAAGGGACTTTCTATGCAGCTGTTATATGTATTGAAGAATAGTGCCCCTATTTCCCCTACTAAAAATCCCTTCTTATTTTCAATTCTTGGTGTTACTTCATGTACTGCAGTTCGAAATATAGCTTTTCTGGTTTTTGATTTTGGTCTAAATAATAAAGTATTTCTTGAATAGTTTCTTCTTCTACTTCCATACTTTCCATATAAGACATACTTTCGTTTTCTTGGATCTTTTCAAAAATGGAAGTAGGTAGCTTGTCTGCAGCAAACACACTCATTTTACTTCCTAGCTTTTGTTCGGATGCAGTGTTGTAGAAAATTTCGTTCACAATGACCTCATTATCATCTGGATCGTACATGTAGCCTCTTTGTATACGTAGCAATGTGTTACCCCTTTCTTATATATTCCTTCACATGAAATAAATATATTTGTATATATTGTTTTTTTCTGTATAAAGGTGTCAAAGAATATTATTTCGTAAAATCCGTACTTTGTATAGAGGTAGATACAGGATTATTAGTTTTCTTATTTTTTTTTTGGAATATTGCGTCCTTTTTTAAACATTTCTTAAAAAAAGAGAAGCTCATATTCTTTTACGAATGGCTTCTCCGAAAAAATGTTACTCCTTTCTTTTTAAACAAAGTTACACCCACCATATCTGTGAAGGATTTTCCTCAATTAAAATAGATTGAAGATTCTTTGTGGCACGTTTAAATCCTTCTTGAATAGACATGAGTGGATCTTCGTGTTCAATACTTACAACATAATCATATCCATATGTACGAAGTGCACTCATCATTTGCGACCATTCATCTAAGCTATGGCCACAACCAACAGAACGGAACGTCCAAGCTCTTGTTTTCACTTTACCGTAAGGCTGCATGTCTGTTAAACCATACATATTCACATTTTCTTGATCAATGTAAGTGTCTTTTGCATGAAAGTGATAAATTGCATTTTCTTTCATTAATAACCTAATAGCAGCGATAGGGTCAATTCCTTGCCACCATAAATGGCTAGGGTCTAAGTTAGCACCTATTGCATTGCATGTCTCTTCACGTAGTTTTAGTAATGTATATGGCGTATGTACTAAGAAACCACCGTGAAGTTCTAAACCAATTTTCATACCATGTTCTTTTGCAAATTCACCAACTTGTTTCCAATAAGGAATGAGTTTTTCTTCCCATTGCCATTTTAAAATATCGTTGTATTCATTTGGCCATGGTGCAACAGGCCAATTCGGGTATTTTGCGTTTTCATGGTCACCTGCTACGCCTGAAAAACAATTCACAACAGGTACGTCTAGTAGTGAAGCGAGTTGAATGGTTTTTAACAATGTTTCATGGGATTCTTTTGCAAAAGCAGTATCCGGGGATAAAGGATTTCCGTGACAACTAAAAGCGCTAATGATTAAATCTCTTTTTTGTACATGTTCTATATATGTGCTTCTGGCTTGTTCGCTTTCTAATAATAAATCTAAGTTACAGTGCGATCCTCCAGGATAACATCCTGTACCAATTTCTACAGCATGCAAACCGGCTGCTTGTACATAATCTAGCATTTCTTCAAACTCCATATGAGAAAAAAGTGTTGTAAATACTCCTAATTTCATTTATCTTCCCGTCCTTTCTACATGTGTGTTACTACTCTCGTAAATTGCATCAATAATTTGTGATACTTGCAGCGATTCCTCAGGTTTTACAATTAATTCCTCGTCGTATAAGCAAGCTTTTATAAAGTTTTCAGCTTGCAAAATTCCAGGATCACTGTTAGATCCTATCCAAATAGGTTCACTATTTAATAGCATATTATGTTTTGTTGTATATAATTCAATTGGAAAAACATTCATTCCACCGTTTACTCCGGAGATACTTACTTGTTCTTCATCATTTTTAATATTTGCTGCCCAAGAAGTTTCAAATATTAATGATGCTCCATTTTCAAACTTTATGTATGCGGTAACATGATCATCAACTTCAAATGTTCTATAATCATATTTCCCCCACATGTTTATTTGATTTGGTAGCTTACTAACTGCATTATAGACACTACCAATGACTTCTGTTTGTTTTGGATTTCCAATTAACCATAGTGCTAAATCAAGAAGATGACAGCCGTAATCTATTAAACTTCCTCCACCTTGTAATTCTTTATTTGTGAAAACGCCCCATCCTGGCACTTTTCGGCGACGGAGTGCCTTTACACGAACAACAAGAGGCGTTCCAATCTCATCTATCATCATTTTTTTTGCAACTTGTGACTCCTTCATGTAGCGATAATGATAAGCGATAGCAAGTTTTTTACCGCTGTTTTTTGCAGATTCTATCATTTGTTCACATTCTGTCGCTGTTAAAGCCATCGGTTTTTCACATAATACATGTTTCCCTGCTTGTAATGCTGCGATAGAAATCTCAGAATGAAACTTATTTGGTGTACAAATACAAACAGCGTCAACTTCTTTAAAGACTTCTTCATATGTTTCAAATACATAAGGAATGTTATATGTTTCAGCGGTTTGTTTTGCGCGTTCTATGTTTCTATCATGTATAGCCGTAATCGTACAATATTCATGTAACTTTACAAATGCAGGGATATGGCGACCTTTTGCAATTCCTCCGGTCCCTATTATTCCAATGCGTAGTTTCTTCATGTCTTCACCTTTTCTCATAATGGAATTGTAACAATTTGTTTTGTTTCACTTGATTGTATGGCTGCTAAAATGACTTCTAACGATTTCATTCCTTCTACGCCATTAATTAACGGCTCTTTATCAGAAAGAATGGACTCTACAAACCGCTCAATCACATGTGAATTACTTTGACTAACTGCAGCATTCGATTGAATTTTATCAAGCTCATATTTTACAACTTCACCATTTTTATATTGAAGAATGAGTGAGTAAGTTGGATCATCTTCCAGGCGAAGAGTGGCCTTTTCACCATAAATAATTGTTGAATTATCTTCTTTGCTAACGTAAGACCAACTTGCTGCAAGTGATCCGATAATACCACTTTCGCTTTTCAACACACATACTGCACAATCATCTACATTCGAAAATGTTTTTGCGCTCGTCTCAACAAGGGCGCCAACTTCTGTAATTTCTTCATTCAGGACATACCGAATTAAATCGGCTTTATGTACACCTAAATCACCCATTGCACCAAGAAACGCTTCATCTTTTTTAAAGAACCAGCTCTCTTTTCCGTCTACACTCCAATTTTCAGGACCACTATGACCAAATGCTGTACGGAAGCTATATATTTTTCCGATTTCTCCATTTTCAATCAACTGTTTTGCCTTTTGGTGAGAAGCGACAAAGCGCTGGTTATGACCAATCATTAACTTTTTACCGTTTTTTTCAGCAGCATCAATCATCTTTTGGGCGTCTTTTTTTGACGTCGCCATTGGCTTTTCACATAGTACATGAATGCCTGATTGTAAAGCAGCGATAGAGATTGATGCATGTAAATCATTTGGTGTACAGACACTCACTGCATCTAACTCTTCACAATTGATAAGCTCGTTAAAGTCAGTGTACATATTTACACCATATTTATTGGCAATTTCTTTTGCGCGTTGTTTATTACTGTCACAAACAGCTACAATCTGCACATATGGGTTTGCTTGGTATTCTGGTAAATGACGATACTGCGCGATGCTTCCGCAGCCAATAACACCTACTTTTAAAATATTCACTATCATATCCCCCTTTTGCTCGATTTGAAATTATTATAGAAATTTATTCAATTAAAAAATATGCCATATATCGTTATGTTTATATCATAAGTTGCCTTTTTCTATTAGAAATAAGGCAACTTACTTATCGTATTTTGATAAAGGTGTTATATTGCTAACAAGGAGGTGTAAACGTCTATGACAGAAGGGATTTATAATAAACTTACTGAAGCAATTGAAGAAAAGGTCACTTATCAAAATCCATTACTATTTTTAAAGGTATGGGACATTGTTATGGAAACTTCTTATTATGATCAAATTGAGAGTGCCCCTTGGCATTATCATGAAGAGATTGAGTTTTTAGCAATTATAGAAGGATATTTAGGTATACAAAATAAAGATAAATATATTGTTCTTGGTCCTGGAGATGTTTTTATTTTGGGGAAATCTGAGTTGCATCGGTCACATAAAGCTTCTGCAGATTCGTTACACTACATTGTGTTTCAAGTAAATTTAAAACAACACTTTGACCGAAGCATTATACAATATTTACATTGCTTTTCAGAACAAACAAAATCTCTAAATGAGTTAAACTATATTTTTGAACAAAATAAAGTGGTAAAACATGAGGCTTATGCTCTTATTATAGAAATCTTTACAGAATCAAAAAAGAAAATAAACGGATATGAAATCGCAATTAGTGCTGCCATTAAGAAATTACTTTTAATACTAGTAAGAAATGATACACATAACATTTTAAATTATAGTGAACAAGACGACTTGGCTCGTTTAAAACCCGTACTTGATTATGTAGAAGATCATATAGGAGAAAAGATAACCGTAACCAAAGCATGTGCATTAATAAATTTAAGCTATCATTATTTCATAAAATACTTTAAAAGAATTATGGGTATTTCCTTTTTGGATTATGTGAATTATAAGCGCATCAAACAAGCAGAAAGTTTATTAATAACAAGTGACCTTAGTATTTCAAATGTCGGATGTGAAGTTGGAATTGCAAACATGTCACAGTTTTATAAGTTGTTTAAAAAAGAGAATAACTGTTTACCAAAGGAGTTTAAACAGCGAATACAAAGCAGTAAACAAGCCACCCTTAAAAGAAATTAATAGCTTGTAAGGGTGGCCTAGTGTGTTGCGAATAGCTTTGTATTTAATTGTTTAATCTCCCCTTCTGCAAGGGGCTGGTAAAATGCATGTTGTAATCCTTGCATATGTAAGGTTTCTCCTATACACAACAATACTTTACCAGGGAGCAGGTCGAGTAATAGTTCATTATTAATTTGCTTTGCTTGTTTTTCAGTAGAAACATAAATAACTAAGATAGTAGGATTATTTCCAAAACCCCGCATAATAATATCTTTTCCTGATTCTACAAAAGTTTTCCATCTAGCAATTATTCGTTTTAATCGGTCTTTTTTATCAGATAACAAGGTAGAGTATACAACGAAATTTAATTTACGTTCTTCCCCGCCGTTTACTATAAAACTTAAAGGAGGGGTAAAAACCCCTTTATTAATGGATGGATGCATAATATGTCCTAAAAAGGATGAAGCATAACGCAGGTGGCAAAGTAGGTCTATATCATGCCAATAACGTAGGTGAACATATTTACCATGATTATCAATTCGTTCTGGAGCAAAGAAGAACATATTTCCTTGCCAGTATTTTAAGAGTTTATAGCCATTATCGGATAACGTATATGTTTCTTCAAAGATCTCCATATCAAAAATATCTACTTGCCATTTCTCAATTAGACGATAATAAAGTAATCCTTGAAGTGCATCATTTATTTTCTTACGTGAATATTTACTTTTGAATAAATATAATAAATGATTGAATCTAACGGACATATGCAAACCAATGAAAGTGAGTAATGCATATTGTTCTTCTGTTAAACGCTGCTTAAACTTAACTAATTCTTCATAAGAGTGGAATACATAGGTTTTATCCAAATCATGTATCCGATATATTTGAAGTCCTTGTACATCCTCACTTGATAAATGAGGAATAGAAGGGATATAAGTAGACATTTGTTTCTCTATTGTACGCATAATCATTCATTAAAATTGGTAAATTGACGAATTAGATTTTTTACTCTGGCCTTGCGGATAATTTAGGATACGTACGGTTCCTCTTCTATTTTTAGCATCAATATTAAGCAGCTCACATGTAACGATTGTTTGGTTAATTGCATCTTCTGGAGTTGGATTAGCAAGGTTACGGCTCTTTAGTCCTTTAAATTGAATACCTGGTGCAACCTCAACGAAAATCCCAGCAATAGCATCAACACCTACAATTTTACCTACAAAGCGGTCACGGCGTTTGTTTAATTCTAATAGTTTCTCCATTGGATCTGTTTCTAATATTTTTTTATTTCCCCTAAACTCATAGCGCCCATTCTTTTCTACTACTTTATCAATGATAAGCTCTACAACATCACCAATAATAATATCCTCTGAGCGAACGAATGAATGGGACCATTGCGAGTATCTTACTCCTACTGTCACACCATGAACTTCAACCAATACAGTTTGTGCAGATGGAATATGTCCAGAAACGTTTCCTGTATATACCTTATTTCCGTCTTGTGTTTCTACTTCTTCATATAGTCTTTTTTGAAGTGCTATTTCCCCTGCAGTGATAGATACAACAGCAAAGTTCCCTTCTTCTGTTTTCTGGAAGTGTTCAATAATAACAGGCTTTGTTCTACCCACTAACCATTGAGGATTTTTAGGAATGTTTATACCTGCCTCTGTAATTGGACAATATGCTGTTGTATGAGAACCAATTTGCATTGTAAGTACTTGTATACGCTCAGACTTTCCGTTTTTAGTCGGGAATAGTTTTTCAGATACGACTGTAATTAAACCTTTCCCTACAGTGCGTTCACGTTTCATACGTGCTAATTCTTCTAATTCATGTTCACGTACTCGCTCGAATTGATTAAAGTTTGTTGCTGACAATGTGTCACCTTGTGAATTCTCTGATTCAAAAACCATTCCAAGTTCTTCTACAGTTTGAGTGTTTGTTTTGTCTTCTGCCATTACATTTTCCTCCTAGAACGCAAAAAGGACACACCTGTACCGTTGGGATGGTACGTAAGGTGTGTCCTTCACGTAAATTATGTTTTATTTATATAGTTGTTAATACAAATATAATGGTATTTTTACTCAAATGCAAGAATAATTTTAAAATCATAAGTTTGCTATAGGTTGAATCAAAATCTAGAACACAGTCTTACTAGGGCTCTACTGCCAACATTTCAGAAAGATAACACGCTAAGAGTATGCATAATTTTATACAATTTTTCGGGTAATCCAGTAACAAACGAGAAACCTAAAAACGCGACATAATAGGATTGTATAAAAAAATGCATTGCTCCATAGAACGGAAAAAGGAGATTTCCTTGTGAAAGTAGGATTCCTTCTTTTTCCTCTCTACCTATAATGAGACGTTATGTTAACCTTATATGTATACAATATACATTAAATTATTAGTTCTTAATATATATCTCATCCATATAATAATAATGTATATTTCCAACAAATTTTAAGTATATAAACTAAACTTTTTAACTCTAATTTCTTAAAATAAAAAAAGGAAAGGTACCTTGATAAAACTTCATTATATTAAGGAGTGGAAATATGGCTTATCTTTCTTTATATTCTAATAACTATCCAAACATGTATATTCGTGAAGTAACTGGTTTAGGAGAACTTACTACGATTCAAACCGAAAGTGACCAAATGTATGCCTCATTTGAATGGACAGGTGCTTGGAGATATGGAGAAAGTGGACAGATTCGTTTAATGATCAACCCATTAATTGTTTTACGACACTTACCTGAAGATAACTTTCGTATCCATTTTAGTTATTACGGACCTGCCTTGGATCCAGAAGCGGAACCAAAAGTACGCGCAGACTCTACCTTCATCTTAGAACCTGGACTTATAGACCCAAATCAGTATTCATTTCGTTCGTCTAATTACCCCAATCGTTACATTCGTCACCGAGATTTTCATCTCTATACTGAACCCATAAATCAATACCCGGACCATCAATATGCAACATTTAGAAGAGCCCTTCCATTATATCAACCTAGATATTATTAACTTCACTAATAATAGTTCCCCCAAACATTACTTAAATAAACCTTCTTTTGACCAGTCATTTTCATAAATTATACATGCTTTCTCCTAATAAGAAGAGCTAATTAAGATATTTATTTTATTAATTTTTTTAAAACACATACTTTTACAAATTATGTAATCCTATCATAAGCACTCTGTAAATTCATTTTTTATATGTATAGACAATATACACGAACATAAACAATTCAATACAATCTTAGTAATTTAAAAAATATTTTTGAGGAGGAAAATTATTGGCTCATCCATCGATCAATTATAGAGCATTGATAAACAATTATTCAGACATTGAACGTCACAAGGAGTGTATAGCAAATGAGTTGAGGTATTACTATTCAAATGTAAGTAATCAAAGCGGCGCAGTTGTCTGCACAACCAATGATGATCATACAGTGGTTATTATGCATTTGAAAATTGATCAATATCGATTTTACGAAATTGTAGTTGTTGCTGGTCCAGACTATGATAAGATAACAAACAAAATTATTCCAAGAATTTGGAGCTTAATTAGTAGAGCTACTAATATTTGTGGTTAATTGTAGAATTTATTTTGAAAATGTCTACTTAAAAACTATAGACATTTTAATTCAACTTAAAGAAAATTGAGTTTAATAAACAACAAAAAGGATCTTCCAATCAAAGATCCTTTTTTCATACCAATAACAGGACATTATATTAACTTACATATATATAAGTTATTTGACGTTTACTTTGATACAATAGACCGAATAATAATAAACGGATAGCATTTTATCTTTCATCACGTCTAACGAATGGGATATGTGAAATCATCAGCTGTAGCCCTAATTCCAATCAACCCACGACGTATCTTATTTGGCTCAGTATTCGGATCGCCCCAACATCGATCGAAATAATATTCTAATCCATTAGAAAATCCCATATATCCTAAAGGGAGGACAACATTATATTCATTTCCTTCCCACTTCCTAGTTTCATTTGTATCCCTAGCAAAGAAGTAAACATCACTATACGTGGCCGGTCCAGGCCATAACGTTATTATCTGTCCAGGGGCCATACGAAACCACCCTTGTTTTCTCCATTTACTACTACATGTTGGATCATAAAAGGCGGCTGCTAACCACACGGTTAAATTGGTCTCGTTCCTAAATTTAAATGGCATAATTTTCACTCTCCCTTTTCGTTATTGTTTCGAAATATGTTCCATAAAACGTAATATTAGATTAAATAGTATTATTAAAGTTTTTCAATTAATTTTTTATAAATTAAATCTTTTCTATTGCAACTAATTTTCCCCTATTATTTTATTTAACTGTATACTTTTTGGATGATTGTCTATACATAATTGGGTGATTTCCATACTCATACAAATTTCAATGGTATATCTTTTTTATTCCTTGATAACTTTTTCAATTTGATTTTGATACGCTGCTTGCTTTTTGTCTGTCGGCTTGGCGAGAAAAACACACGAACCGAAAAAAAGTTTTGCAAGGACAACATCAAAAAGAAAAGGCAGTAGCCTTTAGATGAGGATGAAGATTTTTGAAAGGTTTTCTCAAAAATACGACCCGTTCCTTACGGAACTTTTAGCCCTATTATATAAGAATGTGATAAAGAAAATATAAAAAGTCAGTAATAGCAAGGGTTCATAAGACATGAGGTGTTAATTTTTTTAACACCTATAAAATGAAAAACATATATATATATTGACATCTAAAATAAATTGGTAGTTTATGTTTTTTCCTATTTATTGGTATACATTTGAATTCAGTTCTTAAAAAACCATTTTAACAGTATATTTGTAATTATAATTCCAAATTTAGGTAGGAAATTTTTCCACGGGGAGTGGTGTAAATGTATAGACAACCGCCAATAACTGCTCAATCTGATGACCCAAATGTTGCTGCAGTTTTAGGTAATAATACCAATGGTGGTATTGGTATACGGGCAATGTCCAACAAACAGATCCCTCTTGTCGCTGAAGGAGGTGGTGGATGGCCAGTTTTATTTCTCAAGAATAATTCATCAGGGCTTCTTATCTCTAGCCTGAATCAAGCAGGTAACGTCGCCCCATTCTCTGTACATTCTGATGGTTCAATTGAAACAAAAGGTTATATCGTCTCAAGAAGTGACATCGAAGCAAGTGGAAATATCGCAGCATCGGGTGACGTCTGGGCACGAGGAGTTAAGCTAACTAGTGATAAGAAGGCTAAGAAGAATTTCTCCAACGTCGACCCTTTTGAGATGCTGGAGAAATTATCAAGCTTGCCTATTCAGTCTTGGAGCTATATAGATGACACATCCAGTAAGCGTCACATTGGCCCGACTGCTCAAGATTTCCAATCCGCCTTCGGATTAAATGCAGATGATGAAAAATACATCTCGAGCACAGATTTACATGGTATATCTTTGGCTGCTATTCAAGGTTTAAACAAAAAAAATGAAGAACTTAAGATTGAAAATGCTCAACTACATATAAGTTTAGCTAATCTTGAAGCACGTCTTTCTAAACTCGAATCTAAAAGTTAAACCAATTTTAAATTTCTCGACAAAAAAACTAGCTAACTTGCTAGTTTTTTCACTTCTTTTAAACAGATAACGATAATTATGTAAACACAAAAGTCCTCCAGTTAAACAATCTGGAGAACTTTTAATAGTTTTCTAAGTTATCTTCCAAATACACTCAATCCTAAATAAATCAAACTATAACTAATTAAACCACTTACAAGCATCAAACCTATTTTTAATAATTTATCTTTTATATTAGGCTTTACTTCACTTACAGGTTTTCCCTCTATAAAATCAACTATTTGACGATACGTTTTTAAATTGTGCTCTTTTTTTATGTTTTCAACTTGCTGTAATGAAAACATAAGCAAAATCGTAAGTACCAAAGGTATTATAAGACCATAATAACCAAAAAAGTAAAATACAGGTGCAATAGAAATAGGAAGTATAATCATTGATGCTAACATGATGTAACTCCACTTAAAGAAAGTTGATTTTTGAAGTTCTTCTTTCATGATCTTTACATCTCCTTTAACTAAATTATCCAGGGAGACATTAAAGAGAATACTCATCATTAGTAAATTATGAATATCTGGATAGTTCCTTTCATTTTCCCAGTTAGAAATAGATTGTCTGGAAACATGAATTTTTGCTGCTAACTCCTCTTGGGACATATTATCCCGTTTACGAAAATAATGTATCTGTTTACCAATGTTCATTTATACATCTCCCTTAAATTTGAGATTAAATTAAAGGTTAATTAAAAACTACCAAACTTCTTTATAATAACGTAATTTTAAGGAGTAAAAATGTTTTATCATGCAATTTCCGCTTTATTTTTACTTCCTACAACGATAATTATATAAATAAGCTGCCAATATGGGCAGCTTATTGTATTTTTGGCTTAGCGTGATTTTTTTCGAAATACTGGCGATATTCCTACTAGATTTAATTTGAGGTTTACATTCTATTAATCAAAGAAATTATTCAACTCTTTACTCATAACGTTCGATGTTTTTTGCTTTGGTTTCTCAATTTTATTAAGCAGAGACTGCGAAGTGTTTTTCGTATTTTTTTGCTGAGTTTTTAAGTGCTCTTGGCGTTCTTTGTAACTCATAGGTTTATATTCTTGTTTCTTCTCATCATTTTTCGAATGATCTTCTCTATTTTTTTCTAAGTTTTCTTGAACCGTAATACTAATAGATTCGTAAACTTTTGCTACATCTTCATCTAGCTTGTTTTCTTCGGTAGGATTAAGCGTTTCTCCAATTGAAACCGTGTTGATTTCTACATGTTTTTCTTCTGGCTCTGTTATTGTAACGGGAGGTCCATCAGATGGGAATTCTTCAAACAGTGTTTCGGTCTCATCAGGAATCACGGAATGAATAATGGAATCTTTATTCCAATCTTGCTTTAACATAGTAATAGATAATTCTTTGTTTAGTTCTGCTACCTCCATATTTATTTCATAGCATTCGTCCATAGGAGGTAATTCTATATCTATGGTTTCTTCATTATCTTTTTTCACGACTGGTTCTTTTATTTCAGTGCTTATACTTTCTAGATGTGTTTCTTCTGTTATAACAGGCAGTTCACCATTTCTTTGTAGGGCTTCTATTAATCTTGATGTACGTGTATAACTAATTTCAAACGTGTCTTGTAGTACCGGTATAGAGGCACTTCCCGCTTCTTTCACAAAACTTAAAACATCGTCGTATAGAATATCCTTAAAGACGCTAGTCTCCTCTTGTACAGTTTCTTGGTCTTCGCTTCGAATCGCTACTTCCTGTGAAATAGTATTATCAGATGAATGAGTAGTATTAACACTTGTTGCTTCTGGCATACTACTACTATTTGAAATTAATACTTTACGAGGACCATCCCCTGTGTAAGAACTTACAACTAGATTTTGTTCTAACTTCTCAATACATTGCATAGCTTTCATATAGCCGATCTTGAATTTTCTTTGCAGAATAGATGGCGAGACTTGCTGGGATTCAACAATGAATTCCTTAATATCTTCATACAACTTATTTTCAGCTTCATCATCAACATCTCCCTGCTGATCCATAGTTGCAGGTTCATTAGATAAGGTTTCATTATGAGACTTGTGTACCTTATAATCTTCCAATGATACAATGTGCTGTTGCTCTTCGGTTGTTTCTACAGAGCTATTTTGTTTCATCTCATCCTCTTGTATAGGCGGCAAAGGTTGTATTTTTTTCATGTTCTCTGCGTCTACATGCTTCATAGGATTTGCTTTTGCAATAGATTCATTAATAAGACGAAGACGTTCATTTTCCCAATATTGCCCTGTTTCTATATCTACTTGAATGATTGCTTGGGCGAATTCTTCTTTTGGTACAAAGTTACTTGTAATTTGTTGTACAGGTTGCACATGATTATCTTGTACTATAC
Organism: Bacillus cereus group sp. MYBK216-1; assembly: GCF_051916495.1. Classification (NCBI taxonomy): domain Bacteria; kingdom Bacillati; phylum Bacillota; class Bacilli; order Caryophanales; family Bacillaceae; genus Bacillus; species Bacillus cereus group sp. MYBK216-1. Next base: position 61,917 of record NZ_JBQAGT010000012.1, read on the forward strand.
GAGCAGCACAGATGAATGCACCTTGTCCCATAATATCTCCTGGTGACATAACAACTTCTTTTGCTTTCTGATAAGTTGATCCTAATCGACTAACAGGGTTGTCTTGCATAGGTGAAATACCTTGTTCGGATTCTGCTTCTTTAAATTCCTCCTTCTCACCGAACATGTCAGAGAAAATTTTTGCATCATATGGCGTTACATCTCCAAATATCATTTTGTTACGGAATGAGCCTAGTAAGGTAAACATATATTGCTCCGTAAAGTCGAGAGCTAATTGAGATAGTGTTTGGCTAGCGATTGTTAGAATTACTTTATATTTACGAGATTGTGCAGGGAATTCTTTAAACGGCCGAACAACATAATCCGGGAATTCATCCACAATAATGTGATGGTAAGGTGAGACGTTTGGTTCCCTACGGAATACCGCATTCTGCATACTCAGCAATACAAATTTTCCTAATACGTTTGAAAGGTCTGCTAACTCCCCTTTCGCAGTATTAACTAGTAGAATACCACCCTGCTCTAAATGGATATCGAAATCAAAATCGGATTTCCCAAATAAAACACGTCGTATTAAAACGTTTGAAGCTAAATCTTTTAAGATATTACGCAAGCCCTTTACATATTCTTCTTCTCTATCATAATGCATCGGTTGTCCGCGATATTTTCCTGATTTATAAACGGCCGGTTCTCCTTGGAAATCTGTTTTTTCACAGATTGTATTATTAAACCATTCATCAATACCTTTTATAATTTGATATTCGTTTTTTTGGTCACGTGAAGCTGCTCCACTTTGAACAAAATCATATAACTTTTCTACCTGTATTTTTAATAGTTTGTGCATACGGTGGACACGCTCTACATCGTCATACATGCTTATTAAATCATCAAAGGTGACATCTTTTTGTGGATTATGCAGTTTTAATAAGTAGATATGTTGCTTAAGGTGGTTACGTTGCGCTTGTTCAAAGAATGCATTGTTAGATTCAGACAAACCTTGAATAACCATTGCAAAAACTTCTGCTACTTTATCAACCGGTCCACGAAGAATATTTATATTTTTGGTATCGGGATTGGTTGGATCAATGTAGTAAACCGAGCTTGCTGGGATCTTATGTGCTTGTACCAATTTAAATACTTTTTGACATAAATCATTACTCGGTTCAATAACAGTCACACCATTTAAAAAGGTTCCTTTTACTTCTTCTGTATCATAATCATTCTTTTTATACGCTGTTTCAAACTTATTTATAAAACGTACCATCCAGTGCAAGTCTTGATTAATCATGGGAATAATTAAACTTGATGTTTTACCAGAACCGATTGGACCAATAATAATTCCATTTAGCGTTCTATCCTTCCCCTTAATACGAACCATCTCTTTATGCTCAATATGAGGTCCAATTTCTACATCAGGATAGATTTGCTCTTCTTGGCTATTAAACCATTTTTGTAACTTGTGATTTTTATATTCGTATTTTTGTACCCACTTTAATATTTCTTCTCTGTAACGAACAATATGGCCACTATACCAAAGTGTAAACAAGATCATAAAGACTGTAGGTAAAAAGACAAAAATCATAGTGAGTGTGTGGAAATTCCCTGTTAAGACATGACCTATGGCTTCATACTCACCAAAGTTAACATGTTTTGATTTATCCGTAAGATAAGGGATAACCTTTGCATGGATTGGAGCAGTTGCAAACCATAAAAATTGAATATCAACTGCAACATGAGAAGCAATCAAAATTATTAATTTCCCATTTTTTACATGCAAAGCAGGAATACGGCTATAAAACCTAAAGCTGAATTCTCCTAATATCAAAGAAAAGAACATTAAAATAAGCGGTACATATGTAATTTCTATAGGATAAGACGGTGATTCAAATGCATAGTAGAGTAACTTGATGTAGTTTACTAAACCGAACACAAATGAAAGAATAAATCCGCTAATTAAGCCGATTGTAGTAAATAACGGTAATCGTTGTTTAAATGTCTGCATATAGGCTCACCTACCTCTTACAGATATAATTGAGCTTTATGTTTAAACTTGAATCGCTTATTGAATTCTTTTTTGAATAATCCCTTTGATTTTTCAAAAAAGAATTTTGCAGCGTCTTCAGTTTGCTTTAAATATAAATCAATACTATCTCTGTCACAGAGTTGGTTATATTCTTCTTGGGAAAGTACTGCAATATTTACTTCTATTTTTTTATTCGATGCCGTTTCAATAATTACATCATACCAATAGTAATTCGGTTTTCCTGGGATTTGGATATCTTGTAGAGAAACGCTAAACGTTGCGCCCTCTTCTGTCATATGTTTGAGGACTAGTTCAGGGTTTTTAAACGCTTCTCTAGCAGAGAGCACTCCCTCAGTTGTAGTAGTTGCATATTGTAAATCCATTTTAATTTTCCACCTTTCTCCATATAAAAAAAGGCAAGCGACACCCACTGTAAAAACAGCGTGTGTCGCTTGCCTTAATTTCATATGTTCTGATTTGATTGTAGTTTTTTGTGTTTAGTTCAAACGTAATTCTATCATCTTAAATAATAAAAATCAATAAAATTGTATAAAAGTATATAAAAAATTAATGATTAATATAATTCAACAAGCTTGCGTCTTTTCGGATGTATGTTATTTGCAGTACGTGCCATGATCTGTTCATCTGCGTCGATAGTAACACCTTCATTTTGGAGGGATAGCAGTAATACGTTGTCATAAGTGTCCATTAAAAGTATATCTCTAGCCTTGTTTCGCTTTGGATAAATCACAACAAGTGGCACCCCTTCATCGCCTTCTCTTCTTGAAAACACAACGTCGTCTAATCTAGCAATCATTCGGTAATCATTTTCATTCCCAAAAATAAAGAAGAAATCTTGCATAGCATCTTTATCTCTTCTATACGTTCGTCTAAGACCGCCATCTATTGTTTCCTTAAATGTTTGGACTTTTTCAACATATGCGTAGCGCCAGTCAGCATCTCCTACTGTACGTTGAGATAAAGGCTGAAGAATATCTTGTTCAAAGTTTTGATTATCATCTATTCCTAGAATGATATCTGAAATAACATCTCCAGCTTCTTTCAAAGAGCAGATGTGTATATTTAGATTTGGTAGATTCATTAAAAGTTCATGATACTCTCGCATAGAAAATAAGAGATTTTTCATACGTACGTATGGTGGGTCAGCATCTTCCACAAGGAACATCGATTTGTCATACATAACAAAAACAACAGTTATATTCTCATTGTTTTTTTGAGCATATTCAATATACTTTCCCACCTTTTCAATTAAGGTAGCATTCGTTTCTTTGCACATATCCATTTCAATGTAAATATTTTTGTCTTGATATGAAATGTGTTCATCGGGAATTAAGAGTAAACCTGCATCTTCAATTTCTGTTTTCTTTTGTTTTTGATGATATGAGCGAATATCTAGCTCACATAATAACTTATTTGTATTGGTTTTTTTCGACACTTCTAAAAGTGTACGTACTAATGTTTCTCGTGAGCAGAGTGTATGTAACGAGATTGAAGAAGAATATCTACGTTTTGAAGATCCTGTAGGAATCCGTCCTATTTCTTGAAGGTAATCGACCATTCTATCTTTTAAGGAGAATGTCGCACGTCTGGTTATACTATCATCTCTTTTATCAATTTTTTTAGTTAAGATAGCACCGTATTTTGAAAAACGATTAAGCTTTGTAAACACACTATCCTCAGAAAAATCCCTACCTTCAAATGCACTATAAAGCTGAGTAATTTGTCGTGTAGTAAGATGCCTTTTGTAATATAAAAATGTGAATACAAATATATCAGCCTCTTTTAAACGAAAAGATTTCTGTGTGCCTTTACTTGTATATTTATACGTTTTACTTTTCATTATATGCAACTCCATAATTCGAATTTATTTTCAATAAATAACCACCATTTCTATATATCTTATTACAGCAAAATTTAGTTGTAAATTATTAAAAGTTTAAACTGAATTTGCGCTAATCTAGATACTAAAACTCGTACGCTGAAGTTTGGATTACTTCTCTTCCGGAAAATCTGCTAGAAACATTGATTTATATAGTCTTAGAGTTCTTTTAAAATTGTTCGGACGGAAGACATGTTTTAACCGAACAATTTATTAAAGGATAAAGTATACGAATACAATTGTTAGGACGGCCTAACAATTTATTTAAACTATCTCATTATATAAAGCTGTGTTAAACATGCAGAAAATATAATAGATATCTTATTTGTTAATTGTATTTTTTTATTGCTATTGAAATAGAAAAAGACCGACAAAAATTATATTTGTCGGTCTTTTGTTTAGAATGATAATTTCTTTTTTACTGGTTGTGAATCGTCAGCAACTTCTACTTCAGGTTCAGCACCAAAATTCAATTTTTTCTTTTTAGGCTTTTCTTCTTGTACTGAATCATCAAATGCAAAAAGTTTATTTAAAACAGCATTTGATTTCTTAGAATTAGCTTGCTCACGTTCTTCTTTAATTCTCGTAATCTCATCAATAATATCACTCACACGTTTTGGCAATGGTAGTCCTGCAACAACTGAATAGAATTTTACTATATCCTCTTCTTTTTTCGTTGTATGTTTATTAACATATGGAGCTATAGGACGTTCGTCTACATATGGAGTTCTATCTTTTAAGAAGTTTTCCATTTGGTTAAGGAAAGAGAAGTTATATAATCGACCTGCTCGTAGCGGTGATGTAACGATAGATAGTGCACTCTTTTTAGCGCTTTCTAGCTCTTCTCTTTCTGTATCGTATAAAACACCTTTTTCTAGTGCGTTCCCTAATTGAGTCAAATAACCTAGCGGGTTTTCAGTGTCTAATTGATTTGATTTTAGTTCTAGTTTTGCTAATGATAAAACGCCTGGTGTATTAATTACTTGAGCAAATTCACTCGCATCAAAGTGTGTATCTGAAAACGGTGTAAATGATGAAGTAACTAGATTAATCTCATGTAATGCATCAGCAATATATTTGTTACTATAACTAGTATATTCGTTTGCTAAAGCACTTGGATTTTCCTCTTCAAATTTTCTATATAGTTTAGCGTTATCTATTAATACAATTGAGCCAAAAGCTTCTTGGTTCATTGCAATACTACGAATGCGTGAAGTTGCATTTTCTAATACTTTTAAAGCCTCTGCATCACGTGGTAAAGTTAGTAATAATCCAAAATTGTAATCATGTTCATATAGCATTTCAATTGCCTTTAATAGAGCTCCAGTTCCTGTTCCTCCACCAAGGCCACAAGTAATCCAAATGAAATCACGATCTTCAAATTCCTGCTTAACTGCTTCGAAAATCTTTGATTCATGCTTTACAAATGCTTCCTCACCAACTTGTGGATTACGAGCTGCACCCTGCTCATATCCTTCTAACTGTATTTTACGTACATTTCCCCCATTTTTAATCTCAATTTTGTTAAAATCTTGACTATTTGTATTAACAAGAATCGCACGATATGGGTATTTGTTATTTTTAATTTGAGTTTCTTTATTTGCACACTCCGCTGCGATTGCGCATCCACCCATACCTAGTCCTAAGAATCCAAATTTTAAACTAATATTTCCTTGGCTTTCGATCTCTGAAAAATTGCCTGCCATATGTATATCCTCCCTCAAGTATATATTTTAGTTGTTTTTCTCAACTCTTTTTTCTTTTTTCTAGTTCTTTGATCAAAACATTACCTAGATCTGTCACTTCGTAAACTCGAACGCGTCCAAATGGTTTAAAAGATATCAACCCTGCCCCTTCAAGTCGTGCAGTCATAATATCCAAAGCATATCGCGATGGAAGTATTTTTTTACCCTCATAATCTTTCTCATTTTCAATTTGATATTCTTTATGATACTGATTGATACAATCCCAAAGTTTTTCCTTGTGCATTGCTCCCTCAGCATATAGGACACGTAGAGCCCAAATACCGTCATTTAAATTCTCACAGAGTACATCAATAATTTCATTGCTGCTCATTGATATATTAGACACTAATTTCACACCACCTTTAATAAAAAGCAAAATTTATGTATAGACACAAAAAGCAATAAAAATATTAAGGGATTTAGTCCCGATATAATCACCGTAGATACTTCGGAATATACTTCCGAAGTATCGTATGTATTAACTATAATATATCTCTACGTTTTTATCAAGAACCTTTTGGTATCAATACTTTAAATACTTCCGAAATATTAACCGTAATATCACCCTGAATAATAACGGGTTAAATTAACGTAATAATTACGATAATATATCCCTTTGTTTTTACCTAATAACTCTTATTTGTAATTAGAAATATGCAAAATTAATTGGCATAAGAGTAGATTAATTGCTTCTATGATGTGCTGATTTTGTAAATATTGAGCAATAAAACACGCTCGCTCAACTAATCACTGCTCAATAACATAGGAATTTAGATATAAAATCCAATGAATGAGCAATGAATGATCGAGTGATCAAGCGTTAAAAACCATGATATTTTGTGCAATCTACAAAGGTGTTCTTTTAGTTTCTACAGAATTTTTATATAATGTATATAGGACAAGCATCATATAGTTAGGTGGTGAGCAAATGATTGATGAACAGTTAAGCGATGGTTATTATCGCGTATCTGAAGTAGCAACCATGCTTGATATTCCTGAAAGTACTCTTCGTAGATGGTTGAACGATTTTGATGAGTACTTGAACATAAAAAAAGAACGCCAACTTAAATATGTTCATGAGGATAGTATTGATACAGTAAAAAAGATTAAACATTATTATTCTGAGTCAAAGAAAAAGCACGAAATTGTTGGGCTTTTAGATATGGATCCGACGGTTATTCGAAATGTTTATGCTGAAGATGTTGACGGTGATGGTGAACCAAAAGAAACTTCATTAGTTAAAGCACAGCAGGTCAATCTAGACTTTATAGAAGCTTTGACTGAAAAAATTACTGAGGAAGTTACAGCTAAAGTAACTGAAGAATTAACAAAACAAAATATGGAATTCTTCGCTGCGGTGGCTAAACAAAGTCAGGATAATTTCGATAGAATCAATAAGCGTTTAGAGGAACGTGACGAAAAGTTAATGAGTACTATACGATTAATTCAAGAACAAAAAAGCGCTAATGCTCAGAGACAAGAAAATACTGAACAAAAAGGCGGGTTTTTCTCAAAGCTTTTTGGAAAAAAATAAAAAGACTATCTTTTGATAGTCTTTTTATTTTGATTATATTTAATATCATTTTTGAACTACTCACCACTTAACGTCCTTACGGGCTGTTTGAAGTGGGAGATTCCTGCGAACACCAATGTATCCACTAGTTATCTTAGCAGGCTCTACCCGTAGTCCCTACGGTGAGAACATAAGTATCTTGTACGTTGGCGCACCACACTACCTACTTTAGCTTGGTTTTCGCAACTTCGGCAAGCATGGGACGATAGAACGCTGAAGATTTTACGGTTGTAACGTTTTTCTGCAACCAACCTCATCTCTTCAGCTTTCGAAGATCAATCTGTACAAGTAAATGATAGCAAATATGTTGGCTTATGCCAACTGACATTCATCGCCCACCTCAAATTGGTGTTTCACACCTTCACATTTTTGAGGAAGGAGTCTTCTGTCGGAAAACGATAAAAAGTATGATTCATTCACAACTATTGTTTTAAACTGTAATAATCATGGCACTCAAGTATAGTTTACTTTGTTATTTTACAATATAAAGAGTTTGCTAATTTTATTTCTTCCAACCTTTAAAATCGGCATACTTTTTATATTCTTTTTCAATTACGCCCTTATACCTTTTATTATCACTTTCAGGTCTAGATGGTTTATTATTATATTCATTAATGTCTCCGTCTGCATTTAGCCATTGAGGATTATTATAAGCATATTTATAGATGAATCGTCTAGCTTCTTTTAATGAATTAAACTCACCTAAATATAACTTAGGTTGCGCAACTCTGTACCCATATACCAAATAAGTTGTACCATGCTCTCCCAAAGTTTCGAAAAAAGGTTTTGGTATCGAATTAATTTTCTCCATTTATATCCTCCTATTTAATAATAGTTTCATTCTATTTAATTAGTAGAATCAAACTATTATTATGCGAACTTTTTACATTAATCCTTAAAAAATAGTTTACCAATCAATCAGCTTTATTAGAAATGCATACTTCGTTTCCTCTAAAACTTTCATATACAAACAACCACTCAATCATTCGCTGATCAGCCACCTTGAAATGATGAACCGATTGACTGGTGATTAATTGACTGATTGAGACTCCATTTAATAAAATAAAATCAACCGCTCAATCACCACTCGATTTACTGGAAATAATATTGGTTTTCTGGCGTAAGTGACTGGTGATTAATCGGGCGATTGTTTATAGGGGTGATTATAAAAGCACCATGTATGCACTTTTGCAGCAATATTTAGTTGATTGAGCGTTAATCAGGAAGCTGATCGATGGATATTTAGGTTGTTCTTACTTGTGTTGGATTGACTTTTGATTGAGCGTCGCTCAATGGGGTGTTTGAGTGGTAGTTTTCATTTATATTTATTTAACAAAGGTCATACTTTTAGAAAATCACCTTGCAACGATGAAAAAACTATATATGATGTAGTTACTTTAATAATTTTGTATTTTTTTAGATACAGATTTATTAACGATAAAATATTTATATAATAAAAAAATAAAATATAATAAAGCAAAAAAAGGTTCATCAGCCCAATGAAGTAGCGCCAACTACTTCATTGTGGTACACCGCACAAAAATCCCAAAAGAAATTTCCGATCGACAGCGGTAAACAAAGCCAATAAACCTTTTTATTTTGCATGAAATTATAAGATAATTTTACTGTATCTTATGTATTTGTGCAAATTAAAAAGGGGATTTCTTGCGTATTTTTAGGCATTGTTTACCGTGATAATACATATATTACTTTTTTTATTAGTAATATTTTGTATCCGTGGTATGACAGTGCCTTTTTCCGCTCTTTTGAAAGGAGTTAGCAACATTATGCATACGCAAATGGCTTTTTCCCAACAGAACTTTAAAGTTCATGGGGGTAAGTTTTTTGATGGACTATTAAACACCATAAAACTAGAAAATGAAAGAAAAGAGTTACCATCTTCAGCTTTAGCTACTTACATCTTGCTTCACTTTGAATGCAATGATATAGGAATGATTCCACGTGAATTTCAAATAATGGATCTTGCTAAGAAAAGCGGGATTCCCTACACAACAATTTATACAGGTTTTCAGGTTTGTTTGGAGCGTGAGCTTGTAAAAGAAGCACCTGTTGGAAATCGTACTGTATATGAAATTGTAGATTATGCATTGTATAACCATACTGCTTCGGAAACTTCAAACATGTCAGGTATAACTCTTTCGTATTTCCGTATTCCATTTCACCTTATCCAAACAATGATACTGAGTAGTCTAGTAAAGGCTCGTGATAATAGGGGAATTATGTTCCTTCTAAATTTAATCAACACTTTTTCAAGAAAAGTGGGTATGGAACATTATAAACATAATATTGATGAGTTCCAGATCACAAGAAGAATGGCTTTCTTAAAAGAAAGATTAAAGCGTAATGCAAAAAAAGTACGACAATACATAGAAATTATAAAACCTATTGTGCAATTTACTGCAATTGACTCTAAAGAGAAAAATTCTAATGAATCACGAATTACAAGTGTAAGAAAACAAGTAAAACAAATCATCATTGAGAAGTTTAATGTTGTGTTTTCTTCAAACTGCGTAATAGAGGATGATAAAAAAGAATTACATAGACCAATAGCAAAGTGCAGAAAAGAAGCAGTGTCTCGTTTAAAGCATATGGGACAAGCGTTACGAAAAAAAGATAAAGAAAATATAATGACTGCATTTAGACAAGAAATTGTTTTTCACGCAATCTATCATGCCTTTCGAGAGGACTCCCACCTCTAAACGTAAGTGAAGGTGGTGAGGTGAATTGAAAGAAATATTTTATTTTCAAGAAAAACAGAAACGTACGTTCCGTTTTTGCTATAATATCCTTAACAAGGAGGTGAATAAAATGACAAAGGAAAATCCATCAAACTATAAAACTCTTCAAATCTGGATTAAAAAAGGGCATCGTATGTATTCTTATTTTCAAGAATGTTGTCATAACGCTAAGAATATGTACAACACCACAAACTTTTATATACGCCAGGTGTACACTGGATTAACACAAGAAAAAGAGTTGCAGCCTTTGCAAAAAGAAGTTCTGGATAATATTCATAAAAATATTGGTAAGATGAATGACACACAACGTCTTGCCTATCAGAAGAAATTGGAAAAAGAGAAATTAAAGCCTAAAGAAGAACAGAAAGAGATTAAATGTAATTTGTTTTCAGAACCTAATTTTGAAAAACCTTATGTAGATTACAACCTTCTAGATGCACTATTTAAGGCTATGATTCAAAATGATTATCGAGCTTTGCCTACGCAATGTAGCCAGTCCATCATGAAAGGTTTGTTCCAAAATTGGAAATCTTTTTTTGCTAGTTTAAAAGACTATAAAAAGAATCCAAACAAATATGCTGGAATGCCTAGGATTCCAAAGTATATTCGTTCTTTTGAAAAAGAGATTCTGTATACAAACCAAGATTGCATCATTAAAAACGGTAGATTTTTAAAGTTTCCAAAGACGAAATTGCAATTAAATATTGGGAAACTAGGTTTCACTGAAGGTAAACTGAAACAAGTTCGTGTGATTCCAAAATACAATGAATATGTAGTGGAATTGGTAATTGATGTTCCTTCTGAACAACAAATGATTGAAGAGAACGCTCGTTATATGAGTATTGATTTAGGTATTGATAACCTTGCAACCATCGTAACAAACACAGGTATGAAACCTGTCCTTGTTAAGGGCAAACATGTCAAAAACATAAATCAATATTACAATAAAATGAGGAGTCATTTTACAAGTATTCTTAGAAATGGAAAACAAACTAATGAAGGACCTTTTACTTCTAAAAGGATAGAAAAACTTCATCAAAAACGTTACTTGAAAATAAAAGACGTCTTCCATAAAGTTAGTCACCACATCGTAAAACTAGCTCAAGAAGAAGACGTTTGTAAAATCGTTATTGGTCAAAACAAAAGTTGGAAACAAGAAACGAATATGGGAAAAAGAAATAACCAATCGTTTTGTCATATCCCGCATAATTTACTGATTCAAATGATTACATACAAAGCAAATGCTGTAGGCATTCACGTTGTTGTAACTGAAGAATCATATACATCGAAAGCAAGTTTTCTGGATAACGACTTCATTCCAACGTATGGAGAAAATGACCAAAATACAACTTTTTCAGGAAAACGAATAAAGCGCGGCATATATCGTTCAGCAAATAAAACTTTAATTAATGCAGATGTAAATGCTGCGGCTAACATTTTACGAAAAGTAATCCCAAATGCATGGACAAATGGGATAGAGGGGTTAGGCGTGAAACAGCTCGCTAATGTGTTAACTCCCCTGACGTTAATCGTCCGTTAGGTCGAAACGTTAGAAACCCCCACTTCAAGCTTTGCTAAGTGGGGGAGTGTTCATTCCAGCATTTATGCGTGTACAGTTTAGAGATTCATGGACGGATTTTAAAGAAAAAAGCTTATCTGTAGAAGAAAGACACGATGCAAGGATAAATTATTATAAGCAAAATGGTGTTTATCCTGACTTTATGTAATTTAAAAAAATAAATACAGCAGCCCTTGTTAAAAAATCACTTAAAAGCAAGGGTTATTTGGCATGTTCTTTATTTTGAAGACATGCTTTTTTATTTAGGAAAATATTTCTACGATCATTTTTACGCAAGTATATAAGCTGCTAACGCTACGTTTAAATACGATTCAGTGTGTTTATAATTCAATTCAATACTTGTGAATATCTTAATTATTTTATTATAGACTTGTGAATTATATGATGGGAGGCTTGTTTGTATTGGGGATATTACGATAGGGAATTTATCTTAATAGCAAGGAACGTATGTAATACAAGGCTTTAGAGGTATTTGCTAAATCCCTTTATAATTAATAATTGAGTTTAGTTATATATATTTCTTGTTGTTTGTATATAAAATACTTGTCATTATTTATATTTAATTACTTGTATTTTCTTAGATTAGATACATAGAAAAATAGAAAGAAGGAATAAATATAAGTTTCCAAGGGGGTAATTAATCTATTGACTTTTAAAATTCATAGAGGTATTCTTATACGTGAACAACAATTAACTAAGAGAAATATACAAATTAATAGATTTAATTTCTAGCTAAACGGACACACCGAAGGCACATAACCTGCCATCGGTGTGTCTTTTTTTTGTATAAATATCAAAAAAGGGAGAATTTGAACTATGAATGAAATTGTAAACATGAGTAAAGAGAGATTTACAAAGTATTGTGAGGGCAATGCAGCATTTGAGGAGAATATTAGTTGCATTATTAATCACTACTTTTTATTACTAGGAAATAAAGCAAATATATTACAAGAAAGAGAATTTAATAACGAAATTAAAGAAAAAACGTTTAAAAATAATGTAAAGCGTTTTGAAACTCTATTCCCTGCAGCTGTTAAGAATGCATTTTTAAAAGGGTATCAATTATGTCTAGAGTTTATACATCATCCTGAAACACAAATACCTGAGAATTTATATACTGATCCGAATTTTATAAAGGACATTCCTTTTGCCCTAGCAAATGCATCCGAATATGAATTGTACGAAATCATTCGAACAGATGAAACACAGGAATTTAGTGTGTTTGCTATACGAACATATGAGGGAATTCGTCCATTATTAGAACAAGTATTTTGTGAAGTTGCATATAGTGGTGCTGAATATGCTTTTGAACATGAACGATTAGAAAGAGGATTTGAATTAGTGAAAGGTGATACCACTTTATTAACCAAAGTTCCTGTAGATCGTTTCTTCTCAATTACGCCTTCTGTAAACGGAGTTGTTGTGCATGCGGAAGAGCATTGTGAGATTTGGACTTTAAATTGGAATAGCAAAGTAACCATTGATAATCCTTTTATTGAGGTTGCTGAGGTTACATTTATTCATCAAACAAAGGATATGATTCAAAAAAATATTGAAGATGGTGTTCTATACCACAGCTTTCTTTATCTTGATACACCTTTACATGAGATACAAGATCGATTAGAAATACGACTAAAACTAAATTCTGATTTTGGGGCTCCACGTTCAATGGAACAAGTCGAAATGGAGTATATTCTGAATGAGATTATTGGGAAGGTTCATCTTCAGACGCAAATTCCAATCGAAAACATGATTTTAATCCAACGTTAGAGTTTGTAGGAGGTTCACTATGGTAAAAAAAATCGTTTTAGCTATTAGCGATACTGTATATACGGCATATTTACGTGAGGATTTTATTGGTGCGGGATTTGAAGTAGCTGATAGTGATGTGATGCACATCAAGTATCTAGATGAAATTCTAGATACGGAACAGCCCAATATTCTATGTATTAATGACAAACGATTAAATATTGATGCGGGACATGAAGAGAAACGTGAATTGATTATCTTACAGAAATTAAGGGATATTCGCTTTAATCGGGATATTCGTATTGTGGTATTTACAGAGCGTGAAAATGATGATGAGTTTTTGGCGAAACTGATTTATTTAGGTATTTATGACATTTTTAACTCTCGTAAAATTGATATTGATAATAAAGTAATCCCGCAGCTGTTACAGGAATCGGATATTAAAAATGTAGCGGAAATTGTAGGAGCAAGTCAGGCACCACAACAAACAAAGTTGCCTGAGGTTCCTGTTGATGAGGAAGAAGAGGAAGCATCAAGTGAATTAGGGGAAGGCGGCAACAGTGAACCTGCCTCTAATTCCAACAAACTATTTAAAAACAAACAAAAGCGTAAGTCTGTTCCAGATGAGATGCCAAAAGCACCTATTATAAAAAAACAGTATAAATTTGCTTTTGAGCCGGTATATGAAAAACAAATCGGTATTGCTATTCCGAGAAGAACAATTGTTGTGGCCAGCATGAACAGGAGAAGTGGTGCAACTTTTGTTTCACATCTTTTAGCAGCTTACTTAAATGAACTACAGATTGATGTGAATTATATAGAGAATCTATATGATGATGGATATACGTATCCTTTATTAAAGGGATATACAGAAGCACCAGAAAATTATCGAAGTGAATTTATGTTGCAGCGGTATAAAGAGATGCTACAGAAGGAATCTGATATATTATCAATTCCAAAATGGAAGCAAGGAAGAATAAATTATATCGTAAAGAATCCTATAGTGGACCAAGAGCTGAAAAACGAGACAGAGCAAGACTTTGATCATTTTATTAAGGTTTTATTGGCCAACCAAGAAGCACCTATATCTATTATTGATGCAGGGAGCGATTGGGATAAAGATTTATACCGTGAGATATGTGAAATGGCGGATTACATATTCTTTGTAGCGGAACCAGATCTGCATCAATTGCTAAAGATAGCGCATCCTCTTACACCAAAAGAGAGAAAGCTCGTTTCTTACTTAGCTTTAGAGAAAGTGAGGATCATTGGGAATAAGTTTTCTCCTGCACTTTTAAGGCATGAAGTAGTAGAGGAATGTTTTGGAGATAAGTTATTAACTGCTTTACCACCATATGATGTTGAGGATGTGTTTGAATCTCAACTGAATAGCAGTACGTTACTATCTAGTCGGAATTATTATAAAGAGCTAGAAGGAATACTGAAGGAAATAGTTGAGCTACTGCTACCAAATCAATTGTTGAATCCAAAAAAAAGTTCCATTTTAAGTGGATTTCGATTTCGAAAGTCTGAAAGTTAAGGGGGATGAAGAGGAATGCAAAAATTTATTATAGGTGCCGCCTCATTATTATTATTTGTTGGCTGTTTATTCTTAATGACAGATATGATTATTGGAGATACAACACATACCGATAATAAGTCTGCACTTGAACGTGCTGGAAGTACGGCAATGGATAAATCCGTAAAAGTAGGTGTTTTACGAGCACAAGAAGAAATTGCTATTGAACCAGAAATCGCAAAGAAAGAATTTGAAAAGTCTTATAACCAAAATGCAACATTTAAGGATCCGGCATCAAAACGAGAGTTTTCTGTACATGCTGTACAAGAGCAACCTGCAATGATTGCGGTTGAAGGAGAAGCTGAAGCTGCTAGTTATACTAAACAATTTGATGAAAAGCAAGGCAGCATTAAGAGTAACGCAAAACATATATTTATTTATGAAGCAGATTCTGACAACAAGAAAGCTGGAGGAAACGTGAAATAAATAAGAAAAAGTAGGTGTGTAAGAAATGCAAAATACAGTAACAACAGCGCTTTTTCTAACGCTTTCTTTACTATTGATAACTCTTATACCAGAAGGTGTACTGTATGGAATGCAGTTAATAAAGGCACATGATTTTGCTTCTAGTACAGTAGAATTAGCAGAAAAAACAGGTGGTTTTCAGTACACGTATGAAGGGAAAAACGTAAATCTAATTCCTGATATAGAGAAGAAAATGAAAGAGCAGAATATGGATGGATGGAAATATGAATATACAAAAGGGCGCGTAGATCATAATCAGCCATTGAATTTTAAGATAAAAGCTGAACATCACTTCTTTATTTTTAAAATGATAGGGATAGATAGTGTGAAAGCACCTATATGGGCTAACAAAGATGGAATGGGACAAATCTATTTCCGTTGAAGATATCAATGTGTTTAAAAAGAGGTAAAAAACTATACTGAAAAGTGTAGTTTTTTTGCTAGAAAAATATATTTAAAAATAAATATATAAAAATACTTTACAAGCCTATTTCTATATGGTAATATTTACCATATAGAACAGTGGTTATAAAAAAACGTTAATTCATAAATTTATATGTTAAATTATCTGGATTTTATATTTAAATTCGGTACAATAAAGGAATCTATGAAAAAACTAATATATTTGGAGGAACAAACAATGGCAAACAAATTTTTAAAAACAGCAACAGCACTAACAATTATGGGTACATCTTTATTAGGAGCAGGAGCATTTACAGCGAAAGCAGCTGATAACACAGACTCATTAAAATTCAATGATGTTCCAGCAAATCACTGGTCAACAAAAGCAATTTATAATTTGACAAATCGTAAAGTAGTGCAAGGGTACGGAAATAATATCTTTGGCTTTGGTGACAATGTAACTCGTGGGCAAGTTGCTCGTATGATTTATATGTACGTAAAGCCGGCAGATGCAGATGCTAGCTTCAAAAATCCTTTTACTGATATTAAAGGACATTTGTTTGAAAAAGAAATCTTGGCACTTGCTAAAGCAGGACTTGTGAATGGATTTGGTGATGGGAAGTACGGTCCAGATGATATTTTAACTCGTGAACAAATGGCACAAGTACTTACAAATGCCTTTAAATTTAAGGCAACGAAAACATCAAAATTTGCAGATGTTGATAAAAATTCTTGGTCTTATGGTGCAATTAGTGCATTAGAGGAAAATGGAGTTACAATTGGTACAGGAGATAATATGTATTCCCCAAAAATGTTTGTAACACGTGAAGCGTATAGTCAGTTCTTATATAACTCTATTAATGCAGTTGAAAAAGAAACAAAACCAGAAGTGAAGCCAGATCCGAAACCTGAAACAAAACCAGAGGAAAAACCAGAAGTGAAACCAGATCCAAAACCTGAAACAAAACCAGAGGAAAAACCAGAAGTGAAGCCAGATCCAAAACCTGAAACAAAACCAGAGGAAAAACCAGAAGTGAAGCCAGACCCGAAACCTGATGTTCAATTGCCTGCAGGCATGGATTCTAATCTAGTCACAGAGAATATTGAATATTACCCTGAAGCAGTAGAAAAAATGCCAGTTGTAAAGCAACAAGTTTCGAATGAAGCACAAAGAATAATAAAAGAGGTTAATGGGAGATTCGGTACAAATTTAAAGTATAGTGAAATTAGTAACGATGTATCATTACTCGATAAAAATATGTATCTTCCTGCAGGTACTATTGGAGCGCAATTTGTTGTGCAATCTGATAATGAAGGAAATTATAAAATTATATTTTTAGATAACAACAAAGCTACAGTATCTTTAACTAAAGAGTGGACGAAATTATTAAGTGGTTTGAACTTAGATAATGAGTTACAGGAAGCAATTGATACACAAAAAACAAAAGTATTTGAGAAAGACAATTTTAAAATCCGTATTGCACACTCAACTGCGGAACATATGATGTATGTTGAAGTGGAAAAGAAATAAAGTTGTTATTATTAGAGAAATTTGATATCATTATACACGTAATATAACAATAAAATAATTTTACGATAATTACGTAAAGGACACACCTTACGTACCTACCAAAGGTACAGGTGTGTCCTTTTTTGTTTTATAGGGGGATAAGATATGAAATTAAAAACGAAATTATTAATTAGTTGTACGTCTGCATTGTTGTTATTACCTACATTGGCACATGCAAAGAATAGTGATGTACCCTTCTTTGATGGGAATGAAGAAAAATTTATGAAAGCAAAAGAACTGCAAATGCCAGGAAGGTTTTATCGTCCAGGAAGTGGGTATGCCGCAAAGGAATCACTATATTTAAGTGACTTACATTATCCAGCTGTATATAATGGTTCTTTTAGTTGGGATAATTCAAATGAAAACAAAGTACAAAATGAAGAACTCTCAGAACCTTTTGTTCGTATTGCTAATGAAGGATACCTAAACACTTCAGTTCCTGCAGGAGATCGTATGGTAACCGAAGTACAAAGAATTAATGATGACGTAATAGCTAGTAAGTATTGGGGGAATCCTGATTTTGTTTTAGCAGAAATACTGAAGTATAGACTTTCGCAGTATCAAGGAAGTAAAGTATATGGCGATTTTTACTGGATTCGTGATATTGCCTATTTATCCGGAGGGTATGCTGGATCTGGAGGAAACGCTAATAAATATAATTTGTGGTTTGTACGTACAAGTAAGCCTGAAATAAAAGAGATTAAAGTGTCTAGTAGCAAAAAAGATGTACCTGTTAAATTTATATTTAACGGTTTTGAATATGTAAGTAAAAATAAAGGATATAACGATCGAGATCCCAATGGAACAACAGTAAATCCTTATCAAAGAGCTGCAGGTGAACGTAATCGAGTCAAGTGGATTCTTGATATTATAAAAGATGGCGAAACTGTTCATCATCAAGAAAATTACTTACGTTCAACTCCACAAAAAGATAACCAAAAACCAAATGAAGGAGATGCAGGGCAATTTAAAAAAGAAGATATAACCTGGCAGCCGCAATTGTGTGGGCGATATACTGCGAAAATTAAAGTAACAGATGCTGTTCAAAGGGATTCAAATGAAAAGACTGTAAACTTTAATGTTGATGGCAACTGCGGTACAGAAGTAACACCTAACCCAGATCCAGGTGACGAAGATGACTTTAAATATAAAATTGACTTTTCTAGTGACAGAATCGAAGGAGAAACAGCAAGAGAAGGAAAGAATATAAAAACAAGAATAGATGTATCACGTGATAATTTTAAACCAGAACGTGACCAATATAGAGAAAAGGTAAATAACAATATTAATAAGTCCCAGCAAGAAGTAAATAGTTCTGAATCTGATAGAGATAGTGCACAGTCCAGCCTAAGTTATTGTCGCCGTAATCCAATTCATGAAGTAGATGCTGAGGGAAAGGATCACTATTATGATAGAGACTGCTCTTGGGAAGAAAATAAACTAGATAATGCGGCAAGTAAGCTAGATAATGCAAGACAGAAGTTAGAAAAAGAGAAGAATAAAATTAAAAAGTTAGATGTATTAGAAGAAAAATATACGAATCCTGAAACAGTAGTTGTGTTAAAACATAACGGACAACAAGTAGCTTTACAAAAGGTAAGATTAACTGAGGGAGAAAAGAAAACACTAAACTTGGATTGGCAACATAAAGGGAAGGGAACCATTCAGGCGGAAATTAACCCTGCTGGTAATCGTCTAGATATAGAAGAAACCACATACAAAAATAATCCTATTAAAACAGCAATTTATGAACCTTCAAGAGAAAAGGCAATGTGTGGAGTAACGAGTGTAAAAGGTGTAGTAGAAACAGTAAGCGGACGTGTGTCGGAAGAAGATACAGCGGGAGAAATGTTCTATGAAACATTAAGTGGAAGTATTGATAATCTATCACCTTCTAAGCTTCATAGTGGCTATGGTTTTTCCTATCAAGTAAATGGAACATATAAAAATCAGTGGAATGAAAATTATCCTGGTGTTTTTACAGCAGCAACGGCACAATATCCATTTGCAGATGAAGGGCTAAAAACAACACAAGATTTAGAGGCAATTTCTAATACTGGATTAGCATCAAGATTCCAACCTAAAAATATGTATATGTCTGAAATAACAGGACATGTTTTCGATAGCAAAAGACCAACTAAGTCTCTATATTGGGATGGTCAAGAAAAAATTATTGATGGCCAACGTAAATGGTATGCTCCATTAAAAACGAAAGATGGGAAATATGCATTCAATGTTGAAACAAAACCAGCGGGTGTAAATGAAATGAGCTTGTGCCTGACAAGTGAGGTAGAAATTAAAGGAGTCGCATACGATGACTTTAAAAAGAGAAGGGTGCTTGCAGATCTTCCATTTCCTGTGCAAACACCAGGATGGAACTGGGTTGGAAAGGAACATATTATTACTGATTTATCAAACTGGTACTATATGAAGAATAGAAAATAGTTAAGTAGTATTGTATAATAGGTTGAATCGACACAATAATATATCCATCATAAACTAGTAGCTGAATGGATAAACCAAAGGCACATCCCTTAATGGGATGTGCCTTTTTTTCATAGAAAGGGGAAATTAGAGTGGATAAAAAGAAAAAACAACGTGTTAGACGTGTGATTATTATGGGGGGTGTCGCAATAATTGTATCGCTATACATTGGAAGCGAATTTCAGGATCGGAATGGGAAGAGTTATGCTCCTGCAAAGTATTTTGAAACAGGAACAAAATTGATTTCGTTTTGATAATAATTTGGTCTCTTTTACCAACTATCGTGAACAAATCTGCATGACATGTACTATAGTTGATGTTATAATATGTGTAGAAGTATTATAATAATAGTTTTTGCATAAACTAAAGAAGACGAAGTGCTGGTAACACTTCGCCATATGTAACTGCTACCGCAAGGTGGTTGGTTACTAAAAATTTAGTTATTTTTTATTGAACCACCAAGTACGTTTGCGGCGTTGGGTGGTTCTTTTCGTTTTTCGTCGCTTTTTTTGTCTTTTTTTCCAAAACGTTGATAGGTATTTTCCTATATGTTTTGCAAAAAACACAGCGACTTCTCTAGCAATTACTTTCAGAAGTTCAATTGCTATCATGAAAAGAATGTCCATATTGTCACCTCCTTTCTCCATAAAATAAAAGAGAAAGGA
Organism: Bacillus cereus group sp. MYBK216-1; assembly: GCF_051916495.1. Classification (NCBI taxonomy): domain Bacteria; kingdom Bacillati; phylum Bacillota; class Bacilli; order Caryophanales; family Bacillaceae; genus Bacillus; species Bacillus cereus group sp. MYBK216-1. The sequence goes on from NZ_JBQAGT010000012.1 coordinate 82,410, forward strand.
AAGCAACCGACCACCCTGAAATATTCAGTTACATTATATTCATTATACCATATTTATAGTTGGGTTAATAGCTTAAAAACCTTGATATGACAACGTTTTTAAGGTTTTTTAAGTTTTGGGATCAGAGATTTGAAATGGTAAAAATAATATTTTTTTTAGAAATGATTGACATGAAACTCTATATATCATAATATTGAAATTGTAATATTAAAGAAATCAAATCCAACATTTTCATATAGACTTTAGATTAGCTAAAAGGACACACCTAAGGCGCATTATGCCATAGGTGTGTCCTTTTTTTGCGTTTAAAGGCTACATAAGGAGGAATACAAACATTGAAGCCATCTAAGTTTCAAAAGAAGCAGATTGCTGCGGTAGGTTTAGCTGCTGCAACTGTAGCAGGTATCTATGGGTACAATCATTTCGCAGTCGAAAATGCAGTAAAACCAACAAAGATTGTTGTAGCCGCAAAGGATATACCTGCGCATACAGAGATTAAAGAAGACATGCTAGTGGAACGAACATTACCTGGTGATGCGATTCCCCCCAATGCATTACGTGCAAATAAAAAAGAAGTAGTAGGTAAGTGGACAAATGATGGGCAGCCCATTACAGAAAATAGCTATCTCTTTAAAAACAAAGTAGTAAAGAAAGAAGAGTTACCTGACTCTGCCATTTTAAATTTAAAAGATGGAGAAGTTGCATTCCCGTTACTCGTTGATTTGGAAACAAGTTCAGGTAATAGTATCATTCCGAACACGTATGTGGACTTATATTTCAAACAGGTTGTAAAAGAAGGAGACAATGAAAAGGTAGTATTCGGTGGTCTTTTCCAACGTGTACGTGTGACTGCTGCAAAGGATAGCAATACAGAAGATGCCTTCGTGCTAGAAAAGAAAGAATCAAAAGAGGAACAAGAAGGAAAACAAAAGCCAAAGGTAACACGATTATATACACTGGCTGTTTCACCTGAACAGCTTCAATATTTAAATCGTGCAAAAACGCTTGGAGATGTAATTCCTGTTGCAGTCGGACAAAAAGTAGAACAAACAGGGAAAGAACTAGAACCAGCTGAAGGATTCTCGCAAATATCGGATCAAAAGAACATTTTAGACTATGTAGAGAAGCATTCGACCAATCCAATTTCTAAAAATGTAAAAGAGTATGTAGCGCAGTATCTGAACGAATCTAAGTAAGAAAGGAGTTTTTTAGATGGATCGGCAAGTAAAAATCATTGCTTTTTATGCCACAAATGAGAACGTAGGAAAAAGTACGTTAAGTATTACGATGGCAAATGAGTTAGCTCATCTAGGGAAAAAGGTGCTTTATGTAGAAGCGGACCAAGTAAGACCAAGTTTTGCGGTTGGAACTGGTCTTAGCCATGAGAGTAAAAATATGCTAGAGCTTGTAAGAAAAGAAAATGAATATAATCTTTCGCAGTATATTTGTACCAAGCAAGATTTGTTAGAGAAAAAAGTGAATCCAAGATTGATGCAAAAATTGCACGATAAGATGGATTTTCTGGTATTTCCATCAGGTTATAGTTTGGCTCAATTCCCAGAGATTCAAAACAAAGAATTGTTTGTAACGACATTTATCGAATCACTTGTAGATACAGAATATGACTACATCATTCTATCGGTACCAACTGAATTATCCGAGGTGCTAAGTTATCCGATCCTATATCAATCAGACCTTGTTGTTCATGTGCTAAATGGCAACCCTCGTGGTGCAATAGCGATTAAGAGAGAATTACAACTAATAGAAAATGCAAAGCTAACATTACCTCGAATGATTCATGTGCTAAATATGGCAGATGAGAATTATGTAGAAGATATTGAAAAGCTTTCTTCTCAAAAAATTGCGGTGACAATTCCGTATGACAGAGATCGTACGAGTTACGAATGGGGGATGCAATTTGGTTCCCCACAAATTAATACAAAGGTCCATCACATTATGGAAGCAGCTGGTCTTGGTATTCCATCCCAGCAATCCTCTATGAAAAAGGGTCTCTTTGGTTTACGAAATTAAAAGGGGGACAAGGAGTATGTGGGGCTATTTACAGGAAAAACAAATCGCCTTAAAGCGAAATCGAGTTGATTTATATCACTTTGGTTATATGATTCGTTCCAAATCAGCTCGAAAGTTAGGAACAACTACAGCTCAACAAATTAAAGATATAACAGATGAAATTCGTGCATTTTTAGTAAAAGATCATCGTGATATCCTAAGTGAATCCTTTATGAATAAAGAAAAGAGAGCAGCTGTAGAACAAATCATTAAAAGCTTTTTATTGAGTAATCAGGTCGTCATTTCAGAGGTACCTTCTGAACAATTACTAAATATGGTGTGTGACGAAATTGTGGGGTTTGGAATTATAGAACCTTTAAAAGAAGATAAGGATGTAACGGATATTTATATCAATGGCACAAAAGAAATCATTTACGAAAAAATTGGAGAGGGAGAATGTACATTTTCTTACCGATTTGAGACGGAAGAAGAAGTAAAAGCTCTAGCTTATAAGATGGTAAACAGTACATCAGAGTCATTAAATACAGCAAAGCCGTATGTGGACTGCGTGTTTCCATATATCCGCATCAATATTGCTTTAGATGAACTTGGGGGGCTCGGAACAACAATAACGATTCGTAAGAATGCGGATCACCTTCGTGCTTCTGAAGAGCGTATGTTATCTACCAATCAAGCGTCAAAAGAGATGTTGGACTTTTTGGCTGCCGCCGTGAAAGCCAAAATGAATATTCTAGTTGCTGGAGCTACAGGTACCGGGAAATCAGAGTTTATGAAATATCTTGCTTCTCACATTCCGAAAGGAAAGAAAAAAGAACGTACTCTTGTAGTAGAAGATAACCCTGAATTATATTTGCATCGCATTTTTCCGGAACATCATTTTGTTCCGATGCAATGTAGGGCATCGGAAGTAGAAGAAAATGCAATCGACTTTGATAGATTGTTAACAAATGCTTTACGTCAAGGACCAAAGCGATTAATTGTAGGGGAATCGAGGGGGAAAGAAGCGTTAAAAATGATTAACTTCTTCCAAACAGGACATCCTGGTTTCACCTCTGTCCATGCAAGAAGTGCAAAAGAAGCAGTTAGACGTTTAATGCTCATGTGTCTGCAAAGTGGTGCGAATATCGATGCTCAGTATTTATATGAATTAATCTCACAGACATTTGATGTGATTGTCTTTTTAGAAAAGAAAGATGATGGAAATCGCTATATTACAGAGATGATTGAGTTATTGGATTATCAAGATGATATACAGTTCAATCAGCTTTCTCAATTTATCCCTTCGGGTGAGGAATATGATGAAATGAATGAAAGAGTAGGAAAGATTCATGGAGATCATATCATTACAGCCAAGATGTCAGCTGAAATGGAGAAGAAATTCCGTTCTTCTACTGTAAATCCAGCTCTTTATGCACCATTCCTTTCAAAACAGGAGGTGCAATATGCATAGTTTATTGGCTTATGGATGTATATTTTTAATCTTTATTAGTGTAGGATTGCTTGTTTTACTTTTTTCGAAATCTAAAGGTTCTGCTCTCTCTCAATTTGTACAAGAAAACGAAAAAGAAGAAAGGCGCTTGGAATTAAGGAATATTAAAGGGATACGAATGTATCTACCACAATCCGTTATCCAAGAAGCCCAAAAGTACGAATGGAAATTGACGAAAAGTATGTACTGGGTATATACGATTCTTTCTGGGATGAGTATTGCAGCAGTATTCTATTTTTCTTTTGGTAGAGATCCTTTTACACTGATTACCGTTTTATCTGGATTTTTAGTTCCAAGGTTTCTTCTTTATCGAAGAAAAAAACGTTACTACTTGGTTGTCATTGACCGTCTTTCTATCTATATGAAAGCAGTAGCAAATGCACTTCAAATTAGTAACAATGCAAAACGGGTGTTAGTTCAGGTGAAGCCAATGATGCATGAAAGCATTCAAGAAGAAATAGAAAAAGTTTCTCTTTTATTAGAAGGTGGAACCACCATGCATCGTGCATTTAGAGGATTCAATGAAACGTTTAACTTTAGAGAATTGGTTTTCTTCCATGAAATGTTGGAAGTGTGCAGTCGAGAAGGTGGAACAAATTCAGTACAAGTCCTACTAGATATTGCAGAAGATTTTGAAAAACAAAAACTATACCTGGCAAGATTGCGTTCTAGTTTGTCGCAAGCACAACGTGCTTTTGTACAGAACTGCTTAATCGTTATCGCCATGCCAATTGTTATTATGTTGATGTCAAAAGAAGCATATGGATTTTTAGCAGGTTCTATGATGGGGAAAATCGCGTTAGTAGTAAATATGTTCATTGTCTTTTTCTTAGCAACCCGTGTAGAAAAGATTGCAAATTATAATCCAACAGAAAGAGGGGAATAAGGTGGCTACGATTTTAGCTGTAGTGGTATTCGTTGTCATGTACTGGGTATTCTCTACCTTTCTACAAAGTAAAAAAGACAGCGGTAGCTTACTTACGAATTATGTAGAAAATGCAAAACGAATTGAAAAGAAGAATTTAAATCAAATGATGCTCGCGCCCTTCCAGTCGTTAGCACATAAGTATCTGACAGAAGAAAAGAAAGAGCAGGTTCAGAAAAAATTAGAAGAAGCTGGCCTGGATACGAAACCAGAAGAATATTTAAAAATGAAGGTAGCATATCCCATCATTTTCACCTCTGTTTTCTTGATATGTACGGTGTTCCATGATTACTACTTATTTAAAGTGGGTGTGTTGATTTCACCGCTACTTTATTTCTATCCTGATTATCTATTAAAGAGAAGAATCAAGCAGGCGATAGAAGCTAGGAAGTTCGAATTACCAGAGTATCTAATTCCTATGTTGCAGTTGTTAAAAACACATACAACATTAGAAGCAGTAAAAAAGGCGCAAATATATGCTGGAAGACATCTTCGTCCGTATGTATCTACACTTACTGCGGAATTAGAAATGTATGCAGGATCGGATCAACCATTTCGAAACTTTGCAGCAGCCTTAAATAGTCCAGAAGTAAATACCTTTACGATTGCATTGCAACAAGCGCAAAAAACGGACAAGGTACAGAGTCTTCGTATTATGGATGCACAGATTAAAATGATGCGTGAGTTAAAACATGAGAACTATAACCGTCTCATTCAAAATAAACCAATGGAAATGAATAAATTTAACGTCGCAGTTATTGGATGTATTGTGATTTATCCAATGGTGATTGTTATTCAATCTTTAATGCAAGGATTTGCAAGCTTATAGAAGACATTATCAAAAATGGAATAGGTAAAGGAGCAAGATATATGTTAACGAAAATGAAGAATTGGTTAAAAAATGAAGACTCACAATTATCATCAGAAAATGGTATGTTAATCGCCTTGGCGGTCATTATCGTATTAGTGATTGGCCCGTTTGTATGGAAAGCAATCCAAGGTGGCTATGATACGATCCTGGCAAGATTCACAAAAGCATCAAATAATGCAGATGTGAATTCTTGGAACAAGTAATAGAAGATTTAGATGAATGATGTTTATTACGTATAGCTCAAATAAATGGATAAGGGAGATTCAATCATGTTAGCAAAAATGAAAAATTGGTTAAAAAATGAGGATTCGCAACTATCATCAGAAAACGGTATGTTAATTGCCTTGGCGGTGATTATCGTATTAGTGATTGGCCCGTTTGTATGGAAAGCAATCCAAGGTGGTTATGATACGATCCTGGCAAGATTCACAAAAGCATCAAGCAATGCAGACGTAAATTCTTGGAATAAGTAATTAAAGATTTAAATAGATAAGTTCTAATTTTAGTAGATTCTTAAAATCGATATATAAAGGAGACGAAATGAAATGTTAGCAAAAATGAAAAGTTGGTTAAAAAATGAAGACTCACAATTATCATCAGAAAACGGTATGTTAATCGCGTTAGCGGTGATCATCGTATTAGTAATTGGCCCGTTCGTATGGAAAGCAATTCAAGGTGGTTATGATACGATCCTGGCAAGATTCACAAAAGCATCAAGCAATGCAGATGTAGATTCTTGGAACAAAAAATAAGTTTTGGATTGAAAATAAGAGGGGGAGTGTTTCATATAGCTCCCTCCTTTTAAAACATAAGGAGGTATTATGATGAGATTCAGTAAAGTAATGATTCCCTCATTAGCAACAGTAGCCCTCGGTATATCACTAATGGGTACACCTACAAGTGCAGCAACAACAGCTGATACAAAACTAAATCAAAGTATAACAGGTGGCGAACATAATATTGCCGTTACACCAATTAGTAACTTTAACGCCGTAACGTTAAGTGGAGAAACGCAAGTGACACATGCAAATCCTGGTGTGCTAACAGTGACAGATGCAACTGGTTCAGGGAATGGTTGGAGAATCAATGTAAAAGCAGATCAATTTAAAATAAGTGGAGATGCTAAAACAAATCGAACACTTCCGAAGGGTTCCTTAGTTTTGAATAGTGGTGGTGCTGCTATTACAAAAGTAGGAGGGACAAGTTCACCAAATCCGGAGTTTAAAACGAGTAACTATATTATAGATACAGATAATCAAGTTACGATTTTAAGTGCGAAAAAAGATGAGGGTATGGGTAAATATAATGTTAGTTTCAATGATAAGTCCCTAGCTTTAACTTTAAATCCGCATAGTACGTATGTTGAGAATAAGGCTGGTGCTACCTCATATGAGTCAAAACTGACATATTCTATTGTAACAGGACCTTAAAAGAAATTTATTATATAGAAGGGAATCACGTATGTATGATTCTCTTCTGTACATAGAAAGTAGGGGCAGAATGAAAAGCTATGTATATAAAATTTTAATTAGTATTTTGATCGCAATTATATTCATTTTAAGTGTAAGCCTAAAACCTTTTAAAGTTGTTTATGCAGAAGAGAAACAAGATAGTTTACCGTTTGATGTAAGTATTCATGTCCCGGATAATCAACTAGGTGATATAAAAAATTATTTTAATTTACAGGTAAAAAAGAAACAGAATCAAACAGTAAAAATGGATGTACACAATAAATCTAATAATCCAATCAAAGTCAATGTAAGAGTTGCCAACGCTCTCACCTCTGCAAACGGAGGCATTATGTATGTACCAAATCGTGAAGTCTCACAAAGCATATTAATAGATGCAGATTTCTATATGGATCAGTATGTACAAGCTCCTGACGCTGTTACCTTAGAGGGGAATCAAACGAAAACTATAGAGGTACATTTAACCACACCAAGTCAAGAGGGAGTATTTTTGGGCGGATTATTATTTGAGTTAGCGCAAGGTACAAAAGCGCAGAATCTTGAAAAAGACGGATTGAACTTTTCTGTACAAAATCGCATTGAATATGCGGTAGCGATACAATTGAATAACAAGGAGACTGAAAATTCAATCAACGGAATGCCTCTTAAACTAAATGGCACAACTGTTGAATCTTATCCAACACAACCACAAGTCCATGCACTTATTCAAAATACAAATGCAAATATTGTAAGGGATGTAGCAGTTTACTATGAAATTTTATCCCAGGATAACGTTCTATTTCATGGTAATATTCCAGCATTCAATGTAGCGCCAAAATCCAAGGTAGGTTTAGCGATCCCATGGAAAGCGAAAGAATACAAAGATGGAAAGTATACACTGAAAATCACTATAAAGCAGAATGGTATACCAAAAATATATACGGAACAAATACGTATAACTGCTTCGAATGTGACAGAGTATGCGGAACAAACAGGTGCAGTAAAAGTGTTACCTGGATATTCTAATCAAATATATATAATAGCGGCTGGTGTTTTCATATTAATTGTTTCAATGTTTGTATTTGTATGGTGGAGAAAGAAACATGCAAATCAGAAGGAGCAAAATAAGGCATCTTCGGTAGCATAAGAATGGAATGGGGGAGGAAACAGTGAAATGGGGGAAGGTTCTTACTTCAATCATACTTTTAGGTGTATCGTGCTTATTTATTGATTCAAAAGATAATTCTATATTAGCTGATCAAATAGTAAAACAGCAAAATGGTATTCCAACACTCACTGCAAATGGAAAAGAAAATGAAGTGAAGCTAGAATGGGCGATTGATATCTTAGAGCAGGACGTATTATGGAAAATTGATTTTAATAACCCAAAAGACGTCAATTTGATGAGTGGTTGGGGAGAGTTTTACGGAAATGGGAATCAAAGTTTACAATCTGAAGTCTTTTATCCAAGTGGTACAGATACTAGCGGATACAAGGTATTTGATACAAAATTGGGTGGGAATCGAGTCTTATATCCTTATACAGTAAGAGAGAGTTCCATTGCTGTTTTTAAGCGATTAAACGTACCTAATAATGCTTATATTTCAGCAACATTTAAAGCGAAGTCACAAGGATTAGGGAGAATTAGTTTCTATGGTGATGGAAGCTGGGAAACAGGGAGGGAATTTGACTATTATAACGCTACTGTTTTAAAGGATGTTCCAAGCGGTTCAAAAGAATTAGAAATTAGTAATATCTCTTTGTTTCCGGAGAGGGAACTCGGTACCAACATACCAAGGGATAGAAGACATATAACTTCGGATATAAACAAAGATGTGTACCAAGATTCTCCCATGATAGATAAGGTGATACCTTACCAGGATGGTTCTGGAAAGGGCAAATTAATATTAAATAGTCCTATTGTGACTCCAATAAAACAAGGGGATCGTCTGAAAACAAGAAAATGGGCAGCGCCTATCCAATTACCGAATAATCGTACAGTCACAAAGAATGATACGAACAAAGATGTAAATGGATGGTCTACATTTAGTATGAATACTCAAGTTGCTAATAATCCGTTTTATATTACTGAGCAACGAGGCGTAACTTTTTATATGCTTGCGTATTCAGCAGGAATTACCTATGTGGATGAGTTAAAAGTGGGGTATGCATCTGAAGCAGAAGTATACAGAGGGAATCAGCAAATATATAAGGGCAGACTCTCTGACTATGTAGATAAAGAAGCAAAAGATCAAGCAGTACCAACAACACCAGAAAGCTTTCAAATTGAAAATAGAGAACTGAAAGAAACTAAAGTAACGTTTGCCCCTGCAAAAGATGATGGGAGTACCTATCATTATAAAATCCGTGGAGTTGGTAGGAATGGCGTTTCGGAATTTTCTAAGGAAGTTTCTGCAACTGTAACAAGTGGCGTAAAAGGATATGAATATGTAGTGAATGATAAATCCGACACATCAATTGATAAAGTAAGTGGTGTTCAGTTTACAAATCAGACTAGCATTCAGTTTCCGACTGATTATGCGAAACCACAATATGTACATATCCGAACGATAGATAAAGCTGGAAATAAAAGTGCAACAAAGCATATTTCTACCACACAAAAAGGACGGATAGACATGCTTACTGTGCCAAAAAGTGTAGAGTTCAGCCCGATTCAATTAAATGGAGAAAAACAAAATTCATTTGGCACATTAGGGAAACTCATGATACATGATAGTCGAAATCAAGCGGATGGATGGAGATTGAATATGACCATTTCGCAATTTACTGAGTCGAACATAGCAAAACAATTGCCAAAGGGTTCTCTATCCTTAAAAAATCAAGTGAGTGTAACAAAAGTAAAAGGTCCAGAGACAGGGAAACCTATTGTACAGATCCCAAATACACCTATTGATAATGAGGCAGCACACACTATTATCCGGGCTTCGAAAGATGTAGCAATTGGAGAATATCAAGTCGATTTTGGACAAAATGGATTACAACTGCAGTTAGATCCAGGGACAACTTATGTAGGGAAGGATAGGCAAGCCACTTATACTTCTACGGTCACTTGGTCTGTAGTGAGTGGACCGTAATAATACATCAAAACAGGAAAAAATAAGGAGAAAAAATTATGAGTATATATGTAATAGGAATACTACTAGGATATATGACCCTGAATGTATTTACTGACTTGAAATATAGAAAAACGAAAAATATATGGCATTTACTATTCTTAATTGTAGGTATAGGAATGACGTATTTTGCAGGAATAAGAACAGGAAAAGAGATTGTAATTGTACTAGTCATGGCCTTAGCGTGTGGTTTATTGCTAGAGACATTTAAATTCTCTTCACCTGGTGATACCAAGATGCTTGTGGTGGTAGCTTTATATATTAGCAATGTAGTAGAAGAATCGGCTATGCTTACCGCCATTACATTAACAGCTTTCCATTTGCTATTCTTTTGGATTGCTAGTGTGTATCGATTAATTAAAATTTTAGGGTTTGTAGGAGCGATTAAAGACCAATTGGAGCATGCTGTTTCTATATTTGGAGCAAAACTACCAAAGAAGGAAATAAAGCTGATACAGAGCTTTCCAGGGGCTTGTTCTATTTTATTAGGAGCAATTGTGTATATTACTTTCACTATTTATCAAAATGGAGGTATATTAGCTTGAATAGTAGAATCATTCATCAAAGAGAAACGTATATTTATTTTACGATATTCGCACTAGTAGGAGTACTGATTACAAATATGTTTATTAACATGGTATTTATACTAGCATATCCGTTACTTATCGGATTAATTGTACAGGTCGTCTTGCTTCAGAAGATAAAAAAACCGTTTTATCGGAGTGGAAAAGAATTAACGGAACAGTTAAAACTAAAAAATATGTTTCTAGTAGAATCAAACATTTTAGGAGATGAAGAAGGAACTGTATATGAAGTGCATCAAATGCCTTTTTCATTTTCTAATGGATTAATTAATAAAGATAAGAGTTATAAAATCATAAAACAAGAGTATGATAGAAAAGTCAAAGAGGATTTAACGAAAATTGCAAAATGGCAAGTTACAACAAGAGCTAGACTAGTTACGACAACGCATTTTCGTTTATATACAATTTGGCAGAAAAATAGTACAGGCTATCAATTAAAAAAAATAGAGGATTGTGTTGATCCATATGCCAAGATGAACCTAATTCAATGGATGATTGCTTCATTCTGTACGACTGGTCGTATTAAGTACGATAAAAAACCAAAAGAGTGGGCTAGCTATGAATGGATTACTTTAAGGTAAATAGAAAAGACAGAATGTAAAACTTCTGTCTTTTTTTATTTAGTTCTTAAAATATGAAGGGAAAATGAATATATTAAACAGTGTAATAGATAAAACATTCGAAGGAGTAGATTTAATTGACTAATTTACCTATGATTTTTGGAATGCTATTTTGGTTAGGATGGGCATTATTCTGCTGTTTAGCTCTTTTTGTAGCAAAAGATGAAAATAAGTATTTAAAAAGCCTATTGTTTAGTATGTTTATGACTATGTTATTAATTAAGGTGGGAGGATATTAATAGAGGGGGATCAAGCTCATTTTCTATTATGTCAAATTAGTAGTTTCATTTCGTTAAAAAGAGAACTCCATATAAAAATGGAGTTCTCTTTTTAAAATGACGATGAGATATGACTCAATATCTCATGTAGGACACTTTAATTATACATTACTTCAATAAATTAGAAAAGAATGTACAACAAAAGCTAGACTAGTTACGACAACACATTCGTGTGGATAATCACTAATTAAATTGTGTTCAAAAAAGCATTTCTTGAGAAATTCTTTTCTTTATGAAAAGAATTTTGTGAATATGTTGTTTTTTCACAGACAGTAATACAGATAAAGCTAATATTAGGCTGATTGCGGTAGCACAGCATAATGGTAGAAAGGAGAAAAATTAATGAGTGTTCATAACAAGCTATATTACTTAATACAAGTACGAGAGTATCTAAACTCAACACAGTATAGAGAAGCAGCTGCTTTTATCATTGCTAAAGACTTAGCAGAGAATATTCAAGAGAGAGACTTTAAGGTTAAGAGAACAGCGGTATTAGATCGTACTAATCTACAGTTACGCTCGATGAAGCTACCTTCTGTAAGTTATGGGTTTATCCGTAAGTTCCTTTGATGATGTAGTTGAAGATGTAGACGAAGTAGTTGCATTGATGTGATGTAGATGGGTTAGTCTTTGTAGTAGGATAAAGAGTTTGTAATACAAGAGTGATGCGAAATCAAAAACCAAAGTGATGCGAAAAAAAGCTAATAAACCATGTAATAACTGAGGAAGTGTCACTCACACCCAGGATACCAATTGGCTCAAGCTCCGTTGAAATAAAAAAAGATTATTCTGTACGAATAACCCTTCGAATTATTTTTATTCTTTATCTTTCTTTTCGTCTTCTCCAGACGATTGAGTGCCACGCCATTCAAGTGTGACTTTATCTCCGGCGACCATGCCTGGATAAGGTCTTATGTGAACTGTAACACCTTCGCCAAATTCCTCTCGATTGCTCGGCTCATCTAGACTTGGGATTTCTGGAAGGGCTAATTCTTCTTTTGAATCATTTTGCTTCTTATCAGACATATTCATTTTCACCCTCTTAGTTCAATTTTAATAGCCTCACCGATATTATTTCTCTTTTATGAAAGCTTATACCTACTTTATTATCTAGTAGACGTTAGGTCTCTGACATTAAAGAAAACTCCCAAACTTAAATAAAGCTTATGCATTTAGTGCACAAGCTCAAAAATATCTACTCTAGTTTATACATGATACAAAGCTTAAGAGTTAACCACCAAAGATAAATTGTTGAAACGGAGTAAAATTCATGATTGCCAATTAATCCATGGGAAGCATTATTTCTTAAGTTATCTCCGTGTTTTTCTACCAATAAGCTTTGAAGATCGAATACTAAATCATCCCCCCATAGCTCTTTTAATTTTGGTAAATAAAGTAGGGTATTTAAATTTTTTTCTTCTTGGATTCCATCGTTGCCTAGATTTGAAACTATTTCTCCTTCTTTGCTAAGTATATAACGAATAGAGTTTTCAATTTGAGGTATTAATAAATTAGTGCTGATTAAAAAATCTCCATGTAATCCATAATATAAGCCCTTTGCAAAAATTTCTTCTCGTCCTTCTGGAATAAAAGGATTATTAATTACTAATGGCGCAAGATGTCTTAACATTATAAAGTGTTCTAACAAGATTTGTTTACGTACTGGTTCTATAATAGCTTCTACTATAGCTTGGCGACGGTACCCCGCATTATTATACATTTCAATTTTTATTTCTTCTTCATAATCTTCGGTGCTGTCTGATAAAACAGAAGGAGATTTGCCAATTATCGTCCCCTCTGAGTTAACTTTGGCTGAGGTCATAAAATCTCTTAAAGGAGACTTTCTTATTACAGCTTTAGCTGTTTCTCTTAGCTCGTTAGTCCTAAGACTTTTATACATTAAGGCTAAAGTAACAAGCTTATCATTAAAAGATTTCCCTTTAACCTCATCGATTGAAATTTCTATCAATTCACTAATGTCAATCCCTTCGGTTTCAAATTCTTGCATTTGCGAAACTGATTTTTTCTGATATTCTAACATTCTTCTGTGAAGGTTATTTACTGTCTCGGTTGTGCCCTCAATTCTTCTGTATGCTTCAATAGCGCTTTGTAAGTGAGAAATGACTATGAAGTAAGTAGGATTATCTCTTAAAGCCATTTCAGCTTCCATTACGTATGTATTGGCACTTGATAACTTTGCTTCTTCACGTTCATTAAACCTTTTTTCATATGTTAAGCATTTAATACAAAGATTCCAATATTCTCTTGCTTTACTCCAATCTTCTCTATCTTCTTCAAATACTGCTCGTTCCTTCAAAATTTCAATGTGTTTTTCTAAATCGAACCTTTTTAATTTTAAAAGTAACTCAATAAGGGACTTAACAATAAATGATTCTTTATCAGTTTTATGTTTCTCAATTTCTTCTTCTAGTTTCTCAATTAATGATTCCCTAACCTGACTTTTTCTGAATAAACCTGCTAATTGAACAGCTCTTTCTAGTTTGGCTCCGCCAATATACCAAGAATTCACAGAATCTGCTTTATCATATACTTCAACATAACTTTCTATTGCAAGAATGGCTCTTTTAAAATTTCTTTGTCTTATCCATAAAACATCAGCTATTCTTGACTTAATTTCTGGATTGTTAATTTCCTCAATAATTTCTTCTAAAAAGGAAAGTTCCGATTTCTTCAGGTCTTCTATACTTGCTGATCTTTTTCCATCCATTATCAAAAAGGGCGTATAATGATTATCCTTTGAGTCCAAATCTGAATAATAAGATGTAACATCCCCTAATAATTTAAAAATATATTCTTTTTTTTCGTCTCCACTATCTTTGGCTTCCTGCATTGCTTTATAAAAACTTTGACTATAGACATGGTTTTCTTTTATATCTTCTGAGTTTATGATTTCTTGCCAACTAGTCTCTAAAAAATCTTCCTTTGTTAACGATATATTAATCATATTTTTTTCTCCTCATTTAATGGATAACTGGAATATTTAATTTTGTGATAATTTAGATGAAAGGTGAAGTAACATGTAAATGTTTTTCTAGTACTATTTACTATATAATCAATTATACAATAGTTTCCATAAATAGAAGTGAAAATATATATTGAACAAGTAGTTAGGAGAGATGTAGATGGCAATGCTAAGTTGGAATGGAATAAGGGATCAAGCCGTTTGTTTCTCAAAAGAATGGAAATAAGAAGATTCTTTGAGTTTGTTTATGTTTATTTGTTTGTTTATGTGTTATGCAATTTACTTTAGGTTATATTGAGGCATATTTTACATCTTATACAGGTAATGAGGGGACATGGAAAACTGCTCCTGAAGGCATACTAGTTATTTTAGGTCAATTTGTATTATATGAATTTACAAAATGTTAATACATTAAGTACTAAAAATAAGATCTTTTACAATATTCAGGAAACCAATAGTTGCTGGAATATAAACAAAAATTAATGATTTTTAATATAATGAATATAAAATGTATAGGGGGATGTAAAGTGAGAAAAAGAAAACAGAGTCTAAATGATTTAACTAAAGCTTTGATGCATTTTTGTTTGAAATTAAAACAGGAAAATCAGTTTCCTCAGCCACTAATTAATCATAAAGTAACTGATAATTTTTTGGAAGTAATTCAATGGGATGAAAGATTTCATGGAGTGTATTCTTTTGAGTTAATTGAGCATTTTATTTGCGATTATATGTTAGGGTTTTCAAAAGAAAAGGTAGAGAAAAGTGACGTTGAAAGTCTTTTAGAAGAATTAGAAAATTATTTACAAGCTAATTTAGAAGAATATTGGTTAATTGCTCCTTTAACAGGTGCTTTACTATCTAAATATAGTATTGTGAGCGAGAATTTATTCTTATTAGCAGGTAACAAAGAAGAGGCTCAACAATATTTGAAAAACCTAATTGGAGAGGAGTATTATAATTATGTTACTGAGAAAAGATTCAAAACAGATTATAAAGATGTTTTAATAGGTTATAAAATTAAATGTCAATACGAATACATAGAGACATACTATAATATCTTTTCATTTTATTTAAACTCAATGTTACATTTATATTATTATGCTAATATATACCCTAATTATGACTATAATACTAATAAAATGAGTTATAATTTGGATAATACGTACAGATTACCTTTAAGAGATTTTGTGGATACTAAGCGTATAATTTTATTCTCCCAGCGCAATCCTAATCATCAATTAGCTAGGCATGAAACTGATTGTCAACTAGATTTAAGTTTTTTTGAAAATGATGAACATCTTACTAATTTTATAGAAATGATCAGTTATTTACTTAATATAAACCCCAACCAAGATAAATTAAGTATTAAATTTTTAAATTCCTTAAAAATTTTTAAAGCAGCTCTTTCTTATGAAGAGAAAGATTTATTTACAGGTATAAGTATGACAATAGTATTATTAACAACAGCAAGTGAGGCCCTGTTTTTGAACCATAATGACGCAAAGAGGGAAAGTCTAAAAGCTATATTTTCTTCAATTTATGAAGGTACAGATTTTTCAAGTGATCAAGTAAAAGAAATAGTGGATAAAATGTATAAATTACGTTCAGAATTTGTTCATGGGGGTACTTCTACTTTTAAAGATTTTAATAGCGATTTTTCAAGTGGCCCAAATACGAAGTTACTTAATGATTTCAAAATTGTGTTTTCTAAAAGTATGTATCAGGTAATAGAACAGATTTTAAAGTTAAGCCCAAATGAAAGAACTATAAGTTTTTTTGAAGACTATATTAATTCACACAAGCAAATCAATGTACAGAAAATTTGCTTCTTTAAAAAGTTATGTAATAGATTGTTAAAAGGAAAAAAATAAAGAAATGGAGATAGATTAATCAGTGTTTTTTGCTTATAACGTTTTATAGGAGTATGAAGGAATTACTTAGTTGTAAGGCATAATTCCATCCTGATAGTACTAGTTTTTGGTAGGTAAATTACATATACAACATAATTAATTGCCAAGTAGATATTAAAAAATAGAGATAATTTATTAAAATCTTAATAAAAATAATTGAGAGGAAAGGCTATATATCGAATTACTCTTTATGGAGAAATAAATGTAGCTTTTCCTTCTTTGTTTTAAAGACTTTATATATTAACTCCTTGTTCCTTGAGGGGAAATTCTATTAGATTAAATATTATAGAAATAACAAATTCTCAATAAAATCGGGGTGGCCACATGTCAATCAATCTTATAAATAAAGATTTCGGGGAAAAGTTTTATAGCTTGCTAGATTCTACTGAAATGCAAGTCAATATAATTTCACCTTTTATAGGGCTTAAAACAGCTTTTGGTTTGGCTGAATGGATAGAAGGTTTAGAAAATATTAAGTGTTGTATAATCACCCGATTCAACAGGGAGGAATTTATAAGAGGTGCAAGTAGTATAGAGGGATTAGAATATCTTGTAAGAGCAGGTGCTAAACTTTATGCTTTACAGGATTTACATACAAAATTATATGTTTTTGATAATCAGTCAGTAATTATGGGATCAGCAAATTTTACTTTTAATGGGTTCTATAAAAATCATGAGTTTGGTCTATATATGGAAAATGAAAAAGAGTTTACCAAGCAATGTCAAGATTATTTTGACGGTATACTTGATAAACTGAAATCAAATGGAGATTGGGAAATTTCACTTGATAGAATTCTAAAGGAAAGACAGTATGTGAATAAAATTATTAAGAATTTAAAAGGCAAAAGGGACATGAATGAATATAATATTGCTAAGTGGGGGGCAGTAATAAATGATGTTTCTCAGTCAACACCACTAAATGGGACAGAAATTGACATTCTAGAAGATGCTATAAGTGATATCGTCACTGTTAATAATGGAAGAACAGGGATATGGCTTAAGTTTGAGGGAACAAGTAAAGAAAGAATTCGTAACGATGAAATTTATCTTAAAAGAAAAAGAAGAATTAATGAATATGTTAACAGAACATTTTTTCCAAAAAAACCTACTGGTATTAAGTCAGGCGATACAATTTTCTTAACTGTTGTTAGCAAGGATAAGGATGAAAATGAAGTTCCTATTATTATTGGCTATGCAGAAGCCCAAGGTTTTACCGAAAGCAACAAAGTTGATGAAACTGACAGTAGGTATCTCAAATGGAATAAAAGATTTCCATATTATATCGAATATACAAATGGAAAGTTTTTAAATGATAGCATTATGTATGGTATTTCTTTAAATGAATTATATAGGGAATTAAACCATAAGGTCTATCCTGCTACAGTCAATCAACCAAATTTAAGAATTGAAAATATAAAGAAAAGACATCATCAAAAGTCACATATCCAAATAACAGATATTGCAAAGGACTATTTAATAAAGAAACTAAATAATCTATTTGAAATACATGGGTATGACAATCTATAGAATAAGTATATATTCTAGATAGTATTTCGTTTTTTTGGCCCTGCTATCTAGATTTTGAGGTTTATTTCAATCGCACATAAAATCGTTGAAATTCTGCTATGAATTCATTAATATGGAAGTGTAGTTATTGTTTAATTGATTCCGTTTATTCCCACACTTTATTGTGTTGTGGTTGAGTTGTAGAAGCAAGTTGCGTCTTGTTTCATTTATGAAAGGGCTTCTTTGAGCCGATTAGTGTATATATAGCTTATTTTGCTATGCACATTTTTAATCGACTTGAAGGAGCCCTTTTTGTGTTGTTTTCAAGTTAGGAATCACTTGTAAAAGGTATTTAGATTTAGGTATACAAATAAAAAACACTGTGAGAAAAAACACAAGATTTGTGTTTTTTTGCTTTGGAAGGGGATCTTTATAATGAAATACGAACATGCAATTACACTAGATAAACCATTACTATCATTAGAGGAGATAATAAAAATCTTTCAGTGGAATGAAGTTACTCAACCAATTCGAGAGCGTGATTCTAGCATTTTCCGTGATACAGAAGATTATATTGCAGTTGAACTACTCACCACTTAACGTCCTTACGGACTTTTTGAAGTGGGAGATTCCTGCGAACACCGATGTATCCAACAGTTATCTTAGCAGGCTCTGCCCGTAGTCCCTACGGTGAAAACATAAGTATCTTGTACGTTGACTCACCACGCTTCCTACTTTAGCTTGGTTTTCGCAACTTCAGCAAACGTGGGGCGAAAGAACGTTGAAGATTTTACGGTTGCAACGTTTTTCTGCAACCAACCTCATATCTTCAGTTTTCAAAGAGCAATCTGTACAAGTATATAGTAGCAAACATGTTGGCTAATGCCAACCGACATTCATCTCCCACCTAAAATTGATGTTTTACACCTTCACATTTTTGAGGAAGGAGTCTTCTGTCGGAAAACAATAAACAGTATACAAGGAGTTGGGAATAATGAATTATAACATTCAAAAAGGTCAATTTCGTTTAACGAGTGCTTATCCAAGAGGTAGCTGGTGGGAATTTTACCGTGTTACGTGTCCGATTTGTCATGATACAGGTAATTGCATGCTGCATATTTCGCAAGAGAAGGTAGCATGTACACGTGTAGAAAGTAAATGGATTTATGGGAAAAACACGGGTAATCCAAGCTACATTCATTACATAAATGGAAAAGATAAGTATCAATTGCCTGAGGCGGATGAAGTTCAGATTCATGATAAGAAAAGTAATGAAGAATTAGATGTGTTTAATCGGAAGTTAATGGATTTCATACCATTGCAGGAGCATCATCATACACATTTATTACGAGATAGAAAAATGACTGAAGAACAAATACAAGTACGTCAATATCGTTCTTTCTTAAAACAACAAATTGTGTTAGAGGAGGATAATACGTATACAACTGTTTGGGAAAAGCTATTTAAACAGATTGGGAATAAACATTGCTGGCAGGGCATTCCGGGTTTTTATGAGATGAAAAAAGGTCAACTGTCTCTTCGTTTAATGTCAGGCTCTCCTGGTATATTGATTCCTTTTCGAAACCAGTACAATCAAATTGTTGGATGGCAGGTTCGTGTGGATGAAGTGAAAAACTCCGTTCATGTGAAATCGGCACCTACTGGAGTTCAAGCGGAATTAATCGAGCAGCCTAATGTTGTAAAGGTAACTAAAGATGGTGATTGTATCTTTGAAGGCGAACTAGAAGTGAGCAAAAAGGTAGAGATTCCATTTCAAGAGGGACAAATTGTTGTAAAGATCCATAAAGGGCAAAAATATCTATGGCTCTCATCAGCAAACAAAAATCAAGGGACTGGTGCAGGTGGTAGTGAAAATCCACTTCCTGTACATGTAGCGGTACCAAGTTCTCATTTAAAACACTGGAATTCTGGTACATTGCATCAAACGAAATCAGTAATAATCACAGAAGGACCTATGAAAGCCGATTTGATTGCTGATTTGATTCCAGAGAGATTTAATAAAGAGGAGATTTCTGAAATAGGAACAACGGTTCTTGCGATTCCTGGTGTAAATGCTTGGCGAATTACTATGCCTGTATTAAAGGATATGGGTATAGAAAATGTCTATTTAGCGTTTGATGCCGATTTAGTAGAGAATCAAAAAGTAAGGAAAGCTCTTATAGACTTTGCGACAGAGTTAAAGCGAGTGGGCTATAACGTAATCATAGCTGCATGGAACCCAACGCAAGGTAAGGGGCTGGATGATACAATGCAAGCGGGATTTAAACCTGTATTTCAGAGACTGTGAAAGTTATAAAGTAGGTTGATATTTTTATAAATAGATAGATTGAAAAAGATAGAGTTTTTAATTCTATCTTTTTCTTATATTCAATTAACTAAAAGAAGGGTAGAAGAGAATATGAATACATCTATGAAAAAAAATCTAGTAAATTTACGAGTTGATTTTGCTTTCAAGCGTTTGTTTGGAGTAGAAGGAAACGAGGAGATACTCATTGGTTTTCTTAATGCGGTATTACAATCCTCTTTAGATGAGGAAATCATTTCTTTGCATTTAGATGATCCGCATCTTCCAAGGGAGCAAAAGGATGATAAATTGTCTATTTTAGATTTGCGAGCTACTCTGAATAATGGTATAAAATTAAATATAGAGATACAGGTTCGCGACAAAAAAGACATGATCGAGCGATCTTTGTTCTACTGGGCTGGCATGTATTATTCCCAAATGACTCAGGGGATGAAGTATACAGAATTAAGACCAACCATTTGCATTAATATAGTGGATTTCATTCTGTTTCCAGGAGAAGAAGACTTTCATAATGTCGGTGTAGTCATGAACAAAAAATCGGAGCACATAATTTCAGAGAATATGCAATTGCACTTTCTTGAGATTCCAAAAGTAATTCGAGAATGGCAAGAAGATCGAATGGATCCATGGGAGGATATATTAGCACGCTGGCTATTATTATTTCCTGCATATGAAGATGAGAAATTAACTACAATCCTGGAGGGAATCGCGATGGAAAAAGATCCAGTTTTGAAAAAGGCAATAGAGGATTGGGAGCGTTTAAGTAGTGATAAGGACTTTTTACGCTTATATGAAGCGAGAGAGAAGGCAATAAAAGATAGAATATCAGAAATAGAGACGGCAGAAGAAAAAGCAGCAAAAGAAACCAAAATACAACTAATTCAAAACTTGATTAAAGTAGGTGTACCTATAGAAAAGGTTGCAGAGGCTACTGAAATAAGTATGGAAGAAGTCCATAAAATTTTAAAGAATGAATAGTAGATAAAAGCTATAAAAACAGGTAATTCCATAAATATATGAAATTACCTGTTTTTTTGTTTTCTTTACGGGTAATTAACAAATACATTTTTGGTTGTGTTGTTGGCTTAGAAAAAAGGTCGATAAAATATCCTGAGAAGATTCATTTTATCATATACCCAACTTTTTGTGTTATTAGGGTTTGAGAATTGATAAAGTGTTTTAATTCGTAAAATTACCTTACATGGATTTTTAGGTGTTTTTTAAATTACAATAATAAGTTAAAAAAATAAATATATGTAAGATTCATAATGGATATCCATGTATTTTACTTTGTTTTTTTGATTTCTTCCCTTGTAGAAGTACATTGGAGATAGGGAATTTCCTGATAAAAACAATATCATTTTATATAGAAAGATATAATTTAAAAAATTTCTAATTTAAGAAAAAAATAGAATTTTGTATAATTTTGTCTTGAAAAAAAGATTTAATAGTGAGAAAATTACCAATATAAAAAAAGGGGGGCAAAATTATGACTGGTTATAAAAAAAATATTGAAGAATTCAAAAAAAATGGGTATTTGTTAATTAAAAATGTATTTTCTGCTGAGGAAATTAAAGAACTAAAAAGAGAGATTTCAGCGTGTGCTGGTAAGGATTTGAATCATGAAGGTATTGGAGCAGCAGCAGCAATTATTGATCGTCCTATTGATTTGGAAGATTTTCCAGTAGGTGTAGCACAAGGTCTACACAAAATCGAAGCGGGTGCTCCAGTAGGCGTAGCACAAGGTCTACATAAAATTGAAGCGGGTGCTCCAGTAGGCGTAGCACAAGGTCTACATAAAATTGAAGCGGGTGCTCCAGTAGGCGTAGCACAAGGTCTACATAAAATTGAAGCGGGTGCTCCAGTAGGC
>NZ_JBQAGT010000013.1:0-76248 GCF_051916495.1 Bacillus cereus group sp. MYBK216-1
GAAGCGGGTGCTCCAGTAGGCGTAGCACAAGGTCTACACAAAATCGAAGCGGGTGCTCCAGTAGGCGTAGCACAAGGTCTACACAAAATCGAAGCGGGTGCTCCAGTAGGCGTAGCACAAGGATTACACAAAATTGAAGCGGGTGCTCCAGTAGGCGTAGCACAAGGTCTACATAAAATTGAAGCGGGTGCTCCAGTAGGCGTAGCACAAGGTCTACACAAAATCGAAGCGGGTGCTCCAGTAGGCGTAGCACAAGGTCTACACAAAATTGAAGCGGGTGCTCCAGTAGGCGTAGCACAAGGATTACACAAAATTGAAGCGGGTGCTCCAGTAGGTGTAGCACAAGGTCTACACAAAATTGAAGCGGGTGCTCCAGTAGGTGTAGCACAAGGTCTACATACATTTGAAGAAGCTAGTTCAGTAGTAGCCCAAGAAGTAAAAGAAAATGAAATGGAACGAAGAAATGAAGGTTTAAATGAATTATGGGAAGTAAACCCTAATATGAGAAAATTCATTCTTAATTCCGAATTAATAAAATATGTTCAAGGATGCATGGGTGTGAAAGATATTAGCTTATTGTCTGATACCCTATTAAACAAACCAGCAAATCATGGTGCGGCTTCACCACTTCATAGGGATGCTCCTTTCTGGAAAGGATTATATCCTCAAAACCAAATAAATTGTTGGATTCCACTACAAGATACAACTGTCAATAATGGTACTTTAGGCTACATTCCGGGTTCACATTTAGATACAGAAAAATTAAGTGAAAAACCTGATGTATTAATGGAACATGATTTAACTTTAACATCTAATCAAAAAGAACAAATTCAATTTATTGAGGTGGAAGCTGGAGATGTTTTAATTCACCACTCATTGACTTTACACGGAACAGGTCCTAACTTAACTGATTCTACTCGTTTAGCATATGTTTTACATTACATGCCTACAGATTCATATGTTGAGGGAAATGAAATGTTTAAAGATATTTCTGGCTGCCCACAACTAGTTAAGAATGGTCAGCCTGTGAGTGAGTTTTAAAAATGGCTCGAAATATTATTTCTGCTTTACCAGATAAAAGTACTATAGAAAATATATTAAGAGATATTTTAGGCAATCGTGTTTCTATGGAATTTGATGTAGATACTACAAACATAATTTCGCCTTCAACATATACTACTAAACTCAAGCTAGGAGATCAAAATGCATGGATAAAGTTTTCTTTAGCTACAAGTCCAAATGAAGGTGCAATTTATCAAAGGCATTTCTCAAATTATTCCACAGTATCATTAGCTAAAGTGCTAATTAATATTAAAGCAAATGATTATGTGAATATGCTTGTACTCGAAGATTTAAATGGCTATTCTCTAAGAGAGCATCCGGAAGGTATTTCCTACCTTTCGGATGCTTCTCAAGTTTTAGCAATGATACAACATCAACTTAATAGAGAATATAACCAACTTGCAATTCAAGAGAACATTAATAATATAAGTGATTATTTATATTTCGGCTTAAATCCTAAGGCGATACATAAATTAAAAGAAGCTTTGGATATGGTTCAGGATGTACCATTTATATTTTTACATGGTGATTCTATTCCAAATAACTGGATTAAGAGCAATGATGAAAAAAGAGGCGTAATTCCTATTGATTTTCAGGAAGTAAAGTTTGGATTTTGTTTACAGGATTTGTATCAGCTAGTACATCCCAGTTATTGGGGAACCGCTGAAAAAGCTGGGATATTAATAAAGGAAGCTATATGTAATTATTCGCAGGTAATGCAAAGGTTGGGATATAAAACTCCATGGTTAAACAACGAATATAAATATTTTAATGCAATTAGTGTTATACATGCTGCATCTATGATGAATTGGTATTACGAACAAGCCAAAAAAGATTATCTAGTTTCTAAAACGGAACCTAACAATATACACCCTATATTCAAGAGTAATCCAACTGATATTCTTGCTCAAAAGAATGAATATGTAATCAAGTCAGAATTTCCGCGAATTT
Source organism: Bacillus cereus group sp. MYBK216-1 (assembly GCF_051916495.1). Lineage (NCBI taxonomy): Bacteria > Bacillati > Bacillota > Bacilli > Caryophanales > Bacillaceae > Bacillus > Bacillus cereus group sp. MYBK216-1. The sequence continues at coordinate 2,014 of NZ_JBQAGT010000013.1, forward strand.
TATAGAATACATTTATATAAGGTGGTATCATGGTTGAAATCATAAGTAATAAGAATTATTTACTATACATACTTATAGTATGTACCAGTCGTATGGCTGATGTGTTAAATAAAATTGTTTTAATTTTATTTATCTTGAGTATAGGAGGAAATGCAACTTCTGTGGGATTTATTCTAATTACTAATTTATTACCTACAATTTTATTTGGATCTATAGCAGGTGCTTTAGCTGATAAATATCATAGTAAAAAAATAATTTACTTTTGTTTTTTATTAAAAGTAATATTATTTTCTATAGTATGGAAAATGGATAGTGGCATATACGTATATGTATTTTCTTTCATCCTTTCTTTAACATCTGTTTTTAGCTTTCCTGTTATAAAAAACATATTAAGAAATTTAGTTCAAAATAAAGACGATATACTCAAAATAAACAGTACGGCGTTAGGAATAAGAAGTATAATAGAAATTGTTGTTCCAATTATTGGGTCCTCTATAGCTATATTTTTGGGCTTTAAAGTTTCCTTTTTAATTTGTAGTTTAATATATTTAATAGCAACACTGTGTGTTTTTTTCCTTAAGTGTGAATGGGATTTAATTAATAATACAAAAGAATCTTTTTTGAGTAAAATTAAAGAAGGATACAGTTATATATTTGAAAATAAAGAAATTAAACAAATGGTTGTTTTTTCTATTTTTATTATGTTCTTTAGTTCTGCAATAAATGTTTTATTACCAATTCATTTTTTAAATCATTTACAAATTGATAAATCTGTGTACGGTATACTTTTAGCTTCACTAGGGTTAGGGTCAACAATTGGAAGTATTATTGTGCCAAAATTAGTAAACAAAAAGCATAAAATGCTAAATATTTTAAAGTATGCCCTTGTGTTTGATGGTTTATTTATGGTAGTACTTGGATACTCACCAAAATATATACCTTTTGTTCTGTTGGTTATGTTTTGTTTAGGCATAACATCATCATTTTATTTTATAATTATTGAAACGTATCTTCAACATATTGTAGAGACAGTGTTTATAGGAAGAGTATTCTCAACGTATTACATGATGATTAATACATTTAATATTCTTTCTATGATTACATTTAGTTTTGCAATAGATTATTTAGGTACGGTAAATATATTTACAATATGTGGAGTTGGGATATTGTTTTCATCGCTCGCTTTGTTAAAGTCCGGAAATTTATCTAGAAGTAAGAAAAGGAGAACAGCATGAAATTAATATTTTTAAGGCATGGTGAGGCAGAACACAATATAAATGAGCCAGATTCTTTTCAAATACAGCATCCTAGGTTAACTTTGAAAGGAATAACACAGGTACAAAATTTTAAAAAAAAATTTAATAATCTAGTTAAAGAAGATATTATAGTAGCGAGTCCAACGTATAGAACTCTTGAAACAGCAGAATTATTTACTAAAGAATATGCTTGTAGAAAATATATTTGCTATGCCATAGGTCCGCGAATATATCCCTACAGGGAGAGTGCAAAAACTTTACCTTGTGATGTTGTTATGAAAGAAAAGGAGCTAAGTAGATTTAGCATTGCAAACTCTTTTGGTTTACTATATAAAAAATGTTTTGATGAAAATTTAATTTCGGTAAATCATGTATCAGAACGCCACTATCAAGATATAGCATTATCGTTTTTGGATTGGTGCCGTGCTCAAGAGCGAAAACGTATTTTTCTAGTAACACATGATGGAACAATTAATACCTTTAAAGAGTTAATATTAAATAAAAAATTCACTCGTGATGATATGCTTAACGAAGGTGAGTTTGTCACACTTGATATTTAAATAAAGAAGCTGGGAAAATCTCACCAGCTTCTTTATTTTTTTATGAGAGTTAGTAATGAAGAAGATTTTATATCCTTGTGTACAATTTGATTATAAATTCATCTTTGTTTTTCCAATTCTTTATTATATATGTTAATTTTTCAGGAAAGGATTTAATGAGGTGATTCTTCTTTTCCATATCTCCAGTAGCATAATATGCATCCAATACAGTTTTAATCCTTTGAACGAACTCATGTATATGTCTCTCTTTTTTAATATGTGGCTAATTTCTTGCTTGGTGATTAGGGAAGAATGGTATATTACTTACTTCAATCTTTTTTAGATGGAGATGAATATATAACCGATTCTGAAAAATTAGAGGTAAGTGAAGCAAGGAAACGAGTAAAAAGTAGTTAATTTGATTCTTTTGAAACCATAATTAAAGAGTGTAAAGAGAGGGAATAAAGTAAAGTACCACCTAACAACAATTATTACTTCATAATGCACTTGATAATTATATAATTTTTATATAGCTATATGGTTGGCTATTTTGCAGTAAAGTGGAGATTATTATGAAAAAGAATGTTTTAGGTCTTAAAGACAGTAATATTTTTCAAATTTAAATGGTATGGTACGATCCAAACCAAGAGGTTAAAAAATAATAAAGGTGTAAATAAGGGGTTGTATTTTTAAAATCGTATTGCTATAATATAAACGTAATAAGATTTTACAATAAAATATAAAATTAATCAGTTCGCATATAAGAGAAGACCTCAATATGCGCCATGTCCTTAGGGGACGTGTGCGTGTATTGGGGTCTTTTTGCGTTTTGCGAGCAAAAACATCCGGAGGTGCAGGAATTATGTTGAATTGGTTGTCTGCAAAACTTATGACAACATCAGTAGGAGATTTCTTACTGGCAAAAAGTAGTTTTTCGAAAGGGCTTGGTGGTAATGGTGGAGGCGGTAATGCTGAAACCGTTCAAAAAAGCATGAACACTTTGGTGAAAACCTTAATTGGTTTTGGGGGAATTTGGGTGGCAGCTTGCGTTGTATTTGCAGCTATTAAATTATCTGGTTCACAAGGGAAGAACCCTGAAAACCGTACACAAGCTATGATTGGTTTAGCTTGCGCGGCAATTGGAGGCTTTGTCATGATCAAAGCTTACGATATCGCTGCTTGGGTTACGACAATCTAACATAAGAGTTTGTACAAGCTCTCCTCTATTTGGGGAGAGCTTCTCTTATAAAAGGGAGGAAAAAGAATGAGAAAAGTAACCGTTCCTGTTGATATGACTTCGGAACAAAAAACACTATTAGGTGTGCTGAGCAAACGCCAATTGATTTATCTATTAGGTGGCGGAGCATCCCTTTATTTATATGTACCATTTTTATGGCGACTATTTGCACCTATTGATGCGGTAGTAGCATTTTTTATTTGCTTAATTTTAGCACTACCGACGGTAATAGGTGTTATAACGTTTGCGTTTATATATAAAGAAAAACAACACATGTATCTAGATAAGTATCTACTTATCAAAATGCGTAGCCGTTCCGAAAAAGGTAAGTGGAGAAAAGGGTACGAGCCAACTACATGGGCAAAGGAGAACTTATAAATGTTAGAAATGATATATTTTGCAGCGATAGCCATTGTGGGATTTTTCTTTTATCGGAAAATGAATGGAAAACCGCTGTTTGGTTCTAAGAAAAAAGGGAAAAAGCAAGGTGGAGTAGAGAAACACACTACTGAAAAAGCTGGAAAGAAAAATAAAAAAAATATGCCTGCTGAATCGGAAATTGATGAGGATAATGTTGACTTCTTTCGTGCTTTTGTAGAAGACATTAAGGAAATCGATAATCATATGATTCGATATCATGATGATACATTTGTTCTGATTGCGGAAGCACATCCAGTTAACTATTATTTACTCTCCAATATGGAACAAGAAGCAATTGATATCAAAATTGAATCATGGTTAACCACATTAGAATTTAATACGAAAGTATATATTCAAAGTAAGTTTGTGGATTTAACAGATCCTGTACGCAAAATGACAGAAACGATGAAAGGTGCGAAGGACCTTACACCAGAGACGGTTCTATATGGACAAGAAGTTATCGATAACTTAGAGTACTGGCAGCGTTCGCAACCTCGATATGAACAAAAGCGTTATTTAATTTATCCATACAAGGTTGATATTAGTACGATTACTGCTGATACAGAGGAAGAGTTGGAAGAAAAGATTGTGGATAAGGCGTTTAACGAATTATATCGCCGTTATAATGCTTCTCGAAATCTACTATCGAAAGCAAAAATTAATGTAGAAATGTTAACGAAAGATAAATTAATAGAACTTTTATATGTAGCATTTAACCGTCGGAAAGCCGTAAAAGCTCGTTTCCAGGACTTAATTGAAAACGAGAATTTCTCGCTATATTCAACAGGGGAAACAAATGAAAGAAAACTAGAGTTAATGAAGAAAGTGCTAGCAGAAGAAAAAGCAGAAAAATCAAATAACGGGGTGGCGTAAACATGAAGTTGTTCGGAAAAAAGAAAAAGGAAAAGAAAAAAATAGAAGCAGAAGAGAGGGACGAATTGGAGCTAGAGGAGGAAGCGTTGGTAGAAGAAGTACCGACGCAATTAGACAATCAAACAACAGTGTTTGATGTTATTGCTCCAGAAGGAATGAAAATTGACGCAGAAGATTATGGAGTTATTAAACAATCTTTAGGAAGTAATACGTTCTTCCGTCCGTTTTATATTCCACGTGATGGGTACCCACGTATGATGCAAACCAATTGGCTCAACATGTTAACTTCGGCTGGAGAAGTGGATGTCATGATTGATATTCATAAAGAACCAAAAGCTAAAGCAATGCGATCATTAGATATGCAGCTTACGATGTTACGTTCCAATCTTTCTTTCCAACGTACACGAGGAAACATTGACCAAGAAAAAGACTTAGATGCAAAAATTCAAGATACAAACAATTTAATGGATGAAATCCAGTTCAATGAAAATGACTCGTATATGGTGAGTACCATGGGTGTTGCGTATGCCGAATCAAAGAAAGAATTGGACGTTTTATGTGAGTATATTGAAGATGAAATGCAAGCATCTCACTTTAAGATAGCGAGTACCTGGAACCGTGTGAAAAGCGGTTTGAAAGCTACTATGCCACTAGGGGCACCAAATACGCTGCAAGATACTTATCGAAATATCGATAGACGTGCTCTATGTACATTTGCACCCTTTGTATCAGGATCGGGGAGATTTAACGGTGGTATACCAATAGGAAAGAACAAAATTACTGGCCAAGTAGAATTTTTAAATTCATTCGGGAATGCAGATTATCGTCCACCAAACTATAACATTGGTGTGACAGGAATTTCAGGTTCCGGGAAAAGTTTACTTTTAAAAATGAAGCTCGCTCGTGAAACATCACTTGCGGATACACATGCAATGATTATCGATCCAGAGGGAGAGTTTGTAAAAATTACAAAACGTTTAGGTGGTATTAACCTAAACATTTCGCCTGAAAGTAATATAATTATCAATCCTTGTGCAATTGCAGTAACAGAACTGCAAATTACAGATAAAGATGAAGAACTAGAAGCACTTGAACAATATGATAAGAAAGAACTCGTAGAACGTGATGGCGTAAAGTATGTGAGATTTGTACCAATTTTAGAGAAAATCAATGAAATACTAGGATTCTTTGACATTATTATTCGGGGGCAAGACTTTGATCAACCAGGATTAAATGTATTCCAACGTACGATGCTAGAAGATGCAATCCGTGAAGTGTTTGATAAACATGGTATTACTTCACATCCTTCTTCTTTATATACAGATGAAGTGAAGAAGGTGGATGGACAATTAATTCAGTCTCAAGTAAGAAAGCCAGAGCCAGAGTTAAAAGAAATCTACGATGTCATAGTAGAACATCATGGAGACGATGTGAAGGCAGAAGAGTTAATCGCTGCGATTCGTCCGTTCTTACGTGATGGGTCAAAACCATTATTTGATGGGCAAAGTCATTTTGGTCGTGGTGTAGAAACACAATTAAATGAATCACGTGTTGTTAACTTTAATATTAGTCATTTAGAAGAAGGATTCTTAAAACCAATCGCTTTCCACGTTATCTTGAACTATATTTGGGAGCATTGGATTAAGAGTCCAGAACATGCTATCAAACGAAAAGTACTGTATGTGGATGAGATGTGGCAGTTTATCGATTATGAACAAACGGTTAACTTCTTAGAAAAAGTAGCACGTCGTTCACGTAAAAGAAATGCCGGTATGTGTTGGGCAAGTCAGGACTTTGTTCGTATTTTAGAAAATGTAAAAGCTCGTGGTATCTTGCAATCTACTTTCTCTTATTTCTTCTTAGAACAAAATAAGATTGATAAGAAAAAGATCCAGGAGAACTTTAACTTAACTGCTGGGGAGCTTGATATTATTCTCAACAATCCAGGAAAAGGAGAAGGGATTTTCCGCGTAGGAGATAGTTCGGTTTGGATTCAAACAGATCCATCAGATAAAGAAATGATGTTTATTGAATCGAATGAAGCGGTACTTCAAGAGCTTCTAAACAATATGAAGAAAGTACAAGGGTACGCAGGATAGTAGCGTACCTTTGTAAAGGAAGGTGAAATTATGCTTGAGAAAATAATAGATTGGGTTGGTGGCCTTCTTATCCATATGGTAAAGGCCCTACTAGCGCCTATTTATGGATTTATGGATACTATTCCAGTTCTAGTCTTTGGTGGAGATAAATCTAATCTGGATTTTTTATATGAAAAGAATGCAGTTACGAATGTATTAGATACTGGTATGCCTGTCATGTTTAAATTTGTTGCTTTTTGTGTCCTCGTCAGTGTAGTGATTACAGCAGCAAAATATTCAGCAACGACTCTGAATCCAAATAATCGCACGGCATTAATTGAATATGCAAAAGACTTAATGATTATCTCGATTTGCCTCTGGCATTTAGATTTCTTTTATAATTTTATTTTTGATCTAAATTCTTGGATTATATTAGAGTTTAAAGAGGCGTTAGGGAATTTTAACCCAGATCAGCAAATACCTCTATTAAAGAATGGACTGGCAGACAATAAGACGATTACAGAACTTTCAATGAAAGACCATAAAAATGATTATATGTTTATCATATTCGGACTATTTATTGAAGCTGGATTAATGATATGGGCAAACTTTTATTATTTAATGCGTGCTGTGACACTATACGTATTAATGTTACTAGGCCCTGTAATGGTAGGAATGTGGATGTTCCCACAAAAGAAACAACAGACGTTATATTGGATTCGTGAATTTATGGGTGCAGTATTAATTCAAGCGATTCACGCAATTACTCTATGGTTAGTTATTACACTTATTGGGGGTGCGCAAAATCCTATTATAAAATTAATATTACTTGCGATGTTTATCCCAGTTGGTGAAATCGTGAAAAGCTTTATTGGACTTAGCACCAATGCATCTGCGGGTATTCATAGAGCGGGTACGATGATGGGTATGGGTGCTTTAGCAAGTGTGGCTGGACTCGTTAAAGGTGTTCGTGATGACTATCGTAATTCAAAAGCAAAACCTGATGATAAAGGGGATAAAGAAAAGACCAAAGAAGATGCTGATAACCCGAAAGATGCATTAGGAGCGAATTTAGGGACAGATGTTGGTACAACATCTCGTGCAGCTCGTATGTTAAAAGCAGGTCAAATTGGAAGTTCAATTGGTAAAGCAGCGACAGGACTTGCAGGTATGGCAGCGGGAGCTGGTCTTGGACCAGGAGCGATGGTAGCAGGATCGCAAGTTGGAAGTGCATTAGGTAGTGCTCCTGGTGCGGTGGCAGGTAGAAGTGTTGCTGCAGTCGGCGAAGGAGCTGTAGCTTTAGGAAAACATATTGGCTCCAGTGTAAAGAAGGGTGCGGACACGTATTCAAATCTAAATGGCGAATCTTATCCGGAACTAACCGATGAAGATATCGCACAGGATTTAGCTACAAAAGACTTTGAAAATTGGAAAGCAGATAATCCGGATTCTGCAGTTGCAAGTCGTTTAAAACAAGCATTCCCTGGTGCGTCCGATGCGGAGATTGCTAAAAAAGTGGCGAAAACAAATAGTGATCAAATGTCTCGTTTCTCAAATCAGCGGAAACAAGATTTACAAAATATGAAGAAAGCCGCTACACCATATGGAAATGCTAGAGATTTAGTAAACGCTGCAACGAATGCATTCCAAAAGGGGTATGAGGCAGACCATAAAGATACGTTTATGAGTCAGTTACCAGAAAATATGTCAGCAGAAGAGAAAGAGAAACATTGGAACGACCATCTGAACACAAAAGTACAAGGATTTAGAAACCACGCAGAACAGGCGGCAACAAAAGCAGGAGCCATGCCAGTTGATGCGAAGGACAAACAAGGAAACAATCTGTTTGATAAGTCCTATGTGAATAAAGATGCGTTTGCTTCTCGACTTGCATTAGGAAAAGTCGGAAAAGCAGTCGAGGATGTAAAAGGAGAAACGTTAGAAAGTGGCCATCAAAATATGGGACAAGTCGGTGCTCTTGTCGGTGCTTCTACTGCTGCATTTAAGAAAGCGTATAGTGCAGACCATAAGGCTGGATTCATGAAACAATTCCCTGCAGATATGCCGCAACAAGAAAAAGAAGCAGCATGGAATAAGCATTTAGATCAAAAAGTACAAGGCTTCAAAAATTATGCACAACAAGCGGCGGAATCAGCTGGTATTGTACAGCAAAAAGACGGTACAAACTATGCGAATAAAAAAGCTTTCGCTGCTCATTTATCACAACAGTTACAAAAAAATCCTGGCTTAAATGCGATGGGTGTATCTAGCGCAGCAGGCATTCAGAAGGCAGTCAACGGTGTGAAAACACACGGTTTGACAAGTGGAACTGGAAGTCAGACAGCAAAACAAATAAGTAATGTTGGGAACCTGGTACAAGCCTCTACAGAATCCTTTAAACAAGGCTATGCAGCAGAACAACAGGCAAGCTTTATGAAAAACTTGTCCCCAACTATGTCTCAACCACAAAAAGAGCAAGCTTGGCAGTCGCACCTGAATGAAAAAGGAAATGAGTTTAAAGCAGTCGCACAACAAGCGGCGGTACAAGCGGGAGCGATGCCCGTACAGGCAAAAGATATGAGTGGTAAGAGTCTACATAATCAATCGTATATTAATAAAGAAGCCTTTGCTTCGCAATTAACGAAAGGTTTACAAAGCCATGCAAGTCTTGGAACGGTGAGCCAACAAGTAGGTTCTGGAATTACTAGTGCGATTCAAGGTGTTCGTTCACATGGCGTTGCAACAGGTGGTGCAATTAATAAAGCTGTATATGCTGCGACACAAACGCAAGCCAGTATCGCACGTGCAGGAGATCTTTCCGTTGCGGAAATTGAACGCTCTTATGCAGATGCATCAACAAGTGTAGCGAATATTGCACAAAGTGCTGGTAAAATGTCTATCCCAACTTCCGCAGTGGGACGTATGACACAGCAGAGTACAAAACTTGGCATGAGTGTAATGGAAGGTGCGAAACACCTTATGCTTGCGGATCGCATTGATACAGTATCAAATGCATACTTTAGTGCCGCGAGTGCTGTTCAACAATCCGGAGGGAATGCAGTACAAAGAGTAATAAGTGGGACCAATGCTGCAGTTAATACATCATTAGGTGGGAATGCAGCAGAGCGCCACTATAATGTGACAAAAGGCTTAAGTTACGCCGCAGGTGTGATTGGTGGTGCGGGTGCTTATCAAGCAACTGCACGTATGGTAAGTAAACATAATCCGTATAACAGTGCAGTTCGTACAGAAGCAAAAGAGATTCAGGAAATTCAACAGATGGTACCGACAACAACAGATCATACAGGCGCGCAATCGGTTGTAAAAGGTGCAGTACGTCTTGTGACGACAAATAATAAATCATGGATTGAAGCAAAAGACGCTAGTGGTATGACGCAAGTTGTATCTCGTTATGGTAGTGGAGATAGCAGTATACGATCTGGACAAGTCGTATATCAGGACTTAAATATTTCAGATGGACAATTAACGCAGTATCGTAATGGTGCGAAAGCATCTCCGGCTTATATACAAGATTCAAGTGGTGGAAAAATCAATATCAATCGCTCGATCAATGTAAATCCAAATCAATTAGTAGGAAACCAAAATCAAAGACCGTTACAACAGAAACCGGTATTTAATGAACCACCACTTACGGTCAATCACAAGGTAGACAATGGTCACTTCTATATGTCTGATTTAGACCAAGGTGGTTATAAAAATGTACAAATGGTGGTAGAAAGAGATCGTAGTTACATGGTTGCGACAACAACAGACGGTACAGTGTCACGTATTTCGCCGTTTGGAAAAGGAGATACGCGCTTACAAGCAAACCAAAGGATTGAAAGAGCTTGTGAAGTGAAAGACAGTAGTATTAAGCCAAGAGAAGAAACCTTAGTAACACATACACAGGATGAAGTTGTTCGTACAGAGACGCATCTGAATTTATCAGAACATGACCCGCAAAATCTGATTCCATTTGCGCCAAATCCTCGCTTAGCGCAGCGAAGAGGAAGAAATTCTCAAAATGGAAAATATGGTGTGATAAGTCTATGAGTCAAAATCCTAACGATCCAAATGAACAGAAAAAAAGTAATCCTTTAAAAGATGTAGCTTCCCACTTTATTAAGAAAAAAGGGATGCAAGCGCGCGGGAAGATGGCAAAATTGGCAGGAAAAGCAGGAAGGGCGGCAGCGAAAGCTGCTGCCAAAATGCTAAAAGCAGGTATATTAAAAATTGTGGGTGCTGTTGTAGCAGCGGTTGGAGTACCTGCCGCTTTGGTAATGGGAGTAATTATTGCTGTGTGTGTGATTTTAGTCTCTTTTGTACCTTTTACCGATGATGAAGGTAAGACAGAGGAACAAGTAAAAAAATATATGGAAGTCTCAATGGCTTTGAATGTGGATTGGAAAGAGGTCGTCGCCTTTGACATGGCACGATATGATAATGATTTAACTGGTAAAGATCCGCATGATGCTATATCATATTTCTTGGATATCCAATATGAAGAATATACGGAAAAAGAGGTATGCGAGGCGGGACCGAATGGTCCTTGTGAAAAAAAGAAAAAGGAGATGCAAAAAACAAAATCTGAAAGTTACTCCGGACCAGATGTAAAAAAGATAGTAGGAGATACAGATTTTAAGAAAAAAATAGATGAGATTAATGCGAGTGGAAGTAAAAAAGTGACAACATCTTCTCATGGGCTAGAGAAAGCTATGGAACTCGCAAAGTTTAGTAAAAGTCAAAAAGAACGTGCTCGTGAGATATTAGAAGCCGGGATGTTAGAAGGTATGTATGGACATCTAGCACCTTCTAGTAATTTTGTTGGTGGTATGTGTGTAGGTAATGTGAGTCCTGGCGGGGAGCCTGTCAATCTTAATGCAAAAGTTACAGGATATCTTCCAAAGATTAAAGAAATGGCAGAAAAACATGGTGTTGCTCAATATGTTGGTATTTTGGTTGCCCAAATGATGCAGGAATCAGGTGGAGCAGGAAATGACCCGATGCAGGCTTCAGAGGGGCAATATGGAGACATGAGCTCATCTTGTATTGGTGTAAAGGGAAATGCTCGTGTAGGGTGTATTAAAGATCCCAATATTTCTATAGAAGCAGGTGTACGGGAATTTAAAGATGTACTAGGAAAGGCCAATGGTGACATTGCACTCGCTTTGCAGTCTTACAACTGTGTGACACGTTCCTAACTGAAAAGGTTAGGCGCTGATTCAATAATCAGCAGAACTATTATTTCGAGAAGTCAAATGATAGGGTAACGCCTTGAAGGGCTTCCTCTGATACTCCGACATGCAGCATACAGAAGATAAGCCTGTAGCTGTGTGAAGCTCGGTGAAGTCGGCCGAGAGCTACCGTAAAGTATCTAGGTACTACGAAAACTGTCCAGCGGTGGATGGTGTAGCCTATAGGCCGGGAGTCTAAAAAGCACTCATGGGTAGAATGGATTCAACAAAACCAACGGGGAGGAAGAATCTGACGAATCTCCGAATGTACGGGTCTAGAACGATGACACATAGAAATGTGTGTGCCACGAGCGTGGTGCTGATGTGGATGAGTAAAAATAGTTGTTATGAAAGTCCATATGTCGTTATAGGCGACATCAAGTCAGCGGGCCTAAAGGAGAACCCTAAAAGTGTTATGTATAGATAGAAATAATGGAACGTGGAAAGCCACCAACATGGAGAACTTATCTTCGAGGAAGTGTTTGAAGGGAAAGCGTTGGTGAGATTAGCAAACGTATAACCTTCATTTATGGTGGTGAGAGTGATGGCATAGTACCAGGGAAGCAATGGAGACATTGCAGAGGGATAGCCATTAGTCTGATGAAAGATTGACCAACCGTTTCAAAAAGCTACGCAGTCGAATTATAAGGTTCTTGTGAGACTAAAAAAGGTAAACTCTGAAAGGAGAGCCGACTTATAAAGAAAACTGAAAAGCTTAGACACGCTGAATATTATGATATGCAGTCTATACTAGATGACTTGTATCAGCAAAGTCAAAACGGTAACAACTTTTATAAATTAATAGAGCTTATGAAGATGGATGAAAACATACGTTTAGCATATCGAAATATAAAAAGAAATATGGGAAGCCTGACAGCTGGAACAGATGGAATGACAATTAACGATATTAAAATGCTTTCAACGGATGAAGTGATAGAAAAAGTAAAAATGATGTTTGGTTGGTATGAACCACAATCTGTAAGACGCGTATTTATACCAAAACCAAATGGAAATCGTAGACCATTAGGGATACCAACTATATGGGACAGATTATTTCAGCAATGTGTATTGCAAATATTGGAACCAATATGTGAAGCGAAATTTCATAACCATAGTTACGGTTTTCGCCCTAACCGAAGTACACATCATGCACTAGCGAGAATGAAATCTTTAGTGAATAGAAAAGGAAACGGGTTTCACTATTGTGTGGACATAGACATTAAAGGTTTCTTCGACAATGTACATCATGGAAAACTTCTAAAGCAATTGTGGACGATAGGTATACGAGATAAAAAATTACTTTCTATCATTTCAAGACTGCTGAAAGCAGAAATTGTAAATGAGGGGGTTCCTCAAAAAGGTACTCCGCAAGGAGGCATACTAAGTCCGCTTCTATCTAATATCGTACTCAACGAATTAGATTGGTGGGTAAGTAACCAATGGGAAACGATAAAAACCTCACATCCATACAAAGGAAATAGTGACAAGTATCGAGCGCTAAAGAAAAGTAAATTAAAGGAATGTTTCTTAATTCGATATGCAGACGATGCAAAAATATTATGTCGTGATTATGTAACGGCTTTAAAAATGTTTGAAGCAACAAAAGACTTTCTGAGAACACGCCTACACCTGGATATTAGCCTTGAAAAATCAAAGATTATAAATTTGAGGAAAAAAGCTAGTCACTTTTTAGGCTTTACAGTTAAGGCAAATAAGAAAGGAAACAAACATGTGGCTCATAGCAGAATGTGTGTAAAATCCAGAAAACATGCGTATAGCAAGCTGAAAAAGGCTGTTAAAGATATAAGCAGAGTACAGACACCAGAATCAGTATGGAGATTTAACACGACTGTAATGGGGATACAAAATTATTATTCGGCCGCCACACATATTAATCATGACTTAGATCACATGAGTTGCCATCTCATAAGAACACTCTATAATCGACTGAGGCGAGATTGGAAAAAAGCCACTAAGAGCGACATGTCGACTGTCTTAAGGAAAAGATATAAAAGATACAATCCTAAATTGTACAAAATCAAAGACATCGTATTACTACCTATCCATGCGCAGAAGCACAAACCGGCTAGAAATTTTACTCAGTCTATCTCAAATTATACAAAAGAAGGTAGAGAGAAAATACATGATACTTTAAAAGCCATAGATAGGGAGATACTCTGACATGTACAACGCTTTTATATGAAGCATCGAACGGTAGAATACAACGATAACAGAATTACAAAGTTTATTGCACAGTATGGAAAATGTGCCATTACGAAACTAGAAGTTGGATTAGTGGGTTGGCACTGTCACCATAAAATTCCGTTGGAATTTGGGGGACAGGACAATTACGAAAATTTAGTAATTGTACTTGAAGACATACACTTAGCAATTCATAGCGATGATTCAGATAAGGCGAAATCAATCTTAAATAAGTACGACATTATTGAAGAGAAGAAAGTGATGTTTGACAAGCTAAGAATATCAGCACGTCGAAATCCTATCTTTTCTTCAATACAAAAGTTGGTCAATTGAATTAGATGGAACGCCGTATGAGGTGAAAGTCTCACGTACGGTGTGAAGTGGGGGAAAAGGTGGAGATAACGTCAAAACTTTACCTATCACTATTTGGCGAAGGTTTTATTAGTTACGCTTTAGCAAAGGGTGGCTATTCAGAAGAAACAGCTATTGAGTTCTCAAGAAGTAAGAATCATTTAAATCCAGGTGGTTGCTCCGATCCGAATAACTTCCGAACCAAGGTTAATGCGTGTTATGGGGATTATTCGTACGTTTCCAAAGTTTTGAAATATTACAAAGATTTAGGTTGTGTGGCAGCTGGAGATGGAGAATGGATTTCTGATAAAGGTTGGAAATGGCCAACAAAATCAGGGCGTATTACAGGAACATTTGATGAAATTCATAATAACAAACCTCATAATGCTGTAGATATTGGAGCCATGACCGCTGGAAAACCAGGAGACCCTGTATGGTCGATGGAAGCAGGAATAGTTACAGCTCAAACAGGATATGTAAACTACGGTGGTCTAGGTGTCTATATTGACCATGGAAATGGCATTGTATCCCGTTATTTACACTTGAGTAAGATTTCAGTTACTCCAGGAACTATGGTAACAAAAGGACAAATTATAGGGGAAATGGGTGGTTCTAACTATGTTGGTGGTGTTCTGAACATGCTTGGATACGCTGTCCATTTAGATTTCCAAATTCGTATTAATGACCAGCCAACGGATCCAATGAAATTCTTTAAGAAAAATGATGATCCAGGGTTATCATCAGGTGGTGCTCCTACAATGACAAATGCTAAACGACAAAAGGTATTAGAAGAAGCAAAAAAATGGCTAGGGCAAGGAAAGGTCAGATATGTATTAGGAGACCGTAATCCACCAGGTGGCTCTTCAGATTGCTCAGGATTTACGCAGTATGTCTTTAGAACAAGCATAGGTGTACAACTTGGAGATTGGACAGGTGCTCAAGTCGGACAAGGTAAACAAGTACCAGATATCAATCATGCACAACCAGGGGATCTTATTTTCTATGAAAACCCAGGGCACGTTGCAATTTATATGGGGAATCAAAGAATGATTCATATTGGTGATAATAAAGGTGTACAAATTACAGGTCTAAACTATACGGCAAGAGGTCAACATATGACGCAAATTCGTAATGTTATAGACTGATTTGGGATGTGAAGAAATGAAGAAAGTCATGAATGTGTTAGCGAATCTGCCTCGTAAGTACTTAGTTATATTGGGGATTATTGTGTTGGTAGTAGGCGTTGCTACTTATAATACTATTAATCGTTACATGATAAAATCTCAAGTACAAGTGGAAGAGCAAGTCAATCAAGATGAAATCGAGATGCTTGGAGATAAGCCAAAGGGATTTGATACAAAAGAAGAGGAATATATCGCAAAGACAAAAACTGTAGAGGATTTACTACGAAAAATTTCTAATAGTAGTTATGATGTAACGTACTTGTTTACAAAGGCTGGATTTGGTATTGAACCAATGAAAATGACAAGCAATGAGCGTATGCTGGCTACAGAAGCTGTTCAAAGGTATTTCCTAAATGGGGATAAGTTTTACAATGCGCGAATTACCAAAATTGACCGTGGGAAAAAAGTAGATACGTTTCATATTGAAGTTTTAATTCAACAGGTAAACTTCTTAGAACCACGACAATTTAAAGTGCAGGTAAACAAATATGCACAAATTGTAACACCAATTGCACAAATTCCACATGGACAAGAAGAAGTACCTGTGGATTAAGAAGGAAATGAGGGTTGTGGAAGAAAAAACACAACCCTTTTATAAAAAAATAAAGAGTACCTAAAATTATTTATTGAATATTCACAATTTTCTGATATAATAAAACCATGGTTAAATGAAATTTGCATATAACGCTAAAATGAGATAGATATGGGGGAATACAAATGAGGATGTTAATTGGAACAGCTGCGAATTTTGTTTCGGGGTATTATATAGGACGAAATTCTGGATTATTAGGAACGTTGCTTGGCTGGGCTTTTCTGTTGGGTGGTGGCTATCTGTTAGTAGAAAATTGGGATAGTATTACAGTATGGATGCATAGTTTGAATATTGTACAAGGACTAGATGGTTACGAAGACATGAGTAATGGCTTTATTTTTATCTGTTTGGTAGTAAGTGGCTTTATTCTCATCTTGTTGTCACCGATTTTCGTTATATTATTAGTAATTTGTTTCGTATTAATGAATATTGTAGCTTGTACACTTGTTTTATTAACATCACCAAGTACGTACATAAAGAAGAAAGATAAGGAGAGTGAGTGGGAATGAGTACAATTCTAGTTTTAGGTGGATCAAATGGAAGAACGTTAGAGAAGTTGGCCCAAAAAGAGACTGCCAGGTTATTTTCCATGATGGGAAAAATCACGGAGGCGTAAAGAAAACCTTTCGAAGTGTTATAAAAAAATGCGATGTTATTGTCATTCAAAAAGGTGCAAGTGGCCATGTATCTATTGATGTAGCAAAAGAGTACGCAAAGAAATATGATGTCCCACTGATTATTTAATCAGGGATTTGGTGGAACTGTTGCGCTTGAAATAGGATTAAAGCATTTGAAGGCTGCAGGAGTTTTGAAACATATGAATGGAATAAAAATTTCTTAATTAATATATAATATTAAATAGTTATTAAAAAGATTTATATATGTTATTTTCACCCGAAGGGAAAGAAAGCTTCAAGTTTCAATTCACTCCATGATCAATATAATTATTTACACATTTTAATTTATATGTTGCAAATAAAAAGTAGAACAAGCTTCTTATTTTGCAAAAGGAAAAATAGGAGTACTCGGCCAGAGCACTCCATGACCCTAATAACAACACCTATAAGAGTATATGAATGTTTTAACAAAGTATGCTTACTCATTATATGAATAGAAAAAAGCGCTGTTGTACAACGCTCTTTCTTGGAATGTGTAGTGTTGACCGAATAAAGTAGGTTTTATGTGTATAGTATAATCCAGCCCAGTATAGATTATGAAATTCTAAAAAAGGTTACGAAAAATAAAACAACACTTATAAAATACTTTTTGTAATTATTGTTACGGTAATGAGCAGTATCGAAAATATAATGAAAGTGGAGGAGGGAAATAAAAATATGAGTAGGGATACTAGATATAAATCAGGTTTTATCATTTTGATTTATTTTGTTATGACACAATTTGTGGGGATAATAGGTGTACTATTACTAGCGAAGACAGGTTGGTATGATATGCAGGGAAACCAGCAGCAAGTAATTCAAAAACTTCTTGTGCATTGGGAACTAATTGGGTTTTCACTTATGCTAATAATCATTTTTCTTATATATAGTAAAGAAATAATAAATGATCCAAAGTTATCGATTAAATTATCAAGAAATTCATTTATATGGATTTTAGTTGGGATCATATTCGTATTTCTTGCACAGATGGTTGGTAGTGTGTTAGATAAGAGTGTATTCCAGCTAACTACGCAATCAGCGAATACGTCTAGTACAGTCACTGCTGCAGCAATATCTCCTGTAGCACTTGTTTCAATTGTTCTTCTTGCACCTTTAGTAGAAGAGTTTGTTTTTCGTTATGCGGCTATAAATATTTTAACTCAAAAGTTTAAACAAACTGGGAATATATTAATAAGTTCACTGTTCTTTTCTATTATGCATTTTGATTTTCCATTTGTATTTGGATATTTTTTAATTGGGATTATACTAGCTGTAGTATATATGCGTACCAATAGGTTACTAGTATCATTTGTTGTTCATGCTAGTATGAACTTAATTGTTGTCATACTTCAGATTTCTTGATGAAAAAGAAGGGGATATTTTTAGGTTGTTATGATGTTCTAGTACGTGAAGATATTATTTGAACTACTCACCACTTAACGTCCTTACGGACTTTTTGAAGTGGGAGATTCCTGCGAACACCGATGTATCCCAGGCTCTGCCCGTAGTCCCTACGGTGAAAACATAAGTATCTTGTAAGTTGACTCACCACGTTTCCTACTTTAGCTTGGTTTTCGCAACTTCAGCAAACGTGGAGCGAAAGAACGTTGAAGATTTTACGGTTGCAACGTTTTTCTGCAACCAACCTCATATCTTCAGTTTTCAAAGAGCAATCTGTACAAGTATATGGTAGCAAACATGTTGGCTTATGCCAACTGGCATTCATCTCCCACCTAAAATTGGTGTTTCACACCTTCACATTTTTGGAGAAGGAGTCCTCTGTCGGAAAACGATAAAAACTTTTTATGAGCGATTTTTTATCTTGTTTTCTTTTTCTGTTACAAAATAAAAAACAGCGGATTCCCGCTACTTAATAGTAATTTAGGTTTTTTAATGTGAAATTTAGTATATGAATTGCTTACCTAAAGAAAATTTGTTTCTTTATAGTCTAGTATAGCTTGATTAATGGTAATAACAAGGTAACTACCATAGTCTGTAAAGTAAAATTTAATATGCTTTATCCATATTTCATAAATATGTAGTTTTCTTGATAAATGATTCTAAACGTAAAATTTTCTTAGAATCATTTAGTGATCCCCATCACCATCAAGTTAAAGTTTTATAATGCCCCCAAAATGAAAAATACGCTATTCTTTTTGTAGAATCATAGGAATGGATGGCGTATTTTTTTATTTTGTTTTGCTAACTTGATGTTGATGTGACGTAAACTTAAGTATTTAAAAAATTAAAAAGGTCCCTTAGTAATGTTAAAGGGACCTTGCTCACACAAATGATCTGTAAATCAATTCATCTTTGATATACAGATCATTTGTATGATAATTTTTATAAATAATTGCTAAATAGTGAATTTACATAAATGCTTTTAGAAGTTCTTGAATTAATGGAATTGCTCCTCCTACAAATTTTAAAACTGCCATTGCGATTTCCATGTTATTCTCTCCTCTTTGTTCGTATTAAGATGTGGTGAATCTTTATAACCCTATTATAATTATAGCGAGCGCTTACAAATTTAACAATACGATTTTTGCATGTTTATACATTTAGACAAAAATTAGACATCTATTAGTCATTTTTTAATGGTACCATAGCGAGGTGAGCGTTTTTAAGGGTTCTACTTAATAGGAGGAAATATGGAAAGAGTGCAAGCAATTGACAGTAATCTAAAACTTAAGAGTTGGATTAAGCAGGTATTAGCTGTAGGAGGAATATTAGGATTCTACTACTTGGTGTTATATGTTTTCAGTTTCTTAGTTGCTATGTAAATATCATACAACGAAAGAGCCTTATCTAAAGAGGTAAGGCTCTTTCGTTGTATCTAAGATGAGCAAGCTACATACAATACCTCTAAGGTTTGTCAGATTACTTTGTATGGTGCCTTGTTTCTCTATGTTCTAGGGAACTCCTAACTCCTAACATTAAAAATAAATAAACTTCTATTTAAAAGTTTCCATTTATATTGAAAACACAATTGTATTGTTGAACTACCCCGACTTTCACTTCTAAACGAAGTGAAAGTCGGGGTAGTTCAATATATAGTATGCAAATAATTTACGTTAATTTAATAAATATAAAAAATAATTCACATTTAGCGTTAAGAAAGAAACTGAAGTTTGTAAGTGCCATATAGGTAAAATAGATAGATTATAGTGTATTTTTATAGAGTAGAAAAAGATCCTTTTTGACTACTCCGTAGTAAAATACCGAGTAGTCAAAAAACAGTGTGATAAATTTAATCAGAAAACATATTTGGAAGTTGAAGTGATAAACCTGTATTTTGTACAGATAGTTAATAACGTATTATTTATTTTGTAAAACTAATTTACCAGTACGGAATAATTCTTTTCTTTTTCCATCTTCATCATAGGTATTATATGCATAGACAGTCATTTTATTTAAATCCAAAGTTTGGCTAACAGAAAATCCTTCTTTTTCTAGCCAATTAATAAAAAAGATACCTGGGGATAGTTGACGATAAGTAATATTTTCCTTTCCACTAGCACCTTTTGCCACTCCTTCAATGCCTTCCCATTCAATTGTCTTATCATCTACATACTTAACTTTAAAAATATCATTTTCGTCATATGTTATTGTGAATGTTTTACCAATAAATTCATGTTTGTTTACAATAGGATTAATTAATTCTGTTGGCCAAGAGTTAATAGTTTGTTTTGCTGTTACAGTAACTTTTTCTCCTACCTCATATTTTTGTTGTTTAGAAGACTTGAAGTTTATCAATTTATTTTCATTTATTAATTGTGATCGATTATGGCTTTTAAAGTTTAATGCATCTTCTCTATTTTTTATATCTGCAACCTCTACTAATTTGTTGTAAACTCCTACAACATACCCGGTGAATTGGATATCACTTTGGGAAATATTCTCTTGGTGCTTCTCAATATTAGTAGCACTAACTTTCGTTGCTCCAGAATCATATAAATTGAATCCAGTAACTCCAGTTAAGATTAATGCTCCAGTTAAAATAATTTTTTTCATAATAAGCCACCTTTTTGTATAGTAAGTTGAATTTACAGGCAAATATAGAGTTGGAAATTCTATATTTGCCTGTAAATTCAACAGAAAGAATGAAATCGTTATTGTTACAATATAAATTACTATCAATAGTTCTTTAATATATTTATTTAGTAAGTTTGCTAATGAATTTTTGATAAGCAAGGCGAGTAAAAAGATTAGAGAAAGAAACTAATAGTTTAAAATTTCTTATATAAATTTAAAAATGTAGAATTGCATAAGGTGTATAGGATTATAAAGAAATAAAGGTTTGTTTACTGTAATGATACATTCTCTTTATAGTAAACAAAGCAAGATATTATTAGAGTAGGATGAATTATAAAAATGAATACACAAACCTTATTGATACCTAATAAGGTTTGTGTGATAGGTTATACACTTATTTTAATTAAAAGATTAAATTAGCTTTTTGTATGATTATTGACGTTTTATTAAGACCAAATCCATTTATCATCTTGTACTGTTGAAGTTTTTGTTTCATTAATTTTTTCTATATTCTTTTCCTCTGTTAAAGAAATATTAGTTCTAATCCAGTCTACAATGTTCTTTACCTTCACCATGTCACCAACATTGAATTTGGTTTGTGATGATAAATCAACACGTACAGTATCAGATTTTCCAGATTTAGTTGGGTATGTTACAATCGCATAATTTAGTGATTTATCTGTATCATTGACTTGCTTTGTAATTTCTCCAATTACATAATCTGGTGCACCTTGACTATTATAATGTAATCCAGGAGTTAATGAGTTTGTTTCATTAATTTTCTCGACGGAAGTTGCATCCATAAAGGTTCTCATGTTTCTCCATAGAGTTCCAGTAGCCTTTACCTGATCACCTATTTTGAATGTATTAGTAGTGTTGTGCATTGTAATTGGAACAATATTATCCATATGACCATTGTATTCTTTCGATTCTATATGAATTATGTTATCTTCCAATTCAACAACACGACCTTGAATTGTATCTAACTCAAAAGAAGGTGCGCTAGTTTTGGTTAATGAATTTCCTTTATTAACTTTCTCGATGGAAGTTGCATCGAAGGATGTTGAATCACCAAATCCTCTCCAACCTCTGCCAGTAGCTTTTACTTGATCGCCTACTTTAAATGTGTTTGTGATGTCCCCTAGGTTAATTGCAAAATCTTTTTTACTAGGGTCACTATATTCATTTAATTCGATATGAACTATTGTATCGTAAACTGCAACAACATGGCCTTGGATTGTCTCTAATTCAATAGAATCGGCACTAGCTTTGGGAGTTTCTAAACCTGGAAGGTTTGTACCTGCAAGTGCTGTAAATCCTAGTGCACTGGCTAAAACTACTTTTTTAATATTCACTTTATAACATCTCCATTCAAAATCTATTAGTTTGCAACCGTCATCATGTAACTATTATAGTTTCATCTAAAGGGAATAGCGGTTACAAAAAAGTTACAGTTTATTTATGTGAAAATTAGAAATGAAAAACCTGTTTATTGATAGAAAAAGTGCTAAAGATGTCACTTATAAGAATTATGTTGATATCTAAAACTAATGCTTTCTGTAGAGTTAATTATTAAAAGAAAAAGTAATTTGTATACAAATATCATTGACTTGTTTAATAAGTGTAACTAAAATTGTTACGTCTTGTATTTTATCTGAAGGGAGAATTATAACTTGAAGATTTTTAATGTATATATATTAATTAGCTTGTTTATTTTATTATTAACAAGTTGTAGTGTCATAGATAAATCAATAATCTCTGTCACACAAAAAAAAGAAGTTAGTCAAACAATAAAAAATGAAGTGAAAACAAAAGAAAAAATGGTGGGAATTGATGGCCAGAGTATTTATTTTAAACAAATTGGGAAAGAAAAGCCCCCCTTACTTATGTTTCATGGATTTGGAAACTCTTCTGATGGTTTTAATGATATCTATTCAGATTTAGCACAGAATCATACCATTATTTCAGTTGATATATTAGGATTTGGACGTTCTTCAAAACCAATTGATTATTCATATACATTTCCTAATCAGGCAAATATGTATTATAAATTAATGAAAAAGTTAGGATATGATACATTTGCTATAATGGGACATTCCTTAGGTGGGGAATTAGCATTAAATTTAACATATTTGTATCCTAGTGCAATTACAAATCTAATTTTAGTAGATGCACCAGGGGTAGAATCTTTACAAAAAGAGTCAATCTCGTCTAAACCAAGACTAATGGATGAATTAAATACAGTATCTGATATAAAGGATTATAAAGAAAATGATGTAAAGTATAAAAGGAACAATACAGAACATTATAAAGAACTGCGAAAAATGATAGAAAACAAATTATATATGGATCCGAGGGAAATTCAGGTTCCAACTTTGATAATTTGGGGACGAAAGGATAAAAGTGTTTCTTGGAAAGATGGTAGCAAGTATCAACAATTAATAGCAAATAGTACATTACGAATTATAGAAAAGGGATATCATGCACCATTTCGGCAAGAACCAAAAGAGTTTATAAGATATGTTAATGAGTTTTTTAAAAAGCATCCTCTTTAAACACAATAAAAAAGTGTAAGATTCATATTTACGTTAATGTATACTTTTGCTAATATTTTTGTTTTACTGTGATCCTTTTATAGTTTAGGTGCATTACTTACTTCTCTAATTTTGTTGAATTTTATAAATAATATAGGGACTAGTTACAAGAAATATTCATTTTAATTTTGTATTTCTAGATATAATAAACCGCATTCCAACTACATATCTAACAGTTGGAATGCGGTTTTATCATAAAAAAACATGAAAATATATCTGGAAAATTTCGATAGGTTGAAAAGTGTAAAAATAATATTAGATAGGGTTTTATATTATCGTACACATTGGTTGGATTTTAGATTATTTAATTCGAAACTAGTTCTACAGTGAGAGTATACTACATCTTCCAATCCCTCCTTTATTCAAAATACAGTGTTTAAAAGAAATAAATTTCAAATTTAACATATGGTAAATTTAAGTGAATTTTATATCCCCTAGACAGTGCGAAAAAATTGCCTTTTTTTATTTGCTTTTTACCCAAATGCCCACTAAGTATACACTTTATTGGAAATAAAATCTTTACAGAAAAGTAACAAGTTATTGTATATTAAAAAACTCTAGAGTTGCATTTAAATATATATCAAATTTCCAAAATCACTATTAAATATATAAAGCGATAATAATTTTATATTAGTATCTGGATAGATTGCAAAGCAGATTACTATAAGATTGTAATATTTTTGTAACGACTGTTCTTTTTATAAAAAGTATACTAATGATGAAATATCTCATGGATAACTTTATAAGGAGGAAAGAAAATGTTAAAGAAAATTATTTTAGCAGGGGCTCTAGGATTAACTGGAGTTGTTGGGGCTAATATTTCCGGATTAGATTTACCAATAGCAAGTGCCGCAGAAGAAAAGAGTTTTGGAGTATTGTCAGGAGAAGTAACAAAAGTTACTGACCAAAATTTTGTTATGAAATTAAATTTTGTAGGTGAGAATAGTAAATTAAAATCCGGGGATTCAGTCACCATACAGTCGGTTAACTCTAATATTAAGATTGGGGATAGTGTAAGCGTGAAAATGGTAGAAAGTGAGCTTGCTAAGGATTCTTTGGATTACATGGTAGGTTATGTAATTGTGATTAATTCTGATGGAGTAATAACAGGAGAAATAACCAAAGTTACTGACCAAGGTTTTGAAGTCAATCCAAATCCATTAAAAAGTATGGATGTAGATAAGATTATTGTAAATTCCAATGTTAAAGTTAAGGTTGGAGATACAGTCCAATTATTAGGTACTACAACTGGTTTTCGTATAAGTGGACACGCGCGGACAATGGACAACCCAAAAGTTAAAATTATTCAAGAAAATAAAAATTAAATATATTAAAGAGCAATTCCTATTACCTATCTAATGATCAGTAATAGGAATTGCTATGGTTAACTCTTTAAAAATAGGCTTTAATAAAGAGTTAATTATCAATTAATTAAGAGAGTATAGTTGCTCTTTTTTTTTTATAAAAATAAGTGATTTATATCATGAATTTTTAAAACAACGAGAAATAGGTACATCAAATAATCAGTTATATTTAGTCCTTTTTATATTTGATGTTTTCTATAATAGATTTCTTAAAAAATAGGATATCATATGAGTTTATAATTTAATGTTAGTATAAACGTAAATTTATAAAGAATATCGGTGGATTTCTGAATAGTATAATATGATGAGGTGAACATATGAAAGGGAAAAGGTTTTGTAAAATAATATCTATGTTAGGAGCAATATCACTCATAACAATTTCCACATTTAATCCCATTACATTGGCAGAAGAGAAAATTGAATTGAATGACAATTCCGTGAATAAAAAATTCCAAAGAGCGGAGACAGATTCACTAAATCAGGATTCAAATAAGGTTGTGACCCCAATGAAGGAATGGCTTTTACCAGAAGACAATTCTAAAGAGCGTACAAAATCAATTACTCATGTGCTTATTCATTTTATGTCAAATGCAGTTGCTAAACCTCAAAATCCTTACAATGTAAAAGATGCATATAATAGTTTTCTAGATAATGGATTGTCAGCTCATTACTTAATTGATAGAACCGGTTTCGTTTACCAATTTGTAAATGAAAATAGGGTTGCATATCATGCAGGAAAAGGAAGTATTCTTAATCAGCCAAAATATACAAATAAACTTAATGAATATTCTATTGGTATTGAGTTACTTGGTATCGGAACTTGGGAAGAAATGTTAATTATGATGGCCGAAGAAACATATAATTTAATTTCTCCTCATAATATTGGATATACAGATGCGCAGTATAAATCTTTAAAACTATTATTAGATGATATTTGTAAAAGAAATCCTAGTATTCAAAAAGATAGGAATCATATATTAGGACACGATGAATATGCAAAAGATAGAAAGACAGATCCGGGCTCTTTATTTGATTGGAATAAAATTAGTCTTAAATAACGAAAAAAATAAACATTTAGATAATTTTTATTTTGATGGTACAAATACCTGATTTTTGTATCATCAATTTTTTTGCTTTGTTAATCTAAGAATGATTTGTCAAAAGATGCAAATAATAATTTGATGAAGGAGTAAAACATGAATAGCTATGTACCCGTGACAAAATATTTCAAGTTTACATGAAAGAAAAGTATAAATAATATCTATTTTACACCAAAGATAGATATTATTTATACTTTGTTTTTTTGGATCTTACTATTTTGGAAAGGAAGTCTACTATATCAGTATCTCTATGGGGCATTAAAATAATGATAACTAGTAAAAGGTTGTAGTACTAAGTATAATAGTTTTGCTCAATGCAGCTTCTTTTAAGCTTTCCACATCGTATGGAAGGAAACAAAAATACATTGTTGAGCTATCCCCACTTTCACTTCGTTTAGAAGTGAAAGTGGGGAATTCCTAAGTAAAGAGTTCTATCGAACTCTAATTTATTAGCCTATCTCCGCAGTCCTTGCGGTTAGAAGCCTTATCGCTTCCTTACTGTGGAATAATACGTACAAAGAAACAGGGAAAGGACTAACCTATCACCCTTGCTCTGCCGAGCTTACTCAATTAAAAAAGAAGTAGATAGTATTGCGCTTCAATCCATACTAAAATAGCTAGGAGAAGCTTTTTCACGTTTTTTCAAGAAACAGAATAATCATTCACGATTTAAGTTCAAACGAAATAAAATTCAGTCTTATACAACGAAATAAATAAAAATACCTAAGATCGGACTTGTGAAGTTTGCAAAGAGCCGTGAGGTAACGGGACGCATCCTGAGTGCTACCATAAGAGGAAATTCAAGTGATAAATACTTTGTATCATTGTTAGTTGAGACATAAGTGGGGAAATTACCAAAAACAGCATCTTCTGTTGGGATTGATATGGGGATAAAAGACTTTGCTATTCTTTCTAATGGAACTACATACAAAATTCCTAAATTCTTTCGTACATTAGAAAAAAGTTAGTGAAAGTACAACGCATCCTTTCCAGAAGAACGAAAGGTACTTCAAATTGGAATAAATAGCGTGTGAAAGTGGCACGGGTCCATGAATATGTTAAGAATAAAAGAAAAGATTACTTGGATAAAATGTCTACTGAAATCATCAAAAATCACAATGTAATTGGTATTGTGTATCTATAAGTAAACAATATGCTAAAAAACAGTAAACTTGCCAAAGCAATTATAGAAGTATCTTGGTCACAATTTCGAAATATGTTGGAATACAAAGCAAGATGGTACAGGAGGCAAGTAATAATCGCCTCAAAAAAATTTGCTTCTAATCAGCTATGTTCAAAGTTGTGGTTACCAAAATACAGACGTTAAAAATCTAAATTTTCGTGAGTGGGATTGCCTTTCTTGTGGCACACATCATGATAGAGATGTTAACTCAGGAATGAATCTTAGAAACGAAGCAATTCGTCTCTTAACCGTAAGGACTATGGAGATTCCTAATCAATTAGAAATCTCCACTTCAAACAGTCCGTTAGGAGGTTAAGTGGTAAGCAGTTCAAAGACCTTGTAAAATAATTAGATTAATAAAAGTGTTTAGGATTCATGCTTTCCTACTGTAAACAGACAGCTATCTCATTAAGTGGAGGGGAGTTTATTTAGATATTTTTTGCTCTGAAAATTTTTTCATAGCGTAGTATACAAAAAAATCCAAATCTTGACTGCACAATAGAACATCTTCATGTCTTAGGTCCAATTTTTGTGTAAGAAATATTAATTCTCTTTTTTTTTCTTCTATAATTACTTGTAACTCGCTATTTTTTAGTTCCATATAAACCTTTCCTTTATAAAATAAAAATTGTAAAAAATACTTTGGTACTTTAATAACTTTATATTTCTGAGAAATAGGCTATCTATACTATGGTTAATTTTAATAGGATATGTATATTATAAATTAAATATTGCGTAAAAATAGTTACAGATAAAGTAATATAATTTACAGTTAACTATTAATAGAAAAAAACAAAAAATTGGACATTTTTTGTTTAATGTTCTTCCTGAGTCGTCTTCACCATTTCTTTATATCTTCCATTTTTTAACCATTGCAAGATCAACTGAAATTCAGCGATAATGACAACTATGGGTGATGGACAGATTTATAAAGAGCTAAAGTTATTGATTTTTAGCTTTAGAATAATTTGTTTTAAATATAAAAAAACACTCCCCATAGATAGAAGGATTTTGTTCTTTCTATCTAATAGGAAGTATTTTTTAAAGGTATGTGAACTTATGTAAGTCCAATTGTTTTATAAATCAATTTAATAAATGAAATAGTTGAAATAAAAAGCACCTAGAAAACTTTTTCAATATTATCATTAGTTTCTGCGAATGATGATCCTTTTATCCATTCATTCATATTTTTGACTTTAACTATATCTCCTTTAATTATGTTTGAATCTTTTGTTACAACTTTCACATGCCCAGTGGTATTGCTATCATTATTTATAGGATATTCAACCCATATAAATTCAAAACCTGCCGCTTTACCGATTTCTGTAACAGAACCTATTATGTAATCGGATTCGCCATACTTATTTGTATAGACCCCTAAATTTATATTGTTTTTTTCCTTAGAGCTATGAATTGGATTTGTTTTATCTTCTATTTTTTCCACAATCGAGGATTCAATAACAATCATATTAGTAAGTACGGCTGCTCCAGGTGAATAATGAATATTTACTGTATCCCCAATGTTAATATTGTCTAATAATTCAGGTTGAACAACACCTGTATTGTATGTACCATTTTTTATATCTTTAATTGTTATATTTTTTGTATCTTTATGGATAACTGTACCAGTTACTTTTTTATATTGTTTTTCTAGCACACTAATATCGTTTGTTTTTTGGAAAATAGGGTTTTTAACTTTTAATCCTGGATCTATAGAAGTTCCTGAAACATTTGTGCCATAAATATTAATTGTATCTCCTATATTAATATTTTTTAGTAATTCAGGTTGAAAAGTTTCTGTAAAGTATTTTGTTCCGTTTGGAGTTTTTATTAATATAAATACTCTATTGTTGTTTATATGTTTCTCAATAACAGTACCTGTATACTTTTTGAGCTGTTGTAGAAGATTTTGTTCGGTAGATATAGAAATATTTTCTGGTGTAGCAGCGTTTGCTGTTATTGTATTAACCCCTGGAAGGGTAGATGTTACTAAAGTTCCTATACTCAATGCGCTTACTAAAAGTAGTTTTTTCATTATTTTATTTGCTCCATTCCATTTAATTTAGTAAAGATACTTTTAAATTTAAAAAGCTAACTTTGTAAACAGTATAGTTACAATAATGAAGATTATCAATAATAAATGCTTTTATAGTATAATTTGTAACTTTTTTGTAACTTTTTTTCAAGTCATTACAAATTATAATTTCCATGGGTATGTAAAATGATAAAGTAATAAAAAATATATAAAGGATAGGAGATTTATGTGGAATATATTGAAAATATTAGGAATTATAATTGTATTAACCGGATGTTCAATAGATGAACGACCGAAAAATTTAATATCTGCACCTTCTAGTGAAAAATGGTTAGAAGATTTAAAAAATCAAATAGATAAAAATCTTCCGATGAATTACCGTTTACTTACACCGGTATCAAATAAAGACAAGCAAATGATTTGGCTTTTGGATTTAGAAGAAGGTAAAAAAAAAGAAGCAGTGTTTATTTATAAAAAATTAAACGAGGACTGTAAAATTTATCTATCTATTTATCATCAAGTTAACGGAATGTGGAAGCATATGGCGGAACATACATTCATTGGAGACAATCTTGATATTTTGAAGGTAGGAGATTTCACAGGGAATCAAAAAAATGAAATCTTAATAGGTATTTCTGAAAGTCATGAAATTAATAAGAGTACAATGTATGCTTTATCAATAGAGAAGTACGGTGTAAAAGAAATTTATAAACAAGATTACACAAAATTATTTGTAGAAGATCTTAATCAAAATGGGATTGAAGATATCAGTTTAGTGAGTTATAAAAAAAATCAGCATTTAAAAGTGAAATTTATAGAAAAATTTAATATATTATCCGAGACTGAATTTAACTCAAACGTAAATGCAATAGAAAAAGTACAACTAGGAAATGTATCTGAAAAAAGCAAGGGGATTGTTATTGATAGTGGATTTGGTGCGCATTCTGGCATTACTTATGTCGCTCTTTTCACTGAAAATCGATTTAAAAAAATATTTACAGATGAAGATAATCCATTAATAACAGAATCATTAATAGAAAGCAAAGATGTAAATAATGATGGGATTATTGATTTTGCTAATACATTTGAGCCGAAGGGATGGGAAGAGAAATCTTTTCTTGAACGTCCTAGATTTGAACGATATTTGCAGTGGGAAGAAAATACACTTACACCAATTGAAGAAAGATATGTAAACATAGAGAAAGGATATTATGTTAAGATCCCAAAGGAATTAATAGGAAAAATTACACTTGAACCTGATAATAAAAAAGGGTTTCAATGCTTATTTTATGTTGATACCAATGAACCATGGATTGAGGTATATACATTTAATCCGAATGAAAATCTAGATACAAAGAAATTTCAAAAAGTATTGAAAAATACTTCTAGGATTGCTGCTATTCCTAATCAAACAAGGTACAAAAAATGGAAATCTTATATTAAACCATTGTCCGAATATCAACAAGATTAAAGGAGAAAGACATATGCATACAATTTTAGTATTGGAAAATGAGCTAGCAATTCGTAGTTTTATTGTTTTAAATTTACAACGTGCTGGTTTTAATGTAATAGAAGCTAGCACTGGGGAAGAGGCATTAGAATTATTTAGAACACATCAAGCTATCGATATAGCATTATTAGATATTATGTTACCTGGAATAGATGGTTTTGAAGTATGTAAAAAGATACGAAAGTCAAATGGAAAATTAGGGATTATCATGCTGACAGCACGTGTACAAAATCAAGAGAAAGTGCAAGGATTAACCTTGGGGGCAGATGATTATATTGAAAAGCCATTTAGCCCTATGGAGTTAATTGCACGTATACAATCATTATTGAGAAGAATAAATTTTAATTTCGAAGATAGTGATTTAATCCATTCAGGTCCATTTGTATTAAATATTTTGCAAGAAAATTTGTATAATCAAGGCCAATTAATAGAGTTAACACCAACAGAGTATATGATTTTATATCATTTAATGATCAATTCATCTAAGACAATTTCACGTGACCAACTCCTAAACCAGATATGGGGGGAACATTTTGCCGGAGAAACAAAAGTAGTAGATGTAAATATAAGGAGAATTCGTCAAAAGATAGAATCTAATCCTTCTGAACCGCAGTTTTTGTTGACTATATGGGGGAAAGGATATATGTGGAAGGGAAATGAAAGATGAAGAAAAAAATTAGTTTATATTTTATGACTGTTATTATCCTTATGCTAGTGTTGTTTGAGGGGGTATTTTCTGTTGCTATTTATCGCTATTATTATAATGGTCTTTTGCATTATGTTGAATCACACGCTAAAGCAAGTACTAAATTTTTTTCTGATTATAATTCTGTTTATGATCTTCGATTACGAGAATATAGTGGTGATATTATAAGTTCATTTCAATTACAAGGAACTGAACTACAATTATTAGATCGATATGGAAATGTCATACAATCATCAAATGGCTATAAAGTAAATAAAAAGGTAAGAATTCCTTTATTAGTATTAGAAGGGGATACCTATCATAGAATTGCTAACCAGAAAAGTGATGGGAAATCATTAGAAGTATTAAGCCCTTTTATTCACAAGGGACAAACAATTGGGGTTTTAAAGTATACAACTAACCTAAAAGACGTAAATCAAAGAATTATTGATATAATCTTAGGTACTGTTTTAATGGGAATTATTATTTCTATAATTGTTCTAATAGTAAGTAAACATTTAGCAAATTTATTTATAAAACCAATTCACTCTATTATTAATGCCTCATCAGAAATTGCCAAGGGAACACTGACTTGTAAAATTAACGAGGATTATCCTGGAGAGTTAGGAGAGTTAGCTCACAGTTTAAATCATATGGTAAGTAAGATAAATCAGTCAACAAACATGAAAAATGAATTTATTGCTTCTATTTCACATGAATTGCGTACCCCTTTAACAGGAATTAAAGGATGGAGTGAAACATTAGCTACTTTTGAGTGTTTAACAGATAAAGAAATAAAACAAGGAATGAGTATAATTACAGCAGAAACGGATCGACTTATTCATTTGGTAGAAAATTTACTAGATTTTTCAAAGCTAGAATTAGATTATCAAGATTTGTGTAAAGAAAAGTTTTTTTTACAAGATTTACTCAATGAATCAATTTGGCAGTTAGAAACAAAAGCTAAGCAAAGAGAAATAAAGATAGTGACTGAATTTGAAGAGGTGGAGTTAATAGCTGATAGAGCCCGATTAAAGCAGGTTTTTTTAAATATTATTGATAATGCGATTAAGTATTCAAATCATAAAGGCAGAATAGAGGTTACTTTATTAAAGCAAGAACAAATCATAATCAGTATATCTGATCAAGGGATCGGGATTGCAGAAGAGCATTTACCTTATATAAATGAATTTTTTTATCAAGTCAATAGTAAATCATCTGGCTCAGGTATGGGATTAGCTATTGTAAAGAAAATTGTTAAACTTCACAATGGCTTAATACAAATTGACAGTGAGGAAGGTATAGGTACAACGGTTACTATAAAATTACCTTTTTGACACTTTCGTCTAAAAGGACAAGCGGAATAACTTCATTGGGATTCTTGGTACTAAAGACAAAGGAAATTTTTGCTATCGCTGGCGTACAAGATTACGGGGTGCCATCATCACTCTCACGACAACACGTTGTGTGTATATATATTTTAGTGTTTTGTTCTTGAAGACACATATTATTTTACCAATAGTGTGAATTTAGTCTATCGAACTCCATATGATATCTTTTTTTAAGAAGCACATAAGTGTTTTAAGGACTTGTACTTTTCTAAATTTAAAGTATAACCAACACATTACTGTTTCTCTATGAAAAAGCGATACGTTAATCCTATATCTAAAGTCGGACTAAAGCCCAATATGGGACGAACGTATCGCGAAATCTGTAAACTAATTGTAAATTGATTAATGATTAAAAATTACTAGATAATTATATCATAATCTAACCTGAATAGGAAAGGAATCTATTAATATGAAATATGTGTTTAAATTAAAGTATGTGGTACTTGTACTATTTGCAATGGTGTGTCTTGCAACAGGATTTTTTATATTCCAATCAATCACTGCTCCTACTTATGAAATAATAAAAAAAGAACATTTAGTGCAGTTAGCTAGTGAACAAAAGAATGTTGAAATAAAAAAAATACCCCCTAACTTCTATAATGGAACAGAAAGGAAAGTTGCTTATTTGACTTTTGATGATGGACCTGGAAAATATACAGCAGAATTATTAAATATATTAAAAGAGACTGAAATAAAAGCCACTTTTTTTTTAGTTGGAACAAATATAGAATTATATCCTGAATTAGTAAAGCAAGAATATTTAGATGGTCATTACCTTGCTATGCATAGTATTTCACATAATTTCAAAAAATTATATACAAATGGTGAGTATGTAAGTGAAATGGAAAAATGTCAAAGATTAATCAAAAATATTATAGGAATAACTTCAACATTAACGCGCCCACCGTATGGATCAAAACCAGGATTGGATGAAGGATTGCGTAATCAAGTTTTAGCATCTGGTTTTAAAGTATGGGATTGGACAATTGATTCTTTCGATTGGAAATACAATAAAATACCTATTGCTACTGCTGCAGAACAAATTGCGCGAAATGTAATTTCTAATGCAACAAAAAATCGTGAAGTCATTTTAATGCATGATATTCATCCTCAATCAGTTGCAGCTGTACCAGTTATTATTAAAGGGTTAAAAGAAAAGGGCTATGAATTTGAGGTTTATCGAGAAAAACATCATTTCCCATTAAACTTTTGGCATGATGATCGAATTTAGTATATGGAGGAAGAAATCTTGGCGTATAAAAACAGAATATTAATTGGATTATTATCTTTAAATTTGTTAAGTGGTTGTTCTAGTGAAAAAGCAGAAGATACTTTATATAGGCTGTTTGAAGCCGCAGCACAGCAGGAAAAAGATTTGTCGAATCATGTGATAAAGCTAAAAAATTTTGAAACGCAAGATCAAAATATGTATGAACAAATTCTTAAAGAGGGTAAAAAAGATAATATATTAGTAACAGAAAAAATAAATAAAGTCTTTAAAAATCTCAATGAGCGCAAAGAGATATTAAAAAAAGAAGAGGAAATTATTGATGCCAGTTTAGCGAAATTTAAAAATACCTCAATGTATATAAAAAAGCTTGAAAATAAAGTATTACAACAACAAGCTCAACAAGTAAAAGAGTTGTATCAATCTCGATATAAAGCTTTTAAAAATATGAAAGATAAGTATTTGAAATTATTAGGTGCTGAAAAAGAATTATATGAAAAACTGAAAACAAAAGATACAAACCTTAAAAAAATTAAAGAAAAAGTTGGAGAGATTAATAATTTACATACGGATATAAAAATTCAAATAGAAAAATTTAATAATTACACACAAAAGTATAATGAGGAAAAACTCAATTTTTATAAACAGGCAAATTTGAATATAAAGGTTCAAAAGTAAAAAATTAGTATGATTAACTTTTAAATAGTATAGGTAATCTAAATTGAAATAAATTTTGATATGGAGTAGTTCTTATAACATGGAATAAGGGCTACTCCATATTTTTGACACTCTCCGCCTAAAGAGGCAAGCTGAAGTCCGATATGTTTTTTTCGCATCTCGAAATCTGTAATTAGTTTATTAAAATCCCTTGAATATTGCTAGACTAAAATTTCTTTCCAACTTACCGTTGAGTGATCTCTAATCACACATTTGAGGAAGGAACATTTTTTGATAAAACAATAAATATTACATTTGTTATGAGTAAATTCATATAAAGTAAAGAAGGAAAAACTAATTAATTCTTAATGTTAATATTTCGTTTAATTATTATAAAAAGATAATGAGTTTTTTATAGATTTTAGTATTTTTATTATATAAAAATCTTATAATAAAAATATATACATATTCAATTATTTTAATTTTTGTAGGGAAACCCCATCTTGTTTTTTGAATCTAAAAACATACTTTGTTAAGTTAACTAATTTTGGAACTACTCCTTACTTAATTTCCTAACAGACTGTATGAGGTAGGATATTCCTAAGTACAGAGAACGAAGGTTTGCTAATTGTTTTTAGGATATCCCTGTGGTTTCTAAATAGTTAATAAACCAAGCACTTCATTTTTACAATTTTTAGCATTTTTATTATACTGTGTGCTACAAGAAGGGTAATTCCATTTACGAAGGCTAAGATTTTTAACGTCTTTATTTTGGTAACCAGAACATAGTTAGCTAGATGCAAATGTTTTTAATATAACAACAACTTGCTTTTTATCTTATTTTATATTCCAATATATTTCGGAATTGAGACCCAAAGACTTCACTAATTATTTTGGCAAGTTCACTGTTTTTTAGTCAATTGCTTATTTATAGATCCTCATATTAATTACATCATGATTTTTGATGATTTCGGTAGCAATTGAACACAAATCGACTACAATCAATAATTTTGTTTAAGATTTCTTGCTTTTTATACGGTTAGATACAAAATTTGTATGTTTTATTTATTTAAGTTGATTACACCTTATTTTCTAGCATTCCTCTTAATATAAAAAATTAGATTCACACCTACAGACATTCTTTTTCCACTTTAATATGGGTGTTTCACATCTATTAGGAACTGATAAAAAGGATATATCAAAACAAAAAATATTTGTTTTGTATGTTTTATATATTATTGTTTTAAATGTTTTATATGTTTTAAGAGTTAGGAATATGTTGATATATAAGTAATTTTAAGATTTAACTATAACAAAAATGGTTCTAACTATAACAAAAATGGTTCTAACTATAACAAAAATGGTTCATATACTATAACAAAAATGGTTCTAACTATAACAAAAATGGTTCTAACTATAACAAAAATGGTTCATATACTATAACAAAAATGGTTCTAACTATAACAAAAAAGTAACAAATTACTTTTTTACTAAAGTATATTTATTAAAAATGTTATATTTAATCATAAATATTGGAAAGGACGTATAAAAGGGTGGCCACAAGTCAACATCTTCAAATTCTTCAAATTAAAGAGAATAATATTGTTTCTAAATCTAATACGTTAATTGAAGCTAATTCACGATTGAATTTAGTCGAACAAAAAATAATACTATGTTTGGCTAGTAATATAGAGCCTAATGATAGAGACTTTAAAACATATCGATTTCCAATAAAAAAATTTCACCATCTACTTGGACTAAAAGGTTCCACCAAATATACTGAGTTAAGTAAAATTACAAAGGAATTATTATCAAAAGTAATTGAAATACGTATAGGAGAGGAAGTAATACAAGTATCTTGGCTTTCTTCTGCAATTTATAATAAGAATAAAGGGATTATTGATATGCGTTTTGATCCTTTGTTAAAACCATTTTTATTAGAACTAAGTAGTCAATTTACAAGCTATAAATTGGCAAATATAGTTAAATTAAAAAGTACATATGCTATAAGACTTTATGAATTGCTTAAACAGTATGAAGATATAAAAGAACGTACAATTAGTCTGGAAAATTTGAGATATTATTTAGATGCGATAGATTTATATATTAAATATGGGAATTTTAAACAAAGGGTGTTAATTCCAGCACAGGTTGAATTAAATGAAAAAACCGATATTTCATTTGAATTTGAGGAAATAAAATTGGGAAGAAAAGTGCAAAAAATTAAATTTACAATTCGTAGTCGAAAGAAGAAAAAACAAAATATAATGAATTTTGCTCGGGATTTTGATGAACACCAGTCTCCAAATTCATTTGAACAAAAGTTGAAACAATTTGAGGACCGATGTAAAGAGAGAATTTTTCCTAATGTATTAAAAAAATGGAGTCTACATAAAGGAATGGTATTAGAAATAATTGAAGAAATTCAATTTCGTTCAGATATCTCTTCGCCAATAGGGTATGTAGAATACATGCTTAATTCAAGATTGGAAAAATCATTGCATAAAAACTCTAAAGTTAAATTAGAAGCTGAAACGAAGGGGGGGTGTGAAATTGATAGTATTCTAAATTCAGTAATCGGGAAATATTCATCATCAACAGGAGCCATAGCCACATTCTTGGTTGAAGAAAAAGCTATTAAGGAATTAACAAGATTGGTTACTCTTGAAAAAGCTAAAGAAATATGGAAAAATCATGAAAAAAATATTATGGAGAAAATTCATGAATGTATAAAGAAAAATAAACGAAAAAAATATTAGGCCCATGTTTTTAGTTTTAATTTTGGAGATGGGTAATAGTATAAAGGATATCGTTGATAATAAATTTATTAATAGAACAGGAGAGGTTATAAATATGAAACAGTTTATTATATCTGGTGTTTTAGGAACATTAACATTTTTAGGGATAAATTCAACTGAAGATATTATTGTAAAGACAGAAACAAATCGGAGTATTACGGATTCAAAGAATCATATTATTAAATATGAAGAAACCTAAGATTACGTAATAGGTTATGTTAAGGAGATAATCAGAGAGGAGAAATTCGAAGTTGCCAAATCTGAATCGAAATGGTTTGAATTTGTAAGAGTTGAATATACTTTGGAGAACGGAATTAAAAAGGATGTTCTAGTTGAGTTGACAAAAGACCAAAATTTTAATTTGAAAGATAGGGTTAAAGTGGGTAATAAGAATAACTGGGAAAAATAGTAAGTGTTATGATTATATTGAACAGTATTAGTAAATACACTAGAATTGTAACAGCAGCGAACTAACTCGCCACTTAGCAAAGCTTGAAGTGATAGCTTCTCAGTTCCACGAAGAAAGTAACCTTTCATCTCCCTGAGCGTTACTTCGGGGTGTTCCACCTCTAGATGTCCAATGCTTGGATGCTGCTTTAGTACGGGTGATATTTTACATAGGAATCGAATGGCTTGGTTTTCGCAATTTATTTTCTCCCTGCAACCTCATATATCAAGTTTATCAAAAGTTTTTGGCTATGCAAAACGGAAATTCATCTCCCACCTATTGCCCTTCACATGCTTGAGGAAGGAGAATTTTTCCGGTAAATTCGTTAAAAAGTTATAGAAATTGGTCTTGCTAGAATGGATTCAAGTTAGTATATTTCCTTTGAATTAAGAATTTTTAAGCTAAGTATTGTAGTATAAGAGTCAGGATTTGCATTTATGGAGTATACAATGGGTTTATGAAATGTTGGTATATTAATACGTATTTTATTGAATTTAAAATACTGAAGATACGATTAACCTAATAAGAGATTTGTATGTAAAGAGGGAGTGGAAAATTGTTACGCTTTTGTAACGATTTTATGAGAATCATATGTTATGATGTATTTAAATAGTAAACTAGTTTATTTTTATTGCTATTTGTGTCGTGTGTATAGAAATGTATACAGCAATTAAAATGGTATAACGAATTAATACAACAACAAAAAGGCATCCGCTTTCTTAGGAAGAAAGGATGCCTTTTTGTTGTCTTTATAAATAAGAATTTATAGGATGAGATTAAAGTTGGAGTTATCTAATACTATAATTGGTTGCGAAATGTTGGTATTTAGGGCATAGGGGTTAATATAAGGAGTGAGGATGTAATATATATTTGGTAATATGATGTTTGAACTTTTGTTTAATCAAAAGCAGTCAATGATATGAAATCTTAGGTAGAGTGAAGAACAATATCTTTGCAAAATAAATATATAGACTGAAAAAACTTGTAGAATTAAGGGGGGTAGTGGACCTTGTAGGATTTGAACCTACGACCGGACGGTTATGAGCCGTCTGCTCTAACCAGCTGAGCTAAAGGTCCATATTTAAAATAACTATCATTTATATATGGCTATTTATGGGGATTTATAAAAAATTAAGAAATTATATTATCTTTAATAAATATTTTATCACATAAATAATTTGTATATCAAATTTATTTTAATACACAAATTACTGAACAAAGAAATTATATTCCAATCCGGGTATTCAATATGCATACCTGAATTTTAGAGAAGTTTAAGAAACATGGGAATTAGACAATCTATGCCCCTTATTGGCAATTGTTTAACGTAA
This sequence comes from Bacillus cereus group sp. MYBK216-1, assembly GCF_051916495.1. Classification (NCBI taxonomy): domain Bacteria; kingdom Bacillati; phylum Bacillota; class Bacilli; order Caryophanales; family Bacillaceae; genus Bacillus; species Bacillus cereus group sp. MYBK216-1. The sequence continues at coordinate 40,995 of NZ_JBQAGT010000013.1, forward strand.
TGCATAAGAAGATGAAATGTTAATTGAGTTGTAGAACAGAGTAGGCTCTTCTTAAATGCATTCAAAATTTATCAATTCTTTTAACAGTAGCATTTTCAATGCTTGGAGAAATTTGATTTTCACGTATATATCCTTTTACTCTTACCTTATCGCCTAATTTAACATCTAAATCTTTAGAGTGTACAACTATTTCATTCCAATCATAGTAAAAATGAATGTTTGATATAAGGAGTTTTTTTGGAATGCTAATTCTTATCAATAAATAATTACTCTCTCGATCAATTAGCTCTCCTTCTAAAATTATTAGTTTAAGTTTAGTAGAAGTATCCATGGAGGGATTAAATTTAAGTAAGTTCAATGTAAAAAGACTTAGTCTCTTTAAGACTACTAAAAAAATGCTTCTTTTTAACATAATGTGTCCTCCTTATTTTTAACAGTGTGGTTCTTAAGTGGAATATTAATTGCGAAAAAGGGTGTTTAAGATTTCCTTGCTTCAAATTGTAGAGGAATCGTGTTTAGCTAATTGTTTAAATTATATAATTATTACATTTGCTATTACTTGGATAGTAAGAATTATTTTAGTTAAATAAATATAGAAATTCAACAACATTTTATTTACAATATTCTTCTGTACTGTAAAGAATAGCCTCGGTCAATTGAAAAACATATTTTGATTATAATGATTATTGAGTGAAGAATTATCTCAAGAAAAAACAAAAATAAATTTTAATATTAACTCGAGATTCAAAATTAAATCGTTACTTTTTTGTAATGATTTTATTTAATAGAAGAATTATAATTGTAAATACCTTAAGTTACATTTAGGTTAATGGATGATTAATGGTTTTTTTACTAATTTTAGAGTAAAGAAGATGCTTGATTATTGAAAGATTATTGAATCAAGCTAGAATTAAGTAGTTTGTTGATTTATTATTTGAAGAAAATATTAACTCAAAATGTGTATAGAGGATATCATCCCCCTATATAAAGTGATAGATTCTACACATTGAAATATAATTACAAACTTCAAGTTCAATTTAAATCTATAAACTTTAAGTAGAAAAATAATTGATTCTCTGTAAATGTGTACTTAATGAAAAATACAAGAAGCTTATCTATTATTTTTCTTTTATAAATAGATAAGCTTTTTGTATTTTATAAAGAATTACATAAATACCGTCATTTAAGGAATTTCACTCACTGTAATTATTAATTATACAACCACAATAAAATATTATTTTAAAACACTGTTATTCCTTTGGATTTTTTAAATAATATTGGTTTTTATGTCTTTTTTTAATTTATAAGAAAGATGATATTCATTCTTATAAATTATTTAACTATAGTCAAATATAGAAACTATATTCTTCTTGTTTTATTACACTGTAGCATTAAACTACTTATACCATGTATTTGATTAAGTTAAAAAAAGTAATAGAGAGGGGGAAAGTTGTTAGGACATTGTTCCTAATTACTACAATAAGTTATGAACATAATAAACGATCGTCAAAACATGCTACTAAGTAAACTTGATAGCGAAAAAAGGTATTTTACCATGAAAGAACTATCCCTATATTTAAACTGCTCAATAAGAACTATTAGAAGAGATATTGCTGTTATACAAGATTTTTTACCAAAAGAATGGGAAATTAAACTTGTAATGCGAAAAGGAGTAATTTTAAAAAAAAACCTGTATGCTTCAACCTTCCAAAGTAACGTGTTATGTTTTAAACACTCTTATCTCTTTCAAACATTTAAAATAATAATGGAAGAAAATGTGGGATACATTCCCCACTTAGCGGATTCTTTATATTTATCAGTATCTGCTGTGTATCCAGTTTTAAAACAGGTTGATGAATATCTAAATAAATATAAATTATCTCTTCAAAGAAATCCCTTAGAAATTAAAGGCGACGAAATACAAATTATTCTAATGTATTATGAACTTTATCAACAAGCATTTTCTATTAATGAATGGCCGTTTGACGAATATTCTAAAGAATTTATCTGGGAATGGATTCAATTTATAGAAGAATCTTTAAATATTCAATTCCACATAACTACTAAACAAAAACTTTCATATTTAGTGTCAATTTTTTTAAGAAGAAAAAAAATTGACACTAAAATATATATGGACAGTAATATGTTAGAACGTATAAAACAATCCAGGTTTTATTGCGAAATATCAAGAGTGTGTGTCAAACTATTAAACAAATACGATTTGGAGTTAACTGCGGAAGACCTTGCATTTCTAACTATTGTAGTGGATTGTTCTAGATACATTTACAAAGATACAGTAAAACACATAAATGAAGGTATTCATATTTTTAGGAAAGAAAATCCAATAATATTTAAACATATACAAGAATTTATCGTTAGATTAGAAGGGATTTTCAAAATACCTCTCATCAATAATGATAAATTAATCTTTCTAATTATTGATTATCTCAAACGCATTTCTTATCAAATGCAATATTTATCCAAAATTGAAAATCCTAATGGATTAACATCTAAATATATACAAAGTAACTACCCCTATACTTTTCAACAAATTAAAAGTACATATGAGGAATGGATTGGTGGGCATACAAACTTAGATATATTCTTAAAGAATATGCCTGATGAAGATATTGCACAAATAACCATGCATATAGAAGCTACAAAACTTTTTTGTAATACACAGCAAAAAAAAGTTTTGCTTGTTACTGAAGAAGGAGATGCCTGGAGGCGATACATAATAGCTCTTCTTAGCAATATATTTCAAAATAAATTAATTTTTGTAGATACGTTCATTACAGATATTGAAAGTGAAAAGTTTAAAGATGTCGATTTTGTTATAGCCACTATCCCACTTGAAGTAAATTGTTATCCGGTTGTTTATATTTCTGCAATTCCTACAAATAGGGACATAGATACTATATCGAATCATATTTAAATTTTTTATGAACTTAAGATTTTATTTATATAGGATATTTGTATTTTTCCATTTTTTATCGTTTTCCGACAGAAGACTCCTTCCTTAAAAATGTGAAGGTGTGAAACACCAATTTTAGGTGGGAGATGAATGTCGGTTGGCATAAGCCAACATGTTTGCTACCATATACTTGTACAGATTGCTCTTTGAAAACTGAAGATATGAGGTTGGTTGCAGAAAAACGTTGCAACCGTAAAATCTTCAACGTTCTTTCGCCCCACGTTTGCTGAAGTTGCGAAAACCAAGCTAAAGTAGGGAGCGTGGTGAGTCAACGTACAAGATACTTATGTTTTCACCGTAGGGACTACGGGCAGAGCCTGCTAAGATAACCGGTGGATACATCAGTGTTCGCAGGAATCTCCCACTTCAAAAAGTCCGTAAGGACGTTAAGTGGTGAGTAGTTCAAGGATTTACAGGGTAAGGTATAAGGATCCTATCATAAAAAAGAATTGACGAATAAAATAAAATAATGTATAGTTTTGTCGAATAAAGTTTTATATAACAAAACTATAAGGGAGAATTTAAAATGAATCAATATATCGGCAATTTAGTTATCCGTATCGTGTTAGGGTTAACTTTCTTTGCACATGGTTTAGCAAAGTTCCAATCAGGAATTGATAACGTAGCTGGATGGTTTACTAGTATTGGGTTACCAGGTAGTCTGGCGTATGGAGTAGCGACATTTGAATTGGTTGGTGGAGTATTTTTAATTATCGGTTTAGGTGTAAGATATGTAGGGCTTTTATTTGCACTTATTTTAGTTGGAGCAATTGTAAAAGTAAATGGAGCCGCTGGGTTATTAGGTGATGGAAAGAACCCTGGATATGAATTGGATCTTGCATTATTAGCAATGGGTGCTTATCTATTTGTTGCGAAAGCAGAAGGATATATAGATCGTTTCATAAAAGAAAAAGTATCAAAAGCAAATTAAAAAGGGTTTTATCCTTTGTTTAATAAGAAAACATATAAATAAAATTATTTTATATGTAAAACGCTGTTCTTTTGGCAGATTCCTTTGCTAAAAGAACAGCGTTTTTTGTAAAATAACAATTACATAAAAATTCAATGGGATTTGTTATGTAATTCGTGGATGTATTTATTTTGCATCAACTTAGCATTAAAATTATTTAGACAGTGAAAAAACTCAATTATACTTGTATCACACATTTTCATCTAGAGCACTAATTCGGAAGGGAGATGGAAGATTCTTGCAAAAACCTGATTGTGAGTGATGGAGCGCTTGCAACAGCATCTATAAGTCAAGAAATTCAAATTGAAATGAAAAATTGATTCTCGGCTGTAAAGTTAGGCGATCAAGTAAAACTGAAAGGTTTTATTTTTGAAAACGCAGTATCTGTTGAAAAATTTCAAGCTACTGATTCATTATATCAGGGAAGTTATTTAGAATATATGGATGCATACGAATATGAAATAGGGCATATTACAGAGGTAGACAGGTAGGAATCTGAATTAGAAGAATTTGATTATAGAAATGTTCAATATACTGTAATGGAAGTGAACGAGATGTTATGGTTTCCTTTACACAAGAGCAAAAATTAAAACGTAGTAATAATAGATACAGTATATATTCACGTAGGTGAATTGTAATTTTTTTGTGAATATTTTTATGAGTGTTTCTGTTAAGATTAACAGCATAGCCATTCATTATGTTTGTTTTCTGAATTTTTCTATACATACCTATAACAAGGGGATAAAATACTAAAGTGATTTAATTTCTGTTGTTTTGCGTATGTTAAATTTGGAATATAACCAATATTTTATTAATTAAAACCTGGTTGCTATAGTAAAGTTTAGAGACATGTAAGATGAAGTGCTTCTAAAAAACATATAGGATAGTTCTATTTTTGTTTAAGTTTTTCATCATTTCTTAGCAGTATATATTTTTTAGTAATACTAATGGTTATATTGAATACCCTCTCAGAAAATAGTGTAATATAGTAAAATTAGCGGAGGCGATTATATGAAATTCAAGCAATCAGTACTTTGTTGTGGCATAGTGTCTACATTAATATTGGGCAGTAATGTTTATGCAGAAGAAGTGGATACATTAAAGGGTACAATTAATATAACTGAGCAACAGATACATCCATATATTGATAAGGATTTATTGTTAAGTCAAATGGTTGAATTTGTTGGGGAAATTAGTACTTCTTTTATATATAATGAAAGTACTAATTTAAGTTTTTTTATAAAAAATAATGGTAATCATAAACTAGGATACAGTGTTAAAGGCCCAAATAACGAACCGATTATAGGTGGTTATTTAAAGCCTGGAGAACAGAAAATTAATGTTACAAATGTACAAACAGCCGTATCGCCATTACCAAAAGGTACATTTAAAATTTATATTTCAAATGATGATAAAGCTAAAGGTCGGTTCCAGGTCATAGTGAAGTCTTCAAAATAATAAAATATATTTTAATTATTTTATTGCCATGTGGAACAATACTTACAAAAAAACAGGGAAAGGATTAACATATAATCTTTGCTCTGCCGGTCTCACTCAATAAAAAAACAAAATTATCCTCCATGTTTCAAGTCAAAAAGAATGAAATTTAATTAAATCTTACACAACAAAACTAATAAATGGAAATATTTCTGTAATAGGAAATCAAATGAAACTACCTAAAATCAGATTTGTGAAGTTTGTAAAGAGCCGCCAAGTAACGGGACGCATCCTAAGCGCTGCCATTAGAAGAAATCCAAGTAGTAAATACTTTGTGTCTTTGTTAGTTGAGACAGAAGTAGAAGGATCACTCAAAACAGGATCTTCTGTTGGGATTGATATGTGCATAAAGTATCTTTTTATCCTATTAACTGGATATAAATCCTGAACTCTTCCGCACATTAGAAAAAAGCTAGCGGAATCACAACGTATCCTTTCCAGAAGAAAGAAAAGTTCTTTGAACTGGGACAAACAACGGATAAAAGTGACACCAATCCATGAACATATCGCAAATGTGCTTAATCTTGATAATACACATCAGTATTCTGTCTGAATTTGTTACGGATTTGTAACGATTTTTATAAAATAGTATGTTATTCTGAAAACAGTTAGCTTATCATCCATAAATAGCTATCAGTGTTGTTTGAACAGTACTCCATTCCCTACTAATTAATACAACAAAAAGCATCTTTTCTCATAAAAGGAAGGGATGCTTTTTGTTAATTTTATATGGGGAAATCAGATAGTTATTACTTTAATTAGGGTATTTATTTGTTATGAGTTTGTAATGATTTTAGTTTTTATTACATTTATAACTTTGCTATGTTAACAAAAAATAAATGTAATGAAGAACAGAGAAGTGACAGTGAAAATTTATAGTTTAAAAAATGTTGCAAAATCATTCATTATACCCTCTATATTGATGGATGGACTACTTTGATATCAGCAACTTTACAGCATAGTATTATTTAATTTGATAATGCAGATTTAAAATATACTATGATATCTCTAAAAGTCACATTTATTAACGTTTATTGTATTTTAATAATCTGCAAGATATCTATTCTATATAACAGTAAAATATTATTGTTATCTGAGTACGAATTGATAAACATATGTTTGTGTTTTGATATGATACCTGTGAAATATTGTTGAATATTTTACAGGTATCATATCAAAGGAGAGTATTTACTATGAAAAAATTTACTATAAAAAAATTTTCGAGTGGTATGATTGCTATTTTGTCTGTTTTATCTTTTTCCTCAATGGCATCTGCTCACGAACATCCTGGGTACTCCCACGATAAAGAAATAGGATATACTAATTCTAATTGGATGTCTCAGATCAATGATAGTGTTAGATTTAGTGATTTATCTATTCCCGGTACGCATGACACAATGTCAACTGGTTATGGTGGAGATATAGCTCAAACACAATCCATGTCCCTTCAAGCTCAGTTAGATGCTGGAATTCGATATATCGACATTCGCTGTCGATATACAGATGGTTTATTTGCTATACATCATGGTTCTATATTTTTACATACTATGTTTGGTGATGTGTTGAATACAACAACACAGTTTTTAGATAATCATCCTGGTGAGACTATATTTATGCGTGTTAAACAGGAACATAGTAGTGTTTCTAATGATATCTTTAATCAAACACTTAAAGAATATATGGATAGATATCCAGGTTACTTTTTTGATAGCCAGAATAGAACAAATACAGATCCTACTTTAGAAGAAATGAGAGGGAAAATTGTTATTCTTCTAAATGTTGGGGGTTCAAATGTTGGTTTAAATTATCCCCATGACTTTAATATTCAAGATGATTACAATTTGCCTACTAACTGGGATTTACATGACAAATGGTTAAAAGTAAAAACTCAATTAAATATGGCAAATACAGCGCATCAAGCTATGTCTAGAAAAAAAATTATAAATTATTTAAGTGGAAGTGGAGGTGCATTTCCGTATTTTGTTGCGAGTGGGCATAGTAATCCTGCAACAGGGGCTCCTAGGCTTGCTACAGGTTTAACTACACCAGGCTGGTCAAATTCATATCTAGATTTCCCTAGAGTTGATTGTTTTATTGGGATATGCACGATTCCATTTGAAGGTACAAATGTTCTTACAACAAATTATATTGCTGAAAAACCTTTTAATTACATTGGAATTGTCGTTTCCGATTTCCCTGGAAGAGGATTAATAAATAATGTTATTAGTGTTAATAAAAATTTATCATTTTAGCCAAGAAGGCTCCTTCCTCAAGGAACGTGAAGGGCTACAGCCCAGTAAGTAGGTGGGAGATTCCTAAGTACGGAAACCTAACAGATTCTAAATAAATATGTAATTTGATTGAAAGATAAAGAAAAAGTATTCAAATTTGAATACTTTTTCTTATGTGAATTAATAACCGTATTTTTAAGTTCTTGATTTACTATAAATAAAAATAAGCTATTAGGTTGATTGTGAACTACCCGCCACTTAACGTCCTAATGGACTGTTTGAAGTGCGGGCTTCTCCTTCTCGGTTAGTCGTTACTTTTGATAGCTAACGATCGTCCTAAGGCAGCCGAGCTCCAAAGGTTATTTTATTGCTATCTATGCTAACATTAATAGGCGTATTGCTTCATTTTTGATATTGATAGCTGCGTTAATAATCTCTATCGAGATTTACACCGCATATACAAGAATATACTCGTTCAGACAATTACATATTTTTCACATTTCCACAACTGTTACATGCTTTTGTGGAAGGAAACCATTTGTCTATTTTCACAAACTGTTTTCCTTGTTCATGTAGTTTATAAGTTAAGAAAGGAGTGAACATACCTCAGCCATATCAGCGACACTTTTTTCCAAAATGAAGTGCTTGTGACATTTCTTTCATGTGTAGGTCTTCAATAGCTACGACATCAAAATGAGTAACTAACTCTTTAGACTTATGATGAAGGAAGTTCTTCTTGATAATACTCGTTGTGCCTTTGCTAATTTGTCTAACATGTTACGATAGAACTCAAGATAATTGGCTTTCTCATCCTCAGAACTAACGTATAGCCCATCCATTGCAAAGTCTAATCCAACAACTGTTTGTACAACCTCTTTTTCGTATTCAGTCAAGATGGACACATAGTATTTACTAGAAGATGTCATAGAAATCGTACATGACTTGATTATATAGCCTTGTGGTATCTTTCTATGTGGTTTAATACGTGCCATTTACAGTTTTGGTAATTTAATATGCCCATTTAGTAACGTAATATTTCCATTTACTCCATTCGTTGTATAAGACTTTCTGTCTTTTTTGTTTTTGAATGTTGAGAAGTCATTTTGACCACTAAAGAAATTCTTATAGGCAGTTTGCAAGTTTAGTTGAACATTTGCCAAAGCTCATGAATCAACTTCTTTCAACCATTCGAATTCTTTTTTGTATTTTGTAGGAGTAGGAAGCTTTTGTTTCTTTAGATGTTCGTATCAAAAAGCTGGGGATTTCTCTTATCAAGAAATTTAGAAGATACCACTTTTAAGTTTTTATATAAAATTTCAAAAATATGGATAAATCAAGTTATACCTATTTATTATGTATTTTACAGAGTCTTTTTGTTTGATTTTAAATCTATTTTTACAAGTTTCCTATGCAAAAGTGATACTTTCATCCCATACTTGAAGGTCGAGATACAAGTCCTACATTGTGACTTGTATCTCGAAATTTAAAATGTTTGCTTTTGTAAAATATAATATTGAGAAACATTTCCATTGTAGACACTTAAATATCGTTGGATTTTCATCCCATATTTATCAGCGACATATCGAATATTTATTCTTACTGGAGTATAGCCGAATATAATAATTTTCCCATCCCAATTTAATAATTGAATAAGATGTTCAAATAGATTATACGCTTGTGTAATTGTCACTACTTCCATATTTAAGAATCGTAAAAATAGGTAGTCTACTTTAATATTACTTGGACTAGGGCTAGATGCCTCTGCCTGAAATACAAAATCTATTTTTTTGTTTGCAAGCTCAGTCATTCTTTTAGATTGATCAGATCCGATATATTTTCCATAAGGGAAATTCGCCTTCAAATGTGCTAGAAAAGTTCCGGTAGAGCAAGCTGGATCATAAAATACCTTATTACAAGTTTCCTGAGTATGTAAATATTGAATAGTTATATCTCTAAAATGAGCTTCATTAGTATCGAGGATTTCCAATTGTGCATCGTCCAATGAATCCCAAATTTCAGAAGTTATTAAGTGTTCTTGAAAATCATCGTTCAAAGGAGAAAATGGAAATAATATTTCTGCTTCTTCATCATGTTGCAATGTTAAAAATACATTTTCTATTTCGTTTAGTGTACAAGGTGTGTAATATAGATACACTTTATTATCAGTTACCTGAAACGTTTGAAAGTGTCCTAAAATCATGTTTGGATAAATTTCAGGACTTATGTTTACCGTATTAGATTCATAATCAATTGCTTTAGCATATTTTCTGCCACAAAATATATGATTTGAAGTTTGTAATATAAAGAGATTTTCTCTTGAAAAGTAAGGTTCTACATATACATTTGTAGAATGGCCGTGTGGTATTTTTTCATTACTTATAAACTCATCTAATATAACTAGTTCATGGTTAAAACGAGTACTATAATCTATTACTGGTTTCTTATTAATGGTATTAATTGTTTTCCCTCTATCTGAAGGGAAAACAATTTGTCCAAACAATACATTAAAGAATCTCTCTGTATTAGGTATAATAACATTTACTAGATGAACTCCATTAGTAAACTTTTGACATATTGAATAATAAATATCAAAATTATGTTTATTTAAAAGTTGAGCAAGATAATCTAAATACATGTCAAGATTGTCTAAGGAGTAATTAGATATTGTTTGAAAGTCAACTTGTTCTATCTCGAATGCGTTTAATAGAGTATTTGTATTAAATTCAGCACATACGTACTGATTTGGAAACCCCTTTAGGAGATTAATATTTTTAGTTATTTCTTTATGTGCACTTGGGTATGTTTGTATCATATGATAGCTTTGAATAAGTTCAGAAATAGCTCTTTTTGCTGCGTAGTCCCGATATAACGAAGCACCACTACCATAAATAGGTATTCCAAATTTATTGTGTTCTAGTATTGCGAGGATAACAGGAATATCTAATTCGGTGGTTAGATTAACAAGAGAAATTTTTTGACCAAGTTCTCTTTCAGCATTTCTTAAAAAATCTTTTACGTCTATTGATAGAGTGTCACGTTTAATTATCTTCAAGGTATCATTATTACGATAATAATAATATTTTAATAAAAATAAAGATAAAGCATCACGTTCAATAACTTCATTACTAGCATGAATGATTGCTTCGTTTAAGCTACAACCAATAGCAGTTCCGCTATTACTGCTATAACGTTTTAATTTACTATAATTTATCTCTTTATCAAAATATTTTGGTTTATCTGCATAAAATGGATTCGTAATAAATGTCGGGTACCATAACTCGTTAGAAGTATTTTGTAGGCTTATATACTTTTGACATGGGATTAATTTTTCTCTATCAGAATCAGAATATAGTAATTGAATAATTTTTTCATTATCACAACATTTTATATTAGGGATTTCTTCAAGTGAAAATAATTTTTGCTTAGAATACTTAATCTTATACTCTGTTAAGTAATGTTCCAAGGCTTCAAATAAAGCACCGACTTTACTGGTGAGTCCGCCTCCTTTTCCAACTCCGGATGTTAGCTTTTTTCCTTGGAAATCGAATAATTCAGCATATTCTGTTTGAAGATAGTTTCCTATATTCTGATAATTTATTTTTATATCTAGTTCTTTGCAAACTTCCGTTCCTTTATAGAGTGCGTCATTAATGTTATATTCTCTCTCCCAATTTTTTTGCATCAAATTCTTCCTCCTAACATGAGTGCATAAAGGACAAGGCGAAACTTCCTCAAAAAGGAGATTTCGCCTTGTTCTTAATTATTTTGTTTAGCTTCCTTTAGTTCAGTTGTTGTTAATTTTTGATCTCCATTTTTTGGAGACAATCCTGAAAGCATGTATCCCATTTTATTCACCTCCAATTATAGTCGTTCCTAGAATATTAAAAAGTTGTCATTTGCCAGGTAAAAAATCTAAAATTCCGATAATTAATTCGATTTAATTACCTATTGACAAGTATATTTTAATTGGTTTCTCATACATAGGATATTCATATTTCGCCCTTTTTCATGAAAAAATATGAATAGACATATATTTTGAAAATTTATATAATTTTTATTTATGGAAGAAATTAAAGTTCAACTATAATAATTAGGAGAGAATTGCTTGGAAACCCTATTTAGAGAAATTAAAAATATAAATCTTTATAGGGGATCAGAGTAAACTATTAAAAAATTTGTATGCAAAATAAACTCTAATGGATTTTCTTTTTTTTAATTAAGCCACTTCAAAACGGCTAGATAACTGAGCTAAAGATGTTGTAGCGACATTTGGTCTTTATACATAAAACGACTAAATCTTTTGCTTAGTATTTACTGATTGGTTGCACGAAACAAACATCTCTAGCAATATCCTGTAAGATACCTTTAGATAAAAAGGCTTGAATCTTTTGAGCAAATAGTTGCAATTCATCAGATATAGAGATAGACGTACAAAACGCCATTCTTTCCTAGGATTCTACAGAAAGAATAGCGTATTTTTTATTTTAGAGGGGTATTTTGTTTTCTTAGCTATATAGAGATGAGGTCCCAATATAAAAACATTAAAATTTTAAACTTTGTGAGTAGCAATACCCTTCCCGTAGGAAACATCACGATAAGGATGTTAATGGAGGATTGAAGTTTAACCACGAAGTAATTTGGCCACTAATCATAGGAAATAGGGGGATAATCTTAATTTCTGTATTTAGTAATCTTTCACTTCGAACATTCTGTTAGGGCGTTAAAGGTTAGAGAGTTCAAAGGGATAAATAGCAAAAGAATATATTGTTACCTTTCTGTAAAGATTTGAGGATAGATAAATAGTAAAATATATCTAACAGGTATAGGAAAATAGTTTATAACTGAAGGGTGAAGTTTTAAGATTATAGCATTTTAATGTGGGGGATGATGTTTGAAAAATCATTTTAGCATAAGCTAGAGTAGTGCAAACCGCTTGGGCTTTGAATTGAAAGTTAGTACTGTTGAACAGAATTTGAAATTGGAGATAATAGAATTTGTGTATACGGTATATATGCTGGGGATTCAGTAGAAGAGATTGCATACATATGCATTAAGCCTATTAAAAGGTAGTAATTTATTAATTTGACTAATTTTAACTGAGAAGTGTATATATGGAAAAAATCATGGGTAGTTCATTTGTTAAACAGATAGAAAACTTATGCTTTTCATAGAGTGGGGATGTATATTGGGGTAGTTAAGAGGCGCCTACTATAATCAAATAAGCTAAATATATAATAATGTACAATTCCTGCAATCCATATAATAAACAGAAAGATTATTCGTATGTTATTAAGTTGAATTAATAGTAGTGATTGTATAAGGAGTACAGGAAATATGAGAAAAACATACTATTTATTATTAAGTTTTATTTTATTTGTATCATTATTTATTAATGATAAAGCATTTGCAGATACACAACAGAATAATCAATATTCTAACATCCTGATTGACACTAGTGGAAATCCTGTTTTAACAGGAAAAAGGTATAATATTAAAGTATTTACGAGTAAAGATAATTATGAAACTGAATATAGGCTTATTGATGCGCCATGGACTGATCGTTGGGACTGGTTAACTTTCTTTAAACCCAATATGTATTCTCCAAAATATGATAATAGATTACATGTAAAAGGGAAAAAAGATGGTTCAGTAGTTTTTACAAATGATAAAATAGCATTTGAATATAAATATCCCTATTTTGGTATAGACAATTATGATGACTATCAATATAAATATTGGAACCTTCAAAAGCCATCTTTTTGGTATCCCAATGGCGGAATTTATTTAGGTAAAAAATTACAATATAACAATATCTCAAATATTCAACCAAATGGTATGTTTGAATATAAGATGGATTCACTTCCTATAAATGCTAATATAGGGAATTTACTTTATCTAACTGCAAAAAAGAGCAGTACAACATATAAAGTGAGATTTCAATTGGAGGCATACTAACAATTTTTCAAAAAGCTAAACAATGTATTTATAATATCCCACTATAGAATTTGTATTTTTTAGTCCTGTTATCCTTCTAAAAACATTTTGTTTTCCTTCCTTGTATATTATAAGAATATTAGGAGTGAAGAGATGAAAAAAGTAAATAAATGTGTCACAGCTATGGCAATTTGTTCAACAATTGCACTGGGTGGCTTACAAGTTCCGTCTGTATCGTACGCAGCTTCATCAGCCAATGCAGAAATAGTGCAGTCGGATGCTAAATTATTAGAATCTTTTAGAAAAGAAATAAAAAAACAGATTGATAATCGAGAGGGAAATATTACAATCACATATAAAACAAAAGATAGTAATGCTAGAAATATTATGGATCAATTGTATGGTGAGTTTAATAAAATTGTAGATGCTGATGAGTATGTAAAATATAATGTAGCGTCTACTAGATATTCTATTAAAGGAATGCCAGGGAACTATACGTTTACACTGCAAGTGAAATACCGTGAATCAAAAGAACAAACTCAATATGTAAAAAAACAGGCGAAAGTAATTGTTGGATCTATTGTAAAACCAGGAATGGATGAGCATGAGAAAGTAAAAGCTATTCACGATTACGTTGTAAAGCATGTGTCTTATGATACGTCTTATCAAGCGTATACAGCATATGAAGCGTTAGCGAATCGTTCTGCCGTTTGCCAAGGATATGCATTATTAACGTATGAATTGTTAAAAGAGGCAGGTATTCAAAATCATATTGTAACAGGTACAGGGAATGGACAAGCTCATGCATGGAACTTAGTAAAGATTGAAAATAAATGGTATCATCTTGATACTACATTTGATGATCCAGTTCCAGATAAGGCTGGACGCGTAACATACTCATACTTTAATATGTCTGACGAGCAGATAAGCAAAGACCATAAATGGGATAATGGTAAATATCCAAAAGCCACTACGAATTACTACAATGAATTAACAAATAAGATAAATGTAGGTAGTTCAAATTCTAAGGTATATCAACAAATGTTAAAAGATACAAATTTAGTATATCTTTCTGCACAATATGGGGCAGAAAATTATAGCGAATTAAAGCAAAAACTCCAGAAGCAATTTGCTTTAAAACCAGAAAAAGTAGAAGTACGATATAAACAGTCTATGGATATGACAATGCAAGACCTAAAAAAAGTATTAAATGAAATTACTTGGCCAAAAGGAGCTAAGGGAGTTTCTTATAAAGTGACACCATATAATGCAATGGCAGGTTATTCGCTAGCGACAATTACGTTTACGTATTAATAAAAAAGTATTTATGAGAAACTCTTAGTTTTTAGAAGAAGGGAGGTGTTTATGTAATATCACATGCATGTTATTTTGCATAAATATATTACGATTTTAAAGTTTAATGAATCCTTACCACTCGATTCAATTTTGTTTTGAATTTTCTTGTTATTAAGGATAATAATGGTTGATTTATAGTGAACTATGTAAGTCTGTTTTTTCTTTTAATTCATTTTTTATATTTATATTGAGCGCCCCGTTTGGGGGCCTTTTTTTATTAAAAAGAAAAGATATTCTTTAGAATCTCATCTCTTGATTGCTTATTGAGATGGCACTTATGTAATTTACTTAGAAAAAACGATAGTTTCATATAGATAATATTTAGATGAGAATTTCAATACCTATATAGATTAGTAATACATATTGCACTCCCACCCTTAAAGGAGCAAGCTGACTAACGTCATTGGGATTCTTGCTACCTAAGGCGAAGTCTATTTCTGAGATCGCTGACGTGCAAGATTGCGGTGTGCCATCACCATTCTCACGACAGACCGTATAGGTTCGTGAGCTACGTTACTATCACCATACCGTACGGGTTCGTGTAGATGTTTTAGCGTCTTGTTCTTGATGACACATATCATTTTACCAATAGTATGAATTCGGCTACCGAACTCCATATGATATCTTGTTTTCAAGGAACACAATGTCGTTTTAAAGACATGTACTTGTTTATAGTTTCAGTATAACCAAAAAAACAACTGTTTTCTATGAAAAAGCGATCCTTTCATCCCGTGCCTAAAGGTGGACTAAAGCCCGATATGGGCTTTCCCGTATCGCAAAATCTGTAATCAAACTAGTATTTTGAAGTATTCTCGAAACATAAATGATATTATCACTTATTGTAATTTTTTATTAAAATAAGATAAATAAAAGGTGGTTTACTATGAAATTAATAGGAGTTACTCGTAAAATAGATCGATTAGGACGTATTGTCATCCCAAAGGAGCTAAGACAGACTTTAGGAATTATGGGAAAGGATTCAATCGAGATATTTGTTGAAGGCGATAAGATTATTCTACAGAAATATACACATTATAATACATGTCTCATCACAGGTGATATTTCACAAAGAAATATTTCATTTGCAAATGGAAATATTGTTCTGAGTCCAGAAAGTATCCAATGTTTAATTGATCAGCTCCAAACATACTTACTGCAAGAGTTAGATATATATAATTCTGTTCAAATAAGAAAGTGAAAATTGTATAGAACTCTGACCGAATAAATATGCAATAATAAGCGTCCCCTTTAATCAATGCCGGTATATCCATTTTGATTAAAGGGGACTATCCTGCATAGAATATCTAAAGAGGGCATACAAACGTTTTGTGGTGGGGACTAATATCCTTTCTATAAAAAGAATTCAACAATTAAATTTATATAATTTCACGTACCGAAATATATATAGTTGAATACATAAAAAACATAAGTAACCTTATAGTATATAGCTTCGCAATAAATATTGGCAGTAAAAATGGGCTTTGAATACAAAGAAAAATATGATTCACGTTATTTAATGTATAGCAAAAATTCTCCATAAAATTTAAAAAATACTATTCTTTCTGTAGAATCATAGGAAAGGATGGCGTTTTTGATATGAACTTATCAACTTTTGATGAACTAGAATTGTTTGCTAAAGAGATAGGATTTGTTCAACGGAAAAGTAAATATCGAGCACAAGATTTAGTAGCATTATGTGTGTGGTTAGGCGAAAGCATAGCAAATACTTCATTGACACAACTATGTAGTCGATTAGAAGCTAACACAGGTATTTCTATGAGTCCAGAAGGACTCAATCAACGCTTTAATTCTCAAGCTATACAGTTGTTAAAACAAATATTAACCTCTTTACTTCATCAACAATTTTGTTTATCTAGCAAAATTCCAACATCGTATACAAACTATTTTCGTGGGATTCGTGTATTGGATTCTACACACTTTCAGGTTCCAGATAAATTTATTTCTACATATCAAGGTTCAGGAGGTAGTGGTAAGTTTCTACATGTTAATGTAGGATCGGGAAAACACAATGATAAAAATTATGGATATACTTGCCTAGCATTTCTTCAACCATTACAGTCTGGTAAAACATATGAGATTCCTGAGATTTATTCGGAATGTATCAAAAACTTCCTGCAAGACTTATCTTATATAAATTAACTGAAACACAAATGAAGCGTAGACAAAAAGATTTAGCATCTAAAGAACATAAGAAACAAATCACCTATAAAAAACGCAGTAAGCGGCTTAGTGCAATTAACCTTTACATTACGAATATCCCTTCGGAATATCTATCAAAGGAATAAGTATATGATTTTTACTCCTTAAGATGGCAAATTGGCGTGTCCAGATAAGGACACATTATCTAGTTGGTGAAAGTCCAATCGAGAGAATAGACTCCACTCCCGTAGCCTGAGAGGCGCCATGAAGTGAAAGCGACATGGCGAAGCCCTCTGACATCACATGCAAAAGGCATGTGGGCAAATCTCCAGGTTGTAACGTACAGTGAACGTAGATGTAGCCTCGTTACACGCAATTCCGGTGGCTGAGACGGTCGATAACGTGCGAAAGCAACAAGAACTGACCGAAACGAGTCTGGAACGGCAGTTCTCACCGGCGGGGTATCAGCGGCGACATGGAGAGAAAGATAATGTGGAAACTGGAGAAGCCCTCGACACCCGATGAAGAAATCTCATCGAGGAGACCGTCTCTATAACCGCGATCGGGAAGTGAGAACGGTAGGTGTCAGGGTGGCGGAACGGATCGTAGTACCAGAGATCTGCGTGCAGCAAAAAACGCGGGGAGGAAAGGGTCCGAACCTGTAAACATTTCGTATGACTAAAGGAGGCAAGGGTGCCATGACAAAAACACCCATCACTTTGCAGGAACTAAGGCAACGAATCTATCGAAAGGCGAAGTCTGAACCTACGCACCGGTTTTGGGGGCTATTTACCCACATTACCAAAATGACAACCCTTCACGAAGCATACCAACAGGCGAGGGAAAACAACGGTGCTCCAGGCATTGATGGAAAAAGTTTTGCTGATATAGAACTAGAAGGAGTTATCCCATTCTTAACGGGTATTCAAGAGGAATTGCAAGCTGGAATATACCGACCACAAGCCAATCGAAAAGTAGAAATCCAAAAGGCAAACGGAAAAATGCGAACTCTCCAAATTCCGTGTATACGAGATCGTGTAGTACAAGGAGCGCTAAAACTCATATTAGAAGTAATTTTTGAAGCTGATTTCTGTCCAAATTCGTATGGGTTTCGGCCGAAACGCTCTCCACATCAGGCATTGGCAGAAGTACGACGCAGTATATTGCGCCGTATGACTATAATAATTGATGTTGATTTGTCACGCTACTTTGATACAATCCGACACAACATATTATTGGAGAAAATCGCGAAACGTGTCCAAGACCCACAGGTTATGCATCTTGTAAAACAGGTAATTAAGGCAACAGGAAAGATCGGTGTCCCGCAAGGGGGCCATTTTCTCCACTAGCCGCGAACATTTACCTCAATGAAGTGGATTGGACATTTGATACCATTCGACGCAAAACAGCTAAGGGCAATTACGAAGCTGTAAACTATCACCGTTTTGCCGACGATATAGTTATCGCTGTAAGCGGACACTCTCCAGTAAAAGTGGATGGGCTGAACTGGCATTACGACGACTGTGGGAACAGTTAAAGCCTTTGGGAGTTGAACTGAATCTGGAGAAGACTCAGATGGTCAATGTCCTAAAAGGAGAATCCTTCGGATTTTTAGGATTTGACCTGAGACGAATACCAAACCGAAATAAGAATGGATTCTTCGTTTTCATGATCCCGAAGAAGAAAGCTCGCACGACAGTGAAAGCAAAAATTCGCGAACTCATTCAAAACGCAGGAGCGAAGCCAGCACAAGACTTAATAAAACAAATCAATGCCGTACTGACTGGATGGATGAACTACTTCCGGGTTGGGAACTCTAGTCAAGCTTTCAGTGAAGTACGTGATTATACGGAAATGAAAATTCGCACACTGTTAACGAGAAGGAAACGACGACGAAAGCGTAGCATCGGATGGCAGAGATGGAGTAACGAATATCTCTATGGTGTACTGGGGCTTTACTGGGACTGGAAAGTCCTTCCCCTGAAAAGTGCAGAGAGTTTCCGATGAAAGTGTCTGCCATTTGATAGGTCTCATAACCCTTTTGATGAAGTTTATGGGGTGAGCTGCTTGAGGGAAAACCTCACGAGCAGTTCTTATGGGGAGAGGCTGGAAACGGATTACAACTGATACCGCGCCAGTCTTTTACCCGACAATTGATATTTAAAACATGGAAATCAGTTTTTCGTATTCATCATTGTAATTCTGTAAAATTAGAACGGCTAGTGTGTCATTTATATGGGCAGTTAATTAGTATACTTCTTTGTTGCTCCACTATGTTTCAAATGCGTCACTTACTCATCGTGAAAAAGAAACGAGAACTAAGTGAATATAAAGCGTTCTATATCATTAAAGATTACTACCTACTTATATATCAATCTCTACAACAAAACACCTAGAAACTATCAAAGATCTTCCTTAGTTTGTTCAATTTCTTGCATAAAATGGACAAAAATCTCATCAATATGAGAAGAAAACAGTCTTTGATATATTGGGTGTCGTGTACAATTATTTCGTTACTCGCAATCATGTAGCTTAATTAAAAAAATGAAATCCGTTAGGGTTTATTTAGTATGCAAATTTTTAGAAAGCTGATATAAACTCTTTAGAAAACAGAAAAAATCTAGTTGATATGGTGATCCCAGATCAACTTTTACTTAATCTTAGGTTGATGGGTATGTGGCGGGATCCTATGTACTACCAATGCAGAAAAATCATATACACAAACTTCATAATAAATAAATTTTAACTTCACTCAAAATACAGATTACTGTTATACGATAAGGCTATTATAATATGAGAAACAAAAAATTCTAATATAACTACATTCCATAAAAGTTATATTCATTTAGTAAAAATGAAAATTGGAAGCGAGGATAAGTTATGAAGAAATTTTCGTGTGAAAATGTACAAAATCAAGTTACCGAAGAAGACATTGAACTATTAAAAGCACTGGCGCACCCAGTACGTCTAAAGATTATTATTGAGTTAACCAAGAATATAACATTAAACGTAACAGAGTTAATAGAAATTCTAGGTACACCACAATCGACTACATCTCAACATCTGTCTAAATTAAAAGGAAACGTCTTACGCGCGGAAAGAAGGGGGGTAGAGGTATACTATCACATTCGAAATTCAAAAGCTAATAAAATAGTAGAAATACTACAGTATACCCAATATTAATGTAGGACTGAATCTAAGAAATAAAGAATTTCATTTCCTAACCTTAAGGAACTACGTGGATATCCTATCTTTACATAGGAATTTCCCACTTCAAACAGTCCGTTAGGATGCTAAATGCTGATTAGTTCAATTAGCTATCAAGCGAACAAAATAAAATACCACCTAAAAATGAAAGTATAAGAATTTACCACATCTTAATATTAAAAAAAGGAGGAAATAATATGGAAATCGCAATGGCAGTTTTAAAATTTGTAGGTGGAGTAATTCCATTAGTTCAAGAACTTTTAAAAGCATTTATGTAAGTTTATTAGTTAGCACTTATTTATAAATAAGTATTACATCATAATCCAGAAAAAGAATGAGTTGTTTTTTGAAAATTGACAAAAATAACGAAAGAATAAAATCCCTAACATGTTTATTGGTTATTCTATGCACTATTAATTATTCATCTATTTCTTTCGCGGAAACACAAACAGATAATGTACCTGATGCAACAAAAAATGCTAGTGGGATTGATAATGGTATAGCAAATCTTAAATATAATAATCAAGAGGTTTTAGCTGTAAATGGTGATAAAGTAGAGAGTTTTGTTCCGAAAGAAAGTATCAATTCAAATGGTAAATTTGTAGTGGTAGAACGCGAGAAAAAATCACTTACAACGGCACCAGTCGATATTTCAATTATTGATTCTGTAGTGAATCGCACGTATCCAGGAGCTGTACAACTTGCAAATAAAGCTTTTGCAGACAATCAACCAAGTTTATTAATGGCTAAGAGAAAGCCTTTGAATATTAGTATAGACTTACCGGGCATGAGAAAAGAAAATACAATCACTGTCCAAAATTCGACATATGGTAATGTAGCTGGAGCAGTAGACGATTTAGTATCTACTTGGAATGAAAAGTATTCCACAGCACATACGTTACCTGCAAGAATGCAGTATACGGAATCTATGGTTTATAGTAAATCACAAATCGCAAGTGCTCTTAATGTTAACGCTAAATATCTTAATAACAATTTAAACATTGATTTTAATTCGGTTGCAAATGGAGAGAAAAAAGTGATAGTAGGGGCGTATAAGCAAATATTTTATACGGTAAGTGCTGAACTACCTAACAATCCATCCGACCTTTTTGATAATAGTGTTACTTTTGACGAGTTAACTCGAAAAGGCGTAAGTAATTCGGCACCCAGTACTTATTAAAATTGTTAATGAGTAAATTAGCAATGATTTGTTAAACGTAACGCAGTTAACACAAACTCTAGAAATACCACAGTCGACTATATCTCAACATCTATCGAGATTAAAAAAGAATGTTTTAAGCGTGGAAAGAAGGATTGGAGATGTACGATCACATTCAAAATCCCAAAACTAATAAAATAATAGAAATACTAAAATATACCCTTTAGAAAACTGCCTGAACTACTCACCATTTAACAATCTCTCGGACTGTTAAAGCTGGTGAGTAGTTTTTTTATACCATCAAAAAAGAAAGAAGGATTTGTTAAAAATCTTTCCAGAAATTCAGATGTATTAGATTATGCATAAGCATATTTTTCAAGTTAGATGCAATGAAAAAATTAGTCTTTAATAATAGGTATCAGAACAATAAAACTAAATTTTAATATGTTGTATTTTAGTCAATATATATTTTGCCACTATACAATAAAAATTTTAAATTTCAAATATTAAATGCACCATATATATTTAAAGTAATAATATTCTCAATCACAATGAGAGTATATGAATACAAGTAATATTTAGTTGAAGGAGGGTATTTAGTGAAAAATGAAATCACTAAAGGTTGTATAATAACATCACTTATTTTTGGGGCAGCTGTTTCTACCAATGTTTTCTTAACTCCTGTAGTTCTTCAGGCTGAAACTCAACAAGAACGAACGGATATTTCTCCATCTTTACAGCAATTAGGTGTACACTCTAAGTTAATACAAGCACACATAGATCAAGTTTTGACAACTCCTAATATAGAATTGGAGGAAATCCCAGTTTTAAATACGAATCAATCCTTAATTAAACAGGATATGAAAGAATGGTCATCGAAGATTTCTCCAAATTTAATTCTATTAAATTCAAAGAGTAAAGGATTTGTAACTAAATTTAATAACTATTATTCAACATTAAAAGGATTTGTGGATAATAAAAAAGATAAAGAAGGATTTGTAGATAGACTAGAAGTCCTTCAAGAAATGACTATTACGAACCAAGAAAACTTGCAACGTCAGATTAATGAATTAACAGAGTTTAAATTACAGCTTGATAAAAAAATTAAAAATCTTGATACCAATGTAAAAAAAGGGCATGAGGCACTAGTATCAGATGGAACAAGAAAAATAGACCAGATTGAAAATGAATTAATGAATACTAAAAAATTAATTCAAAATAATTTACAAGGAATAGCGCTTTTACCAGGAGCTTTAAATGAGCAAGGATTAAAGGTATTCCAAGAAGTCTATCATCTATCAAAAGATATCATTGAACCAGCTACTCAAACAGCAGTAGCAGCGTATAACAAAGGGAAAGAAATAAACAACTCCATTGTTGAAGCAGTGAAGAAAGCCGCGAAAGAAGCAAAAGAAAAGGGTAAATCTGAATTAGAGATTGAAGCTGCCAAAAAAGAAGCACGCGAAGCAATTGAGAAAAGCAAAAAAGGTGAAATTGCTGCAGCTGCGGCTGCAGAAACGAAAGAGTATGACCTTATGAAAGCAGTTGATCCTGAAAAAATCAAAAACACACTTAGTACTTTTGCTAGAATTAACAAACTAACGGCAGATCAGCAGGCTCATTTAAATGATTTAGTGGAACAAAACCAAAAGTTATATGACTTAACAAAGAAGCTAACAATTTCAGATTTACAAAAATCAATGCTTCTTTTTATGCAAAATGACTTACATACATTTGCAGATCAAGTGAATTTAGAACTTGATCTAATGAAACGCTATAAAGAAGATTTGAATCTAATAAAAAATAGTATTACAACTTTATCTACTAATGTTGATACTACTAACCAGGCATCTCAAAAAGATACATTAAGACGATTAAAAAATATTACAAGTTACCTTGGTGAACAAGTTGATAAGTTTTAATTTTATGAATTTTATAAAAATAAAGAATAATTATAAGAATCTATTGAAGAATAGGGAGGATAATTAATATGATGAAATTTCCATTTAAGGTCATAACATTGGCTACATTAGCAACGGTTATAACGACTACTAATGGTAGTGCTATTCATGCACTTGCACAAGAACAAACTGCACAAGAACAAACTGCACAAGAACAGAAAAAAGGAAATTATATGTTAGGGCCTGAAGGACTAAAGAAAGCGTTGGCTGAAACCGGCTCTCATATTCTTGTAATGGATTTGTACGCAAAAACAATGATCAAACAACCAAATGTAAATTTATCAAATATTGATTTAGGTTCAGGAGGGGCAGAATTAATCAAAAACATTCACCTAAATCAGGAATTGTCACGAATCAATGCAAATTACTGGTTAGATACAGCGAAACCAAGCATTCAAAAGACGGCACGTAATATTGTAAATTATGATGAAAAATTTCAAAATTATTACAATACACTAGTGGATACTGTAAAAAAGAAAGATAAGGAGGGCCTCAAAGAAGGTATAGGTGATTTAATCGGTACAATTCGTACAAATTCAAAAGAAGTTACGGAAGTCATAAAGGTGTTACAGGACTTCAAATCAAAGCTGTATACAAATTCTACAGATTTTAAAAAAAATGTTGGTGGCCCAGATGGGAAAGGTGGATTAACGGCAATATTAGCAGGACAACAAGCTACAATCCCACAACTTCAAGCTGAAATTGAGCAACTCCTTTCTACTCAGAAAAAACATTTTGACGATGTGTTGGCATGGTCAATTGGTGGTGGGCTAGGCGCGACCATTTTAGCTATTGGAGCTATTGGAGGAGCGATATTAATTGTTGTGACTGGCGGTACAGCAACACCGGCTGTTGTCGGTGGCCTTTCGGCTCTTGGTGCAGCTGGAATTGGTTTAGGAACAGCAACTGGTGTTGAGGCATCTAATCATATGAACTCCTATAACGAAATTTCAAATAAAATTGGAGAGTTAAGTATGAAAGCTGATCGTGCTAAACAAGCAGTTATTTCACTTGCTAGCACAAAAGACACTTTGACATACTTGTATCAAACAGTGGATCAAGCAATTATGTCTCTGACAAATATTCAGCAACAATGGAATACGATGGGAGCAAATTATAAAGATTTATATGATAATATCGATCAAATGCAAGAACATAAACTAACTTTAATACCGGACGATTTAAAGGCCGCTAAACAAAGTTGGAATGATATTCATAAGGATGCAGAATTCATTTCAAAAGACATTGCTTTTAAACAAGAAAAATCAAACTGAAAATAAATATTAGGAGGAATTAAGGTGAAAAAAAAAATCCCTTGTAAACTACTTGCTGTATCGACGTTTTTCACACTGACAACAACGCCTATAGTTTCCCCAGTAGCTGCTTTTGCAAGTGAAAGTGAAAATAAAGTAGAACAAACAAGTACTAAAGATATGTCTCTTTCTGTAAACAACGAAAAGATGAAAAAGGCTTTGCAGGATGCTGGGGTATTTGCAAAGTCCATGAATGATTACTCTTATTTGTTAATTAATAATCCTGATGTTAACTTTGAAGGAATTGATATTAAAGGATATGAAAATCTGCCTAGTCAAATTATACAAGATCAAAAAAAGGCAAGAGAGCATGCTACGAAATGGGATTCACACATAAAAAAACAACTTATAGATACACTAACGGGGATTGTAGAGTATGATACTAAATTCGACAATTATTATGACACATTAGTAGAAGCAATTAATGAAGGGGATGCAGATACATTAAAAGAAGGCATTACAGATTTACAAGGTGAGATTAAACAAAATCAAGTATATACAAAAAAATTAATACAAGAACTAGCTAAGTTAAGAGATAATATTGGAGAAGATGTCCGAGCATTTGCCGGTCATAAAGATATCTTGCAATCTATTTTAAAAAACCAAGCATCTGGAATAGATGAGGATCAAAAACGCCTAGATGATCTTTCAGAGCAAATAAGACATTTTAAACAAGTAGAATCGGATGGAATAATAACTGTATCAGTCCCTACACCTCCTACTTGGATTTCTGGTGGTATAATGATAGGGGTAGCAAGAGATAATTTAGGTACGTTAGAGCCGTTATTAGCACAATTACGTCAAACTATAGATTATAAAGTAACGCTAAATCGTGTAGTTGGTGTTGCGTATAATAATATTAATGAAATGCACGATGCTATTGGATCAGCCATTAATGCTCTTACCTATATGTCAGCACAATGGCATGATTTAGATTCTCAATATTCAGGAGTACTTAATCATATTGATAAAGCATCCCAAAAGGCAGATCAAAATAAATTTAAATTTTTAAAACCTAACCTAAATGCAGCGAAAGACAGTTGGAAAACATTAAAAACAGATGCATTTACTTTAAAAGAAGGAATAAAGATGTTAAAGATATCTTCTAAAAATAAAGCACAAGTATAAAGACTATAATATGTGAGTATTTAGAAGCACTTAGTCCCAAGAGTAATAAAACAACCTCTAAGTATACATATTTATTTTATCGTAAACTAATTTTAAATTAACTTCCTACACTTAAATATTTTAAGCTAATTGAGAGAGTAAGAATTTCTTATTTAAGAGAAGAGATATGATAAAAGAGCAGTATATTCTATATATCGTGTGTAGATGGGCATGTTATTATCCTTTTCTTCTTTTTATTCGGAAGAAAAGGATAAGGTGTGTATAACAATAGAACAAAATCATTCAACAAGCATTAGCGGACATTAGGAACCCGTTCTATAAAGAACCGGGTTCCTTTTCTGTATTTATATAGTTATATCTTAAGGAAGAATAAATAAATATTGTCCTACTATATTAATATGTCTATGATCTAATAGTGAAAGTCTAGTAATATGATCATTATTAATAGTATAACCACGAGTTCAGAGTAATTGTTGCACGGATCCTATATATCGAGTATTCCATACTACAATTGTATTTACTACTAAACCTGAAGTTTTCCTTAAAATTTTATATAATATGCTTTTTCTATTCCAATTAATTTTTAACGAATTTCCCGAAAGAATTCTCCTTCCTCAAGCGTGTGAAGGGCGTAGCCCAACGGTAGGTGGGAGATGAATTTCGGTTTGGCGTAGCCAAAAGGTTTTCCTTTTTATTTTGCCTCTGATATAATCAGTCTTATAAATTATAAAGGTTGGTATATAAATGAAATTAGATAGTAATAACCATTCAGTATTCTTGTTGTATTATCACCTTGTGTTGGTCGTAAAATACAGAAGAAATGTGTTTGATGATGATATGTCAGACTATGCAAAAGATATGTTTGTTCGACTATCTGAAAACTATAACATCACATTAGTTGAATGGAATCATGATGTAGACCACGTTCATATTTTGTTCAAGGCACACCCTAATACAGAAATGACAAAATTCATCAATGCTTATAAAAGTGCAAGTTCTCGACTTATTAAAAGAGACTTTCCACAAGTGAAAAAGAAACTTTGGAAAGAGATGTTTTGGTCAAGAAGTTTTTGCTTGCTAACTACTGGTGGTTCGCCAATAGACGTAGTAAAAACATATATTGAAAATCAAAGTGAAAAGTGAGGTGAAATGATATGACAAAGCAGAATAAAGCATATAAATTCCGTTTGTATCCAACAGAAGACCAAGCACATCTTATGCGTAAAACCTTCGGTTGTGTACGTTTCGTGTATAACAGAATGTTAGCTGAACGGAAAGAAGCGTATGAAAAACATAAAGATGATAAGGATCAACTAAAGAAACAAAAGCTTCCCACTCCTGCAAAATACAAAGCAGAATTTGAATGGCTAAAAGAAGTTGATTCATTAGCTTTGGCAAATGCTCAACTACACTTGCAAACTGCCTATAAAAATTTCTTTCGTGGTCAAAATGACTTCCCAACATTCAAAAGCAAAAAAGACAGAAAGTCTTATACAACGAATGTAGTGAACGGAAATATTATGTTGCTTAACAGTCATATCAAATTGCCAAAACTGAAAATGGTACGTATCAAACAGCATAGAGAAATACCACAAGGCCATATAATTAAGTCATGTACGATTTCTATGACACCTACTGGTAAATACTATGTGTCCATTTTGACTGAATACGAAAAAGAGATCGTACAAAAAGAAGTAGAAACAGTTGTTGGATTAGACTTTGCGATGGATCAATTATACGTCAGTTCTGAGGATGAGAGAGCCAATTATCCTAAGTTCTATCGTGAAATGTTAGACCGATTAGCAAAGGCTCAACGAGTATTATCAAGACGTACAAAAGGTTCAGGGCGTTGGAATAAACAACGTATCCGTGTAGCTAAGCTGCATGAAAAAGTAGCAAACCAACGTAAGAACTTCCTTCATCATAAGTCTAAAGAGTTAGCTACTCATTTTGATGTTGTAGCTATTGAAGATCTAAATATGAAAGGAATGTCGCAAGCACTTCATTTTGGAAAAAGTATCGCTGACAATGGTTGGGGTATGTTCACTTCTTTTTTAGCTTATAAACTACATGAACAAGGCAAACAACTTGTGAAAATAGACAAATGGTTTCCTTCCACAAAAACATGTAGCAGTTGTGGAAATGTGAAAAATATGTCATTGTCTGAGCGAGTCTATTCTTGTATATGCGGTGTAAATCTCGATAGAGATTATAACGCAGCTATCAATATCAAAAATGAAGCAATACACCTATTGGCGTTAGCATAGATAGCAATAAAATAACCCTTGGAACAAGGGAGTTAGCTCGGCTGTCTTAGGACGAATTCGTTAGCTACCAAAAGTAACGACTAACCGAGAAGCCCCCACTTCAAACAGTTCGTTAGGACGTTAAGTGGCGGGTAGTTCACGCCAGAAGTAGATCAGTTATTACCATAATATTGAATATATATAATGCTTCTATATTATTAATGTTTTTATCTGTATTTGGGAAAAATAAAAAGAGCAAGTTTACTGGTTTCGAACTTATAGGGGTCACGTAGCTAAAAGTACAAAATTGTACGTTTAGACATAATGTCATGTTTTGTACAGAAAATCCTATGTTATTGAACAGGGTATAACACACAATTATATCAACGTTTTATGCCATTATTTTGTTCATAAACCCATTTCGAAATAAATGTCTACATTAAGCTATAGCTTTTATGTTTCTGGACATAACGAAAATTCGATTACATCAAGGTTATAGGCTCTTAGCGTGCAATTTTTCACTTTCGGTGTTTGTGCCCCATGTACAAAAGAAAAGACACCCTAAGGTGTCTTCCTTCAACCTGAACCACTTTAATTTTAATAACATCATTTTACAATCACAAATATATCTTTAATCTTTCATATGATATTTTATCATTTTTTTCAGTTAATTGCATGTAACTAGAGAAAAATATGCTATTTCTTGTAAATTCCTTTTCTCCATACCCACTCAATAGGACCATAGCGGAAATATTTACTCCAAATTTTGCTGAACAAAATTTGTACAAATATAATTAAAAGCCCGAAAATGCATAGTTGCCAGTAATATACGTGTGAGACATCTTTAAAGTACAACGAAAGAATGAGAAGAGTTAGTATACTTTGGCTAATGTAATTCGTTAAAGCAAACTCACCTACGTTCATAAAGGGTTGCAGCCACTCTATATATTTTTTATTCTCACACACTCTAAGTAGGGTACAAATATAGAATATAGCTATTATTTTCCCTCCAAATAGAATCCATAGTTGTATATCCTGAGAGTAATAGACATTCGTTTTTATAAAGTAGTAGATAATAGGATAAGAGAGAAGACATGAAATACATAACGAACTCCACTGTAAAAATCTAATTTGCTGTATTAATTCTGGTACCCTTTTAAAAATATTTTTCTTGCCAGCCCATAAACCGATTAAAAATAACCCTATATATTCCGGAATTCCTATTAGTAGTTGCTGAAATTCCTGGGTCATTAGAAAGAAAAGACGTGCTTTTACTTGATGTGAATAATGTGTAAATAGATTTACCGTGTGATTGGTAGTGTTGCCTGTAAACATATATTGATAGTAGTTTGGCACTTCTGGAATAGAAGAACTTGTTCGTAAAAATACAACAATATGTAATCCATAACTAACTAGTAGGAAACTAAAACCAGCTATAAAAATAAATTTAGTAGATCTCTTATAAAAGAACAATAGAATAAATCCGGCTATAGCATACGCATGTAGAATATCTCCATACCATAGAAAGGTGAAGTGGAGTAAACCGAAGACTAGTAAAATACAAATTCTCCGGGTAAATAGCTTATACATAGGATATCCTTTTTCTTCTGTATTTTTCATAAAGATATAAAATCCTACTCCAAATAAGAATGCGAAAATAGTATAGAACTTTGATTGTATAAATAAATCTACTAAAAAGCGGATTACTTTATCTATACCAATATAACCTGCTTGATTAAAGGGATCTAGTCCCGTCATAGTTGGTAGATTCGCAAATAGGATACATAGTATGGCGATACCTCTTATTATGTCTAAAGAATGAATACGGGCGTTTTGTTGCATGTTAATTCTCCTTTCTTACAAAGAAAAACGAGCACTATACTAGATAGCGCTCGAATTACGTCTTGCAAAGAATCCATCATAGGTAGCAGCTGAAACAGCTCCTTCTAAACGTTCAACTTCTTCACCTCTGTTATAAGCTACAACAACTGGAGTACCTGGAATGTCGAACTCTTGAAAGGCACTTTGATTTTCTGGTGTAGAGATATCAATACGATAGATGGTTCTATCATGCTTTTTTGACATACGATTGATATCTGGTGCAGCTTTTTTACAAAAATGACAGGTAGGTTGATAGTAATACGCAATGAACTCTTCATGGGATTGTATTTTTTCCTTTAATTCTTCTTTTGAAATATCTTTTATATTTTCAGGTAATCCTTTTACATCTGCAGCAGATACAATTGTTTTTTCTGGTGTTATAGTTTCTGTTTTGACTGATTCATTCTTAGTTAAAGTAAAGATCGCGATACATGCAACGCATAAAGTTGTGATAACTGCTCCAATTTTGTAGACTTTTTTCATAGTAAATTCCTCCTTAAAGTAAAAAAAGGACAAACCTCGCCCGAGTTAACAGGGCGTAAGGTTTGTCCTTCACGCTACGTACAATAGAGTATAAACAATGGAAACAAATTTTCTATCTCTATAATACCATAAGATTTATATAGAATGCTATAAGAATTTTAAAAGAAATAGAAAGGAATAACTCAATCTATATAATTTCACGTACCAAATTTTTATAAAAAATCCAAACACCACATTACGATAAGGAGGGCAGTACATTTTTATACCTTTGGGATAGTGTGAAAAGATATCAAATTTGAATTATTAGTTTAATATTTATCATGATACAGATTAAACTAATAAAGTTGTAATTATGTTAAAATTAGGAATATACATATTATGTAGGGGGTGTATGTTAGTGCATAGAATTATAAATATTATTTTCGGAATATTATTAGTAATCTATACTATTTATTCGATTTTTATGAAAGATGGAAATGATATTCAAATCATCACCTTGTTAGTGATTGTACTTGTACTCTCAGTAATTATGGATAAAAAACAGGTAGGTAAGTCTTAGTATAAGGTTTGAAGGCATAACAACAGTGCATTATAGCTGTTGTTATGCCGTTTTATTTATAATAAGGGGGATGAGTGTGAAAATATTAAAATATACGTTATTTATTCTTTTGTTTTTTTACCCTATAAATGTTATTAATGCTGCTACCTCTAATACTGATTCGGAATTTTATACTATCTTGTTGAGAGACGAGGTAGAATATGGAGATTTCCAAAAAATATTACAGGAAAGTAACATAGAGATTGTTTACTCTATTCAAGAAGTTGGAATGTTGCAAGTAAAAGCTAGTGAAAATAGCATGAAGAAACTTGGTGTTAGTTCTTTTGTAAAGACATATGGTAAGTCAATAAGAACAGTAAAATCAAGTTTTGACTATCAATCATCTATTGATGAAAATAAAACAAATACTCAATGGGACATGGATAAGGTAACAAATAATGGCGAGAGCTACAAAATATTTCCAGGTACTAAAAATGTTGGTGTAGCTATTATTGATAGTGGTTTAGATATTGAACATCCTGATTTAAAAAATAATGTACTTGATGGATCAAAAAATTTTGTTCCAGTCGGTGGATTTAGGGGAGAGGAGTTAAATGAAAATGGAGAAAGAGATCGTATAGATGATTTGTTAGGACACGGAACAGAGGTTGCTGGACAAGTTGCAGCAAACGGTTTGATAAAAGGTGTAGCACCAGGCGTTGGTATTAAAGCATATAGAGTGTTTGGAGAAAGAGAAGCTGAAACAATTTGGATAATAAAAGCGATTGTAGAAGCTGCGAAAGATAATTCTGATGTGATTAATTTGAGTTTAGGAGATTATCTTCTAGAGGGAGAATATATTTTAAACGGTAAGAAAATTGCTTCCGATCTTCCTGAAATTGAAGGGTACAAGAGAGCTATTAAATTTGCGAGTCGGTTAGGAAGTGTTGTGGTTGCAGCTGCTGGAAATGAGGGTTTGAATGTAAGGAATCAAAATCAGATGAATGATTTCTTTAAAAAACATTTAGAAATTTACGATTTAGGAGATATTAGTTTCAAAGGTGTGGTTCGTGATATTCCAGCTGATTTGCCAGGGGTTGTATCGGTCTCTTCTATAGGGAATGATAATACCCTTTCGGTATTTACTAACTATGGGAATAGATTTACTGATATAGTAGCACCAGGTGGGGATAATAAATTACTGAACCAATATGGTGGAGAGGTCTGGTATAAAAATAAAATGTATGAGAGAGAGCATGTTTTAACAACTGCTCCAAATGGGGAATATGTATATCAGTTTGGTAATTCTGTAGCAGCTCCGAAAGTTTCAGGTGCTTTAGCACTAATTATTGATAAACAGAATTTAAAGAATAGACCTAATGAGTCTATTAGATATCTATATAAATATGGTGTAGATAAAGAAGGGAACCATTTTGGAAATGGCATTCTTAATGTATACAAAATTGTTTCTAGCTAAAGATTTGATTCAGAGTGCTTAGTTTGTATAATAAAAAAAGTGATTCGTAATGAATCACTTTTTCTTTTATTATCGCGGGATACATGAATAAATAGTTGCTGATTGGTAAATTAGAATGAAACCTCTACCATTCCAGTTACAAAGTCCAGCACCAGCTGCAAGTGCCGATAAACATGCCGCTATTATTGCTGGCACTCCGAAATAAGCAGCAATGGCAGCGATGGCAGCGCCAGCTAATATCATTTTTTGGAGTTTAATAGTTTGATCGTTTGAGAATTTATAAACCCCACCCCTTGGTGTTGCTGCTGATTGAAAATCCAATTGACTAGTGGATGTAGAAAGGTTTGTTCTAGGTAAATTGATATCGAGTAGGCTGCTTCCGAAAGAGATTTCACCTTTCTGAACCATCTCATTAAGTTGTCCAATAGTTGATTCGAAACTATCAAATGCCTCTTCACTTACACCAGCTTCTGAAGCAGATGTGTAGTAGTTTTTGATGAGACCAGCTTCAGTAATAATAGCTTTTTCCTCAAGATCGGATTTAGCAATTTCCATTCCAAGTTTAAAACCTTTGTCTGTATCTTGGACATTAATCGGATCTCCGAAATTTGAAATAAGTTTGTTGTAACTTTCTTCAGAAAGTGGTTCGCACTTGTTGCAATCATCACCTTGTTCATATGCAACTTTATTTCTTTCATATGAAGTTTGAGCAAAGCTGTAACTTGGTAGTAGTGAAGTGACTAGAGAAGCACTTAAAACGCCTATAATTATTTTTGACTTTAATTTTGAACCTCGCATTTTATCACCTTTCCTTTTTACAAAATTAGAACAATCAGTAAATATTAGAACAAATGACTAATAATTGTTATGGGGACCCCAATTTTTTTATTAATAAATGATGAATTGAAAATAAAATTATATTTCCATTCGTTTGAAAAATAATGCTATTTTACCGGTATTTTCTAGCACGCTTCCAATACTAACTTACAAATATATCAAAATAAACAATTTTCAGATAAAAAAATCTACAAAATAATTCGACACCACCCCTTAAAACTATATCCTTACTGGGGTTATACTGATTTTTATATAAATAATTGCATCTTTACAATCTAACGATTTACCGATATTTTTTTTGTCAACTGATAAATTAATATAAGAATATTATGAATATTTTTTATAAAGTTGTTTTTTACAACTTATTACAATTAAATTTTGTTATGATTGTTTTTATATAAACAAAATAAAGGAGATTGTGATATGATAATTCTGAATAATGAAAAAGTAACTAAGCTATTAAATGAATGGTATAAAGTTATTCTATCTAAGCAAATAACAAAAGCGACAAGAATGAAAGAAGAAGTTGATGAAAAGATTAGTGTCTTAATGGTCGAACAAAACCGAGATCTACAAGATCAAAATCTCTTATTGTATTATTCTCTATTGGATTATAGTTATAAAGTGTTAATAAATAAATCATATGTAACTCGTAGTGATTTTGATGCAGTTGAAAAACTTACAACAAAAACTATTGATGAGTATTTAAAATACTACTACCATTTCTATAAAGCTGTGCATAACACCATGATCGCTAACTATATGGAAGCTATGGAGCAATTTGAAGAAGCTGAACGACTTTTAGAGTATATTCCTAATGACATTGAAAAAGCTGAATTTAATTATAAACTTGGTGAACTATATTACCATCTTCAACAACCTTTATTAACAATTAAGCATGTAATGAAAGCAAAAGACATATACAAAAAGTATGAAGAGTATGTAATAAATCAAATTGAATGTGATACAATCCTGGGATTAGCAAGTGTCACTTTAAGTCAGTTTGAACAAGGAGAAGAACTTTTTGTTAAGTGTTTGGATATGGCTAAAAAACATAACTGCACTCGACTAATTACCTTAATTCAATACAACTTAGGTTTTCTTTATGCAAAACAAGGTATATCCGCAACTGCAATTCGACATTTAATGGATGTGTATAAATCTGAAAAACCATATCATAAAACTGTATTCTTACTGGCTCGAGAACATTTCAAAGTAAATGAAATTGAAAAAGCACAAGAATTTTTGACTCAAGGCTTTGAATTAGCTGATGTTGAATATACACATCATTTACGAATACTTCGAGCACAATACGATGAAAATTATAAACAGAATCTAGAAACAACGATTGCAGATGGACTAGATTACTTTGAATCCCAAAAACTTTATGGATTTATGGAAGAGTACTCTGGAATTTTAGCGAAAAAACTTTATCAAGAAGGTAATCATGAGAAGGCTAGCCAATACTTTAATATATCTTATGATGCTAAAGAATTACTTCAGAAGGGAAGTGCGTTAAAATGAAAAAAGTACTAATAGGATTTTTTAGTTTTGCTGCTGTTTTAACTATTGGAAGTTTTGCAGAATCTTATACATCACAAGCTGATCATGGTAGACCGCCTGCACCGCAACGACCAGATTATGTTTCTAGTTATGAAAATAAGGCACATGGAAATACTGGAGTGGTTGCTCTTGACCATGGTAGACCGCCTGCACCAGCATACGAATACAGTGATGTTTTATACTGATCATGGGGAACATATTTAAATACCTAAAAAAGAGGACGCTGTGTGGTATTATCCCCTATAGGTAGACAGTAAAAAAAGAGTCCATCTGATATGATGGACTCAATACTGTTTTATCTGGAGGGGATTTTTTTATGGCAAGAAAAGGACAATCATT
>NZ_JBQAGT010000014.1:0-65177 GCF_051916495.1 Bacillus cereus group sp. MYBK216-1
TACCATCTAAATATCGTTTCACCGCTTGGATTTTTTCTTTTGAAGAAAATTTAGCCATAAAAAATGCACCTCCAATTGTTAGACTGTGTCTAACAATTGGGGTGCACTTCAAAACGAGCGGCTTTCTTCATTATCTAATTCATTTTATACTGTCCTATTTGTTCTAATGTTAGTATTTCTTTTCAATGCTAATACAACATTAGAATTATCATTTCTGAATTTAGCCAGTTTACCTTCTTCTAACACTTAAAAACACTACATTCTACCCCATAACTCATTTTTCTTTGCTATACTTTCTTTTTGTTAACATGATTTTTACAACGTATTTATGTGCACATTCTCTATACCTTCCCTTTTTCTATTTACATTCAATCTTAAAAACCTCTTCATCATCCGAGCATCCGAATGAGATTAAAAAACTTAATGAACAAGTTTTTGTTTGCTGAATAATTAGAACATTACATTTACAATCTCTTCCTTTAATTGGTATTTTTTATAAGAGGGAGGGAAAGTTCATGTCTTTAAATATGTATCTCGGTGAAGTACAAGCTCAAACAGAAAGTATGAACGCTTTCTGTAACGCTACTATTCAAGGTATGGAACACATTATTCATTCTATTGACGCTTTTGCATTGGATACTGTTCTACAAGGACAAACATATAGCAGTGCAAAATCATATTTCTTACAAACCTTTCGTCCGTTAGCACAAGGAATCATTTACTTATGCGAAGAATTAATCCGTCAAAATGATGCTTTTCCAAGAGACTTTCAATCACAGGTAGCTTCTACAGATGTTATCGAACAGGAGATATTAGAACAAATTCGAGAAATCGATCGAATGATAGCAAGTACAGAAGCGCTCAACCAAACTATGTCGATCCCAGGTATGGACGCTATGGTAAATCTTTTTACTGTCATGAGGCAAAAAATGCAAGAAAAATTAGAGCATCTATATGAATTTAATTATACTTCTAGTAATAATTATGATACTGCACTCCAACTAGCCGCTAGCATTGCGACAGGTTTGGCGGAAGTACAAAGCGGAAAAGGTTTTAGTCCCGCCAGTGGTACATTTAGTACACAAGGGTTGAATATGGAATGGATAACCTCTATTCAAAAAATTGCAGAGGAAAGAGTTCAAGAAGCCGAAATAAAAAAAGAAATTGAAGAAAAAATGG
This sequence comes from Bacillus cereus group sp. MYBK216-1, assembly GCF_051916495.1. Lineage (NCBI taxonomy): Bacteria > Bacillati > Bacillota > Bacilli > Caryophanales > Bacillaceae > Bacillus > Bacillus cereus group sp. MYBK216-1. The sequence goes on from NZ_JBQAGT010000014.1 coordinate 1,180, forward strand.
CTTTACAAGAACAAGAAGCTAATAGACCGTGGTACCAAAAAACAGCTATTGGTGCTTGGGAATTCTTCCAGGGAATTTGTAATTCAGCCGCTGAAAACTTTACAGGCGTGGAATTACCAATGGGCAATGAATTAGAAAACAAAACAACCTTTCAAGCCGGAAATCTTGTGGGGAATTTTGTATCAGGGGTAGGATCTATTTTTGAAATTTTGGGCGGTATAGCTATTGTAACAGGATCAAATGTTGGAACCGTATTGTTAGAAGGAGTAACTTTCGGGGCAGCATCACCAATTGTTATCCCAGCTGATTTAGTTCTTACAACCGCTGGAGCAGGTGTTGCTACACATGGTACATTTGTATGGTATAATACCGTTCAAAATAGCATTGATACTTTGCAAAGGTTTCAATCTTCTTTTGGTAAGTCTGGCGAAAGAGTTACGCAGACAGTAAAACCTAACTACAAAGACTATGTAAAAGCAGAAAAAGGACAAAGACCGCCAAATTTTACTCCTAAAGGAGCTAAGAGAGGTGGAGCTTTCAACGAAGCTAAGAGAGCAAGCGGTATTCCTGTTAATGAACAGCCAACTAAGGTTACACCAGCTGTAGATAAAAGAGGGAATCCTATCCCTGGAAGAGACTATCATTTCAAAGATGGTAAGATTATAAGAGAGCATTCAGGCGGTCATACTTATCCAGATGATCCATCTCAAAATAGAGGATCACATTTCAATGATGTACATGGGAATCATTATGACTATTAAAATTGAGGTGGTAAAATGAAGTGTTGGAATGAAGTAGAAGAAGATGCATTCTCATACTACAAATGGTTTAGTAAGGATGAAGCAATCAAAAGAGTCGGTAATTTACCAAATTTAAGTTTATTCAGTGTTAATGGCTCCATGTTATTTAGCTCAGATGAAAAAAATCAATTCAAAGAAGTATGTGGCACTGAAATCAAGCAAGTATTTATGAAACATGATTTGACTAATGTCTACAAATTCTACTTGATTGCAGCTATTGAAATCAAAGACAAAAACTCTAAAATTGAAAAATACCGAAAGGTATGGAAAGCTCTTCAAACCAAATGGAAACTTGAGGGATTTAATAAGGGTCCAGAAGTTGAAATGGAAGTTGGAGGAACAACTTTCTACTCAAGTATTGCAGAGTTTTGTCTCGAGAAACTTCCAGATGCCATTGAAATAGTTTCTAGTAATCCTAAAAGATTTACAATCATTGCAAGTAAAAATAATAATATAATTGCGGAAGAAAATGTTAGAACAATCTTCAAAAAAGCATTTAATGAATATAACAAATGGAAAGATGAAATAGATTATTTTAACCTTTCCATTCATCTCTGCCCAAAAGATGATATAGTTTTTAGATGGGGAGATTCATTAGAGGAAGCGGAAATAGCTGCTATATTTAAAGGAGATATACTTACACTTTTAAATAGCTAACTGCAAAATCTTGCTAAAAATAACTAAATTTCAATTAACAATTATAATATTTTAATAGAATTAAACTAAGAAAAATCCGACTCACAAAAGGCGGATTTCTTCATGTATCTAAAATGTATACTGCTTTATTTGATCTAATACTAAAAATTAGGGAGGAGTAATTATTGGCGTATTCATTAAAACCTGAAATACAAGCCAGTCTTACAAAAATTGATTTTATTAAGAAATATAAAGCCTTATCAGAAAAATTTTCTGATAGAGAAAATACATTTGAAAACTATGAAAACGAAAAAGTAATTGCAGTATTTGAGTCTCTTGGCTATAAAGCTCGTTACAATAAAAAAGCAGACTTTTTTATTGTAGGTGAAGTAAAAAACAAAGATAGCTACGCCTTTAGATTTAACATCAGCTTAAAATATGGTGTTGCTGAATTGATTTGGGAAGCATGGCATGATGATGAAGTTAGAGCTGGAGACCCTTGGGACATATTTATAAGATTGTTATCAAATGACAAGGAAAAAGTACCCGTGTTATATTTCCATAGTTACGATGAACTCAAAGAAATCATGAAAATTGCCTTTGAAATGTACGAAGATTTTAAGCGAGAATTAATTCCTATTTATTTATAATTTAAAAAGCTACCGAAGACACCAAAACAGTTACTTCGAGTAGCTTTTATTTATATATATTAAAGTTATTTATTTTCCTCTTTTTGAACATATACATAAGCATCTTTCTGCTCTTTATGTATATCAACCTTCGAATTCTCTGCAAGTTGACCCGCGTTTAGCAAAGAAAAAATAATCAATGCTTCTAGTGACATTTCGTTTTACCACTCCTTTCTAATTGTTATACGTTTATCATACCGCTTACATGTGATTTCCGTATGAACTCGAAAAGGAGATTAAAACAAAAAAAGCTTTGAGGAATTTCCTCAAAGCTTTTTATTTATTAGTAACGAATTAAGAAATATTTCTTTTTACCACGGCGAATGATTGTGAATTTACCTTCGATGCGGTCGTTTTCTGTTACAACGTAGTCTAATGCTTGTGTACGCTCACCGTTTACGTAGATTGCGCCGTTCGTTACATCTTCACGTGCTTGACGTTTTGATGGAGAGATTTTACTTTCTACAAGTAAGTCGATTAATACTGTATCTTCTGCAGTACGTTCTACAGATGGTACGTCTTTGAATCCTTGTTCGATTTCGCTTGCAGTTAGTTCTGCTACAGAACCGCTGAATAATGCAGCTGAAATTTTAATCGCTTGCTCTAATGCTTCTTCGCCGTGAACAAGTTTTGTCATTTCAGAACCTAATGCTTTTTGTGCTGCACGTTTTTCTGGCGCTTCAGCTACTTGCTTTTCAAGCTCAAGAATTTCTTCATGAGATAAGAATGTGAAGTATTTTAAGTATTTAACAACGTCGCGGTCATCTGTGTTAATCCAGAATTGGTAGAACTCGTAAGGAGTTGTTTTCTCTGGGTCTAACCAAATTGCGCCGCCTTCTGTTTTACCAAACTTCGTACCGTCAGATTTAGTAACAAGTGGAATTGTTAAACCGAATGCTTTCGCATCTTCTTCTGATTTACGGATTAATTCAAGACCAGCTGTAATGTTACCCCATTGGTCACTACCACCGATTTGTAGACGGCAATTATGTTGTTGGTATAAGTTTAAGAAGTCGTATGATTGTAAAATCATGTAACTGAACTCAGTGAATGAAATACCAGTTTCTAAACGAGATGCTACTGTATCTTTTGCTAACATATAGTTTAAACCGAAGTTTTTACCGATATCGCGTAAGAATGAAATGACATCTAAGCTACCAAGCCAGTCATAGTTGTTAGCCATCGTTGCTGGGTTGTCCACGTTTTCAAACTCTAAGAAGTTTGAAAGTTGGTTTTTAATGCTTTCTGTGTAGTAAGCAACTGTATCTTTCGTATTTAATGTACGCTCTGCTTTTTTACCACTTGGGTCACCGATCATACCAGTACCACCGCCAACAAGTGCGATTGGTTGGTGACCAGCTAATTGGAAACGACGTAACATTAATACTGGTAACATATGACCAATGTGTAAGCTATCTGCTGTCGGATCGAAACCACAGTATAATTTAACGCTTTCTTTTTCTAATAATTGCTCAAGTCCCTCAGCATCTGTTTGCTGATTAATTAGACCGCGAAATTCAAGATCTTGTAAAATACCCATATCCTACATACTCTCCTTTAAGTTCATTACTGGCGTGAAGGTTGAAAACATAAAAAAATCGCCCCTTCAAATAAGGGACGATTTTGATCATCGCGTTACCACCCTAGTTGCAGGCAAAAAAAGCCTACCACCTTATTTACATAACGGCTTAGCACCGTCTTTTCCCTTTTGAATAAAATTCAATCGAAAAAAGATGCTCTAGGGGCGTAATTCGCGATCATCTATGTGCTGATTTTCACCGGCCATCAGCTCTCTAAAACAGGGAAATGATCACTACTTCTCCCTTTCCACGCTCAATTATTCATATACTTTTCTTTATACCATCATTTATATAGGCGTGTCAAATAGAGGTCAAGTTTCCCTTCTTGTCAATCCTTTACAACACCATAAAGAGTATCGTAATAAGAGAAAGAATTGGAACCCCAACTAATAATGATACATGAAACACAATCGATAAATCATTCCCAATGGTCGCCTCCACAGGATCTTTCGCTGGGGAACCAAGAAACCCGATTAATCGATCGAATCGACTTACCGTTTTTGGAAAGTCTGGTATTTCTACATGATCACTATCTAAATGTTGCTTTAACTTATATTCACTCTTAAAGGGATTTTCGCTCAATTTCGTCCACCTCCAGCAATTGTTTCAATTTCTTTATCCCGTTATGAAGTCTCGATTTCACCGTTCCAATCGGAATGTTTAATATCTCTGCAATTTCTTTTTGCTGCATGTCATGATAATAAGAAAGGATTAGGACCGCTCTTTGCTCTTCTGGAACTTTCAAAATTGCTTCTCTTACTGTGAGCCGATCTTCGTGAGAAAATTCTTTTTCCGGAATCGGCACTAAAAATGGCAAAAGCGTACGCCACTTTTTTCTCCTATTTAATTTATTAATCATAAGACGATAACCAATTTGAAATAAATACGTTTTTATTTTACCTTTTTCAAGTTCATACATATGTTTCTTACGCTCTAGCGTCAAAAACGTATCTTGCACAAGATCGATACTTAATTGTTCATCTCGGTTAAATCGATATAAAAATGTGTATAGCGCTGGTTTGATTAAAACATATAGTCTTTCTCCTGCTTGTTTATCTCCACTTTGATACGCAAGCATGAGCTCCTCCTCAATCCCAATCTGCGCCATGATTTTTGATCTCCTTTATTCCTTTTAACGTTAATGAAATACGGGAAATTAAATATGCAATCGCAATAAAAATCCACAATTGTGATTGATTTGTAAAAAATTGCACATATGGGTTTTGAATCGTAAATCCCATTGTAACTAAAGTATTTAACGCTTGCACACATATGCATGCATACAACGCAAGGCAGATAGAAATAGTGTCAAATACATTCCAGCGAAAATACACTTTTGTTTTTGTAAAATCAATTTTATATCCATTTTTCCGTACTATATGTTTTCTATCAAATGGAATAATGATTGAAAACATAACACCCATTATAACTCCAGCTGTAAGCATTGATACTCTATATCCAATTGGTATCGGTAAGAAAAGACCACAAGAAAATACAACTATAATTCCAATTACAGCAAAAGTAAGAAGTAATTTATTAGACATATAAAAGCCTCCCTCATCTATTCTTTCATAAATGTATACAGACGAGGAAGGCACTTCGTTCAAATATTATTTTAGTTTTTTTATAATCTTTGCAGGATTCCCGCCAACTACTACATTATTAGGCACATCTTTCGTTACGACAGCACCAGATGCGATCACCGCATTGTCTCCAATTGTTACACCTGGATTAATAATTGCTCTTCCGCCAATCCATACGTTATCGCCAATTGTAACTGGTTTTCCGTATTCTGATCCGCTTATACGCTCTACCGGATCAAGCGGGTGCGTTGCTGTATAAATGTGAACACCTGGAGCTAACATACAGTTCACTCCGATTGTTACCGGACATACGTCTAAAATCGTACAGTCAAAGTTCGCGTAAAAATTTTCACCGACATGAATGTTATAGCCGTAATCACATCTAAAAGAAGATTCAAGATGAATGTTATCTCCAGTCGTTCCGAATAATTCTTTTACGATTTCGCTACGCTCTTTCAATTGCTCTTCTGGCGTATCATTTAATTTTCTCGTTAATATACGTGCTTGCTCTCTTTCTTGTACTAAAACTGGATCAGCCGGTATGTACATTTCTCCTATTATCATCTTTTCCTTTTCTGTTTTCATCATACTACCCCCTTTAACTTATATATATAAGTTCATGATATCATAAAAAAGAAAGGCCTGAACATTTTTCGTTCAGACCTTTCTCTCTTAATCTTCCATCGTTGATAAGTCACCTGTTGGTAAGTTTAACTCCCACGCTTTTAATACGCGTCGCATAATTTTACCACTTCTCGTTTTCGGTAATTTATCTCTAAATTCAATTTGTCGTGGCGCTGCATGAGCTGCTAGGCCTTTCTTTACAAATTGACGAATTTCTTCTTTTAATTCATCAGATGGTTCGTATCCTGCTCGAAGTGCGATAAATGCTTTAATAATTTCGCCGCGCACCGGATCAGGAATACCAATTACACCAGCTTCTGCAACAGCAGCATGCTCGATTAATTTACTTTCTACTTCAAACGGACCAACGCGCTCACCTGACGTCATAATTACATCGTCAATACGTCCTTGGAACCAGAAGTATCCATCTTCATCCATATAGGCAGAGTCGCCTGATACGTACCAATCTCCCGGCATGAAATAAGATTCATACTTTTGCTGGTTATTCCAGATCCCGCGCATCATAGATGGCCAACCTTTCGCAATTGCTAAGTTCCCCATTGTGTAAGGAGGCACTTCATTTCCTTCATTATCAACAATCGCTGCTTTCACACCTGGAATTGGTTTACCCATTGAACCTGGACGGATTTCCATACAAGGGTAGTTACAAATAACTTGTCCACCTGTTTCTGTCATCCACCACGTATCATGAATACGAAGTCCAAATGCATTCATACCCCAGCGAATTACTTCTGGATTTAACGGCTCACCAACGCTTAATACGTGACGAACTTGTGATAAGTCATATTTTTTAATTGCGTCTTGTCCAGCTCCCATTAACATACGGAATGCTGTTGGTGCGCTGTACCAAACCGTCACACCGTAATCTTGCAGTGCTTCATACCAAGCTTCTGGACTAAAGCGTCCACCTAAAATAACATTTGACGCTCCAACTAACCACGGTGCGAAAATACCGTAAGCTGTTCCAGTTACCCAGCCCGGGTCAGCAGTACACCAATATACATCGTCTTCTTTTAAATCTAATACCCACTTCGCCGTTTGATAGTGCTGAACCATTGCGTTTTGCGCATGAAGCACACCTTTTGGCTTACCAGTAGAGCCAGACGTGTAATGTAGAATCAAACCGTCTTCACGGCCTAACCATTCAATATGTAATTCTTTTGAAGCTTGTTCAAATAAAGGATTGAACGCTACCGTTTTACCGCCTTCTTCTACATTATCTCCAACAAGGAAGACTGTCTTTAAAGCTGGTAAATCATTTAATGGTACGCGCTCTAACAATTCAGGCGTTGTAATTAACACCTTTGCTTCGCTATCTTCTAAGCGATCGCGAACTGCGCCTTCCATAAATGCTTCAAATAGCGGTCCAACAATTGCTCCTAATTTCACTGCACCTAAAAGTGCGAAATATAACTCTGGAGAACGTGGCATAAAAATAAAAACGCGATCGCCTTTTTCTACATCGCCATAATTCTTAAGGACGTTTCCTGCTTTATTAGAAAAATCCTTCATTTCCTTAAATGTATATTTCTCTTTTCGCGATCCATCTTGATAATAAAGAGCTACTTTATTCTTTCGATCGGATTTCGCATGCTTATCAATTGCCTCATACGCCATATTTACTCGGCCTGTTTCATTCCAAGTAAAGTTTTTATTAACCTCTTCCCAGTTAAAATTCGCGTATGCCTCATCATAATTCGGCAAATTATTTTCTCCTTTAATGACAGGAAGCGTTTCTACTTTCATACTTTACATCCCCCTCCTATGTATTCTATTATCTATTATAATGACATTATTTAAAATTTTCAGTATATTTGTTGATTTTTAGACAAATTTTTAATGACAAAATTCGATTCACATCGCATATATTATAAAGTACGATATTAATAGATTCACAAACCCTCAAGGTGGTGAGCAATACATTGATTCATAAAAAAATATACAATGCTAGAAACTTAAAAACAGCGAAAGGCACTTTAATTATTGAAGGTCCTGTCTCTACACATAATCTTGAAATGTATGAATTTCATCCAGATTTAGTTGCATTTCGTCCTGCTGAACAGCAATATAAAGCAATTGTCGAAATTTCTAAATTACCAGAAGCTCGACTCATTATTGCTAGACATGACCAGATGATTGTTGGATATGTTACATATTTATATCCTGATCCACTTGAACGATGGTCAGAAGGAAAAATAGAAAACTTAATTGAGCTTGGGGCAATTGAAGTAGTCCCAGCCTTCCGCGGGAGTTCTGTCGGAAAGAACTTACTAGAGGTTTCTATGATGGACGATTATATGGAAGATTACATTATATTGACGACTGAATATTATTGGCACTGGGATTTGAAACAAACAGGATTAAATGTTTGGGAATACCGAAAAGTAATGGAAAAGATGATGAATGCCGGCGGGTTACAATGGATGGCTACAGATGATCCTGAAATTTGTTCACATCCCGCCAACTGTTTAATGGTCCGCATCGGTAAACGCGTTGATACGGATTCTATTCAAGCTTTTGATCGTCTACGTTTTCACAATCGTTTTATGTATTAATAAAGGGGGCAACTGGAATGATTGTAGAAGAAATTATGAATCAAAATGTAGTTACACTACATCCAAACGATACAATCGAAACAGCAATCCGAACGATTCGCACGAAAGGAATTCGGCACATTCCAATTGTCGATCAAAATAATCACGTCGTAGGCATTATTTCTGATCGGGATGTAAGAGATGCAAGTCCGTCTATTCTAGATGAACAAGTTTCACTCGATATGCTACAGCAACCGCTCGAACTTATTATGAAACATCCTGTTATGACTTGCCATCCTCTCGATTTCGTTGAGGAAATTGCTACTTTATTTTTTGAAAATAAAATTGGCTGTCTTCCTGTTACAAAGGCTGGGAAGTTAGTTGGAATTATTTCTGAATCTACAGTACTGCACACGTTAGTAAAATTAACAGGAGCACATCAACCAAGTTCGCAAATTGAAATTCAAGTAAAAAATGAACCTGGTATTCTTGGAAAAGTCGTTGCTATTTTTAGTGATTTACAAATAAATATCGTGAGCGTTCTCGTCTACCCAGCAAAAGATGAGAATGATAAAGTACTCGTTTTCCGCATTCAAACGATGAATCCTCTAAAAGTGATTGATGCACTTGAAGCAGAAGGCTACCGCGTATTATGGCCAAACATCATGGGGATGCAAGCATGAGTAGCGCGTTTATTTATTCGGATGATTTTCTGGGCTATTCATTTAGCCCTGATCATCCTTTTAACCAACTGCGCGTCACACTTACGTATGATTTATTACAAAAGGGCGGTTTCATCTCTCCCTCTCAAATCATCTCACCACGGATGGCTACAGATGAAGAGATTGCCTACGTTCATACAGAGGAGTACATAAATGCGGTAAAACGTGCTGGAGAAGGAAAGTTAGAAAAATCAATTGCGATGACATATGGACTCGGAACAGAAGATACACCGATGTTCCCAAATATGCACGAAGCAAGCGCATTGCTCGTTGGTGGTACGTTAACAGCTGTCGATGCTGTTCTTTCCGGGAAAGTAAAACATGCACTTAATTTGGGCGGCGGCTTACATCACGGCTTTCGCGGCAAGGCATCTGGCTTTTGTATTTATAACGATAGCTCCATCGCAATGAAATATATTCAAAAGAAATACGGTTTACGCGTCTTATATATTGATACAGATGCTCATCACGGTGATGGCGTACAGTGGTCGTTTTATGATGACCCTAACGTATGCACCGTTTCACTGCATGAAACTGGTCGCTATTTATTCCCTGGAACTGGCGCTGTAAACGAACGTGGACAAGGTAATGGTTATAGTTATTCTTTTAACGTTCCACTCGATGCTTTTACAGAAGATGAATCGTTTTTAGAATCATATCGAACTGTTGTAAAAGAAGTTGCAGCGTACTTTAAACCGGATATTATTTTAACGCAAAATGGTGCTGACGCACATTACTACGACCCACTTACACATCTTTGTGCGACAATGAATATTTACCGCGAAATACCGAAGCTCGCTCGCGAAATCGCTAACGAATATTGCGACGGTCGCTGGATTGCTGTCGGCGGCGGTGGCTATGATCACTGGCGCGTCGTTCCAAGAGCTTGGGCACTCATTTGGCTCGAAATGAACAACATCCACAACATCTCAGGTTATCTCCCTCCAGAATGGATTGAAGCTTGGAAAGGACAAGCAGAAACAGAACTTCCCCTCACATGGGAAGATCCAGACAACATGTATAAACCTATCCCCCGTAAACCAGAAATTGAAGAAAAGAATGCATTAACTGTAGCGAAATCCCTTGAAATTATTCGGAATAATATGACAAAATCTTTATACTAAACGAAAAGGAGGCTCGTTTTTGAATAGCCTCCTTTTATTTAAAGCTTGCTATTATTGTCGTTTTCTGTCGGTAAGTCGATATATTTTAATAATCGCTGATATATTCCGAGTTGCGCCGATATATTTTGATAATCGCTGATATATTCCGAGTTGCGCCGATATATTCTAATAATCGCTGATATATTTTTATTTCATAACAGTCTGGCCCAACTTTTATGAGAAAAGGTCGTGATATTATGTGGACACAACAAATAATCAACACGAAACGCGGTACATTTGAACTCTTTACAAAAGGAAATGGCGAATCGCTTTGTATTACACATCACTATTCACAATTTAATGAAACTGGTGATTACTTTGCGGATGTTTTTACTGCTACGCATCGTGTATTTCTCATTAATTTACGAGATACTGGTCGCTCTGTAACCGCCCAGTCAGAAAACGAATTAAGCATGATTGAAACAATCCACGACTTAGAAGCCATACGAGAAGCATTACAACTTCCAACATGGCATTTCGCCGGTCATTCAACAGGTGGTATGCTTGGACTTTTATATGCAATTACCTATCCAAATTCCTTACAATCATTAGTACTCGTTGGAGCGGCAGCAAGCAACTACACCGAAACACCCTTTTGCATTTATCATCTAGAACATCCGCAGTTTCATTATATGCAAAAACTCATCGAAAACTTAAAAAACCCTCTCCTTACAAGTGAAGAACGGAAAGAGCTATCTACTAAGAGAACAAAATTATCATTATATAAACCGGAAAACTACAATTCTTATTTTTGTAAACCAATCCAAAAAACTATGTCCGCTAGCCGGATGAACGTTTTTAATAAAGAGTATCCCTCATTTGATTTAAGAGAAAATTTACCTTCCATCCAAACAAATACACTTATTATATGCGGAAGACATGATGTACAGTGCCCGATTCAATATTCTATCGAGATGCATAAGAGTATACGTAATTCTATCTTTATTCCATTTGAGGAGAGTAACCATTATCCTTTTTTAGAAGAAGCTGCTCAGTTTACTTCTACTACTCAAACATTTTATAAAGTGAAACTTTAATCAGTGAGGGTTTTGTTCATCCCCCACTGATTATTAGTTGAACCAATCGGGCTTTTACGGGCAGTTGATCCCCCACCTTACTTCTTTGCTTTCGCTGAATTTTGAGGTGGGGGTCTTACTGCCCGTTAAATGCGGGATAAATCATTACGCCAGTACCGTTATTATTAAGGAAAGCTCACAGCCTCTATGAGACTATGAGCTTTTTTCAAAAGAAGTATTTCAACTAGTAACAATTAAAAGAAGAACACACAAAACCACTAAACCTAAATCAATAAATACTGCCTTTTTATCTCCTTCTTTTAAACTTATTAGAAAACTAGAAACTATTTTAATTGCAAAAAAGACCATCATAAATAACCAACCAAAATGATCATTTGTATAATCTTCATCATAAAACATTTGTATTGCACCGATAATTAATAAGATAAGTATGATATTGGTTCCAATCTTTAAAGCCTTGTTTGATTTATTATCTTTTAATGTATCTCCCAAAATGTAGCACGCCCTCTCACACTCTCCTATGTTTTATCTCTCTTTATATTTTAACATAAATTACCTATTTTCCCCTTTTGATCACATAAAAAAACCTGCCAAAACTTTGACAGGTTCCCTACACATTAAAACGATAACCAGCTCCCCATACCGTTTCAATATATTGCGGGTGAGCAGGATCTCTTTCAATTTTTTCACGTAGCTTTCTAATGTGGACGACAACAGTGGCTAAATCCCCAGCGGAATCTAATCCCCAAATGCGTTCAAATAACTGTTCTTTATTTAATACTTGGTTTGGATGTGTGACAAAGAATGTTAATAAATCAAATTCCTTCGTTGTAAACGCCACTTCTTCATTGTTTATAAAAACTTTTCTCGCTCGTTGATCGATAGAAATTCCGTGAATATATAACGTATCACGTTGCTTACTTACATTTCCTAATAATCTTTCATAACGGGCAATATGTGCTTTTACTCTTGCGACTAATTCACTCGGGCTAAACGGTTTCGTTATATAATCATCCGCTCCTAATCCAAGTCCGCGGATTTTATCTATATCTTCTTTTTTTGCTGAAACAAGTAGAATCGGAATATCTTTTACAGCACGTATTTGTTTACAAATTTCGAATCCGTTCATTTTCGGAAGCATAATATCTAAAATAATTAAATCATAGTCTTCTTGCAGAGCTGTTTGTAAACCTATTTCTCCTGAATGCTCTACATCAACTTGGAAATCATTAATTTCTAAATAATCTCGCTGTAATTCTGCAATACTTACTTCATCTTCTATTAGTAAAATTCTTTTCAATTTACTCACCACATTCCTCTACTTTTTCCAATGAGAAGAAAATGCTTGTGCCTTTACCAAGCTCGCTTTCCGCCCAAATTTTCCCGCCATGTTCTTCAACAATTTGCTTCGCTATTGCTAAACCAAGTCCACTTCCACCTGTGCTAGAATTCCGCGATTGTTCTGCACGATAAAAACGTTCAAATATATACGGCAATGTATCAACTTCTATACCTGATCCATTGTCCATCACTTTCACAATAACTTTATTATTATCACTCGATACTGTTACAGTAATTTTCTTCTCTTCTTTATCCATGTATTTCACACTATTATGAATTAAATTTGATATAACTCTATTGATCTTTTCCCAATCAGCCGTTACATATAGTGGTGATGCATGTAATTGTAAGTTAACTTCTATACCTTCTTTACTTAAATCCATTTGCATCTCTTCGATTAACTCTTGCATAAACGTATTCAATTCAACCGTTTCAAACTGAAAGGGAACTCGATTCAAATCGAGCTTTGAGAATAAAAATAATTCATCAATAAGTGTATCCATATGTCTTGCTTTCGTATGGATAGTTGTTAAATACTTATCCATTTTTTCTGGCGTATTTGCTACTCCGTCCTTTATTCCTTCTACATATCCGATAATTGATGTAATCGGTGTTTTTAAATCATGAGAGATGTTTGAAATAAGCTCTTTTCGATTTTCTTCATACTGCGTTTGCATCTCTATCGATTCTTTTAATCTCTTCCTCATTTCCTCAAATCCTTGATTTAATTGCCCTATTTCATCGTGTGATGTAACTGGTATTTGAAAATCTAAATTTCCTTCTTTAATTTTCTCCGTTGCGCCTTTCAATACAAAAATTGGTTTTATTACACTTCTTGAAACGAGGTAACTTAATAATCCAATGAGTAAAATGGCTAGTAGTAAGAGCGCTACGAATAAGATTGGAAATAATTTTTGTGTAAGATCTACAAATGAACTTTGCTTTTTTAATACAAATATACTTCCCTCTTCTTCCTGAGGAAAATAAAAATCAAACTTTACATATCGATAAAATGTATCGCCTAGTTCCGTTGTACCACGACTATTAATATTTGCTGATTCAAATTTCGGAAGGGCTTCTTTTAAAGATACACTTTCAAATACGTTTGAAGCATATGAAAGTGTTTCTCCTTTTCTTACTACTATTTTCACACCCTCTTTTTCTATTGCTGAGACAAACGACTCATCTAACAATTGAGATTGATGCTGTTTAGCTGCTGACTTCAACTCAAGATAGGCATTCTCTTCTTCTGGTGTAAGTGGCTTTTGAATATAAGAACTTTTATAGAAATTTTTTACTGCTTCCAAGTCACCTGTTATCGAAAAAACGATTAAAAATCCCGCGACTAATATAAGCGTAATGGAAACGAGGATAACAGCAATATAAGAAAATAAAAACCTTGTTTTAATAGACATATCTTAAATCCTCACTTTATCAAACCTTATTATTTATAAGCATAAAAATATATGTTCAATTACTCAAGCGATTTTATAGTAATTTTAGCGTCAGTTTATAAAAATTTAATGTTCCTATTTTACAGTTGAAATTAGGAGGTTGAAATTCCATGTTCAAAAAAACATTCAGTATGATATGTTGCGTAATTTTTTTACAAGGATGCTCGCAAGAACAAGAAGTCAAAAAGGAGATGACAAACATGGAGACTGCACTACTAGCAGCTACTGAAAAAAATGAAACGAATACTGTTATATCTTTACTAAAACAAGGTGCAAATATAAATGCGACGGATAATCAAGGACGCACTCCGCTTATGATTGCTACATACAAAAATGATGTAAAAACCGCAAAAGCACTTATCGAAGCTGGTGCTGACGTAAATATCCAAGATGACATGAAAAACAATCCCTTTCTATACGCCGGTGCGGAAGGTTACTTAGACATTTTAAAACTAACAATTGATGCTGGTGCAGATCCTACGATTACAAATCGTTACGGCGGAACAGCTCTTATCCCAGCCTCAGAACATGGCTATATTGACGTTATAAAAGAACTCCTCACTCGAACAAATATTGATGTAAATCATGTAAATAACCTGGGATGGACAGCTTTAATGGAAGCCATCGTACTAAGTAACGGAAACGAAACACAGCAACAAGTCATTCGCCTTCTTATTGAGCACGGCGCAGATGTAACTATTCCAGACAACGATGGTGTTACCCCGCTAGAGCATTCTCGTGCTCATAACTTTGAAGAGATAGAGAAGATTTTGTTAGAAGGGAATAAGTAAAAAGCTATTTTTTGCCTTCCTCCCCCGCCCTATGCTACATTTAACCCGTTACATTACTATTAATAGGGTGGGAATACACATGAACAAACCTAAAATTGGGATGATTGGACTTGGAAGTATTGCGCAAAAAGCCTACCTTCCAACACTTACAAAAGAAACAGATTGGAATTTTGTAGGGGCGTTTACACCTAACGCTGAGAAAAGAAAACAAGTTTGCCAGCAATACCGTATTCAAGACTTTCATTCTATTGAAATGTTAGCTTGGGAATGCGATGCAATCTTCGTTCATAGTTCAACTGCATCGCATTATGAAATCGTTTCTGAACTTCTGAAAAAGGGAATCGACGTTTATGTTGATAAGCCACTAGCAGCTACAGTGGAACAAGCTGAGCAACTAGTCGAGTTAAGCGAGAAGTATAACCGAAAATTAATGGTCGGATTTAATCGCAGATTCGTTCCTATGTATGTCGCTGCCAAAGAACAGGCTAATGATATTTCATGGATTCGAATTGAAAAGCATCGTACAAATAAAGTCGGGCCATATACGTACGACTTCACTATGTTAGATGATTATTTACACATTGTAGATACTGCTCGCTGGTTAGCTAATGATGACCTTAACGCCGTTCACAATATGATGCAAATCAATGAAAAGAATGAACTTCTTTACGGACATCATACATATACAACGCCAAGTGGACTGTTGCTTTCTACAGCAATGCATCGCCATGCTGGTACAAATTTAGAACAAATCGAACTTGTAACGACAGGCAAAATCATTCGCGTAAAAAATATGAACACATTTGAAGTTGAGCAGGATAATTCAGTTTCTCAAATTGGTTCACCATCATGGGATACAACGTTAAAACAACGTGGTTTTGAAGATGCTGTTCGTCATTTTATTGAATGTGTACACGGAGATACAAAGCCTGTTGTAGATGGATTAGAAGGATTAAAAACGCAGCAACTATTGCAATCTTTACTAGATGATGTAAACAAAAATTAAAACGGATACATTTTTCAGAATTTACTTTCATTCCCATTTCCCCTTTATTTCTCTCGTAAATTTCTATAGAATATGTTGATAGGAATTATAAATTTCATAATGAATCGTGGAAAGGATGGGATTGACACATGTGGAACGAGTTTAAAAAGTTCGCTTTCAAAGGGAATGTCGTTGATTTAGCTGTCGGGGTTGTAATCGGTGCTGCATTCGGTAAAATCGTTAGTTCTTTAGTAAAAGACATTATTACACCATTACTTGGTATGGTATTAGGTGGCGTTAACTTTACAGATTTGCACTTTGGATACGGTAAATCAGCTGTTATGTATGGTAACTTCATCCAAACAATTTTTGATTTCTTAATTATCGCAGCTTCTATCTTTATGTTTATTAAAGTTTTCAACAAACTAACATCTAAAAAAGAAGACGAAAAAGAGGAAGAAATTCCAGAACCAACAAAAGAAGAAGTTCTTCTTGGCGAAATTCGCGACTTATTAAAACAACAAAATTCTTCTAAAGATAGAGCATAATTGAACGGATAAAAAGGCATGTCCCTCGGGACATGCCTTTTCTATATGCTATAACGTTTCCGAATTCATATGAATAAATAAAATAATACCAGCAACCATAAGTACCATAATGCTACCTGCAAATAGTGTAATACCAATAAACATTAAACTTTTGCTCATATCTACTGATACACTTTCAATAAAAATAGAAATTACATACGTGATAAGGGCAATTCCTGCAAGAATACTTCCTGGAACAAATCGCTTTAAACCATTTTGTTTTAACGTCATATATGCAAAAATAGCAGTCATACAAAGCGTAATTATCCAAAGAACGATCATCTCTTTTCCCCCCTCACAAGCCTTTTCTTTCTATTATACATGACATTGCCCTATAATAGTTATTTTTACACTTATGTGACATATAACAAGGAATCATACAATCTATAGAGAACTCTTCCAGCTAAGCTATATACTAGGGAGGATTTCAATTGGAAGATGATATTGTAGGATATTTTAAACGCACTTCACAAACATGCCTTGAACATAATTTACGAAGTCCTGAAGAACTTTTTGCATTTTGGAAAAGAAATTGACCACTAGAAAAATATGGATATCCCTCATGTAAATTGATATAATTACCATATACAAATATCCTTTGTAAGGGAGTGTTCATAATGATTTGGATTTCACTAATCGTATTAGCTTATTTCATCATTCTCGTCCCAATACAGTACAACTACATTAAAATGCTCAAAGAAAAACAGAAAAAAATGAATGTCTCACAAAACGAACTATATGACAATATGTCTTATGAAGAATCCCAAGTACATTACCATTATCAAAGTAACGTATTTACAATACCTGCTTCGCTTGTCGCAAGTATTATTTATAAAGTGAAACATGCAGCATAATATGTACGCTGTAAAATTATTGTTTGAGTCTGTTCATTCTAGTGAGCCTAATTCTACGAAAATTGATGGGCATTATGAAGAGAATCACAATACACTTTTTGAAGAAAGCATTATTCTTGTTAAAGCAAACAGTTTAGAGGATGCTCACGAACTTGGTAAAAAAATTGCTATGCAATCTGAAGATACGTACGATAATATGTACGATGAGCAAGTAACGTGGACGTTCCGAAAAGTGTTACATGTGTTTGAATTAGACGATACCCCCTTTAAAACTGGAAAAGAATTGTACGCAAGATTTTTACACGTTAAGAAAAATAAAGCGGTGGATACAGTCGTACAAAAATACTATCCTGAATCCGAATAAAAGCTCACAGCAAATGCTGTGAGCTTTTTTATACTTACTTGGTTGAATCTCTAAATTGGATACGGTGAGGTAAGATAACAGTGTGATCTTCCACTTTTTCTTTGTTCATATACTTTGTTAATAAACGCATTGCTACTGCACCGATATCATACATCGGTTGAACAACTGTTGAAAGCTGCGGACGAACCATTAATGCAAGACGTGTATTATCGAAACCAAGTACTTCTACGTCAGTTGGTACGTTTAATCCAGCGTCTTGTGCTGCATGGATTACACCTAGTGCCATTTCATCAGAAGACACGAAGATTGCTGTTGGCTTTTCATCATTGCTCCAAAGCTTTTCAAATGCTTCAATACCTGAATCATATGTGTAATCTCCATCGATTACAAGATTTTCATCATATGAAATACTTGCTTCTTCTAGAGCTTTTTTATAACCTTGTAACTTCTTCGCACTTCCTGCTTTATCAATGAAAGGACCAGAGACGAAACCGATACGCTTATGTCCTTGCTCAATAAAGTGCTTCATTGCATCATAAGCTGCTTGTGTATAATCAATATTTACTGATGGCGTTTCATTTTGCTCATCAAATGACGCTGCTAATACAATTGGTACTGGAGATTTTTTAAATTCTTCAATGTGAATGTCTGTAATATCTTCACCCATGAAAACAATTCCGTCCACTTGTTTTCCAAGCATCGTATTTAATAAATGGAACTCTTTCTCTTTGTTTTGATCAGAGTTACTTAAAATGATGTTATATTTGTACATTGTTGCGATATCTTCAATTCCACGTGCAAGTTCTGCATAAAACGTATTTGAGATATCAGGAATAATAACACCTACTGTAGTTGTCTTCTTACTTGCTAGTCCACGTGCTACCGCATTTGGGCGGTATCCTAAACGATCAATTGCTTCTAATACTTTCTTTCTTGTTGTAGGCTTTACATTTGGGTTACCGTTCACAACGCGTGATACGGTAGCCATTGAAACGTTTGCTTCGCGCGCTACATCATATATTGTTACGTTCATCTCATCGCACACTCCTTCTATTTTTGTTATCTATTTTTATGTATCGGTTACTTGAATGAAAAAAAGACATCAACTCTATTTGCAGATGCCACCAATCGTCCCGAGTTCTTCCTTTTACTAATGATACGATAAAAACGCAGGCTCATACAATATTTTCCCGCAAAAGTTTCGAAAAAATTCGCTTCTTTTCTCGTATTTTCGTATTTTTTATGAAAAAAGGGCATTTTTTGTAAAAAAATAGATGTTTCCTAAGTAGAAATCTTATTTTAAACAGTACGATAGTAAATGAAATTTATATCGGCGATTTTTCGAATATATCGACTGTAACTCGAAATATATCAGCGATTTTCCAAATATATCGACCGCAACTCTAATTATATCAGCGATTTTCCAAATATATCGACCGCAACTCTAATTATATCAGCGATTTTTTAAATATATCAACTTATCAACAAAAATCGACAATGAC
Organism: Bacillus cereus group sp. MYBK216-1; assembly: GCF_051916495.1. Classification (NCBI taxonomy): domain Bacteria; kingdom Bacillati; phylum Bacillota; class Bacilli; order Caryophanales; family Bacillaceae; genus Bacillus; species Bacillus cereus group sp. MYBK216-1. The sequence goes on from NZ_JBQAGT010000014.1 coordinate 20,447, forward strand.
AGTCGCTATACAATAGGAGAAAGCTGTTCCAAAATGCCTTCTTGGAACAGCTCATTAAAAGTTTTTATAATTTACTTCCAAATGATTTTAATTCATTCATAAAATCATTGAACTGCGGTATATTCATTTGCTGCGCCGCATCTGATAAAGCTACAGCTGGATCTGGATGTACTTCAGCCATAATTGCGTCTGCACCAATTGCCATCGCTGCTTTTGCAGTTGGTAAGAGAAGGTCACGTCGCCCTGTAGAATGCGTTACATCGACAACGACAGGTAAATGTGTTTCTTTCTTTAAAATCGGCACAGCGGAAATATCAAGCGTATTACGCGTCGCTCTTTCATACGTGCGAATACCTCGTTCACATAAAATAATGTTTCCATTTCCCTTTGCCATAATATATTCTGCCGCATTAATGAATTCTTCGATCGTTGCTGATAGACCACGTTTTAATAATACTGGTTTATTTACAGCACCAGCTGCCCTTAGCAAATCAAAGTTTTGCATATTGCGAGCGCCAATTTGAATAACATCAACGTAATCTAATGACATCTCAATATCATTCGGATTTAAAATTTCACTAATAACAGCCAAATCATATTCATCTGCTACCTGGCGCAAAATTTGTAATCCCTCTAATCCAAGACCTTGAAAATCATACGGTGAAGTACGTGGTTTGAACGCACCACCACGCATTAATTTCAGACCTTGCTCTTTCATTGCTTCAGCAACTTGACGTACTTGTTCATAACTTTCCACTGCACACGGTCCCATAATAAAATGCTGATTTCCGTCACCAATTTTTTCACCATTAATTTCAACAATTGTATCTTCTGTTTTTTTCTTACGAGAAACAAGTAATGCTTTACGATGATCATCTTCTTGTAATTCTAAACCAGCTTGAAAAATTTGTTTGAAAATATGTTGTAAAGTCGAAGTTTCAAATGGACCATTATTATTCTCTGCAATTAAATCCAGCATATTTCTTTCACGTACAGGATCAAAACGTTTCACACCTTGTATTTCTTTTAAATTACCAACTTCTTGTACGAGACGACCTCTTTCGTTTAGTAACTCTAATATTTGTAAATTAAGTTGATCAATCTCAGAACGTAAACGACCTAATTGTTGTGATGCCATAAGAAAGCCACCTCTTTCAAATTCCTATATATTACTTTTTTAAGATAACTTATTATAGCTGATACATATACGATTGTCACACGATATACAGCAATGAATTACTATCAAAAAACATTGTATATTTTTATTTAAAATAAAAAAAAGACAGTTTACATACTGTCTTTTTTACAAGAAGGAAACAAACGGTTTATCACTGTTTTTCTCTTTTATAATAACGGCCTCAATTTTACTCTCGGACTTAATCTGTAATTGTACTTTCGCATCTTTAGGCAATTTGTCTAACATGCCTTGAGCAGCCAATTGGGTAAGAGCCATTAATTCTGTTTTACCGTTATATTTAATAACAATATTCATATTTAATGTATCCATTTGATCTTTCTTATAAGAAACTTTAGCGTTGACTGGAATAAAATCTCCACTAGAAAAACCTTTTATTTCCTTAGCAAAGTTATTTATTTTTGTATTATCTTCTCCATGTGCTTGTGTAAATTCATCAGAAGGATATGAATACGACTTTTCATCAATTGTACTCCAATTTCCAAGGTTCGTATCATTCTTTTGAACAGTAGCACTAGCAATATACGTACCATTTTTTAAAGAACTAGTACTTTCTTGCTTAAAGATAGCAAACGTAATTGGAGATTTGTTATACTTATCATTTTTGTTAATAGCTTCAATAAGTTGTTTAGCAACTTCAGACCCTTTAGACATAGCTTCTTCATTCGATACACTTGAAGACATAGCTAAGCCAATCATAACACCAGATAAACTTAATTCATTTGAATTCTGTTTTCCAAAATAGTCTTGTTCTATAATATTCGTCAAAACTGGCGCTTCTACTTTCGCAACTAGTTCATCAACTAGTTTCTCTGGAATATACTGATTTAATTGCAGTACGTGACTCTCTGTATCAAATTGTTGCGTTGCAATATTTATTAAACCATTTTCATACTCTGCTAAATCTAATTTAGAATTTGTTTTTATATTAGCTGTATTAATAACCTTTTGTTCTTTTAAAGGAATAACAGTTCTATAATAATCTTTAGAAACAGCAGTTCTCGGAATCATACTTTTTTCTTTTGTATCTTTTTGTATAACTTCATCCTTCTTACTAATCGTATTACTATCGTTACTACAAGCTCCCAGTAATAAACTTACGACCGCGAAGGATAATGCCATTTTCTTCATTACTTAAAACCTACTTTCAACAATCTAGTTATTTAATTTGAACTAATAACAGTGTACCATTAAATATATTTCAACAAAAACAAAAAAAAGAAGCAAGCACCTTTAGCTTGCTTCTTTTTACTTAATATTCTCTTCTAAAGCGTCTTTTTTAATGTTCCAATGAGACGTATTCCATACTACGATCCCATCTTTTATGTATAACACTTGCGGAGATTCATGTTTAATGCTGTACTGTTCTGCAACACGATTCGACACATCTCTCGCGTCTTGTACGTATAAGTAATACGCTGGTACCGCTCTTTCTTCACTGCAATACGCTTGAAATTCTGTGTATGCACCGTGACTAATCGGGCATGTCGTACTATGTTTAAAAAGAACATACGGCTCATTCTTTTCTACTAAGACTTCAAGCTCTTCAATTGTTTCAAGTTTTGTCATATTCATCACGATTCACCTCTCATACGAAATCTAGAGCGCTTCTCTTTCTTTTCAGCTTTTTTCTCAATTCTTTCTAATTTACGCTCTTCTTTTTCAACCTTCTTCTCTTGTCTCGACGCACGGTAATGATTGTATACTTCAATCGCCGCACTGCTCCACTGTACAACTTGCGCTACTTTATCAGCGTTATTTTCAATTTCATCCGTTACAGAGTCTGATACATTACGAAGCTTCGTATTTAAAGATTGGATTGTCGTTCCAATCCCATCTACACCCGCTACCACTTTATTTAATGACTGTGACTTCTGTTGAATATCATCAGCTAACGCATTCGTCTTATGTAATAATTGCTCTGTCTCTACGCTAATTCCTTGCATTTGTTTTTCTAAACCTTCTAACGTGCTTGCAACGTTTTCTAACGTCTTCTGAACCGATAACAACGTTCTGCATACATACACTACTAATACTGCGAAAGCAACCGCGATAATAGCCGCACTTACATATAAAAGAACTTGCATTTCATCACTTCCTTTATCTTTTTCATACTTTCCCCTATTATACAATCATTTTCCGTTTCATTCTAATCCCTATCTCATCATTAGAATTTTCATACTTATTCGTTAACTGTAACATAAATCATTCAACAAATTCCACTAAGTAGGTTACAATAGGAGAGGATACATAATTAGTAGGGAGGCTTTACATATGAAAGATCCACGTATTGAAAAGTTAGCATACAATTTAATTAACTACTCTATCCGCTTACAAAAAGGTGAAAAAGTATTAATTGAAAACTTTGGCTTACAAAAAGAACTTGTAACTGCACTTGTAAAAGAAGCATATGCAGCTGGTGGTTTCCCATTCGTCTCTTTAAAAGATCATCAAGTAGATCGCTCTTTATTAATGGGTGCTACTGAAGAACATTTCGAACAAATCGCTGCATATGAAGCAAGCGTAATGAAAGACATGGACGCTTATATCGGCCTTCGCTCTGGCGATAATATTAATGAACAAGCTGACGTTCCAAGTGAGCGTATGAAAGTTCATGGCCAAACAGTTGGTAAAAAAGTTCATAGAGACATTCGCGTTCCGAAAACGCGCTGGGTTGTTCTTCGCTACCCAAATGCTTCTATGGCACAGCTTGCTAAAATGAGTACAGAAGCTTTCGAAGACTTCTACTTCGAAGTTTGTAACTTAGACTACGGTAAAATGGATAAGGCGATGGATAGCCTTGTTACATTAATGAATAAAACAGATAAAGTTCGTTTAACTGGTCCCGGAACTGACTTAACATTCTCTATTAAAGACATTCCAGCAATTAAATGCTCAGGTCATTTAAACATTCCAGACGGTGAAGTATACTCTGCACCAGTTCGTGATTCTGTTAACGGTACAGTTTCTTACAACACACCATCTCCTTACAACGGTTATACATTTGAAAATGTACAACTTAAGTTTGAGAATGGTCAAATCGTTGAAGCAACTGCAAACGATACAGAGCGCATTAACAAAATCTTCGATACAGACGAAGGTGCACGCTACGTTGGTGAGTTCGCAATCGGCGTAAACCCATACATCTTACATCCAATGGGAGACATCCTATTCGATGAAAAAATCGATGGCAGCTTCCACTTCACTCCTGGACAAGCTTACGACGATGCATGGAACGGCAACAACTCGAACATTCACTGGGATTTAGTATGCATCCAGCGCCCTGAATACGGCGGTGGCGAAATTTACTTCGACGACGTACTAATCCGTAAAGACGGACGCTTCGTTGTACCTGAATTAGAAGCTTTAAACCCAGAGAACTTAAAATAATAATAAAAACGCTCGGAATTTTCTCCGAGCTTTTTTTTATTTCTTCTCTACCATTTCTATTTTCACATGTGGATTTTCTTTCTCGATAAGCGCCAAAAATTCATTCATATTTTGCGGCATCGCAACCATATGTACTTTGTATGCATTCGTCGTAATTTCAAGGTATTTCCCAACTTGACGAATGATTCTTATCTCTTTCAATACAATATCGTCATTTAAAATGCCGTACTTTAATACACCATTTTCTACTTTATGTTTTTTAATAAATACTTCCCAAACGAGTGGTACATTTACAAGGAAGCATAAACCCATCCCAATCAACGCTGACATCCAATGCGCTCTATTAGTGAAAAGCATGACAATTGGATATATACACATAAAAGCTAACGTAAGACAAACGAAAATGACTACTGACTTACTTCTTTGAATTGGAAAGTTCATACCTATACCCCCTAATCCAAATTATACCACTATTTCCATTTTGGTTCATAGAAAAAGGCCATTTCTAAATGACCTTTTACACAATGTACCTATAAAATTTCTTATCTACTTGTAGCACCGGAAAGTTTTTCGGCAACTCATCTATACTCACACTTTGAAAACCATTCTTTTCATAAAAACGATGTGCCGCTAAAAATTTTACTGTTGTTCCTAAATAAATATCTTTCAACTTTTTATCCTCAGCCCATGAAATTGCTGTTTGAAGCAACATATATGATGCGCCCCATTCTTTTCCACGAAACTCTTTTTGTACGAACATTTTTCTTAGCGCTACTTGATGATTCTCAATATCTAATAAAGCTACTGTTCCAACTACTTTACCATCATAAAGTGCTACCCAAAAGTTTCCGTGATCCTTTTGATAGAACGTTTTTATTTCAAGTAAATCAGGTTGCTCTTCTTTCGTAATGGGAACATTATACTCTTTTTGCTGAATATGAACGATAAGATCTACTATTTCCTCTTGAAACGTACCTTCATATGGAACAATACGAATCTTCTCGTTCATCGAATCTCTTTCCATTCTGAAGCTAGTAAACTATATACAGCGATATCATGAAAATGATCATATAGCCATTCTTCATCTCGTAAAATACCATCTAACTTAAATCCTAAACGCTCTGGAATTGCGCGACTCTTCGCATTTCCAACACCGCAACGAATTTCAATTTTATTCAGCTTTAAATTTTCAAATGCATAGTGAAGTACAGCCTTTACGCTACGCGTCATAATACCTTTCCCGCCAGCATCTTCTGCAAGATAATACCCAAGACTCGTCGCTTTCTTCCCCCAGCTCACTGGATGAATACCTACCATCCCAACGAGCTTTCCTTTGTAACGTATGCCACTTTCAAAACCATCTCCCTCTGCAAACTTCTTTAACCACATCGGAAAAATCTCATCATAAGCATCAGCAGATTTTGTCCCATCTACCCAAGGGAGCCATTTCCGTAAATGATTACGGTTTTGATCTAATAATTGATATAATTCCTCTTTATGATGTTTTTCTAATAATTGTAGTTCGATTTCGTCATCTACTCGGAGTGTGAACATGTTTTTTAGTCCCCTTTTTAGTTTTCTTATTATTCTAACACTTACATTTCAAAACGCGTACCAATATATCAACGATTTTTGAAATATATCGAACACAACTCCATATATATCGACGTTTCAACATTAATACACAACCACGACAACAAAAAAAGACGCACAGCCAAGCTATGCGTCTTTCCTATTACTTCTCTGCAACTTGAACTTCTTTTACATAAGCTGCTTCGAATTTTTGGATGTCACCTGCGCCCATGAAAATTAGAACGCCGTTTTTATGTTTCTTTAATACATCCGTTGTTGTATCTGTAATTAGTTCTGCACCGTCAATACGCTTTTGCAGATCTTCAATTGTTAATTCACCTTTGTTTTCACGTGCTGATCCGAAAATATCACATAAATATACTTGGTCAGCTTTGCTTAGGCTTTCTGCGAACTCATCTAAGAACTTTTCTGTACGTGAGAATGTGTGTGGCTGGAATACAGCGACAATTTCACGCTCTGGATGTTTTTGACGAGCAGCTTCAATCGTTGCATTAATCTCTGTCGGATGGTGTGCATAGTCATCGATGATTACTTGCTCTCCCATCGGCTTTTCATTAAAACGACGTTTTACGCCTTCAAAAGTTGTTAATTGATGTTTTACTGCTTCTACATCAACATTTTCATAATGGCAAAGCGCGATTACTGCTAACGCATTTAATACGCTGTGATTGCCGTATCCTGTAATTTTGAACGTATCATAGTACGTGTTACGAACGAATACATCGAATATCGTGCCATCTGTTCTCTTTTGGATGTTGCGTGCTTGGAAATCATTATCTTCTCCAAATCCATAGAAAATAACAGGTACTTTCGCTTGAATTTTTTGAAGTTCTTCATCATCTCCACATGCAATAATGCCTTTTTTCACTTGCAATGCCATCTCTTGGAATGCACTGAATACATCATTGATGTCTGCAAAATAATCTGGATGATCAAAATCAATATTCGTCATAATTGCATAGTCTGGATTATAAGACAAGAAATGACGACGATACTCACAAGCTTCAAATACAAAATACTTACTATTTTCTACCCCATGCCCTGTTCCATCTCCAATAAGGTAAGATGTAGGGTGTGCACCTTGCATTACATGGGCTAACAAACCAGTTGTTGATGTTTTTCCATGTGCACCAGTTACAGCAACACTTGTGTATTGGTTCATCAGGTCACCTAAGAAATGATGGTAACGATGGACTGGGATGTTTAATTCTTTTGCTGCTACGATTTCTTCATGCGTATCAGGAAATGCATTTCCTGCAATAATCACTTGTCCTTCTTCTACATTATTCTTATCAAAAGGAAGGATCGAGATACTACGCTTTTCCAACGCTGTTTGTGTAAAGAAACGCTTTTCATAATCAGACCCTTGAACAGTATGCTTCATATCATGAAGAATTTGCGCTAATGAACTCATTCCTGTTCCTTTAATTCCTACAAAATGGTAAACTGTCATCTTAAAGAACCTCCAACATTTCGAACTAATACAACGGCCTATCTATAAGACAGTATATGAATCTTTTCTTATTTTGGTAATCATCATACATTTTTGATGTAGTGAAGTTATTCTTTCCCTTCACTTATCAGGATAAACTCGTACGTACTTCTTTATATGTCTATAACAAGTTCATTATAGCAAAAAAGAAGCCGCTATACTATGATAACAGAAAAACTGATAGGGTCAATCACCTATCAGTTTTTCTCTCTTTTACATCTCTTCTCTTTTTTCTAATTGAACACGCTCTAAACGTGGGTTTGGACGATATTTACGACCAGCTTTCGCTTCTGGTTTTCCATTTAATTCTACGTTATCACCAGTAAAGCCAATATTCATTTTTAATAAGCTACTTCCTACCCCGTATATGTCAACAGGTACGTTTTGAGCTTCAAATTCACGAATACGCTTCTCATCAAATCCACCAGTTACAACGATGTCTACATGCTGGAATCCTTCTTCATCAAGTGCTTTACGAAGTGCGAATACAAGCGATGGGTTTACACCACGTGGATCGAATGTTCCAAGTACTTCTGGGTGGCGAATGAAGTATTGATCAATCATCGTGCGGGACGTATCTACACGTACACCTTTTAATGTTGATCCAAATTCACGCGCTACGCGAAGTGCATCTGTAATGACATCATTGTTGTAATCAATTAATACAACTAATTCATCTTCTGGGAATTTCTTATGATATGCTTTTGCAGCTTCTACAACATCACCATTAAACATTTGAATTAATGCGTGAGGCATCGTCCCCATACCACTTTTGCCCCACCATTCATTCATCGCATGCGTCGCTTGTGCGCTCATACCTCCGATGTATGCTGCATAACCGTCACCAGCTTGTTGTGTATAATGATCGTCACGATCTCCCATGAAAATAACTGGTTTTTCTTTATCTACGCTACGCGCAGCTTGGACAACGTTATATACGTTTGTCGCAACCGATGTACGACGAGCTAAAATCCCATCAATGACACCTTCTAAAAATCCGAAATTTTCATAAGGACCATGAATTGTTAACACTGTTTCAAATGGACTAATTTTATCGCCATCTTTTAAAGAGTTAATTTCAAGTTCCTCAGGATTTTTAGCGAATGTTTGTAGCAATGCAATTACTTCATCCGTTCCGCAAAGAACTGCATTTTCCTTTTGGAAAAATTGCATCGTTACAACACTTTTCGGGCGAAATTCTTCGATGATTTCTCTAGTTTTTAAAAAGTAAACGGCAGAGAACCAACCTTCTCCAACACGTTCGTCAAATTTAAATGTTTTATTTGTTAGTCTATTTATTTCACCTTTTAATTTTAATTCAATTTCTTTCATGTCGCTTTACTCCCTACTTTACTATCCAACATTTTCTCTTAGTATACAGCAAAACCTTTTACTATACATTTGTTTCCTGCATAGCGGCAAATTCATCCTCAGAAATAAGGACATCTCTCGGTTTCGTTCCTCTACCTTCAGAAATAATCCCTTGCGATTCCATCTCTTCAATGAGACGTGCCGCGCGATTATAACCGATGCGGAATTTTCGCTGTACAGAAGATGTGGACGCTCCCCCTTGTTCTACAACAAATTGACATGCATCAAGGAACAATTCGTCTTCTGACTCAGCTTGTTCTGTTTTCGCTAATAAATCCTCTTGCTTAAATAAGTAATTCGGCTTCATTTGCTTTTTCACATGATCAACTGTTTTTTCAATCTCATCATCCGATACATATACACCTTGTACACGAACTGGCTTAGATGTACCGTTCCCTAAGAATAACATATCACCACGGCCAAGTAATTTCTCCGCGCCCCCAATATCAATAATCGTACGCGAATCAACTTGAGATGATACAGTAAACGCAATACGCGTTGGAATGTTTGACTTAATTAAACCTGTAATAACATCTACAGATGGACGCTGCGTCGCTACTAATAAATGAATACCACAAGCACGTGCTTTTTGCGCAATGCGACAAATCGCTTCCTCAACATCACCAGGTGCTACCATCATTAAATCGGCTAACTCGTCAATGACAATAACGATATAAGGTAATGTCTCTCCTGGAATTTCTCGCTCACTTACAATCGTATTGTAGCGAGTTAAATCACGAGCACCTGCGTGTGCAAACAATTCATAACGGCGTTCCATTTCCTCAACTGCCCATTTTAATGCAGCTGTTGCTGCTTTTACATCCGTAATAACAGGTGCTACAAGATGCGGAACAGAATTGTATGGTGCAAGCTCAACCATCTTCGGATCGATTAACATTAACTTCACTTCATGTGGTTTCGCTTTATATAAAATGCTCGTTAAAATGGCGTTAATACACACACTTTTACCAGAACCGGTTGCACCCGCAATAAGTCCATGTGGCATTTTTCGAATATCCGTTACAATTGGATCCCCTGAAATATCAAGTCCAAGCGCAACAGTAAGCGGTGATTCACTCTTTGTGAATACAGGACTTCTTAAAATTTCGCGAAGAAATACCGGCTTACTTTCTTTATTTGGAACTTCAATTCCAATTGCACTCTTCCCTGGAATCGGCGCTTCAATACGAATATCTTTCGCAGCTAAACTTAACTTAATATCATCACTTAAGTTTGTAATTTTATTTACTTTCACACCTGGGTCTGGCTGTACTTCAAAACGAGTTACCGCTGGCCCTTGCGATACATTAATAACATGTGCTCCAACGTGAAAATTATTAAACGTTGTATCTAATAATTCTTTCTGCTCCTCTAACCATTCTGTATTATCTAACGCTGATTGCTGTGGAATCGACAACAGCGCTAATGGTGGAACAGTATATGTCGGTGGTGTATGCAATACATTTCGCATATCGTTCTCTCTTTGATTTACAACATATGCTTTCTCTTGTACTTCCGTACTTGAAATTGGCTTTTGTACTTGCTCTACCACTACTTGCTGTATTGATTGTTCTTCCATTTGTGGCTCTGCTACTACTTGCTGCACTGGTTGCTCTTCCACTTGTGGTTCTGCTACCTCTTGTTGCACTGGGCGTTCTTCCACTTGTGGCTCTGCTACTACTTGCTGCACTGGTTGCTCTTCCACTTGTGGTTCTGCTACCTCTTGTTGCACTGGGCGTTCTTCCATTTGTGGCTCTGCTACTACTTGCTGCACTGGGCGTTCTTCCACTTGTGGTTCTGCTACCTCTTGTTGTACTGGCTTATTCTCTACTCGTACATTAGCAGAAGGCTGCATTGCATTTGCTCTAGCTGCATGTCTTTCCATTAATCGTGTTCTATCTTGTTTCAACATAACAACATTAAATGGTACATGACGCTTTTTCTCACGTTTTGGTTCTTCTTTTTGTACAACTGGTTGTTCTTCTACGACCGGTGTTTCCTCGGCAGTTGGCTGTTCTTCTGCAATCCGTGCTTCCTCTACAACTGGTTGTTCTTCTGCAATTAAAACATCCGCAAAGCTTTGAACATCTTTCTTCGTTTGTTCATCAGCCTCAGCAACATGTATGAATTCATTCTTTTGTTCAATTGCTTCATCTTCTTGCTGAATGTCCTCAAGTGCTACAAATGTCTCTACTACAGGCGCGTTTATTTCTGCAATCACTTCTACTTCTTCTGACTCTTCTGCTTCTGTAATTACTTCTACTTCTTCTGACTCTTCTGCTTCTGTAATTACTTCAGCTTCTTCTGACTCTTCTGCTTCCGCAATTACTTCCACTTCCTCTGTTTCTTCCGTTTCCGCAATTACTTCCACTTCTTCTGTTTCTTCTGTTTCTTCCGTTTCCCCAATTACTTCCACTTCTTCTGTTTCTTCCGCTTCCGCAATTACTTCCACTTCTTCTAGCTCTTCTGCTTCCGCAATTACTTCTACTTCTTCTAGCTCTTCTGCTTCCGCAATTACTTCCACTTCTTCTGACTCTTCTGTTTCTGTAATCACTTCCACTTCTTCTGACTCTTCTGTTTCCGCAATTACTTCCGCTTCTTCTAGCTCTTCTGCTTCCGCAATTACTTCTACTTCTTCTAGCTCTTCTGCTTCCGCAATTACTTCTACTTCTTCTAGCTCTTCTGCTTCCGCAATTACTTCTACTTCTTCAGGTGCCTCTGTTTCCATAACTACTTCAGCTTCTTCTGACTCTTCTGTTTCCGCAATTACTTCCACTTCTTCAGGTGCCTCTGTTTCCATAACTACTTCAGCTTCTTCTGACTCTTCTGTTTCCGCAATTACTTCCACTTCTTCAGGTGCCTCTGTTTCCATAACTACTTCTTCAAACTCTTCCGTTTCTGCAATTACTTCTACTTTTGACACTTCTTCTGGTATTTCCACAATGATTGTTTCTTCAAGTTTTTCTTCTGCTTTGACAATCACTGATTCTTCTGGAGCTTGCTTTTCTACTTCAATAGTAGGTTGTTTTATTTCTGTATTACGTTTAATTTCTTCTGATAATATTGTATCCTCGTGCTCTACTTTAGAAGCTACTAATTCTTCTTGTAGATTGTTTTCGTTTAACACCACTACATCTTTTTCTAGCTTAGCACTTTCCATCTGCTCAGCTACTGTTTTATGAAGTAATTCATCCGCTGAAACTTCCTGCGGTGTACTCATTTCTTGAATCACTTCTTTTTCTTCTACTAAAGGCACTTGGCGTTCAATTTCATAACCGTTTTTCTCTAGCCATTGATCAACTACTGACTTTTCTTCCTTTTTATTCTCTTCATATTGTTGCTCTCCATGCTGGTTAGCAGCTCTATGACTAGAAGAAGTTGGTGCTTGTCCTTCCGAGAAATCAGATAATGTATATCCTTTTTTCTCTAACCATGCATCAACGACTGATTTACCCTCTACAGATATTTCAAGGTCTTCTCTTTCCTTTACTTCCTCCTGCTTTTCTTTCTTTTTCTCTACTGAAGGACGATTATATCCATAAATTGGCGAAATCATTTCTGTTGGACGAAATGGTCTACGGTTACTCTCTTGCGAAGGTACAGATGCCTTTTTAACGACAGACTCCCGCACCGGTTCATATTGCACTTCCGGCTCTTCATATGTAGAAACTACCTTTTCCACATACGGTCGTCTGCTTCTTTCCACCTTTATTCCTCTTTGGGCAGTCGGTTCTTCATATGTTACTCCTTGAACAGGTTGTTCTTCGAAGCGATTTACTTCGCTTTCATCCTCTTCATCGAACCCATTATCCGGTACTAAAGGAAAACGGCATTTACCTGCATTCCTACTTGCCATTTGTGCTTCTCTTGCTTCAGTGTAGTGGTTTACACGAGGAATTTTCGGCTGACTTTCAATTTGCTTTGGTACTTCTTTATTCATCGCTGTTTGTTCTTCCTCTTTGTTAAACAGCTTTTTCATCCAATCTAACATGCTTACCACTCTTTCTACTAAATAGTAACATCCTTTATTGTATCAGCATTCGGCAAAAAGTGCAGGTAAAATTAAGCATGTCATATTTATCCACAATATTCTAATTTACGAGTGTTTCATATAGAAAAACGCAGCCTTTCATGTAAGACTGCGCTTAAGCTTTACTCTTCCGATATACATCTATACTATCCGTTACACTTTGCAATAAAGAATTTACATACTGCGGGTCAGATAATTTTTTATCTTCTTCATGGTTTGACATAAACCCAAGTTCTAATAACACACCAGGAACCTTTGCCCAATTAAATCCAGAAAGATCATCCCGAAATTTAATTCCATTTACTTTTACTTGCTGGTTCTCCCTCATTTTATTTACAATCATTTGAGAGATTTGAAGACTTTCCGCATAAATCTCTCTCGTATACGGACTTCCTTCTGCCGGCGTCAATACAGCAAATCCACTTTGGTTTGGATTTTCAGAACCATCTGCATGAAGACGTAAAAATAAATTAGCCTTATGATTATTTGCGAATGTCGCCCGTTCTTTATTACTTATATCAACGTCTTGTGATGTTCTCGTCATTAATACTTGTATCCCTTTTGCTTCAAGCTTTTCTTTTAATAAAAAAGCCATTTCTAATACAAGTACAGCCTCTCTCTTTTTCGTCACAACACCTGTTGTACCGTCTGTCACTTTATATTTTTGCGTTGTTGCCCCTGGTCCAATCGGCTCTAAATTTAAATTCGCTTTTTGTTGATGCCCTGGATCAATAACGACGAGAAACTTCTCTTGTTTTTCATTACTCTCTACTTTTTGTTCATTATTTTGCACTGGTTGCTCAGTTGGCTGTACTGGCGTAGTTTCTTCTTTCTTTTCCTCAGATGATACTTCCTCTTGCTTATGTTCTACTTGCTCATTCGTTTGAATTGCTTGCGATTCTTCGTTCTTTTCTTGTTCTTGCTGCTTTTCTACCGGTGCGTCTTCTTTGGTATCTTTGTTTTTCTCTTGTATAGAAGATGTAGTTTCTTTTTTCGGTTGCCCTTGTGAACAACCGGCCATATATATTCCAATGAATGAAATCATGCTCATTATTTTTATATACTTCATACTTCTCCCCCATCACTTTGCACCGGATTCAAAGTTTTTCTTATAATTGCCCTATAATCTCATCTATATTTCCAATATAAACTGGCTGCCATTTTTCTGTACCACGTTCTGCAGTATAAACCGGATAAGCGGCATCATCTACATTTACGAAAACTGGGTCCCCCATATCTGTTTCATATCCGATAACAATCCATTCTTCTTTCCATTTTCCGTGTTCTTCACTTATTAATGAATTTTTATGTTTATCATATCGATAACCGATTTGTCCTTTTTCTAATTCACTTTCACTAAACACATATATTTCATAAGTACCTAGCTCAACATCTTGCTGTTTTGAAGTTTCAATTCGTTTTAGAAGTTCTGCGATTTTTGGTTGTTGTTTCATACGTCTATCCCCTTCTATTTTTCTAAATTTTAACTAGTTTGTTTATAAAATACAATATAGATTTTAAGAAAAAAGGTGACATCCTTATCATATTAACGATTTTTTTAATATATCTATCACAACTCTCAATATATCAACGATTTAACACGAAATTTTGATTTACCGACAAAGAATGACAAAAAAAGAGAGGTTGTCCAAAAGGACAACCTCTCTTTTCTTATATCAATTAAAATTTAAACTCTTGTCCAACTTCAAAGCTATCTTCTAATACAAGAATACCTTTTTCTTGTGGAGCGTCTGGAAGCTCTAATTCACGTGCAGAGCAGATCATTCCAGAAGAAGGAACACCGCGAAGTTCTGCTGGTTTAATTAACATACCGCTTGGCATTACAGCACCAATTTTTGCAACGACAACTTTTTGTCCTGCATCAACGTTTGGTGCGCCACATACGATTTGTAATGTTTCTGTACCGATTTCTACTTTACAGATGTTTAGCTTATCAGCATTTGGATGCTTTTCTTTTTCAGCTACATAGCCTACAACAAATTTCGGAGAAAGATCTGCTTCTACTGTTTCTTCAAAGCCATTCTTCGCTAAAATTTCGTTGATTTTCTCTACAAGCTCTTTCGTTAATGTAAGGTTTCCTGTTTCTTTTACTTCTAAGTAAGAAGATGCATTAAAGATGTTGAATCCTGCTGTCTCGTTGCTTTCACGATCGTATACGCGTGCAACATCTCCTTTGCGATCAAAAGTACGGTTCTCTAAAGTAATATCTTGTAAGGCAACAATTAAAGTGTCACCAATTCCTTCAAGGTTGTAAAAAACGTTCACTTCGTTCATCCTTTCTCTTTTCCATCTGTCTTCTTCCGATTTTTCGCTAAAATAAAGATTGGTTCAAATTCTCCATCTTCATATACGAATGAAAGTGATGTAATCGGAACATGCCCTTCGGCAAAAAATTTCATTGTCATTTGTGCAATAATATCATAACCGATTTCGTTGACGATATCAGCAATAATTAATACATCTTGGTGAGGAACAGCAACAACCATGTCACCAGAAATCTTTTCACGCATCGATTGTAGTAACGATTCGTTTAAAATACGAGTCGCGTCATACCCATCATTTGTGTTTAAAAAGTAGAATGTATTACCCGCTACTGTGTCTTGTTTAAATTCATAACCTAACGAACGTGCGTTGAATAATGCCATTTCACGCACTTGCTGTTCTGTAAGTTCTAATTTTTGTAATAGACGCTCGTCAATTAGTCGATACGTTTTATTCGAATCTAACGCATAGTAGATACGTGTTTCCGCCGTATGATCCGTCATAATAAACGGATTTCCTTCTTCTGCTTGTTTCGGGAAAGAAGTAGAGCGAATAACAGGTAAAATTTTCGCTCCGCTATTTTCTTCTTTATGCATCGCAATTAGCGCTTCTTGTACGTAATAAGCAACTTCTTCAATTGCCTTTTCTTTGTTCACTTCCCATTTTGCCACAACTCCTGGAAGCGATACGTTAATACCTTTTTTGGAGTCTTTTTGTTCAATACGTAAAACTTCTTTCTCACTATCATACTGAAAGTCCCATTCTGGGCGAGATAATTTCTTTATTAACTCATCTTTCATCTTTTTACTTGTCATCTTCATCTCTTTTTCCTCCCTTCCAAAAAAATAACCTCCCCCGCGAAGGTAGAGGTTGTTTTACAATTCAATTGGCAAATTGCCTTATTTTAAACCTTCAATGAACTCTTCGATTTGTTCTTGTGTTTTACGATCTTTGTTTACATAGCGACCAGTTTCTTCACCTTTATTGTACGCTACAAAGCTCGGAATGCCAAATACGTCTAATTTTACACATAGATCAATAAACTCATCGCGATCTACATAGTAAAATGAGAAATCACTATATTTCTCTTCTACTTCTGGCATAAATGGGTCTACAAAGCGGCAGTCTGGGCACCATTCTGCTGAGAACATAAAGACTACATTCTCTTCATTTTTTAAATCTTGGAATTGCTCCATGCTTTCTAATGACTTCATCTATATTTCCTCCTCTAACGAGTGCATTTTTCATGTTATAATCTTTCTTTTATACTACCATACATCGCGCACGGTGCAAGGTTTATGCTTGCTTTTTGTCATACTTATATTGCCCAACTAACAACTTAACAACGTGTACAAATAATTCCGTGCGGTCGACATAATCATCTGTAAAAATACCAATCGCACCTTCGTGACTACGAATATCTTTTCGCTGCACAAACTCTTCCATCACTTCGCTTAATTCTTTACCATCTTCAAGAGGTGCTAAAAAATCGTCTGGTAACGTAATACGCGCTCCTCCGGCCACAAATACTTTCCCATCACTTGTTGCTAGCGCGCCCCAGTTACACATAAATAAACCGTGCTCCGTTTTCATTACACCGCCTTCTAGCCCAATACCAATTGGAGCTTCTCCTTCCTCTAGCGCTCGCTTCGCTCTATTAATCGCTCCTTCCATCGTCTCTTCATCTGAGAAAGGCTGAGCTGATACTCCTGATGGAACAGAAAGAGATGTAATTTCAGCATCTTTCCAAACCTTCTCCACAGCTCCAACTTTCGTTTTATTCTTCGATCCAACTACTACTTTCATTTCGTCCACCTCTATAAAAATTCATCATTTCGTTCTACTTAAATTAAACATCAATCACTACCATACATCACCGTGGCACCTATTCAACCTAAAAAAGAAGGTGGATTTCCTCACCATTACCGTCCTCGAACACAAAAACAGCCTTCCTCTCTTTTCCTATCCAGGGTCTTAATACATCATGCGAGCACCAATTAGGCACTGACCGCTCACACACATGGATGGGTCATCTATTCAAGCCAAAAAAAGAAAGGCTCTTCAGCCCTTCTCTCTACGCGTTATTCTTAATTGTCTCTAACGTCGTTTTATCTGTTGTTCTTACAAGCTTTGTAATTAATTCTTTCGCCGCTGCATAATCATCAACATGTAAAATTGAAGCATGTGTATGGATGTAGCGTGCACAAACACCAATTACTGCTGATGGGATACCAGAGTTACTTGTATGTACACGGCCCGCATCTGTACCACCTTGTGAAATAAAGTATTGGTACGGAATGTTGTTTGTTTCTGCTGTATCTAAAATGAATTCGCGCATTCCTCTATGTGTTACCATCGTGCGATCATAAATACGAAGAAGAGCACCTTTTCCTAATTGACCGAACTGCGTTTTGTCACCAGATGCATCGTTTGCTGGACTTGCATCAAGCGCATAAAAAATGTCTGGTTGAATCATATTGGCAGCTGTTTGCGCTCCGCGGAGACCTACTTCTTCTTGTACAGTAGCACCAGAGTATAATGTGTTTAGTAATGTTTCATCTTTTAATTCTTTTAACAATTCGATTGCAAGGCCACATCCGTAACGGTTGTCCCAAGCTTTCGCCATAATTTTCTTTTCGTTTGCCATCGGCGTGAATGGGCAAATCGGCACGATTTGTTGTCCTGGTTTTACACCAATTTCAATCGCATCTTCATAACTATCTGCACCTATATCAATTAACATATTTTTTATATCCATCGGTTTTGCACGTTGCGCGTCACTTAATAAATGAGGAGGAATAGAACCAACAACCCCAATAACAGGACCATTCTTCGTCATAACTTGTACACGCTGTGCTAATAGAACTTGACTCCACCATCCGCCTAACGTTTGAAAACGAAGCATTCCGTTTTTCGTAATTTGCGTAATCATGAAACCTACTTCATCCATATGACCTGCTACAAGAACACGCGGGCCAGTTTCGTCCCCTTTTTTCAAACCAAATACGCTACCTAAACCGTCTTGTACAATTTCATCCGCATATTTGCTTAATTCTTGTTTCATAAAACGGCGTACATCATGTTCAAAACCTGATGCACCTTGTAATTCTGTTAACGTACGAAATAATTGTAATGTCTCTTTATTCACGAAGTCCCCTTCTTTCAAACCTTAGTAGAATACCTCTTTTATTGTAACGAAATTTTCGAAATGTTTCTAGTTTCTTCTTTTTTGGCTGTATTTGCTTTATAATTATTATCGGTACACTATTTTTATTTTATAGAATTGAGGTGAATATATGAGCTGGAAAGGTTTAGTAGCAGGTCTTGGCGTTGGGTTCGCAGCTGGTTATCTCGTTGCAAACAAAGTACAAGAACAATCCCATATTTCTTCAGAAAAAGCATTGAAAATGGTGAAACAAGCATTAAGTCATAAAGGTGAAATTACTGGCTCTTGGGTACATATGGTTCCAGAGACATTTGAAAAATATGATGTCGCATATGAAGTTTATCGCGGCGGTCTTACAACAATGTTAGATGATATACAAGAACGATTTGAATTTTTAGTTGATGCTAAAACAGGTACTGTTTTAGAGGTTATAACAGCATAAAAAGGAGGGTTCCCATTAGGTGAACCTCTTATTTTTTTGAAATTGCGGCTATTGATTAAAATTATATCAGCGATTTTTCGAATATATCGGCGCAACTCGTTTTATATCAGCGATTCCTCAATTATATCGGCGCAACTCAAATTATATCGGCGATTTCCCAATTATATCGACTTACCGACAAAACCCGACAATAAAAAAGAAGCTGCTCCAATAAATATGATGGAACAACCTCCTCTTTCTATGCTTCTATACTCGTTTTTCTCTCTATCTTTTCTACAATATGCCCTTCCTCATTCCACTTCACAGCGCGATAATACGCGTCATGATAAAACGTAAACCAAGCATCTTTTTCAGCACCATACTTCATCCACTTTTGCTTATTTTCAATCGAGGTCATAGGATAATCATCGTATGCCATTACCCATAATACATTTTGATGCGCGTGCGTCGGCAATAGATCTGCTAAGTGTAGCATCGTCTCCCCTTGACTCTCCAAAGTGATAACTGCATGTCCATCACTATGACCACCCGTATGCGCCATCTTGATTTCATCTGTAATTTCTATTTCTTGCTGGAACGTAACAACTTGATCTACAATTGGCTCCCAATTTTCCTTCCAATATGTATTACGTGATCTAATGTTTGGATTCCTCATTTCATTCCATTCTGTTTCACTTACGTAAACTTTCGCATTTGGAAATGCTGGTACAAGGTGATCATCTTCCCATTTTGTTAGACCAGATGCATGATCAAAATGAAGATGTGTCATCAAGACGTAGTCGATATCTTCAGGCTTTAATCCTAATTTTTCTAATGATTCATAAACCGATGATTCTTCTGTTACACCTTGATTTCGTTTCATCTTCTCATTCAACTTACCGTTTCCTATCCCGGAATCAATGAGCATATTTCCGTCTTTCGTTTGCAAAAGTAACGGATCTGTTCGTAAATAAATATGATTTGTGTCATTATGTTTATATTTACGTGACCAAAGTACTTTCGGCACAACACCAAACATTGCTCCTCCATCTAAATGTGTATTCCCGCCTTTTAACCACGTTACTTTTATATCTCCAATTTGTAACTGTTCCATTACACATCCCCCTTTCAATTAATCTTAACATAAAATTCTGATTATTTTAGCTGTAAAAAAACCTATGCATTACTGCATAGGCTCTGTACGATATTTTGCTTCAACTCGGTAAATACGATGACCTTTACTAGAGAATTTCTCTTCGTATTCAGTCATGATGTTACCTTCAAAGTCGCTGTTATGAAGATCTAAGCTTAAGTACGTTAGTAACATACCATACTCAGCCATACTCATAAGAGAATATTCAAATAGACCTTGGTTATCTGTTTTGAAATGAATTTCTCCGCCTTCTACTAATACTTCTTCGTAATTACGTAAAAATGTTTTATACGTTAAACGACGCTTCGTATGACGTTTCTTTGGCCATGGATCTGAGAAGTTTAAATAAACGCGATCAATTTCACCTTTCGCAAAGAAAACTGTTAAATCTTCAGCATCTTTATTAATTAACTTTAAGTTTGGTAATTCTTCTTCAATTAATTTATCAAGTGCATCTACAACAACACTTGTGAATTTTTCAATTCCAATATAATTAATATGTGGATTCGCTTTTGCCATATCATACATGAAGCGGCCACGACCTGTACCTACTTCAATGTGAATTGGTTGTTCGTTTCCAAATACTTCTTTCCAGCTACCAGCGCGCTCCTCTGGGTTTCCGATTACGATATGTGAATATTCATTAATTCGATCCATTGCATACGGTTTATGTCTTAAACGCATAGATGTTTCCCTCTCTTTACATAGCTATTTTAAAGGAATAATTCCTTCTTTCTTTTTTAATCAATCTACCAAACAAAAAACCAAGTACGTACGAGCACTCGGTCCGTTTCTTTCAAGTATAAGATGTACCATTTTGATAAAAACTACATACAGCATTAAACATTCCATGACGAAACAGCTTTTTCTCTTACATTTGAAGAGAAAAACAATCGAAAGGATGATCCGTTCATGCCAATTAATCAACAACATCAATTAGAAGTGCTGAAAGATATTTTAGTCAACCACCAAAGTGATTGTTGCGGGACAGTTTCAGAATGCGAGCAATTAGAGCGCCTCATTCAATCGTTACTCGCAAACGATAATATAAGTAGTGACGCTAAAGCAATGCTAAACGATGTATATTCTTATAGTCAATCGGGTAAATCTTCCTCTAATTTGGACAACCATATTTCCAATAATCAAGAACAACTTACTCAGTGGATTGCTGGAATGGACAATTTTTCTTAAGTATTATTCTGAAGCAAGTAGTTGCTGTAAATATTGATGCCAATATTCAGCTTCTGCTTGCTGCTTTTTTGTTGTGTGCCATTGAATAGACAAAATCGTTTGTGCTATCACATACCATCTCATACGCCTAAGCAGCGATTCATCCATTTCAATATCATAATAACCGAGCCACTCACTCCACTCCTGGCGCGGAATGTACCAATATAATAACATACCGAGGTCTAGAGCTGGGTCAGCAATTACAGCTCCATCCCAATCAATTAAAAACAACTCATCTTCATCCGACAATAGCCAGTTGTTATGGTTTACATCACAATGGCATACAACGAATTCATTGTATTCAATAGCTTTTAATGAATCCATTAAATATTGAAGGCCTTGCTGAATTGTTTCATCATCCCTTATATCTCCTCTTAAAACGAGTTGCAGCTGTTGTAATAACTCTTGTGCGTGAAGCGGCTGCTTCCCAAGTCTTTGAATCATCTGTACAAGCGCTTTAGAGGAGTGTATTTTCTTCAAAAGTTTCGCAACACGTTCTAGTTTCATATCCTCTGGCTCTAGCTTCTGTCCCGGAAGCCATTTTTGAGCAGAAATTACATCACCATTCGTTACCCTTCTTGTCCAAAGTAATTTTGGAACAATTCCTTCTGCTGACAATACCGCTAAAAAGGGCGATGTATTCCGCTTTAAAAATAACTTCTGTTGTCCATTTTGCGCAATATATGCATCGCCCGTTACTCCACCAGCCGGTACAAGACTCCACTCTTTTCCTAATAATTGTTCCAACCATTCCATATTCATTACCCGTTAACAAATCCTTATCTTTTATAGTTATGAAAAGAAAAACCGCAACATTTCTACATATGTTGTGGATTCATATATTTTACTGTAAATGAAAAGAAAAATTAGCCTAAGCCAAAAATCCTCTATTTTATTTTACAAAACCTGTCATAGAATGACAACTTATCAAAATCGTCACCTTTGTCAATTCTACATTTATTACATTCTCATCGTCAAGTAGCGATTTGTCACATTATCGTCAATATATACGTGCTAATTGGAGCCAGCTTAAGTTCCTTTCCTCTAAATGAAGAAATTGGCTCTATTTTCGCTTCGTTTTCGTTTACTAACACATGCCACGTTGCTTCTTTCGGAAGCTGCACAGTTTTGGCTTCTAAACAGCTATTAAATAAGACGACAATCTCTTTCCACGGCCCAAACGATTCTGCATGCTCTAGATGATATGCAAGTACTTCTGTAGATGTTTGTAAAAAAGTCATATGTTTTTTTATAAGGTCTGCGTTTTGTAATCGGAATGCCCCATGCTCTTTACGAATCGCAATTAAACCTTTTATATAGTTAACGGTCTCTATCTCTTTCTCTTTTTGATCCCAATCTAATTGATTGATCTCATCATTTGCATTATAACTATTTTCATTTCCTTTCTTCGTACGATAAAACTCCTGCCCTGCGTGTAAGAAAGGAATGCCTTGTGAAAGAATAACCATCGCGCTCGCCAACAGGTGACGTTTTTTCAAAATCGCTTCTGATTCTTCATTACTGCGCACTAGTTTATCCCACATCGTCATATTATCATGACATTCTACATAATTAATGCTTTGCGCCGGCTCTAGAAACAGCCCCGTTTCTTTCATACTTAAAAGACTTCCTGCTGCAATATACTGCAAATGGTTACAGTCTACATGCCCACCAAATGCAAAACCACGCTTATTTATATGAAATGTACTCCCTTTTATCCCATCACGAAATTGATCATTAAACTGCGCGATATGTGGCATTTTCTTCGCATTATTTAACGTTGCTTTTTCTTTGGCAGGAAGCGGTGTTTGTAAATCCCATCCTTCCCCTAATAACAAAGCATCTCGTTTTATGTTTCGCACTTCTTTTTCTATCATATTCATTGTATCAACATCTAAAATTCCCATTAAGTCGAATCGGAATCCATCGACATTGTATTCAGTAAGCCAATATAAAATAGACTCTACAATGAATTTCCTCATCATTTTCCGTTCAGATGCTATATCATTTCCAACTCCCGTCCCATTAGAAGGCATACCATCTTCACCATGACGAAAATAATATCCTGGAACAAGCTTCTCAAATGATGATAGCTCTCTTTCATAAACATGATTATATACAACATCTATAATCACCCTAATACCTTGTTCATGAAATGTTTCGATTAGTTGTTTACACTCAACTATCCTGTTATACGGATCAGAGGGGTTTGTAGCATAAAATCCTGTTGGTGCATTGTAATATAATGGATTATATCCCCAATTATAGGCGGATGAAGGATTCGCCTCATCTACACCACCGAAACAATATAAAGGTAATAGTTCAACATGTGTAACACCTAAATCTTTTATATGAGACAACCCTGTTAACGCCCCGTTCCGTCCTGTTGTTCCATCCTCCATCAATCCTTTATATGTTCCCTTTTGAATTACTCCACTATTTTGATGTATAGTCGCATCACGAATATGCAGTTCATACAATATGGCATCTGTCATTGATTGTAATGTTGGTAATCCCTCTCGTCTTGTTACATTCGTTTTTTCTAAATCGATAACAACACCGTGTTTTCCGTTTACCGTCACCGACTTTGCATAAGGATCCACAGCTTCGTTCCATATTAAATTAATACAAACAAGAAATGTATAGCGTGCTCCGTCTAAATCACCTTGTAATGTTTGAATCCAAACTCCGTTTTCTCCCCTGTACATTTCATGATCGATATATTCTTTATCACTCTTATAAATTCTTACTTTCGCAAGCCTTGCAGTTGGGGCCCATACTTTAAATGTCGTTTCTTCTTTTTGATACACAGCACCTAAATCTGTACCTTCGTAATAATACTTTTCATCGAAAATTGTCGTTCGAATAACAGCACCTATTTGTAAATCAGTTTCTTCATTCCGTTCATCTCGTACTGTATAATACTTCCCCACATCTAGCGGCTCTTCTATAAAGCACTCATACTTCGTTGCATCTGGAAGCGCAATAGTATGAGCAATCGGTAAATCTTTCACATTACTTCCTTCTTGCAAACGAAATGTCCGACTTGTTCCATACGCATGTGGGAGCAAAATTGTAATTTTATTCATTTCATCTAAATAGGCATCAAATGGACGTTTTACTTTCAACATAAAAAAATCACCATCATTCTCAAAGTTAAAATAAAGTGAAACTTTAATGAGCGAGAAAACTTTTCGATCCTCACTTATTATTAGCCTTCACCAATTAGGCGAGATAAAATGAGCTGCAAATGATAAGACTTTTCTTATCAACAAGACTCTATACAGTAACTCCATTCTTCTCTATAGTATATTCACCTGCATAAAAAACGTTTTCAACATTCTATTTTTGTAATTTTATTTCAGCAATCGATTTATACTTCGGGGTTTCTTTCACGTGGGATTCGTATAAAGTAATTGTATCTGCTTGAAATGATATTTTAGGCACTTCTTTTATAAGTTCTAAATCGAACTTTTCTTCTCCTATCCATTTACGAGCAACGGTAATATGCGGGTGATACGGGCGTGTTTCTAGAGAAAATCCATTTTCTTCACAAATGGCATGTATTTGCTTTTGCAACTGAAACAAATCGTGATTTTCACTTACCTTCGCCCAAAAAATACGGGGCTGATCTTCCCTACCAAACGTTGAAAAACCTTGTAACGTGAACGATAGTTCTTTTGTTTCTGCAATTGTTTGTAATCCATTCTTTATTCCCTCTAACTGTTCCTCCGTTGCACTCCCTAAAAATGAAAGGGTAATATGATAGTCTTCTTTATGTACCCATGAACGAAATTGCAATTCCTCTTGCATGTCCTCTTTATAGTTAGACAGCATTTCTTTTATATGATTCGGTAACGTAATTGCGACAAAATAATGCAGTTCCATGTACATCTTCTCCTTCTTTCTATTGTTGCTTTTCTTTCTTATCTCATTCAGGTAAAAAGAAGCCGCTCTCCAAAATAGAGAGCGGACATTATTTATATATCCATTACTTCGCTAATTCATGAATTGCTTGCGCGTAAATTGCTGTTGCTTTTAATAAGTCTTCAATTTCGATATACTCATCTTTTTGATGCGCAAGTTCTTCTTTTCCAGGGAACAGCGGACCAAATGCCACACCAGCTTTTAATGAACGAGCATAAGTACCGCCGCCGATTGCTAATAGTTCTGGTTTTTCACCCGTTTGTTCTTCATACACACGTTGTAACGTACGGATTAATACGTGATTTTTATCGACGTGATGTGGGCGAGAATTAGAATAGTCAGCCACTTCAAAACCATGCGTACCAACATATTCTTTCAACTTCACAATTGTTTCTTCAAAGTTAGTTGTAACTGGGTAACGTACGTTTAGCCCTAAGTTACCACCGTTTTCTTTCGTATAAGAAATGCGACCGACATTCACTGTTAACGGACCGCTAATTTCATCTTTATAAGCAATAGTAGCTTTTTCACCAAAAATATCACCAGTAAATGTTTCTGTTGCAAATGTCGCAAATGCAGTTGCTTTTCCATCAAGTGAAACTGTAGTTAAGAAGTTTGCTAATAATAAACCTGCATTTTCTCCTTTTTCAGGAGTAGATCCGTGCGCTGAAATTCCTTCTATTTGCAACTTCACTGTATTTCCTTCTATAGTCGATTTCCCTATTTTTTTAGCAGTTTGTAAATACTCTTCATATGCTACTGTAAGTGCATTTACATCTTCTCCTGTAATAACCGCTTCTGCAAAATCAGGGACCATATTTAAACGGCGCCCTGAATCAAATGAAACAAGTTCATATGTACCTTTTTTCTCTTCACTACCATTTTGCACAACTTGTATATCAGAAATTCCTTTTTCTGCATTAATAATTGGAAAGTCTGCATCTGGTGCAAAACCAATCGTTGGCATTTCTTCATTTTTAAAGTAGTGATCTACACATTTCCAATTGCTTTCCTCATCTGTTCCTATAATCATACGAACACGTTTTGAAAGAGGTAAGTCTAATTCTTTCACAATTTTCATCGCATAATATGCTGCCATCGTTGGACCTTTATCGTCAATTGCACCACGCGCAAAAATCTTTCCGTCGCGAATATCTGCACTATATGCAGGAGTTGTCCAGCCATCTCCTTCTGGTACAACGTCAACGTGACAAAGAATACCTACTAACTCTTCTCCTTGTCCCATTTCAAGATGACCTGCATATCCTTCTAAATTTTTAGAAGTAAAACCTTCATTTTCTCCTTTATGTAACATGAAAGATAAAGCTTTTTCTACACCTTCACCGAATGGTGCGCCCTCTTTCGCTGACTCTTCTTCCCATACACTTTTAATTTGTAAAAATTGTTGTGTATCACGAATTAAATCATCTTTTCGTTTTGCAACTTCTTCTGTCCAATTAATTGCTGACATCACGCATCCACCCTTCACTATATTGTTTCTTTCATCATAACAAACCGAAATCTCTTATGCCATACACGAAAATCAAATACCGAACAATTGTAATATTTCAGATATTTCTCATTAGTTTTTCTTTTATTTTTCTAAAAAAATTTGCAGGAATTTGGCGTTTTACGTAGAATTTTATGTGTTAGTTGACTGACCATATATACAATGTCAACTACCAATATTTTTCTATATGAATATTTGTTAAATTTCTGTAAAATTTAAGTAGATTAAAGCATGAATTTTATCATGTAGAGTACAATGGTAGTAACGACCTTCTTTCCTGAATGGGG
This sequence comes from Bacillus cereus group sp. MYBK216-1, assembly GCF_051916495.1. Taxonomy (NCBI): domain Bacteria; kingdom Bacillati; phylum Bacillota; class Bacilli; order Caryophanales; family Bacillaceae; genus Bacillus; species Bacillus cereus group sp. MYBK216-1. The sequence continues at coordinate 47,495 of NZ_JBQAGT010000014.1, forward strand.
TCAAAAAAACTAGTAGAGGAGTGGTTTTCTCTTGAAACCTACAACTACTCGTATGCTAACACGCATTAAATCAATTTATATGTACATCAATGAAAACGGAACGGTAACGACGAAAGACCTTGTAGATGAGTTCGGGATCACACCGCGAACGATACAACGTGATCTAAATGTGTTGCAGTTTAATGAACTCGTGTATAGCCCTTGCCGCGGTAAGTGGACAACAACAGGAAAGAAAGTGAGAATGACCTCATAACGAAAAATAATTGTATGGTAAATAAATACATACCCCTTTCTAATAATTAGAAAGGGGTCTTTTCTGCGCCTATAAAGGTACTACTTTTCAGTATCTACTTGATATGTTTTTAACATTTCTACTTCTTCATCTGTTAGCTCTCGGTATTGTCCAAGTTCTAGTTCCTCATCTAATACTAACGGACCCATCTCTGTTCTCTTTAGGTAGACTACTTTTTTCCCTACCGCTTCAAACATACGCTTCACTTGATGGAATTTCCCTTCCGTAATCACAAGCTCAATTTCAGAAATATCATCGCTTTTCAATATTGTAAGTGCACCTGGCTTTGTTTCATAGCCATCGTCTAAAATAACACCTTTAGCAAACTCTTTTACATCCTCTTCTGTTACTACTCCTGCAACGTGTGCATAATATTTTTTCGGCACATGCTTTTTCGGAGATAATAATTGATGCGATAACTTCCCATCATTTGTTATCAATAAGAAACCTTCCGTATCGATATCAAGTCGTCCAACTGGGAACGGATCAAAGATAGCATCTTCTAATTCTAATAAATCTATTACTGTTTCATGATTATCATCTTCCGTCGCTGAAATAACACCTTGTGGTTTATGCATCATTAAGTAAACAAACTCTTTGTATTCCACAACTTCACCGTGAATCATAACTTCTTGCTCTTCTACATTTACATGAACTTTCGCATCTTTTACTGGCGTTCCATCAATTTTCACAACGCCATCTTTCAATAATTTCTTTACTTCTTTTCTACTTCCATATCCCATATTCGCTAATAATTTATCTAATCTCACGTTTTTCACCTTCTTTATTTATCATAGAAAAGGGGACGTAATTACGCCCCTCTTGATTTCAACTTTATTTTAAATCTACTACCAAGTTTACGTTGAATTTTATCTAATGCTTCTCCGCCAAATACTCTTTCAAGTACTCCTGTGCGAATTGCTAACAATCCATAAACAAAACCGCCAATACCTGCACAAATCGCAACTGTTATAAGAGCACCAATACGGCCATCAGGCGAAATCATGAAGGATAGAATCCATTGTGATAGTTTTACAGTAACGACCATTATAAGTGTCAGTACTGCAATTTGGAATGTTCTTTTATATACAACACCGAATGAATAGTGTGCGTATTTTTTAATTTGTTGATTTGTGTACCAAACAGAAGCTAAGAAACCAACTGCTGTCGCTAGAATTGCTCCTACTGTACCGAAATAACGAATAAAGATTACGTTACATACAAATTTCAAAATAACGCCCATTATAAGCGCAATAATCGCATGCTTCTGCTGGTTAATACCTTGCAGGATTGCCGCTGTTACTGTAAATAAAGCGAATAACAACGCAACTGGTGCATACCACATTAATACTTGTCCACCTAGTGGATCTGAATCGTAAAACGCAGTATAAATTGGATATGCCAGTGAAGAAATACCGACAACTGCTGGCAATGTTAAAAACATATTCGCCTGGAATGTTTGTGTAATTTGTAATTTCAAATAGCGGTATTGTTTTTCAGTAAATGATTTTGTAATTGCTGGTACAAGCGTTAAACTAAACGCTGTCGCAAGTGATACAGGAATCATAATTAACTTATGCGTCCACATTGTGAAAATACCGAGGGCTCGCTCTGCGATATCACCTTGACCAATCGCCTGCATAATTGAGTTAAATGTCAATGTATCAATTTGTTGATATAAAGGAATTGTTAACCCAATTACAACGTAAGGAATCGCATATGCAAATAATTCTTTAAACAATTGAACGGTGCTTACTGTTGACTCTGGTACAGTTTGTTCAATTAAATATTGATCCAAATATTTTTTACGTTTTAACCAGTACCAAATTAACACTCCGAGTGCTCCAACCGCTGAAACGAACGCAGCAAATGTCGCTACTCCAACTGCTGTTGCAACTGTACCGCCAAGTACTTTAATAACGATAAAACTACCTGCTAATAAAAAGACGATACGAATAATTTGTTCAATAATTTGTGAAACGGTAGTTGGTCCCATAGACTGGTGACCTTGGAAATAACCACGAATTAAACTCGCTGCTGGTACAACAATAAGTGCGAAACTTACAAGACGAATGATCGTCGTAACTTCTCCTACATTATTGTGTATACTTTGTTTACCAAGCATCGCTTCTGCAAACAATGGCGCCGTCATGTACAGTACTAGGAACGAAAGAACTCCTGTTACTATCATCATAACCATTCCCGAGCGGAACATTCTCCGGCTCGTTTTATAATCGCCAAGCGCATTATATTTGGAAACAAATTTTGAAACAGCAAGTGGCACACCTGCCGTTGCGATACTTAAAAAGATCGTATATGGAATGTATCCATATGTATAGAGCGTTCCGCCTTCTGTTCCTACTAATGCATGAAACGGAAAGACGTAAATCATGCCTAAGAACTTTACTAAAAATGTCCCTAGCGTAACAATAAGCGTTCCGCGCAGAAATTTCGAATCGGACATACAAAAATCCTCCTACATCTACATAAAGTGAAACTATAATTAGTTGGAGACTTCTCTCCTACTCCTTATTAGTTGAACCATTCGAGCATTTACAGGCTAACAAACTCCCTATTTACTTCTCCTAAATCTTGAGGTTTTAGTCTTATCACCTACAAATGGCAGGATAGTACTGAACTCTAACTTTTGTATTGTACCACAATTCTCTCATTAAGCAGTACTTCACTCTATTTTTCTTTTAAGGGAAAACATGCTATTCTTTTAGGCAGGAAATGTAGAAAATGAGGTCGATATATTATGCATTATGATGTTATTGTCATCGGCGGCGGTCCTTCTGGGCTAATGGCTGCAATCGGTGCTGCAGAAGAAGGCGCAAGCGTCTTACTTCTTGATAAAGGAAATAAACTAGGGCGTAAACTTGCAATTTCAGGTGGCGGCCGTTGTAACGTAACGAACCGTCTACCACTTGATGAGATCGTTAAACATATACCAGGAAATGGCCGCTTCTTATACAGCGCTTTTTCTATTTTCAATAATGAAGATATTATTACATTCTTCGAAAATCTCGGTGTAAAACTGAAAGAAGAAGATCATGGTCGCATGTTCCCTGTATCAAATAAAGCACAATCGGTAGTAGACGCACTTTTAACACGATTAAAAGACTTAGGTGTAAAAATCCGTACGAATACACCCGTTGAAACGATTGAATATGAGAATGGTCAAACGAAAGCAGTTGTACTACAAACTGGCGAAGTGTTAGAAACAAATCACGTCGTTATCGCTGTTGGTGGAAAATCTGTTCCTCAAACTGGATCTACTGGAGACGGATATGCTTGGGCTAAAAAAGCCGGGCATACAATTACAGAATTATTCCCAACAGAAGTACCAATCCTTTCAAACGAACCATTTATTCTTGATCGCTCCTTACAAGGTCTAGCTTTACGCGATGTAAACTTAAGCGTATTAAACCCGAAAGGAAAAACTATTATTTCTCACAAAATGGACATGCTCTTCACTCATTTCGGCCTATCTGGTCCTGCTGCACTTCGCTGTAGTCAATTCGTCGTGAAAGCACTGAAAAAGTTCAAAACAAATACCATTCAAATGAGTATCGATGCATTGCCAGACGAAAATAGTGAACAACTATTCCAACGCATGCTGAAACAAATGAAAGAAGATCCGAAAAAAGGAATTAAAAACGTGTTAAAAGGTTATGTACCTGAGCGTTACTTCCTATTCTTATTAGAAAAAAATGAAATTGATGGCAGCGAACAAGCTGGACAAGTTTCTCACGAAAAGATTCGTGCACTTGTGAAAGACTTTAAAGAATTTACTGTGAATGTAAATGGTACGCAGTCAATTGAAAAAGCATTCGTGACTGGCGGCGGTGTATCCGTTAAAGAAATTAATCCGAAAGAAATGTCTTCTAAATTCACGAACGGCTTATATTTCTGTGGGGAAGTTCTTGATATTCACGGTTATACTGGTGGCTATAATATTACATCTGCTCTTGTTACTGGTAGAATTGCCGGAACAACAGCTGGAGAAAACGCGAAAATGCAATATTAAACCGAGAAACAGGGATTCCTGTTTCTTTTTTTAAGTACATGAAATTATATCGGCGATTCTGTAAATATATCAGCGATTCTACTACTTATATAGGCGATTTTTCAAATATATCAGCGATTCTGCTACTTATATCAGCGATTTTTCAAATATATCGACTTACCGACAAAAAACGACAAACATCCCCTCCCCTTAACTTCCCATTGCTTTTTTGTTGCTTTATATACCTTAGTACCTTTATATTTTATATTGTTGAATATTTGAAAAAGGGTAAGGGGAAAACGTATGAGAAAAAAAGTCATGATGTCTTTAATGCTAATGACGTTTCTTTCTGCAGTAGAAGGAACGATTGTTAGTACAGCAATCCCTCGTATAACGAGTGATTTGTCAGGCGTCGAACTTGTTAGTTGGGTATATGCAATTTATATGCTTGCAACAGCTGTTTCGACTCCAATATACGGAAAGCTTGCTGATTTGTTTGGCCGTAAAAAAGTTTTACTTATCGGAGCTACAATCTTTTTAGTCGGTTCTGCACTTTGCGGAGTCGTTACATCGATGGAACAATTAATTTTCTTCCGCGCTCTTCAAGGTATCGGTGCTGGTGCTGTTATGCCGATTACAATGACAATTATTGGAGACTTATATAGCGAAGCGAAAGACCGCGCGAAAGCACAGGGCTGGATGAGTGCCGTTTGGGGTGTATCTGGTGTTATCGGACCGTTAGTAGGTGGATTTTTAGTTGACTCCCTATCTTGGCGTTATATTTTCTTCTTAAACGTTCCATTCGGCATTATCGCTTGCTTAATGATTGCCATTTACTACAAAGAATCTATTAAGCCCGCTAAACACCATATCGACTATCTTGGTGCAACAGTCTTCTCATTAAGTACGATCGCTCTACTATACGCATTATTAACAGGTAGCAGTAAGCAAAACTGGGGAGACATAACAATTATCGGCCTATTAATCTTCGCCGTCGTTTCATTCATTATTTTCTTATTCATCGAGAAAAAATCTCCGGAACCATTAATTCCGCTAGCACTTTTCTCTAACCGTACATTATCTACAATAAACATATTAACGCTTATTGCTGGCGCAATGATTATTAGTATTACAATGTACCTTCCAATTTGGAGCCAAGGTGTATTAGGAAAAAATGCAACGGAAGCCGGACTTATTTTAATGCCAATTCCTGTTATGTGGACATTTGGTGCTATCTTCTCTGGTAACTTAGTAGGCAAATTAAAAACGAAACAAATCATTTTACTTGGAGCTAGCATTTTATCAGTCGCTACGTTCTTATTATTTACATTATCAACACATTCACCATCGTTCCTTATTTATGTAGCAGTCGGATTATTTGGCTTAGGAATGGGGCTTGTGACACCGATTTACATGGTAACAATTCAAGCAGCTGTACCAGCTCATACACGCGGAACAGCCGTTGGTTTAAACACATTTATTAACACATTTAGTCAAACGTTAGGTGCTGCAATCTTTGGAACAATCTTCAATACGATGATTCACGCACGTGGCATTAAAAACCTTGATCTTGTATCTGGCGGACACGGCGGGGCTACAGCAAGTGTAGCAACTGAATCACAATCCGCATTAGCAGCAAGTGTACACGTCATTTATATGAGCACTTTCGTATTAGCAGTATGTACATTAATTATCGCTTGGCTTTTATTAAAGCCCGCTACACAAACAAATGAGCAATAATAAAGAGGATGACCATTTCGGTCATCCTCTTTTTACTCTTCATTCTCCACAATATGTTTCAGCATGGATAATTTATTATCCCAAAAACGTTCATAATACGAGAGCCACTGTTGTAATTCTTCTAATGGTTCTGGATGCAAACGATATATCTTCTCTCTTCCGCTCTTTCTTCCGCTTACTAAATTCGCTTCTGAAAGAATATGAAGGTGTTTTACAACCGCAGTACGACTCATAGGAAAGTGATCCGTTATTTTGGAAATCGGTAACTCTTTATCACTTAATAACCGTATTACTTCTCGGCGGGTTGGGTCAGCAATTGCTTGAAATACATCATATTTTGCTGCTGATGAGGACACTTAGCCTTCGACAACCTTTTTCAGTTTTTCATTTACAATCGCTACCCAGCCGCCGCTCATTCTATCGCGAATAATAGAGCTCTTCGCATTCGCTTTCGGAAGAATTTCATCAGGATGTTTCCAGCCGCCGTGAATTAATGTAAATTCTGTTTTATTATCTCCTAGGTCTTTCAAATTAAATGAAACAACCCAGCCATCTGTATCCCATGAGAAAGATAGGTGGTTTGGCTCATCAATTTCTAGCACTTTACATGGTGATGGCCCAAATGGTGATTGCACATGAAATTCATGTCCTACCTTTAATTCGAAATCATTTGGCATAAACCATGATGCAATCCCCTCTGCAGTCGATACTACATTCCATACTTTTTGAATAGACGCGTTAAAAACGATCGTTTGTTTAATATCAGTTAATGTATTTTGTTGTTCCATTTTCATTCTCCTTTATTCAGCACTCAAATATAACACCTTTTGGTTTCATTTAGATAATATAACACCTTTTAGTTTCATGTCAACGCTAATTCTTTTTTACTGTTGAGAAATTCTCAACATTTTTTCAACAGGACAAACACCCTCTGCACATTTCCTCATAATATACTCACAAAGGCAACAAAAAATAAAAACTTCTCTCAACATGAAACTCCATCATTCATCTTGAAAGAAGCGCCTTACGTATATCATGCGTATTTCGTCTCTCCTCCTTCCCTCAGGGACACTACGCGGGATATGAAAAATCAGAAGGAATATGCCCACCATTTGAGTAGGTAGTTATTTCTCTTCTCCTCAACATTTCCTTAGGAGCGAAATGACTACCGACTCACTTTTTTCAAACAAAATAAAAAGGGGTTGAACGCTATGTTCTATTGCATTAACTGCTCTGATATTCACCATGAAAAACATCCGAATGATAAAGTATTCAAAAATGGTTTTTATATTGATCCATTTTTAGGTGATCGTTATCACCTTGGTATGTGTAAAGATGCCCAAAATCATGAGACAGGGGAGCCTCTTTTAACGACAAAGAAATTAGGCACAACCCAATCTATTATGAACGTATTACCGACACATGTTGTCCCAACATAAAGCATAAAAAAGAGCTGGCTCATCCAGCTCTTTTTTATGCTTTATAAACGATCATTGCTGAAAAACAATAAATTTGGTTTTCGTCATCGTTAATAGAAACACCGACTTGGTACTTAATATCTACAAAGTTGCTATCATCAATCTTTTTCAAAAACACATTCACAGCGTCTTCTAAGTCTTTTTCGTGACTTTCATCAAACACTTTCACACGAATCATGTTAACACCATCCTAGATCGCAGCCCTCCGCCGCTTGATTATTGCCACGGTGCGTATCTATGATGCGATAAAACTTTCCATTCTCATATATATATCCGTCTTCTAACACATATTTTTTATCTTCAGTATAGACATAAAACTTACCTATCATAAATTTACTCGTATATAATTCCAAATAATTTGGTCTAAATTTAGCTACAACTTTATTTGTAATATCAATTTTTATTGTGCGCCCCACCTTCTCTCCCTCCTTTGCAAAGAACGGATTTAGGTATATTGTATTAGCGCTTTTACATTTTATGCTTAAAAATAAGTGGATATGCCTTCTTTCTCACCTGTACTATTTTTCTAAAAAAATCACTATAAAGTGAAACTTTAATCAGTGGGGGGGTTTTGTTCATCCCCCACTGATTAGCAGCCCTCACCAATCGGGCTGCCCGTTAATGCGGGATAAATAAGATCTAAAAAAAAAGCGCTTTACATTATTGACTCGAATATAAATATTATGTTATTATATAAAATTTGACATTTTTACATACGTATGCTATCATTAAAAGTGGTTACCACATATGGAGGTGGATGATTTGTTTCAAATTGGTGATAAAATCGTTTATCCAATGCACGGTGCAGGAATCATCGAAGCAATTGAAGAGAAAGAAATATTAGGTACTTCACGTCAATATTGTGTGATACGCATCATTAGTAAAGATATGCAAGTAATGCTTCCGATGGATCAATTAAAAAAATCAGGTATTCGTTATATCGTTGATCGAGGTACGTTAGATGATATACTTCTTGAATTTCAAAACGGGGAGTCAGACCCATCACTCTCATGGAAACAAAGATATACAATGAATATGGAAAAAATGAAAAACGGCAATCTGCTAGATAGTGCAGAAGTTGTTCGTGATTTACTTCGCCGCAATAAAGAGAGAACTTTAAATGCGAGCGAAAAACAAATGCTAGATAACGCCCGAAAAATGATGATTAGTGAAGTTGCACTCGTACAAAATGTTTCTGAACATCAAGCAACAGAATATCTTCAAGATACAATTAATCACTAAATTTAAAATAGCTGGCCGCTATTTTTTTTGTAAAAAAGGACGAAGAGTTTTATCTCTTCGTCCTTTTATATTACCCACGCCCAGCTTGAAACGATGGATATAACGTCATTCCACCATCTGCAAATAGCGTAATTCCCGTTACATAACTCGCCTCTGAAGAAGCAAGCCAAGTTGCTACTGCTGCAATTTCTTCAGGTTTTCCAATATAGCCCATCGGTATCATACTTTCTACGTCAGCCCGCTTTTTAGGATTAGCAAACTTTTCGGCATTAATTGGCGTATTAATTGCACCTGGTCCAATATTATTTACTCGAATACCTTTTGGCGCATATTCCATCGCTAACGTTTCTGTCATCAGTTTAATGCCACCCTTACTTGCTGCATAGTGTACAAATAGTGGCCACGGAATTTTCTCATGAACACTAGACATATTAATGACAGACCCTTTAATATCATGTTCTACAAAATATTTAATCGCTTCACGACTTCCTAAAAAAGCACCTGTTAAATTTGTATTAATTACCCTATTCCAATCTTCAAGCGGCATTTCATGCGACGGTACCGCGTTTTCTATCCCTGCATTATTAATCATAACGTCAAGCGTACCAAACTCTTTCACAGCAGATTGAATGAGATTCACAACATCTGATTCGACGGTTACATCACCTTTTACAGCAATCGCTTCGCCGCCCACCTTTTTAATTTCTTCTAACACATCATTCGCTTCTGATTCTCGTGAGCGATAATTAATAACCACTTTCGCTTTTTCCTTAGCAAACCTCACTCCCATCGCTCTTCCGAGACCAGTTGCTGATCCTGTAATAACGACAACTTTCCCTGCTAAATCACTATACATTTCCATACCTCCTTTAACTTTTGGCTATACCTAACATAATTCCGGCTGCGATAATAAAAACGATACCGACAACGATACCCGTTAATTGACGTTTCGTTTTCTTTTCACCTAATATAAGAATCCCACCAAGCGTGGAAATAATAATCCCCATTTGCGATAGCGAGAAACTTGTTGCGACTCCAACTCGCGGCTGCGAAATGAATAAAAACATATTTCCAGCTGCCCAAATTAATCCTGGAATAATATTTCGAATTGCATATTTATTAAATGGATGATGTTTAAAGGTAAGCAAAATCCCACCTAACACCATACCAACTGCTTGTGGCAACAAAGCCGACCAACCATCTACGTTAAATAACCTAATCACTACTACGTAAACTAAATAACCGACTGTTGAAATTAATAAAATTACGATACCTCTTTTAAAGTTTGCTGCTTGCTCTGCATTTTTTTCTTCTTCACTTTGAAGCGATGTTAAAATAACACCGATAATAATACAAACGAGTGCTAGAATCCCAAGGACGACCGATATTGTCGTGGACCATTCATGAAATACGATAACGCCAAATAAAGTCGTCGCGACTAATTGAAGTCCTGTTGAAATTGGCATCGTCCTCGAAACACCCATTAAATCAATACTTTTCAATTGATTCGCCTGACCAAGCGCCCAAAATAAACCTGACACAACTCCAACTCCAATAACGGTAGGTGTTAATACTGGCTTCATAAAAATATAAACAACAATTGAGAAAATAAGTGCTCCAAACGTTGTTCCGAGCGTTTGACTATACGGTCCCCCGCCCAGTTTTACGTTAAATAACACAATACTTCCCCAAAATATAGCTGGTAAAATCGCTAAAAATATATCCATCACTCATTACCTTTCTTTACTAAACGCCATAGGTTATCACTCTAAGTCGTTAGAGTGAGCTTTTATTTTTTCTTTTTCCCGTTCACAAACTTTTTCTACAATAGCGCCAGAAACATTCTTTTCTCGCTCCACTTTCTTTATCTTTACGTGATCTAAACGATCTTCCAAAGTAAGCGTAACTTTGTCATTCGGCGGATTATGCGCTCCTTGAAATGTAAGAAATTGTAGCGTCACTTCATATCTAGGAACGAACTCACCTTTCTTGCCGAGACGTTTTATATTTATAACTGAAGCACATTCATATTGGTCTTCTGTCACTTGTCTAATAACTGAATAGTACCTATTTGATAATGCACTCTCTAAAAGCTGTTCTCTTGATTCTTTCGCGAAAGAATCAATTGGAGAAGAGAAAAAGGCCACACATAGCATTGTGATAACTACACATATTTTTTTCATAGTTCCCTCCTTGTTCTATAGATTAGTGTTCTCAAAACTGCCATAAAAAAACGACTTTCCCTATGTAGGAAAGTCGTTTTAATGAATCCAATATTAACCACCACTCACTGGTGGAATTAGTGCAACAACATCACCAGATTGGACTCTGTCATCTTCATTTGCGTATTCTTCATTAATCGCAACCATAATTGGCTCTGAAACTGGTACATTATATTCGTTCGCAACAACATCTTTTAACTGTGCAACTGTAATATTTTCTTTCTCTATTTGTAATTCACTTGCCCCTGCTTCTTCTTGCAAGTGCGCAAATAACAATACTCGAATCATACTTATAGCTCCTTCCCAGGCTCTCCCGCCGGATATGGTGTTTTTTCTAATTGATCACCAATCCATGAGTCACCATCTTCCCAAAACTCCTTTTTCCAAATCGGAACAATTTGTTTTATGCGTTCCATAATATATTCGTTCGCTTCATAAGCCGCTTTACGGTGTGGTGTTGAAACAGCAACAACAACCGCTATATCAGAAATTTGCAACGTACCGATGCGATGTGTAATGGCAACATATGTACCTGGCCATTTCTCTTTCACTTCCAGGCCAATTTTCTCTAGCATCTTTTCTGCCATCGTCTTATAAGCAACATACTCTAAGTATAATGTACGACGCCCTTTCGTAAACTCTCTAACCGTTCCAATAAATGTTGTAACAGCACCGCATTCACGTCGAATTACTTTCTTCGTTACCTCTTCAATCGAGATTTCTGTGTCAATTACTTCATAATATGTCTTTATCATTTCGCACTCCTAACCGTTTGTAAAAACCAGTCTATGTACAGCTCTTCTTCTGTTATATGAAATACTTTATATTCTTCTCGTATATTTGCCGGAACATCATACCACGTAATAACCGCCACTATATTTTCTACTTTATGTAAAATCTCAACGTCTTCCGCAGAACGAAGTAACACTACTTTCGAGTAATTCTCTTTTTTATAGCCCTCTATTAAAATTGTATCCACTTCAAAAAACTCATATAAGCGAATAATTTCTTGCAAAGACCATTTCTTTCTTAGTGAAGAAAGTGAAAGCAATCCAGCACCTTCTACACTACTTACCACAGCACCAGCTTTACGGTGTCTTTCGCTATCTTTTTGCGCTACTTCTGGAAAGCCTCCGTGCCCGTGATGTTTAATTGTAGCAACTTTCATTTCACTTTCAGCTACTGCATGCACAATTTTCTCTACAAGTGTCGTTTTTCCGCTATTTTGATATCCTACTATTTGTAAGATTGAAGGGGCTTTGCCCATGGCCAATCACATCCCTCAGAGTGCTCTAACAATAATACGGACACTTTCATTCCGGTCTCAAATCCTCTCGTTCCTCCAGGTAACACGATAAAAGCATTCGCATCTGCAAGTGAAGATACCGCACTCGATTTATCTAAACCAACCGGCATCGCTTGTAACGCCCCGTTCACAATTGTTACGTTCGCTCTTACGAAACGAGTAAATGGATTTGGCTTTGGAAAATCTTTTTGTAAAATAGCAACCGCTCTATATACGTGAGGTTCCTTCGCATACAAATACGTTTTTATAATTGGATGCACAAATAATTCAAAGCCTACATAACAAGCAGACGGATTTCCTGATAAACCGAAGAGTAACTTTCCATCAACTTCAGCTACTGTCGTTACACTTCCGGGCCTCATGGCTATCTTATTAAAGAGTACATTCGCCTGTAACCTTTCATAAATAGCTGGTAAGTAGTCATAATCTCCTACTGATACACCACCTGTTGTAATTAAAATGTCGACCTCATCCATCGCTGATTGAACAGCTGTAAAACATGCATCTAACTCATCCGCGAGTTTACCATAATAACGAACTTTCCCGCCAGCTTTCATAATTTGAGCTGCGATCATATACGAGTTACTATTTCTAATTTTCCCCGGTTCTAAAGGCTCATGTACTTCTAATAATTCACTTCCTGTCGTTACAATACCGACAATAGGCTGTTTTATAACTTTCACAGTACTATATCCAAACGTTGCTAGTAGGGCCGCAACTCCAGGGTTAATTGCAACACCTTTCTTAACGAGAACTTGATTTTGTTTAATATCTTCTCCTTTAATCGACACATTGTCACCGTTATTAAAAGAGCGTTTTAACTTCATATATGTTTTCCCGTTCTTCTCAAACCCTTCTGTCAGCTCTAGCATTACGACTGCATTGCAATCTTCTGGAATAGCTGCTCCTGTCATAATACGAACCGCTTCAAAAGCGCCTACTTCTTCTAAAAAAACAGAACCCGCCCCGATTTCTCCTATTACTTCAAATTCAACTGGATTCTCTTGAGTTGCTTCTTTCGTATCTTCTGCTCGAATGGCGAAACCATCGTAAGGAGAACGATCAAAATGAGGAACGTCATGATCAGACACAACATCCTCCCCAAGAATTCTCCCGTAACTTTCCGTAATAGAAATTTCTTCTACTTCACCATGCTTTGCATATTTCATTACCCGTTCTACTGCCTCAGCAACTTGAATTGGAATTCGTTTTTCTACCATCGTTTCTCACCTCATATTTGCAATTTTTTTTATCTCGATTAAACTTTATATATTAAATAGAAATTACTTCAAGGAGGAATTCCATGTCTTCATTCACACACTTTAATGACCAAGGACGCGCAAAAATGGTTGATATAAGCGACAAAAAAGCAACCGTTCGAACAGCAATTGCGTGCTCTAGCATTGTCGTTACGAAAGAAATTTACGATAAAATCTCCCACAATGAAATTGGGAAAGGTGACGTATTAGCAGTTGCGCAAATCGCAGGAATTATGGCTGCGAAACGAACTTCTGATATTATCCCAATGTGCCATCCTTTACTATTAAAAGGTGTTGACGTTTCTTTCGATTGGAAACAATCAGAAGAACAATATCGTTTACTCATTGAAGTAAAAGTTAAAACAGAAGGTAGCACCGGTGTTGAAATGGAAGCTTTAACAGCTGCTTCGGCTACCGCTCTTACTGTGTATGATATGTGTAAAGCTGTCGATAAAGGTATGATTATCGGCGAAACGTACTTACTTGAAAAAACAGGTGGAAAAAGTGGAGATTATACGAGAAATTCATAATCCTTTCTCCGTTGAACCTAAAGGATTTCCTTTAGGTTCAACCTATATATCTTGCATATAAACTTTTCGCTACATTTATATCATTCGTCCCATGAATGAACGCTCTGCCATCTGTAAATAAAACAAAACGATATTCTTCTACCGGAAACGATAATAAATAAGGTGTCGCCTTTATCTCTACGCTTCTTTGTAAGCGCTTTTTAATTTCTTCTAAATTAAAATTCTTCCGCACACCTGGACGAATTTGCACTGTATTTCGCCCACATAACACTTCTGTTTTCGTTTGTGCTTCAAATGTTAAACTTGGATATGTACGTAACCTTCCGCAAGATAAACAAGAATCTTTTTTCTGCCTATTCACTTTAAATGCCATCTGTTGATTATTCCAAAGATCGAACGATAACATCGTTTCACGAAGCGCCCCGTAATCTTCTACTAATATTTTCAGCGCTTCCGTAGTTTGATGCGCAACTACTAATTGTACTGCCGGTTGTATAATACCAGCTGTGTCACAGGTTGCTCCGCTCGCCGGATGCTCCATTAAACAGCGAAAACACGGTGTTTTCCCTGGTAAAATTGTATACGTTACTCCGTAGCTTCCAACGCACCCACCATATATCCACGGAATATTATACTTTTGTGAAATATCATTAATAAGAAGACGCGTTTCAAAATTATCTGTCGCATCTAATATTAAATCTACATCACGTACTAACTCTTCCATTTCTTGCACCGTTACATCCGTCACAGCAGGATTTATTTCCACCTCAGAATTAATCGCTTTTAAATGCTCTGCTGCCGCTACCGCCTTTGGTTTATACTGTTTTGCATCTTCTTCTGTATATAGTTGTTGTCTTTGTAAATTACTCCATTCTACATAATCACGATCAGCAATCGTTACTTTTCCAACACCTGCTCTAACAATCGCTTCTGCATTTGCCGCACCGAGAGCACCAGCACCAATAATAAGCACATGCTTCTCTCTTATTTTTTTCTGTCCTTCTTCTCCAACACCAGAAAATAATATTTGTCTTGAATATCGCTCCTGCATACGATAGCCCCCTTTCTTATCCTCCTATATAAGACATTTCGATTTTCGGACGATTTCTTGCACTTTCTTCTGTCCGTTCATCCGAATACCTATCTTTTCTATTCATCCATACATCTTGTATAACACTTAATAACTCCTCATCCGAAAAATCTCCTCTAAGAAGTTCTCTTACATCCAAACCCTCTGTCGCAAATAAGCACGTATAAAACTTTCCATCTGCCGAAATTCTCGCCCTCGTACAAGAGGAACAAAATGACTCAGAAACAGATGTAATAAAACCAACTTCAGCATTTGTTCCAACGTATCGATATCGCTTCGCAACTTCACCAAAGTAATGTGCTTCAGCTGGCTCAAGCGGATACACCTTATGAATCATCTCAATCAATTCTCGTTTTGTAACAACTTGATCAAAATTCCACCCATTTGTACTACCAACATCCATAAACTCAATAAACCTAAGCGTGATTCCTTGCTCTTTAAAATACGCAGCCATCGGAAGTATTTGATGATCGTTCATCCCTTTTTTCACAACCATATTTACCTTTACTGCCAGCCCCGCCTCTTTAGCTGCTATAATTCCCTTAATCACAGGTTTTGTATTAATATTTCGACCATTAATATTCCTAAATATGTCGTCATCTATCGCATCTAAACTAACATTCACTCTATGTAATCCAGCTTCTTTTAATGCCTTCGCTTGTTTCGTTAAATGGATAGCATTTGTCGTTAACCCTATATCTATTAGCCCATCAATTTTCACAAGACGTGCAATAAGTTTTGTTAAATCTTTACGAAGCAGTGGCTCACCGCCAGTAAGTCTAATTTTCCGTACACCGATGCTAATAAATAATTTTGCCAAACGCTCAATTTCATCAAAAGTTAGTAAAAACTCATCTTTCAAAAAAGCATAATCTGGCCCAAATATTTCCGCTGGCATACAATATGTACATCTAAAATTGCAACGATCAATGACAGATATACGTAAATCTTGAAGTGGGCGTCTAAAAAAATCTTTAACCATCTCCTGCATCGCCACCCTCCCTTTCTGCCAAATTTCTTTCTTTTCATTCTATTATAATATATTTTCGAACTGCGATGTTTTTGCTCAAGTGAATAAAGTGAAACTTTAAATAATTAGAGGGGATCCACTCCACCTGGTTAACGAGGTTTACTTACAAATACAAAGATAAAAAAACCTTGAAACATAAAAGTTTCAAGGTTTTCTGCTTATTAACTTAATCTAATAATCGTTAAAGTAGCTCCTGGTGTTGCCGTAGATAATGTAGCTATTGCAACTAATCCAAACAATTGCAGACTAATAGCAGCTCCAGCAGGCAAGTTAGCAATTATTGTTGCACTAAATGAGCCAGTAGCCACTGTCGGGGCGTTTATCGTTCCCGCAAGCGGACTGCCATTTACAGTTATACGAGAACTTACAAGTAATCCCGCCGTTAAATTAATTGTATAAGCTATATAATAGTTTCCTGCATTCGCAACTGTAAATACAGTATTCCCACCACTAAAGGTTATTCCTGGTCCAATATTTTGATTGTTTGGTAAAGGAATATTCGTACCACTTAACAAAACAGAAATAAGACTTCCTGATGTATTATTCGCAAACGCATACGTTGCAGTTGTACTAACTCCTGTTGTTCCCGTACTTCCCGTTGGACCCGTTTCTCCTGTGGCTCCCGTATTTCCTGTTGGTCCTGTGCTTCCTGTCGATCCCGTACTTCCGGTTGAACCCGTTACTCCCGTTGAACCTGTATTTCCTGTTGGACCGATATCTCCTGTTACTCCGGTAATTCCGGTTGTTCCTGTATTCCCGGTTGCTCCCGTACTCCCAGTTGCTCCCGTACTTCCCGTGGCTCCTGTATCTCCCGTGGCTCCTGTACTTCCCGTGGCTCCTGTACTTCCCGTTGAACCCGTATTTCCTGTTGGTCCTGTGCTTCCTGTCAATCCCGTACCTCCCGTTGGACCTGTTTCTCCGGTTGCCCCAGTACTTCCCGTTGGTCCTGTGCTTCCTGTCGATCCCGTACTTCCGGTTGAACCCGTTACTCCCGTTGAACCTGTATTTCCTGTTGGACCGATATCTCCTGTTACTCCGGTAATTCCGGTTGTTCCTGTATTCCCGGTTGCTCCCGTACTCCCAGTTGCTCCCGTACTTCCCGTGGCTCCTGTATTTCCCGTTGGACCTGTTTCTCCCGTGGCTCCTGTACTTCCCGTTGACCCCGTATTTCCTGTTGGTCCTGTGCTTCCGGTTGAACCCGTTACTCCCGTTGGACCCGTACTTCCGGTTGAACCCGTATTTCCTGTTGGTCCTGTGCTTCCGGTTGAACCCGTTACTCCCGTTGGACCTGTTTCTCCGGTTGCCCCGGTACTTCCCGTTGAACCCGTTTCTCCGGTTGTTCCTGTATTCCCGGTTGCTCCCGTACTCCCAGTTGCTCCGGTACTTCCCGTGACTCCTGTATTTCCCGTTGGACCTGTATCTCCCGTGGCTCCTGTACTTCCCGTTGAACCCGTATTTCCTGTTGGTCCTGTGCTTCCGGTTGAA
>NZ_JBQAGT010000015.1:0-60870 GCF_051916495.1 Bacillus cereus group sp. MYBK216-1
ATAAAAGAATTAAGGCAAAATTAAAGGGTATGAGCCCAGTACAATACCGGGCTCATACCCTAGAGGCTGCCTAATGAAACGACCTGTCTAACTTTCGGGGGTCACTTCAATCTTTTAGGATGGCTTCTTTATTTTGCTAGCTTAATTAATCACTTACTTCAATAGAATCGATAGCTTACTCTGCCTCAAACCGATAAACAACTTTTCATTTCAAACAAGTTTAACAACAGCTCCCTTTACAACCAATAAGAAGAATAACTCCCCAGCACAGTAACAGAAAAACCGAGTGCTTCAAGTTCCATCGTTACGCCTGGCAATAATACGTCATCATATGCTTTATCGACATCGATTAAGAAAAAGTAATTTCCAAGACCTGTTTTCATCGGACGCGATTCGATTTTTGATAAGTTTAATTTTCTCCATGCAAAAGCTGATAACACTTGATATAGGGCACCTGCATAATCTGCAGGTAACGTTATCATAAGCGTCGTTTTCTCTCCGCGGTTCTCTCCGTTATTCGGGAGTACTGCTTTCTTTTTCTTATGGAGTACTAGGAAACGTGTGTGATTATTTTTATGCGTATGAATGCTACGCCTCACAATTGTTAATCCATATTTTTCTGCAGCTGCTTCATTTGCAATAGCGGCAATTTTCTCTTCAGGATGTTCTTTCACATATTGCGCAGCGGCACTTGTGGATGTCATATCTCGAACAGTTACTCCTTTTAATTCTTCATTTAAAAATTTATGGCACTGTGCAATGGCATGCGGATGAGAATGCACCGCATATACTTCATCCCACACTTCTGCATACTGCGGATGTACAAGTAAATGCTGCTGAATTGGTACTGTAATTTCTCCTACAATGGAAAGCGGCTGCTCATGTACAAGATAATCAACCGTTATATTCACTGAACCTTCTATTGCATTTTCTAACGGTACAACTGCGAAGTCTACATTTTCATTTGCAGCTGCATCTATACAATCTGGAATCGTTCGATACGGTACATGCTCTGCTTCTGGAAAAAAACGACTCACCGCCATATTTGTAAATGTTGCTTCTGGTCCTAAATATCCTACTCGAATCATCGTCTTTTCCCCTCTTTTTCGTTTTCTTACTGTTATACCATACTTTTTTATATTCTTCTATGTAAATTTCTAATATTAAAAAAAGACTGGCTTTCGCTAGTCTAAATGTTTCTTATATTCTCTTTGAGCGAAGAAGAAATAAATGATACATGCTGCGATATAAAACAGAATGAACAAACCTACTTTTCTTAATGATCCATCCATAAAAAGCGTATTATGAAACGTATATAACGCAACTGCACTATGCATACTCCCTACTATAATTGGCGCAAAAAATAGCATACATAATTGCCAACGAGAAATTTTCCATACTTCTTCCTTCGTCATTCCAAGTTTAGAGAGTGCACCATACTGCTTTCGGTCCGATGCAATATTATGGAACCATTTAAAATACACGATACTACATGAAGTAAGAAAAAATAATATACTAATAAATGAGCCTACAAATAGAGTAATATCGCCGCCTTCTTTCATATTTACATATAACTCCATATTGCTTCGAAATGCATTATTATCTTGTTTCATATGTTTCCGTAAATCTTCATTTAATTTCTTCGTCTTTTCGATATTTGGTAATGTGTAGCCTCTATATATCATTTTTTCAGAATCAGGAACCTGATTTGCTATACTGTCAAAATCTTCATCATTCATAACGAAGAACAGACCATTAATGTACGAGGGATGATGGTTAAATTGAACACCTTCTTTCTGACCGTTAAATACGAATTGATATGGTTGATTCATTACTTGCAATTGAATCTCTTTTTGATTATATACATTCGAATTATTGTATTTATTATAATAAACGAGTGTCACTGTACCTTTTTTAGGACGATACGTTTTCTGTTTTTGTTTCCTCGCTTCTTGGTTATATTCACTTTCTTTTATAAGCGGTGCTATTGTTGTTTCTCCCTTATTAGACTGAAAGGATGCATACACTCCAATAAAACTCATATATTGAAAATCATCATACTCATATTGATGCAGTAATTTTTCAACCGCACCTTCCTCAAAGACCTCATGAGTAGAAATACCTTTTTCTATGTACGAAAACGAGTGTACCCCTCCAGTTCGCCACATATCTTGCATGCTAGAAAAATATAAAAACACCGTACCTGTTGCTGTAACTACAAACGTCGTTGCCATAGACATCAGAAAGAAAAAGCGACCATTTTCCTTCATTCGATGTGACAATTGATTCACTATAAATAAATATGGATATGTATACATAATCTTTTTATTTCGCTTTATCATTTCTAACACTTGGGTAGCTCCATGCGCGAAAGAAAAGTACGTTCCAAAAAAGACAAGTATAGACACAGGGAAAAAGTATATCACTATCGTAGCCATCGTCACTTGTAGCGCCAACGCATACCCGCCCACTAAACAAGCAAAACCGAATAAACAAAGCCACTTTGATGTTTTTTTCTCTTTTTTATCTGTTCGAAATTCTTTCAATAACCGAATGATTTTTATATTCCATATACGTAAAGCACTTATAAAAGATAACAAAATAAAAACGACCATATATGTAATAAATGTTACACCAATCGCCCTTACGTCAAATATAACAGGTAGTTCTTTCGGAAGCCCCAGTAACATACTAAATACCATAAAAAAGAGTTTTAAAAATATCATACCAAGCCCAATACCGAAAATATTCGCGAAGACCCCGATTAAAATTTGCTCGGTCATAATCACTCCTATTACGTTAGACTTCGTTGCTCCCATTAACATATATAACCCTAATTCTTTCTTACGTGCTTCTATGAAAATAGAAGTAGAGTACAAAATAAATATGACGAAAAAAGAAATGATTATAACATTACATATGATAAGTCCCCAGCGTACGTTTTGATACCACATCGTCTCTTGCATATATGGATGCACAATGACAGACATATATGCGTAAGAAGCAAATATTGCAAAACAACTACTTAAGAAAAACACTTTATAATTACGCCAATTTCCTTTTATATTTTGCAGCGCTAGTTGCCGAATGTTCATCTATCGTCCTCCTGTAACTTACTACATTGGCAAAAAGCTAGAGATTCCCCTAGCTTTTTACGTGTTTTAAATATCCTCTTTGCGCGATCATAAAGTAAATGGCAGAAGCTAAAATGTATGCTCCAATTACAAGCGCACCTGATTTCCACAAATCAATATAAAGCATTTTCCCTAACGTATGAAGAGCAACTCCACTATGAATGGAACCGATTAAAATTGGGATAAAGAAGATAACTCCCATTTGTCGAATCGCAATTTTGCGAATTTCTTTATCTGTCATACCGATTCTCTTTAACGATTTAAATTGAATACGATCTTGTTCTTTATCGTTAAACCATTTAAAGTATGTCATACTACAAGCGAAGAAGAAGAACAGTACCGCTACGAAGAAACCGATGAACATTGTAATTGCTCCACCTTCTCTTATATCCTTATACGCAAACACTGAATTTCTCAATTCCCCTTGCTTTTCTGGTGCAATTTCATTTTTCAAATCTAATACAAGATCTTCTGTACTTTTCCAATCCTCAATATAATAACCATAATATTTCGTCTTTTCTTCATCTGGTACGAGTTTTGCATATTTCTCAAAATCTTGATCATTTACAACGAGATATTCACTATCATTAAAAACAGAAAATGAAGTTGGGCTATTTAGCTGAACAGACTGCTTTTGTCCGTTCATTGTAAATTCATACGGTTTCGTACGATCTATCTTCATCAGTTCATTTGCCATATCGACCATAACCATCGTTGCACTACCTGGTACATTATGAACTTCTGTAACTTGCTCTCTCTTTTGTTTGCGCACTTCTGCATTATATTCTTTTTCTGAAATAATCGTGATCGGCACTTCATGTTCACCGTTAAAAAACGTTACTTTCTGTGTTGCCGGTAGTTTTATGTATGTTACTTTTCGCGCATCTTCAAACCCGTGTCTCTTCACAAGCTCCTGTACCTTTTCTTCATTAATAAGGCTATGCGTATTTAACCCCTTTTCCTCATATGAAATAGCATGTGGAGTTTTGACTACCGTTTTATAACTCATATCCTCAAAATATACGTAAAGCGTGCCAACGGTCGAGGATACAATCGCCGTAATAATAGAAATTACAAATAGAAAACGAGCATTATCTTTCATTTTATAAATAAGGTTGCTAAGAACAAACATATTTGGATATGTATAGAAAGATTGCTTTCTTTTTTGTAATGCTTTTAATACAACTGTACTACCTTGTGTAAATAGTAAATACGTTCCGCCAATTGTCAGTCCTACCACCGGTAAAAAGAGGATGAGGAAATTCAGAAACGTTACTTGGAAGCTAAGTACATATGCAGCAATAATACATCCTATACCAACTATACTTAACCATGTAAATGCAAACGGCTCTACTTTTTGCTTTCTTGCCTCTCTTAATAAATCAATAATTTGCAAGCGTCCTACTGTCCAAACACTAAACAATGACAGGATTAAAAATAGAATAAAGTATACACCAGCTGTAATAAGAACTGCTTTACTATTCCAAACGAGTGGAAGTGTCTTATCTATTTTTAATAATACGCTTAACGCTTGGAAAAATAATTTTGAACAAAGCATTCCAACCCCAATACCAACTACAATTGCAATACTACCTAACATCAGTTGCTCTAATATAATCATTCGGCCGAGCTGCGATTTCGTTCCGCCTATTAATGTTAGTAGGCCAAACTCTTTTTTTCTTGCTCGTAAAAACGTTGAATTTGCATATAAAATAAAGAGTGCCGAGAAGATGACCACAATATAATTCATCGATTCTAATCCTTTTGTGATCATCTTTCTCATACTAATATTACCGCTTACGACATCTGGATGATAAATAAAAGAAGCATACATGAAAAATACGACAATCGATAAACAACTACTTATAAGAAACGCTTTATAGTTACGCCAATTTCCTTTTACGTTATTAAGCGCGAGCTGGCGAAAGTTCATGATATTCTCCTCCTAGCATCGCAAGTACGTCCAGAATTTCTTGGAAAAAGGCTTGTTTCGTTCTTCCTTTATGTATTTCTGAGAAAATTTCTCCGTCGCGAATGAATAGAATACGTTCGCAATAACTCGCTGCTACTGGATCATGCGTTACCATTGCAATTGTCACTTTCTTTTGTTCATGTAAGTCTTGCAACGCGCTCATTAATGATTTTGCTGACTTCGAATCTAAGTTTCCAGTCGGCTCATCTGCTAAAATTAACGTAGGCTCATGAATGATCGCTCTCGCAGCTGCTGCACGTTGCTGTTGTCCGCCTGATACTTCGTATACTTTTTTATTTAAAATTTCTTCGATGTTTAAAAACTTCGCAATTTCCAGTACTTTCGCATCGATTTCATTTACAGATTTCTTCGCCATTACAAGTGGTAAAATAATGTTTTCTTTAATGGATAACGTATCAAGTAAGTTAAAATCTTGGAAGATGAACCCTAAATGTGTACGGCGAAACTCCGCTAATTTTGCAGCACGCATTTGATTAATTTCTTCCCCATTTACAAGCACATGACCTGAAGTTTGCTTATCAATTGTCGCCAATAAATTTAAAAGCGTTGTTTTCCCGCTTCCCGAAGGACCCATAATCCCTACAAATTCGCCTTCTTCTATTTTAAAATTTATATCATTTAAAGCAGTCGTCGCTACTGAACCTTTTGATTGGTACACCTTCGTTAATCCTTTTACTTCAAGAACACTCATTTCTAATCCCCCTATGTGTTTTCTTCTTACATTTACTATAAGAAAAATAAGAAAAAGAAACGAGTGATTTCCCTTACAAAACGTTTTGTTATCTTACAGTTTTGTCATTTTTCTCATTAATGTATGATATTCTTCATCTTTTGCAAATTGGAACGTAAATGTCGTCCCTTCTCCTTCAACCGATTGCACATAAATACCGTGATGTAAATTATCGCAAATTTCCTTCGTAATATATAAACCCATCCCAGTCGCTTCTCTCGTTTTACGGCCATTTATCCCCGTAAAGAATGGATCAAATATACGCTTTACATCTTGCTCTGGAATACCGATTCCATTGTCCTTAATATGTAATAACACTTTTTGATCTTTCTCTTCAATTTGAAATTGAATTTCCTTTTTCTCTGCTTCTGAAATTTTCGTATACTTAATTGCATTTACAACGATTTGACCTATAGCAATACTGAGCCATTTTCTATCAGATGCAACCATACAAGTATCTTCTTGAAACATCACTTTCGGAAATACAGACGATTGAATGAAGGATTTTCGATTTTCATTAATAATACCTCGCACTACATCTATAACATTTACTACTTCTACCTTATAATCTTTCGCAAACTGTTCTAGTCTTGCCATATGTAACGCTAAATCTAAACCATTTAGTATGCGGTTATTTTCTTCACGGATACTTTCAACTGTTACTCTTGCCTCACGATGCTCTTTGCCAAACTTCTGCAACAATAATTCAATAACAGATACTGGTGTTTTCATTTGGTGAATCCATTGGTTCATAAATATCATTTGCTGTTGCTCTTTCGCATGCTGTTTATGAACTTCATTCATATATTGCTGTCTTAATAACGTAAAAGATTCAACGACCATTTCTTGCTCTGATGTATAAGATTCATCAATAAGTAAAGAGTCATGTAATGTATTTCCGCCAGTAACGTACTTTTCGATCCTCTTTAAAAACACACTCCGTTTTCGGTAATCGTAAATGAGGTATACAGTAAATACAACAGTTCCTAATAAAAGTCCATATAACCACGTACTCCAATCAATGGATTCCTTTTCTAAAAGACTTTGCAACTGCAGTACAAGCCCAAATAAACAAAGGCTAACAATATAAGAAAGAATTAAAGAAAAGCGGTCCATGAAGTAATTTTTAACCTTCATGCCCTTCGCCCCACTCCGTAAGAAGCGCATAACCATATCCACGTTTCGTTACAATTGCATTTTTAATGCCTAACTCCTCTAGTTTCTTCCTTACACGTTTTACATTTACGGTTAATGTATTATCATCCACAAATGCTACTTCATCCCATAGAGCTTCTAACAGTTCTTCGCGCGTTACATATTGATTCACTTGTTTCATTAAACACTCTAATAAGTAGAACTCATTTTTTGTCAGTTCAGTTTGTTGTCCCTGCCACTCAACAATATGCTGAGACGGGAATAACAACAGTCCATTTACACCTAAACAATCATTCTCAGCAGCAGAAGCATACTCTCCATAACCACGGCGAAGTGCACTCTTCACCTTTGCCATTACGATATCTAAATGGAATGGCTTTGTAATATAATCATCGCCGCCATTTTCAATCGCCATTACTTGATCCATTTCTCCTGTTCTTGCAGAAACAAAAATAATTGGCGCATTCGATACAGTACGAATTTGACGACACCAATAAAAACCGTCAAAGTACGGTAAATTAATATCAAGTAACACGAGATGAGGATTCACTTTTACAAACTCATCTTTTATTTGACGTAAATCACTTGCTCTAAATGATTGATAGCCATACCTTTCTAAATGCTCTTCTAATATTCCCGCGATTTTCTCATCATCTTCTACAATTAATATTTTATACATGTTCGTTTTCTCCCCATAAAAAAATTCTTCTAAAACCACTCCCCTTTTTATTATAAATTGAAAATTTAATTAGTGGGGATTTTTTCCTGTACAAATCCGATTTTTGCGATATAAAAAAGACTGCCGTATTTCGGCAGTCTTAATCGATAAATTCAAATTCATATTCAAGAATTTTTACAATATCTCCGTCTTTCGCGCCACGTGCACGAAGCGCTTCATCAATACCCATTCCGCGCATTTGACGAGCGAAACGACGTACAGATTCATCACGTGAGAAGTCTGTCATCTTGAATGTTTTCTCGATATCGTAACCAGAGATAACAAACGTGCCATCACTTTCACGTGTAATTTCAAATTTAACACCTTCAGTATCAAATTTGTACATTACACTTGTATCAGACTCATCCGCAACTTCATGTATTGGGAATTCTGGTGTTGTTTCTATTAAGTTCGCTACTTCAAACAGTAAGTCACGAACACCTTGTCTTGTTACAGCTGAGATTGGGAAGATTTTTACTTCGTCTCCCACTTTCTCTTTAAATGCTTGTAAGTTTTCTTCTGCATCTGGCATATCCATTTTGTTTGCAACAACAACTTGTGGACGCTCAGTTAAGCGAAGATTGTATTCTTTTAATTCATTATTAATCGTTACGTAATCTTCATATGGATCACGGCCTTCTAAACCAGACATATCAATAACATGCACGATTACACGTGTACGCTCAATATGACGTAAGAATTGGTGTCCAAGTCCGACGCCAGCATGTGCGCCTTCAATTAGTCCTGGAAGGTCAGCCATAACGAAGCTGCGGTTATCACCAGTTTCAACAACACCAAGATTTGGAACGATTGTTGTGAAGTGATACTCTGCAATTTTCGGACGCGCTGATGATACAACAGATAATAATGTAGATTTACCTACACTTGGGAATCCAACGAGTCCAACGTCTGCTAGTACTTTAAGTTCTAGAATAACATCACGCTCTTGACCTGGTTCCCCGTTCTCAGCGATTTCTGGCGCTGGGTTCGTAGCTGTTGCGAAACGTGAGTTACCACGGCCACCGCGGCCACCTTTTGCAATTACAGCAGTTTGTCCATGCGTTACTAAATCGGCAAGAATTTGACCAGTTTTTTCATCTTTTACTACTGTTCCTGGCGGAACCTTTACAAGTAAATCTTCAGATTTACGTCCGTGCTGACCTTTACTCATTCCGTGCTGACCGCGATCAGCTTTGAAATGACGTTGGTAGCGGAAGTCCATTAATGTACGTAAGCCTTCCTCAACTACGAAAACAACATCTGCACCTTTACCGCCGTCGCCACCTGCTGGGCCACCTTTTGGTACATACTTCTCACGACGATACGCAACCATACCGTTACCACCGTCGCCGCCTTTTACATATATTTTGACCTGATCTACAAACATTATTTCACCACACTTTTTTCAATTGGTTGTAATATAACTGAGACTTCTTCGTCTCGCACTGTATAAGAAATGGAATACCATTTATTGTTTTGGGTCGCAAGCCAATTCTGTAGTTCTTCTACACTCGTTAGCTTACCACGAAAATCAAAAAAGAAACGAGCATTATCCGCGTCACATTCAATTGTGATACAAACATAATTTTCAACATATACGTCTAAACTATGCTGAAGCATCGAGAAAAATTGGTTCGTCCATGTACATACAGTCTCATCTAAGTGAGATAAGTTATGTAATTTCCCTAATACTTCGTACTCCAATAAGCACGGCTGCTGTTTCCAATTATATGTTAAAATCCACTCTGAAAATAAAGGCATTGATAGCCCCATCAGATTGGATTCTTGTCTCGCTTCTTGGACAAAACGATCGATGAGACTATGAATTTCTTCCACTTTTCCAAGGGAAAGGTTTCCTTTCACCATCTGCATACGATTGAGCCAATCATGTCTTGAATGGCGCAATGCATCTATAATTGTCCATTTTTCATTCATTTAGATACCCCTTAATATAGAAAAACTCTAACCTGCACTCAGGTTAGAGTTTTCCGTGAGTTCTTATGCTTCTTGAGCAACAGGATATACGCTCACTTGTTTGCGGTCACGGCCAAGACGCTCAAAGCGTACTACGCCGTCAACTTTCGCGTATAAAGTGTCATCGCCACCACGACCAACGTTAACACCTGGATAAATTTTTGTACCGCGTTGACGGTAAAGAATTGAACCACCTGTAACCGTTTGACCATCTGCGCGTTTAGCACCAAGACGTTTTGACTGAGAGTCACGACCGTTCTTTGTACTACCTACACCTTTCTTAGATGCGAAAAACTGAAGATCTAATCTTAACATACGTTACACCTCCTGCACTTTTTCTATTAAACGGATATACTTTCCGTAATCAAGTTCGATCGTCTTAAGCGAAACAACTAATCCTTCTAAAAGCGTTTGTGCTTTTTCTGCTGCATGAACGTCTAAATCATTAGGCAATTCATACGTTAAGAATCCGCCATCACTTCCGAGTTCAATAGTTGCTTGCACATTACAAAGTTGTTCCACTGCATTTATAGAACCAAACACAACCGCTGTAGTTCCAGCACAGACAAGGTCTTGTCCATGTGGCGCATAATCGGCATGTCCAGTCATTTTAAATGATTGGATACTTCCTAATTTCGTGCGACTTATCGTAATTTTAATCATGTTAACCAGAATTAAGCGTTGATAGCTTCAACAACTAGCTTAGTGTAAGGTTGACGATGACCTTGTTTCTTACGATTGTTCTTTTTCGCTTTGTATTTGAAAACGATAATTTTCTTAGCGCGACCTTGTTTTTCAACTTTCGCAGTAACTGTTGCACCTTCTACAACTGGGCTACCAACTTTAACGTTTTCGCCACCAACGAAAAGAACTTTGTCAAAAGTAACAGTTTCACCAGCTTCAACATCTAATTTTTCAATGTAGATTGCTTGACCAGCTTCAACTTTAATTTGTTTTCCACCTGTTTCGATAATTGCGTACATACTTGCACCTCCTCTTAATTACTAAGACTCGCCAAAAACGAGGTAGACATAAATGCCTTTAGGGAACCTGTCTTGTGCGGTTGTAGCATATAGCCGTTTAGGTGCTATAAACTATAACATAAAGATGTTATCATGAATCATAGACAGTTGTCAATAAATGTTCTGCTAACTATTTTTTCCGTTCTACAATTTCTTTTTTACTTCCAAAACGAACGATAGCATACTTTTCGATATTATCATCTTTGAAATAAATTTCAAATGGAATATTTTTTTGTAATTCTTTTTGCAAAAACTGTTTTTGCAGTTCTTTAGGCGCAGCGATTAATACTGCTTCATCTTCTATATTCCCATATGTGATTAGTTCTCTCTCTAACTCATATGCAATTGTTTCATACGACATCACATAACCCGTCGCTTTGCAAGGTACACACTCTTTTAATAATACGTCCCGTAAAGAATGCTTTTTACGTTTACGTGTCATTTCCAAAATCCCTAGCTCCGTAAAGCCGAGCACCCTTGTATATGTGCGGTCATCTTGCATAGCAGCTATGAGACATTCTCTTACCTTTTCTTTATCTTCTCTTTTTTTCATATTAATAAAATCAATTAATATCATACCACCAATATCACGAAGTCTTAATTGGCGTGCAATTTCTTCAGCTGCCATCTCATTTGTGCGAAGTACTGTATCTTGTAAATTTTGTTTTCCCGTAAACTTGCCCGTATTCACATCAATTACAGTCATCGTCTCCATTTGTTCTACAATTAAATAAGCACCATTTGGAAGCCAAACAATTTTTTGGAGTGCTTTCTCAATTTCACGCTCTATTCCAAAATGGTTAAACATCGAAGACTTTTCATTATAAAAAGATACTTTCTCTTTACCGACCTTTTCTTCTAATTCTTTTACTATACTCCTTGTATCTACAACTACTTTTTCAATCGTCTCAATCGGATTTTCTTGAAATACACGATCTAAAAAAGTTGCCGGTCGATGAAGTAGTAACGGTGCCTTTCCTTGGCTCTCTTTTCTTTTTAACTCTTCATATAACTGCTGTAACCTTTGCATTTCAGCTTGTATTTTTTCAATTTCTCCTTTTTCAGAAGCAGAGCGGAAAATGTATCCCCCCGTTCCCTCTATTTCAATTTGGAGTAACTGTTGTCTTCTTTTATTATTTTTTATTTTTCGAGAAACAGCGCGCATCTCATCAAACGGCATATAAACGACATATTTCCCGGTAAATTCTATATTCGCTGTCAATTTAGGCCCTTTCGTATCAATTGCCTCTTTCACAACTTGTACGAGTATCGCTTGCCCTTCATGTATACGATAAGAAGATGGTACATCATCGTACGAAAGGTAAGCATGCTTTTCTAAACCGATGTTTACAAAAGCTGCATTCATTCCAGCAATTGTTCTTACGACACGCCCAACATAAATATGCCCAACAATCTCTTGCTCTTCATTACGTTTCCATAAAAATTCAACAATCTTTTTCTTCTCTTCAATTGCAACGCGCTTTTCCGAACCAGCGTAATTTACATATAACGTTTTCAAAATTATTTCCTCACTTTATAATCTTCTTTGCTTTTACAATAATAAAAGGTTAGTGCTATCGTCAACACTAACCGATTAATTCTTCAACTGATGAAGTTGTTCGTTTTTCAGTAAAATATGCATAGAGCAATTCATTTTCATCCAATGTGTAATGCTCTTTATATTTTCCACGGACGATAATAGAATGCTTATATCCTCTACGAAATTTTGTGAATATCGTATATAAACGATCTTCCGTTTGCACTTCAATAGGTGCAATCTTTTCGATTCCTCTTTTGTTTCCATAATAACGTTCTAATAAAAAACGCATAAATGCATACCGTCTTTGTTTCCACTCTCGATATAATGACACTGCTAAAAATACGAGTAGTACCCACATCATAATATTGTTACTATTCCAGAGTAACTGCCATCCTAATATTACACCAAAAAAAACACATGACAATTTCATCATCTTTTCATGTGCTTGTAAATAAGGGAAACGATATGATAATACATTAAACAATACTTTCCCGCCATCTAACGGCCAAATAGGGAGTAAATTAAATGCTAAAATAATTATATTATTCCACATAAAGAAATAATATAAATCTGCATTCAGCCAACCGGCTTCGAACAACATATAACCTACCAGCATCATCCAAACATGTTGAATCGGTCCTGCAATTACGACAACAAGTTCCTCTTTCAATGACTTATTACCATGTTCCTCAAGCTCGGCAACGCCACCAAACGGCAAAAGCTGAATTCTTTTTATACGCCAATTATAGTGTGCTGCTGCAAAAGCATGCCCAAGTTCATGAATAAGAACAATACAAAATAACAGTAGTAACTCTTTAAAACGCGCAGTAAAAATACCAATGACAATAATAACCCAAAATAATGGATGCACGGAAATTTTCGTTAAAACGTCCCTATATTTAATCAAATGAGATCACCTGGATCGGATCAATAAATTTTTCATTCTTTTTTATCGCGAAATAAAACTTTCCATTTTTATCATTTGTATCATTACTCACCGTTCCAATTTTTTGTTTCTTTGAAACGTAATCATATAATTTCACTGACATATCATTTAAGTTTGCATACCATGACTCCGTACCATCTGCATGTTGAATTTGAACTGTATTTCCAAGTTCCTCTTTCTTGCCTGCAAAAACAACTAACCCTTCATTCACTGATTCCACTTTTGCATTTGTAGCTGTTTGGACAAATACACCTTGGCCATTTTTTTGAAACCCTTGCATTACCTTTCCAGAAGCAGGAATTGCATAATCTTTTTGCTGAATACTTCCTTCTTTTTTCTCGTTCGGCGAATAGAATACAAGCGGTTTTCCAAATTGCTTTTCGTACCATTTCGCTACAGTAGCAAACTGAAATTCCTCTTTCATCACTTTTTCCGTAACAGCTTTAGCTCCATTAAATGAAGAAGGAGCATTCTTATATAAAATAGCAACCGAAAGAACTAATATTGCTGATAATAAAACTTTGAAGAAAAAGACTTCCTTTCGAAATAAAGGATGCATTTCCTTTTCTCCATCTTCAATAAATACCGCTTCACTATCAAAATTCCCTCCGTTAAAATACTGCTCTTCCTCCATCCTTTCTTGCTCGGCCTTCCTTTTTGCAATCCGCTTTTTAATTTCTTCTACGCGTCTATTCTTCATACTGTCTCCTTTCTTTCGTTAAGCTAATTTCAATAGAAACAGTTGTATACAGTTTGTACATATGTATGAGCTAAGAAAGAAAGATATTCGTGTGAAGAAAAAAGAAAGCACTTCGCATATGTGCGAAGTGCTCTTAACGGATTCCAAAGAAGTTTTTCACCTTTGCAAATACCGATACCTTTTCTTGTTCAAATGCTTGTAATGGTACATTCTCACCTAACAAGCGTCTTGCAATATTACGATAAGCCAACGCTGCTTTTCCGCTTGGTTGCAACGCCACAGGTTCACCTGTATTTGTAGCTCGAATAACTTCATCGTCATCTTCGACAACACCAAGAAGCTCGATTGACAATGTACGTACAATTTCATCAACATCTAACATATCCTGTTCATGAAGCATATGACTACGTACACGGTTAATAACAAGTTTCGGTGGTTCAATATCCTCTTTTTCTAAAAGCCCAATAATACGATCCGCATCGCGCATTGAGGATACTTCTGGAGTCGTAACAACGATTGCTTTATCCGCACCAGCTACCGCATTTTTAAATCCCTGCTCAATCCCCGCAGGACAATCGATTAATATGTAATCATAATCTTGACGTAATACTTGTATTAATTCATCCATTTGTTCAGGTGTTACCGCTGATTTATCACTCGTTTGTGCTGCAGGTAATAAATAAAGATCATCAAAACGTTTGTCTTTAATAAGAGCCTGAGGTAAACGGCAACGCCCTTCAACGACATCAACAAGATCAAATACAATACGATTTTCCAGCCCCATTACTACGTCTAAATTTCGAAGACCGATATCTGTGTCAATTAAGCACACTTTCTTTCCAGATAACGCTAGGGCCGTACCAATGTTCGCAGATGTAGTAGTTTTACCTACTCCGCCTTTTCCAGATGTAATTACTATTGCCTCTCCCACAGCTATACAATTCCCCTTTCTAACTTTGTTAAATTAGGTCTAAGATGAGTGAGAAGTTGCAGGCGATCGACAACAATGTGATTGTTCTCATTAATATACGCACATTCTGCCGCCTCCGCTCCGTCTTCTTTCTCTTCCGGAGCCCGCATTGCCACATCACTAATTCGAAGTTGCATCGGGTTCATAACAGATGCAGCAATTACAGCATCCGAATCCCCATAATACCCAGCATGTGCAATTCCTCTTAATGATCCTACGACAAAAATATTCCCCCCAGCGATAACCGTTCCGCCTGGATTAACATCACCAATTAACAACAAATTTCCTTTTACATGTAAAACTTGTCCAGAGCGAACAATTTTGGAAATAGGGACAATTTCTGTTTCTTCTTTCCAAGCTATTGCTTCTGCTTTAGTGATAACATCACTTTCAATTGAATCCACAACAAGATTCTTTTTATTACGAATTAACGTACGAATCTCTTCTTGTTGGACTTCTGTTAAATAACGATTTCCTACTTTCACATGCACTTCAATTAAAGAGCGCCCATCACCATCGTAGTAATGTGTAGAAAGTTTTTCTTCTAATTCCATCAATAATTCTGAGAATGAACAACAATCATCTAAATGAAGCGTTATCCCATCTTTTGTCCCTTTTATCGTTACATTTTGTTGCTTTTTTTCTTCCACTAAAGTTCACCCCACCGATTCAATTCGACATAAAATTAGAAAATCCTTTTTTCTTTTTCTTCCATCGCTTTTGAAAGACGCACTATATATCGTCTCAGTGGGAAACAAACTATCAATAAGAAAATAGCATTTAACAATAAAGTAGAAAGGAGACGATCTGTGAAAAAGACATACGCTGGCATATGAGTACGTCCTAACAAAGTTAAGAATCCATACACATAATACTCTAGTGCTACAACGCTAGCTAATATGATAGAAACAACAATAAATAAATTCAATTGTAGTACTTTCATCACACTATAAACTAAATAGGCTAAAATCGGATAAGCAAAAATATATATCCCGACAAGCTCTGTGTATACGGTATCAAATAAGAAGCCAAATAATAGTCCGTAATAAATCCCTTGAACCGGACTATAATACACTGTAATAAAACATAAGACGATTATAAAGAAATGCGGTGCTACTATGCTGTCTTTCCAAAACACATCCGTTGGAACAAAAGTAGCAAACATATTTTCAAATAGAAACACAAAAAGGAGCAAAAGAGGAAGAGCTGCTCTTTTTAATATCTTCATCATCTCTTCTTCTCCTCCTATTCTAATGGCGCTGAAGGTGTTGCACGTTTAGCAACCGTAATATGCTCTACGTCATTTAAATCAGCGGAAGGTTTTACATAAGCTGTTTTTGTTAAGCCATATGCATCCGGCTGAACTTCAACGATTTTTCCAATTACAAGACCTTTCGGGAAAATATCACCCAGTCCAGATGTTACAACTAGTTGATCTTTCTCTACCGGTGCATCAGAGCCAATCTTTGTGAAAAGAAGTAATTGCTTTTCTTTGTCATAACCTTCAATCAATCCAAAGATTTTCTCTTGCCCTTGTACAATAGCAGAAACGCGATTTGTTCGGCTCATAGAACTTAGTAATTCTACTGATGATGTAAACTGAGATACACTTTTCACTCTTCCAACTAACCCTTGTGAAGTTACTACCGCCATATCTTTCTTAATTCCTTGCTGTGCCCCTTTATCAATTCCAATTAAATCGTACCATTTATCTGGATTACGAGAAACAACAGTAGCTGGAATTTCAGTATACCCACTATTTAACTCTTTTTTACCAGTTAGCTCTTGTAGCTTCTTGTTATCATCTTCTAATTGTTTTACTTTCCCTGATAGACCTGCATAATTATCTAATTTTGCTTTTAATTCTTTATTCTCTTCATACGTGCGCTTTACATCCTCTACATTTTCGAAGAATCCAGCTACGTATTTCGCTGGCTTTTGGAATACACGTTCTACAACACCGACAGTATCTTTAACAAACTGCTCTGGCCATGTTAAACTGTTCCGTTCTTTCAATGAGATTCCAATCAATGCCACGAGAAGAATAATACTAACCAACAAAACAATTAATCTTTTGTTTAAGAAAAACTGTGGCACGTTCACACCCTCTTAATTTCACTGATTTTTATTTTGCAATATTATCGAGCAGCAGTTTTGAAAAGATCGATATTGTCTAATGCTTTACCTGTTCCAATTGCTACGCAATCTAATGGATCTTCTGCAACAAGAACTGGCATTTTCGTTTCTTCACTAATTACTTTATCTAAATTACGTAGTAATGCCCCGCCACCTGTTAATACGATACCGCGGTCCATAATATCAGCCGCTAATTCAGGTGGAGTTTTTTCTAACGTATTTTTAACTGATTCTACAATCGCATCTACTGTATCTTTTAATGCATCTGCAATTTCTTCTGGCTGAATTAGTACTGTTTTTGG
The DNA here is from genome assembly GCF_051916495.1 of Bacillus cereus group sp. MYBK216-1. Classification (NCBI taxonomy): domain Bacteria; kingdom Bacillati; phylum Bacillota; class Bacilli; order Caryophanales; family Bacillaceae; genus Bacillus; species Bacillus cereus group sp. MYBK216-1. Next base: position 17,321 of record NZ_JBQAGT010000015.1, read on the forward strand.
TAAACCACTTACTAAATCACGACCGCGAATTTCCATAGGCTCGATACCTTCTGGCTCGCCTGCAGAACCAATTTCTAATTTTAATGCTTCAGCTGTTCTTTCACCGATCATTAAGTTATAGCTTTTCTTAATGTACTGAATGATTGAATCGTCCATATCATCACCAGCAACACGGACTGACTGGCTTGTTACAATACCACCTAGAGAAATAATTGCAACTTCTGTTGTACCACCACCGATATCAACAACCATACTACCAGTTGGTTCCCAAACAGGTAAGTTTGCACCAATTGCTGCTGCAAATGGCTCTTCGATAGGATAAGCATCACGAGCACCCGCTTGACGAGTCGCATCGATTACTGCACGTCTTTCTACAGCTGTAATACCAGATGGTACACATACCATTACATACGGCTTACGTGAGAAGAAACCGTTTGATTTTTGAGCTTGTTGAATGTAATATTTCATCATTGTTGCAGTTGTTTCATAATCAGCAATTACACCGTCTTTCATCGGGCGAAGTGCCACAACGTTCCCTGGTGTACGACCAATCATTTGTTTTGCATCGCTACCTACAGCAACGATTTGTTTCGTATCAGTTTGTAACGCAACTACTGAAGGTTCACGTAAAACTACACCTTTTCCTTTTACATATACAAGCGTGTTCGCAGTTCCTAAGTCTATTCCAAGATCGCGAGTAAATCCACCAAATCCAAACATATTATTTATCTTCCTTTCTTGTTTTCACGGACTCATTTTTTCTTACTTTATATTATAAAAACAGTACGTTTTTTATATCTTTATCCTTTTTGTAGATAAATTTCTACAAAAAACTCATAAATCACATTATAAAACAAAATAAGTAAAAAGCATAGTCTTAAATATGACCTTTTTCCTTTAAACTCACGAATTTATGGTCACCTATTATAATATGATCAAGCACTTCAATTCCGATAATCTGGCCGCATTCTACTAAGCGTTTTGTTACTGCAATATCTTCACGGCTCGGCGTGGGATCTCCTGAGGGATGGTTATGAAGACATATGATAGAGGCTGCTGCACGACGGAAGGCTTCTTTAAAAACTTCCCTCGGGTGTACAATTGACGTGTTTAAACTTCCAATAAAGATCGTTTGCCTATGTATAACTTGATTTTTTGTATTTAAATATAAACAAACAAAATGCTCTTGTTGTAAAAAACGCATTTCTTCCATCATGTATTTCGCACAATCTTCTGGACTTCGAATACTATATCTATTTTGATATTCTAAACGTACCATTCTTCTGCCTAGTTCAAAGGCTGCCATAAGTTGCGATGCCTTTGAAATCCCAATACCATGTATACTAATTAGCTCTTCTAATGTTGCATCTTTCAACATACGTAAGCCATCAAATTGATGTAAAATTTTATCTGATAACTTTAAAACTGTTTCTTCTTTAGAACCTGTTCTGAGTAACACTGCGAGAAGCTCTCGATTTGATAAACTTCCAGCACCTTCTAACAATAAACGCTCCCGTGGCTGTTCTTCTCTTACAACATCACGAATACCGTTCATCTCTCCACCCCTTTATTTGTTCTCTCAAAGAAAACCCCATGCAATTTTACGCATGGGTTACATCAATATCAAATTGTTTTAATTCCCGAACGAGACGTGCAATTGGTAAGCCAACTACACTATAGTAGTCCCCTTGAATATTTTGAACGAAAATAGATCCTTTACCTTGAATCCCATAACTACCGGCTTTATCAAGAGGTTCTTTCGACGCGACGTATGTATCAATTTCCTCTTCTGTTAACTCCCAAAATGTAACTTCTGTACGCTCATAAAAAGTAACCGTTTTTTCTTTTGCTATAATTGCAACACCTGTATACACTTCATGTGTTTTCCCTGATAGTAATTGCAACATCTCTTTCGCCTCATCCTCATTAGAAGGCTTACCAAGAATACGCGACTCATATGTAACAATTGTATCTGCACCTAACACAATGTGATCACTATTATTTTCTGCCACCGCTGATGCTTTTTGCAAGGCAAGCGACATTACAATATCAGAAGGCGATGAATATGCACCAATTGTTTCCTCTACTTCACTTACAACGATTTCAAATGGCACACTAGCTAACTCAAGCAATTCCTTCCTCCGAGGTGACCCTGAAGCTAAAATTATTTTTCTCATATTTTCTCCTTCCTTTCTCACATGAAGCAGAACAATTTATATTAATCGTATCAAAGGAATAGTTTGTCCACAAATGAAAGAAATATTAATTTCTCTAACTAAAATAACACTTCTTTATTGCATACGATTATATTCCTGTCATAGAGAAAGCACTTTGCTCTAAATTCAAAAGAAAAGAAAGAAGTACATGTACTTCTTTCTTACTCATTTTATTATCCTATCATTTCACTTTCTACGAAACAATTTTTTCATACGAGAGTAAACCATCAATAATAACTTGATTTAATTTCGCCAAAGATTCCTTATCCATCTTCCCATCTTTTACTGTTTGTACAGCTACCGACGTATACATATACAGTTTCTTTGCTTCTTCTTGTTTCATACTTTTCCCTTCTTTTTCAACCTTTTTCCATTCTTTTTCAATTACTTCTATATCTTTTGCGCTGCTTTTTCCACCAACTTGTACGCTAGAAGCATATTTTGCTAAATGATTGTATAATGGCTGCACTTTTGTTAAAAATGTTCCTACTTCTTTATCATCTTTCAGCAATGCTTTATCTGTTATATCCCAGTTCTTTTTTAAAACGGAGACACCATCATTTTTATACTTAGTCATTAATTGATTTATAGACTGTTCATCGCTAGCAATACCAAAAACTATTGCATACTTATCACCGCTCGGTCTCAAAGCACCAATACCCCCATTGCCTTTCCATTCTTCAAGAGCTGCCTGTCCCTTTTCTTCAGAAGAATAAAGCCCCCCTTGAACAAAAAATAATTTCATCGGATCCAATGACGTTCCTGCCTGCGCCTTTTGTTTTTCTTCTTTCGGTGCTGGTGTTTGTTCTGCCGTTCCACCCACCTTTGATTCTCCATTTCCAGTCGGCCTTGAAGCAGTTACTTCACTTCCTCCTGTCGTTCCTTGTCCAGTAAGTAAATGAAGCATCCCCATTCCAAACGCCGTACCGATAATAATTGCGGTTGCAACGATTACAATTAATGTATTACTCCACTTCTTTCTGTATTTTTCCACAGACATTGATTTCGCTTTTTGAAACGGAACAACATTTTTCGGTCGTTCACTTTCTACTACCATCCATTCAAATTCATCTTTCTTCTTTTCCTCATACTTCGCTTCTGTTCCATTCACTTTCACTGAGATCGTTCGTGATTGCTTGTCCATACACTCACACCTCACCTCTTATCGTTGTCCGCATCATATCATATTCATTTCACAAAAAAACGAGATATTTGTCAGAGGAATTCGCCAAATAACCCTATATATTTATCTTATATGTATGCATTTGACTTCATTTGTAGAACAAAAAACTAGATAGCAAAGACTATCTAGTTTTTCTCGCAAATATATTTTCGTACTTCAGAAATGAAATAAAGAGAACCTGTTATGATAAAAACATCATTTTCTGCTATCATTTCAACTTTTGTATCAATTGCCTCTTTCCAATTTTCAAAAACTAATTTTGATTCTTTCTGTGAATATGATGCAAGCTTATCAGCAGAAATAGCACGATCAAAGGCGAATGTTGTAAAAATAATTTCATCTGCAATGGTTTCTAATTGGCCTACCATGTTATGTAATTGTTTATCACCAAGGGCAGTAAATAACACTATTACATTTTTATCTTTGTAATGCGCTTCTACTGTTTTCACAAGGCTTTCGATACCTTCTGGATTATGAGCACCATCTATAATAATATCCGGGTTACTTTGTAGCTTTTCAAAGCGCCCAATCCAATATGCTAACTGTAATCCCGTTCTTATTTCCTCTTCCTCAATTAAAAATGATACATATGTTTTTACATACATTACTGCCATAAGTGCTAGCGCTGCATTTCCTACTTGATGAATGCCTTTCATTGAGATTTGCAAATCTTCAAATGTGGAAAAAGGACAAGTAAAATCAAACTGTTCTCCATCTTCGTTAGACTGTTTATGTAGCGCTGTAAAATGCTTGCCAAGTTCGTATAAGTTTGCATGGTTTTCCTTTGCAACATTTTGAATGACTTGCAAAGCTTCTTCATCTTGTACACCAGTAATTACAGGCACGCCAGACTTAATAATCCCCGCCTTTTCATATGCAATTTCTCCTAGTGTATTTCCTAAAATATGCATATGATCGTGACCGATATTCGTAATAATCGTGAGAACAGGGTGTATAACATTGGTAGAATCAAAACGTCCACCAAGCCCTGTTTCAAATAATACAACATCACAGAAATTGACTTTACCGAAATAGCAAATCGCCATAACAGTAATAATTTCAAACTCCGTTGCTTCCCCTAAATCTGTCTCGTCTAGTTTTTCAACGACTGGTTTTACCATTTTTACAAGTTCAATAATCTCTTCATCTGCAATTGGTGTTCCATTCACACTAATGCGCTCATTAAATGTTTCTATATAAGGAGAGGTAAACGTTCCTACCTTATATTTCGCGCCTTCTAACATGTAACGCATATATGTTAACGTTGAACCTTTTCCATTTGTACCAGCAAGATGAACACATTTTATATGACGCTCTGGATTTCCAAGTTCTTCTAGCATCCATCTCATTCTTTCTAATCCTGGCTTCATTCCAAATTTCAATCGGCTATGAATCCACCCTATCGCTTCTTCGTATGTATGTATCACGTATGCTTTTCCCCTTTCAAAAGACAACTTTCATAGTTCTATTATACGCAAAGAAAAGAGACTCACCAATATAGTGAGTCTCTAAAAACATTTTTACTTTTCAAGATCTGCTAGACGTTGACGAACTGCTTCGCGTTTTTCTAGGTAATCTTGCTCTTTCGCACGCTCTCCTTCAATAACCGCTGCAGGAGCTTTCGCTACGAAACCTTGGTTAGAAAGTTTCTTCTGTACACGTTCTACTTCTTTATCGAACTTCTCAAGTTCTTTCTCAAGACGAGCTCTCTCTTCATCAAGATTGATAAGATCAGCTAACGGTAAGAATAACTCTGCACCTGTTACGATTGCAGTCATCGCTTTTTCTGGCGCTTGTAAGTCCGTTTGGATTGTTAATTCGCTTGGGTTACAGAAACGCTCAATGTAAGAGCTATTTTTCGTAAGTTGAGCAAGTACAGCCTCATCTTTTGCTTTAATTTGCATTTGAACTTTTTTGCTCATTGGCGTGTTAACTTCCGCACGGATGTTACGAACAGAGCGAATGATATCAACTAGAAGATGCATTTCTGCCGCAGCTTCCGTATCTTGTAAATCTTCGCGAACTGTTGGCCACGCAGCTACTGTAATAGATTCGCCTTCATGCGGTAAATGTTGCCAAATTTTCTCTGTTACGAATGGCATGAATGGGTGTAATAGACGCATTGTTTGATCTAATACGTAAGCTAAAATAGAACGAGTTGTTTTCTTAGCTGCTTCATCTTCACCGTATAGTGGAAGTTTCGCCATTTCAATATACCAATCACAGAAATCGTCCCAAATGAAGTTGTATAATGAACGACCAGCTTCACCGAACTCATATTTATCCATGTTACGTGTTACGCTTTCGATTGTTTCGTTTAAGCGAGTTAAGATCCACTTATCTGCTACTGATTTTTCACCAGTTAAATCGATTTCTTCATACTTCATATCATCCATGTTCATTAATACGAAACGTGATGCGTTCCAAATTTTATTAATGAAGTTCCAAGTAGATTCTACTTTTTCCATGCTGAAACGTAAATCTTGACCTGGTGCACTTCCTGTTGATAAGAAGAAACGCATTGCATCTGCACCGTACTTTTCGATAACATCCATTGGGTCAATACCGTTACCAAGAGATTTACTCATCTTACGACCTTGCTCGTCACGAACTAAACCGTGAATTAATACATCTTTAAATGGACGCTCTCCTGTAAACTCTAAACCTTGGAAAATCATACGAGATACCCAGAAGAAGATGATATCATAACCCGTTACTAGTGCATCTGTTGAATAGTAACGTTTGAAATCTGCTGAATCTTCATTTGGCCAACCAAGTGTGGAGAATGGCCATAATGCTGAACTGAACCATGTATCAAGTACGTCGTTATCTTGATTCCAGTTTTCAATATCTGCTGGTGCTTCTGTACCTACGTATACTTCACCAGTTTCTTTATGGTACCAAGCTGGAATACGGTGTCCCCACCATAATTGACGAGAAATACACCAGTCATGAATATTTTCCATCCAGCGTAAGTATGTGTTTTCAAAACGCTCTGGTACGAACGTTACTTTTTCTTCTTCTTTTTGTTGAAGCGCTACTGCTTTTTCAGCAAGTGGAGCCATTTTTACGAACCATTGTGTTGATAAATAAGGCTCAACAACTGCACCGCTACGCTCACTATGACCTACTGAATGCATATGTGGCTCGATTTCTACTAATACGCCAGCTTCTTGTAAGTCTTTCACTAATTCTTTACGGCATTCGAAACGATCCATACCGTCATACTTACCAGCTTTTTCATTCATTGTCCCATCTTCGTTCATTACTAAGATGCGTGGTAAGTCATGACGGTTACCTACTTCAAAGTCATTTGGGTCATGAGCTGGTGTAATTTTTACAACGCCTGTTCCAAAGTCTTTTTCTACGTACTCATCAGCAATAATCGGAATCTCACGGCCTACGATTGGAAGTGTAACTGTTTTTCCAATTAAATGTTTGTAACGATCATCTTCTGGATGAACTGCTACTGCTGTATCACCAAGCATCGTTTCTGGACGAGTTGTCGCAAGACGAATGTGACCAGAACCATCTGTTAACGGATAGTTCATATGGTAGAATGCACCTTGAACTTCTTTATGAATTACTTCAATATCAGAAAGAGCTGTGCGTGTTGCTGGATCCCAGTTGATAATATATTCACCGCGGTAAATTAAGCCTTTTTCGTATAATTGCACGAATACTTTATTAACTGCATCTGATAAACCTTTGTCTAATGTGAAGCGTTCACGAGAATAGTCTAGTCCTAAACCAACTTTCCCCCATTGTTGACGAATGTGAGAAGCGTACTCTTCTTTCCACTCCCAAGCTTTTTCAAGGAATTTTTCACGGCCAAGATCGTAACGTGAAATACCTTCTTCACGAAGTTTTCCTTCTACTTTCGCTTGTGTTGCGATACCAGCATGGTCCATTCCTGGAAGCCATAGTACATCGTATCCTTGCATACGCTTCGTACGAGTTAAAATATCTTGAAGAGTTGTATCCCAAGCATGACCTAAGTGTAACTTACCAGTTACGTTCGGAGGTGGAATTACAATTGTATACGGTTGTTTCTTCTCGTCTCCTGTTGCTTCAAAATATTTGCCTTCAAGCCACCATTGATAAAGGCCTTCTTCAACGGACATATGATCATATTTAGTTGGTAAATTCTTTTCCGTGTTTGACATTATTTTCCCTCCTTAAAATAAAAAATGTCCCTCATCCAAAAAGGACGAGGGACATCGCGGTACCACCTTTATTTACAAACAAATTCATAATTTGCTTATACTCTTAATTTGATAACGGACAAATCCGTCTTTTCCTAATGAGAACTATTCCGTTCAGAAAAGATGCTCCAGGGCTACCTTCTAACATAACTATCTAGAGAATCTCCCAGCTAATGATTCTCCTCTCTGAAGACGTTTCTTGTTATACTCTTCCCCTTCAAGGCATTTATATGATTGTTAATTATTATATACAATAGTGTAAAAAACGAAACCTTATTCGTCAAGATAAATTTAAGACTATAGCTTTTGGAATGAAAAAAAGAAGATAAGTAGTACCCTCTACTTATCTTCTTTATCCGTTCCCTTGCTGGGCAGCTTGTAATTGCGAAAGGAAATATTCTATATTACTAACGAGCCAATGCGATTGTTGCAAACTCTTTACTCCGAGAAGTTCATTTTCCTCATTACGACGCTCTCTTCTTTTCTTATAAGACTGGATTTGCCGAATAAATTGCGATGGATACGTCATATACGCAAACATAAGTAGTTGCTCTTCTTTCGTAAAAGGGAAATTTTTTTGATACATTTGAAACCATTCAAACCGATCACTTCTTGCGATTGGATATGTGTTTAAAGACCGTGAATAAAAACCTACTATATCTTGCACAGGCGTTGCAAACTTCGATTTTTCTAAACTAATAAAATAGCCATTCCGCTCATAGTCAAATAAAAAATGATTAAGTGACACATTACCATGCACAAAAGTAATACGCGTTTTCTCTTTTTCTTTCATCGCATCGTTCCACTCATTTAATTGCTTCGTTGCAAATTCACGCGCTCTCATTACATGATGATAGTACGTACAATATTGCAATTCAAACGGGGACATATACCATTTTGATTCAGATTCTACGAGAAACTCTTCTAACATCTCACCATCATTTTCCCAACGATCGGATATAGTTGTATAATGTTTTTCTAAATCTTCTTCCGTATACGTTTCTTCCTTCACAGTTTTTTGATGCAACATTCCAAGTGTCTGAAACATTTTATGGTATTGATCATTGTCCTCACCGTTTCCTTCTGCACGTTCTAACCAAGGCATTAAATAATAATTATACGTCCCGTCACTTAAAATATAACTTCCATCCGTCGCATGATATATAGGTACATAATTTGAAAAACCTTTCTCCTTCAAATATTGAATATGATGCAGAAAGTTATTCCGCTCTAACTTTCTGCCTTCTATTTTCTTGAGTGCATATGGACCTTGATTCGTATAAATTTTCATTACATTTCCGTGCTCTTCCATATGCTGCGTATCCAATCTATATTGCCTCACGATAGGTTCATAGTGATTTCGCAACTCAATATCCATACGAATAACCCTTTCTATTCAAAACATAGCCTCTAAGAAAGGAAGTGAGTGAAAACACTCACTTCCTTATTTCGCCTTTACCCTTGAAACGGGAATATAAATAATTTGCCCCGTATTTAAAAATATATCTTCTGTTTGATTGACACGGTATAAATTTTGTACAGACGTTTCATAACGGTCTGCAATAGATTCAATTGTATCTCCTTCTTGCACGAAATACATTCTTAACTTTGTAAATTCTTCTTCCGGTTCTTTCGTAAATAGTTTTGTTAAATAAAGCGCATTTTCATCTCGCTGTGAGTACTCTTCTTCTTGTTCTTCCTGCTTTTTCGCTTTTTCTTTCTTGAAATCTTTTCGTCCGAACAGTTCAAATTGCGGCGTTGTTTCTTGCTCCTCTTCACGTTCCACAAATTCATGTTCTTCTATTTTCTCTTCTTCTAATTCCTGCTCTTTTCTTTCCTCTAATTGGAACGGTTCAAATGCGTAATCTTCCCACTCATCTGATTCCTTATATGCTGTTTCTTCTACATGCGGCGCCGGTCTATTTTCATCCTCTTGCGCTGAATCTTCTTCTAACTCAGCATACACCGTTTCTTCCTCTTCAACTTCATCCTCGCTTCTCTCTTCATCACACAAACCGGTAATAGATATATCCGCTAATAATTGTAAGCAACCATTTTCCTTTAATTCATAATCAAATTCCTCGATTGATACATATAGCTCTTCAATTACTTTCACTCGATTTCTCGGAATTGATATTTCAAGTGGAAAGGAATGAACAAGTTCATTAACCCCATCTTCTCTTGTTTCTACATAATCAATTGACTTTGCTGGCGATAGTTCTCTTAATGAATACGCGGAATCATCTTTTCGTGCAACATACTCTCCCGTTAAATCTAATTGTCCTCTCACGATTACTTCATGATCAAGCTCTTCTATCTCAACGTCTGGATCTAACGAAATTGACAAAAGTTCTTCGACTTCCTGTCCTTTTTGGAACCACACAGATTCTTTTAATGAAAATCGTAATGAATGATCTGCAGCCACTTCTTTTCCCCCTCCCAAACTATATGTCATTACAGATTTATGTGTGGAAAGCTTACTTTATGAATAAAAAAAATCGCTCCCCTTATGGAGAGCGATTTTCTCTAATACATTACGCTTTTAATTTTGACATTGCAATTTCAGCTGCTGCAATCGTCGCTTCAATATCTGCATCACTATGTGCTGTCGATAAGAATAAACCTTCGAATTGAGATGGTGGTAAGAATACACCTTGTTCTACCATTTCACGATAGTAAGCCGCAAAGAATTCTAAATTTGAAGATTTTGCTGCATCGTAATTAATAACAGGTTCATCTGTAAAGAAAATACCAATCATAGAGCCTGCACGGTTAATATGATGCGGAATGCCATGTTTTTCAGCTGCTTTACGTAATCCATCTTCTAACATTTCAGCTTTACGCTCAAATTCTACATATGATTCTGGCGTTAACTGTATTAACGTTTCATAACCTGCCGCCATTGCAAGTGGGTTACCTGATAAAGTACCAGCTTGGTAAATCGGTCCGCTTGGCGCAACTTGGCGCATAATTTCTGCTTTACCACCGTATGCTCCTACCGGTAAACCACCACCGATTACTTTACCTAAGCATGTTAAATCAGGTGTTACGCCATAATAACCTTGACCACAATTATAAGCTACTCGGAACCCTGTCATTACTTCATCAAAAATAAGCAATGCACCGTTTTGTTCTGTTACTTCACGAAGCCCTTCTAAAAATCCAGGCTGCGGTGGAACAACCCCCATATTTCCTGCTACTGGTTCTACAATTACACAAGCAATATCATCACCGAATTGTTCAAACGCGTATTTTACGCTTTCTAAATCGTTATAAGCTACTGTAATCGTATTTTTCGCTACACCTTCTGGTACACCAGGACTATCTGGTAAACCTAAAGTCGCCACACCAGAACCAGCTTTAATTAATAACGAATCACCATGACCGTGGTAACAACCAATAAATTTCAAGATTTTATTACGACCTGTATAACCACGAGCTAAACGTAGTGCACTCATTGTTGCTTCCGTTCCAGAGTTAACCATACGCACAATCTCAATTGATGGCACACGCTCAATAACAAGTTTTGCTAATTTATTTTCAATTTCTGTTGGTGCACCGAAGCTTGTACCTCTTTCAGCGACAGATTTTAACGCTTCTACAACACGATCATTTGCATGACCATGAATTAAAGGACCCCATGATAATACGTAGTCGATGTATTCATTCCCATCGATATCATATACTTTAGAACCTTTTCCACGCTCCATAAACAACGGATTCATCCCAACAGACTTAAAGGCACGAACCGGGCTATTTACGCCACCAGGCATTAAGTCTTGCGCCTCTTCAAACGCTGCAATTGACTTATCAAACTTTTTCATTATTTAGTGCCTCCTTCTTGTAACCATCTTGCTGCATCTTTTGCATGATACGTAATAATTAAATCTGCCCCTGCACGTTTCATACTAATTAATTTTTCAAGAACAACTTCTTTTTCATTAATCCAACCATTTTGCGCTGCCGCTTTAATCATCGAATATTCACCACTTACATTATAAGCGACAACTGGTAAATTAAAGTTATTTTTCACATCACGAACGATATCTAAGTAAGAAAGAGCTGGTTTTACGATTAAGAAATCTGCACCTTCCATTACATCTGATTCTGCTTCACGGAATGCTTCCATACGGTTTGCCGGATCCATTTGATATGTTTTACGGTCACCAAATTGTGGTGCACCATGCGCAGCATCACGGAATGGTCCATAAAATGCTGATGAATATTTCACAGCGTACGACATAACTGGCACGTGTTCAAAACCATTTTCGTCTAATGCTTGGCGAATTGCTGTTACGAAGCCGTCCATCATGTTTGATGGCGCAATAATGTCCGCTCCTGCTTTCGCTTGACTTACAGCTGTTTTCGCAAGAACCGCAAGAGACTCGTCATTTAAAATAATACCATCTTCAATTACACCGCAATGACCATGGCTTGTAAATTGACATAAACATGTGTCTGCAACTACTACTAGCTCAGGGAAATCACCTTTAATTTGCTGAATAGCACGTTGTACAATTCCATGATCACAATATGCTGATGATCCAACTTCATCCTTTTCAGCAGGTAAACCAAATACAATAACAGAACGAATACCTAAATCAACAACTTCTTGCATTTCAGCTTGCAATAAATCTAAAGACATTTGATATACGCCTGGCATAGAAGGAACTTCATTACGAACATTTTCACCTTCTAATACAAAAATAGGGTAAATAAAATCTTCCGTATGTAAAAACGTTTCACGCACAAGCGCACGCATGCCCCCGCTTTGTCTTAAACGACGATGACGATTAAATTGTAAAGAGTTCATAGATTTCTATCCCCATTCTTTCATTTTATAGATTCACAAACATATTGTAGTAATGCTTCTACAGTATACTCTTTCGGCACAATAACAGACGGAAAATAAAGACTTGCCTCTTTTTCCGTAATAGGTCCTATACAAGCAATTGTACATTTTTTTGTCCATTCTCTCCAGTTTGTACCCTCAAGTAAACGAACAAAACTAGTAACAGTTGAAGGGCTCGTAAATGTAATAATGTCTACTTTCCCTAACTTCAATGCCGCTATAAGCTCTTGCTTTTTTTCTATATTCACTTTCGTACCGTATACGATTAGCTCATCTAGAGAAACACCAATTTCCCGAAGTGCAACCGGAATTACCTCTCTTGCTAAATTCCCTTTCGGAAATAAAATACGTTCGTTTCCACTTAATTCTTTTAGAAACTCTTCTGCAAATGCTTCTGCAACAAATGAAGTCGGAACAAAATGAACTTGATAGCCCCTTTTTTCTAACTCTAATTTTGTTTTCACACCTACTGCAGCGATTTTAATGGTTAGTGGTAGTTTCTTTTTTAAACTATCTAGAAAAAAAGCTACACCATTTCTGCTCGTAAAAATAACCCAGTCGTATGAATGTAGCTGCTCTTTGATATGTTGAATTTGCCTATGAGACATACCTTCCATACGCAAAAGCGGAATTTCCAATGGAATTCCGCTCTTTTCTTTCACTGCTACACTCATTTGTTTCGCTTGATGCTGGGCACGTGTAATCAATACCGTTTTTCCAGCGAGAGCGTTCATATTTATTGTTGCTCCTTATTTGCAGCAAGAATGAGTTCTTTGGCGCCTCGCTTAATTAAACGGTCTGCGGCCTCTAATCCTACTTCCTCAGGATTAGTACCCACTACTGTCTCTTTTAATAAAACAGAGCCATCCATAGAGCCGACAAGAGCTGTTAATTCGATTGCATCATTTTTTGTAAGGGTTGCATATCCAGCGATTGGAACTTGGCATCCACCTTCAAGTTTATGAAGAAATACTCGCTCCGCTGCCACTGTTCTTTCTGTTATCGCATCATTAATATGCGCTAACAGCTGCAATAAATCCTTATCGTCCTCACGACATTCAATCGCTAATGCACCTTGTCCTACAGCAGGTACACATAACGTTTCATCTAAATGTTCTGTAATAACTTCATCATCCCAGCCCATTCTTTGTAATCCAGCTGTCGCTAAAATAATCGCATCGTAATCCTCTTCTTTTAATTTACGTAAACGTGTATCGATATTTCCGCGAATCCACTTCACTTGTAAATCTGGTCTCGCAGCGAGTAGCTGTGCACTACGTCTTAAACTACTCGTACCTAAAATAGCACCTTCCGCTAACTCTTTAAACGATGCTCCATTTTTTGAGATAAAAGCATCACGAGGGTCAACACGCTTTGGTGTACAGCCAATCATCAATCCTTCTGGAAGTACGGCTGGCATATCTTTCATACTATGTACAGCCATATCGATTTCTTTCGTAAGTAACGCATGCTCAATTTCTTTAACGAACAAACCTTTTCCGCCTACTTTTGAAAGAGTAACATCTAAAATCACATCACCTTTAGTGACAATTTCTTTCACTTCAAATTCATATGGTAAACCAAGTGCTTTTAACTGATCAATAAACCAGTTTGTTTGTGTTAATGCTAGCTTACTCTTTCGTGACCCTACAATAATTTTGCGCATAATTCTCTCTCCTCATTATAAATACCAAAAGTGGAAATTAGATAAACTACTTAATAAAAAAATGTTAACTAGCATTACGAGAAAGGCCCCTACATTCCACAGTACAATTTTCTTCCCTTGCAACACATCTGCCGCTCTTAAATACAAGCCCGCACAGTATACAAATAGAACGACAAACGAACCAATTACTTTCGTATCATACCAATGAAAATTATCTAATTTTGTATATCCCCATATACATCCTAATAAAATTGCTAGTAAGAAAAATGGAACAGAAAATAAATTTAATCCGTAAGACGTAGATTCAAGCTTCGGTAAATTCCCTAACCTTCTTAATCTCGCATTCCACTTTTTCTTTTTTAATAGGCGATATTGCAGTAAATACATAATAGAAAAAATAAACGATACCGTAAACGTTGCATAAGAAATAATCGCCATTCCAACATGCACGTATACAAGTTCTGAAACTAATTGCTCTGCAAGTACTGGCGACATCTTTCCGAGCGGTGTAAAAATAGAAAAAGCGCTTACGCCAAATGCAACAACATTTGTAAAGAAGACTAAAAAGTCAACGCGCATAAATCGATTTATGACTAATGACATCGTAATCAATAACCAAACATAAAAATAAATCCCTGATAATAAAGTTAAAATGGGGTTCGTTTCTGAATCTGTCGCCCTAAGCAACATAAAAATAGACTGCAATACCCATACAATCGAAAGTAACCAAAAAGCAAATCGGTTCGCCTTTCGGTTACTTTGGAAATAATCTATAAAATATAAACTAATGCTACAAGCATATAAAATAATTGCAATATGATAAATAATACTGTTATTTAAAAAACTCATCCGATCATCCTTCCAAATTATAAAGATGGAACGGATGGTGTCCACACTCTTTTATGTTCTACTTCTTCCGCACGACTCTCTACTTCTTCCGTTTCTAAATCGAAAATCTTCGCAAATAACGCTAATTTTTCGCTCGCTCCCTCTTCAGCAGCTATTTCTTTCGCTACTAAAATTGGGTCTTTTAATAATTGATTAATAATACTTTTCGTATGCTTACTAATAACTTTTTTCTCACGATCACTAAGGTTTGGTATTTTTCGCTCTAGGCTTACCATCGTTTCACTTTGGATTGCAAGTGCCTTATCACGAAGAGCTGATATTAATGGAACAACACCAAGTGTACTTAACCACGTTTTAAATAGAACAATTTCCTCTTCAATCATAAATTGAATTTTCTCCGCTTCTTTCAAACGCTCAGCACGGTTTGCCTCCACTACTCCTTGCAGATCATCAATGTCATACAAGAAAGAACCTTCTAACTCATCAATCGCTGGATCAATATCACGTGGTACTGCAATATCAACCATAAATAAAGGACGACCAGAGCGCATTTTCTCCACCTTTGTCATCATCTCTTTCGTAATGACATACTCAGATGCACCAGTTGAACTAATTAAAATATCTGCTTCTAATAATGCACATTGTAATTCGCTTAACGATTTTGCATGTCCCATATATTTCTCAGCCATTACTTCTGCTTTCGAAAGCGTCCTATTCATAACTGTTACTTTACGAGCACCACTTCCATATAAGTTTTGCAGTGCAAGTTCGCCCATTTTACCAGCACCAAGAATAAGCACATGACAATCTGTTAACTCGCCAAATATTTTCTTTCCAAGCTCAACAGCAGCATAACTAACAGACATCGCACTTTCCCCGATTGTTGTTTCTGAGTGGGCACGTTTTGCTAATGTAATGACTTGCTTAAACAATTCATTAAAAATTGTGCCTGTTGCTTTAACTTGTTGCGCTTCTAAAAAGCTATCTTTTATTTGACCTAAAATCTGCGTTTCTCCGACTACCATTGAATCTAAACCGCACGTTACGCGGAATAAATGATCTATTGCACCATCTTGTTCAAAAATAGTTAAATATGGCGCAACTTCTTCTATTTCAAGCTGAAACCAATCAGCTAAAAACTTCTTAATATAATACCGTCCCGTGTGTAATTGATCGACAACAGCATAAATCTCAGTGCGATTACAAGTTGATACAATGACATTCTCTAACACGCTCTTTTGATTTTGTAATGTAGTCATCGCTCGCTCTAGTTCTGCTGCCTGAAATGTGAGTTTCTCACGAAATTCTACAGGGGCTGTTCGATAATTTACACTAACAACAAGAATATGCACGCAGCATGTCCCCCTTCACCCGTTTTATCACTTTATCTACTATCATAATACAACTTTCCTCTTATGAATCTGACAATCGTGTGAACAACCGATTATTTTTTAATTATTCTCCGTATGTAATAAAGGAGATTCAGTAACACTAATAAAAAAACTTCTACTTTATAATGATTATAAATTAATAACTCTATTTGTACGTTACCAAAAAAAGCCCTCATAATCAAGTGATGGAAACTATTCCATATAAATTATAACATCATCTTCCCTATCTTCTTTCATCATGAAGGAAAATATGTATGATTGTTCCAAAATGTAACAAAGACTTTCTCAATACAATGTATTTGACATTGTATTTCTTTTTCGTTATATTAGTTTTACAAAATTAAATTGTGCACAATTTAATTAGAAGGGAGTTATTTATGACAGAAAACTCTTTGCATCTAGATAACCAACTTTGTTTTTCTATTTACGCCTGCTCTAGAGAGGTTACTCGTTTTTATCGACCTTATTTAGAAGAAATGGGTATTACGTATCCCCAGTACATTACTTTACTCGTACTATGGGAGCAAGATGGACTAACAGTAAAAGAAATTGGAGAACGTCTATTTTTAGATTCTGGTACGTTAACACCTATGTTAAAACGAATGGAATCATTAAAACTTGTAAAACGTGTTCGTTCCAAAGAAGACGAGCGAAAAGTTTGTATTGAATTAACAGAACAAGGCAAAGATTTAAAGGAAAAGGCTTGTTCATTACCGACAACGATGGCTACAAACTTAGGAATTACAGAGCAAGAATATCTCTCTTTATTAATTCAACTAAATAAACTAATTGACACAATGAAAACAATTAATGATGGAAAAGGGGAATAAATATGGATAAATTATATACTGCTTCAGTAACAGCAACAGGTGGAAGAAATGGGAAAGTAGTTTCAGATGATGGCATATTAAATCTTGATGTAAAAATGCCGAAAGCACTAGGTGGTGCAGGCGGAGAAGCAACAAATCCAGAACAACTATTTGCAGCTGGTTATGCAGCTTGTTTCGATAGTGCATTACAACTTGTCATTCGTACAAAACGTATGAAAGTAGAAAGTACAGAAGTAACTGCTCACGTTTCTATCGGAAAAGATACAGATGGTGGTTTCGGTCTATCTGCTGTACTTGATGTACATGTGGCTGGCGTTTCACATAGCGAAGCACAAGAACTTGTAGAAGCGGCTCACGGTGTATGTCCTTACTCGAAAGCAACACGAGGAAATATTGAAGTTACATTAAACGTACGCTAAAAAATTTAGCAAAACAAAAACGCGCGACATTCGTCACGCGTTTTTTGTTTTTGTAAATTTATGAATTGCTTTCCACGCTTCTTCTTTTCCAAGTCCTGTTTCAGAAGAGAATAGAACAATTTCATCGCCACTTTCAACAGCAAGCGTTTCTTTTACAACTTTTAAATGCTTTTGCCATTTCCCTTTCGGAATTTTATCGGCTTTCGTCGCAATAATAATTGTTGGGATTTCATAATGCTTTAAGAAATCATACATCATCACGTCATCACTTGTTGGTTGGTGACGTAAATCAACTACTAATACAGCTGCGTCTAATTGCTCACGAGTTGTAAAGTACGTTTCAATCATTTTCCCCCATGCAGCGCGCTCCGATTTAGATACTTTTGCATATCCGTAACCTGGAACATCAACAAAGTGCATCATCTCATTGATTAAGAAAAAGTTCAGCGTTTGCGTTTTTCCTGGTTTAGAAGAAATACGCACTAACTTTTTACGATTTAAAATTTTATTAATAAAGGAAGACTTCCCCACATTTGAACGACCTGCTAATGCAATTTCTGGTAAATCACTGTCTGGATATTGTTCTGGTTTAACAGCACTAATTACAATATCTGCTTTTGTTACTTTCATTGTTTCACTCCTACTAATGCGTGCTCCAATACTTCATCTAAATGAGATGCAAGCACAAACGTAAGGTTTTCTTTTACGCTCTCTGGAATATCATCTAAATCTTTCTCGTTTTCTGCTGGCAAAATAATTTTTGTTAAGCCTGCGCGGTGAGCACTTAATGTTTTTTCTTTTAAACCACCAATTGGTAATACACGACCACGAAGTGTAATTTCACCTGTCATACCCACTTCTTTACTTACAGGAATACCTGTTAGCGCAGAAATAAGTGCCGTTGCCATCGTAATACCTGCTGACGGTCCGTCTTTTGGAACTGCTCCTTCTGGAACGTGAATATGAATATCATTTTTCTCATGGAAATTCGGATCAATCTGAAGCTCTTCTGCACGAGAACGTATATAACTAAACGCAGCTTGTGCTGATTCTTTCATAACATCCCCAAGTTTCCCTGTTAAAATTAGTTTCCCTTTTCCTGGCGCTACAGAAACTTCAATGGCAAGTGTATCGCCGCCTGCTGCTGTGTAAGCTAGACCTGTTGCCATACCAACTTGGTCTGTTTTTTCAGCTTGCCCATAACGGAATATGTGTTTACCAAGTAAATCAACAATCTTTTTCTCTGTCACAACGATACGTTTACGTTCTGCTGTAACGATAATCTTCGCTACTTTACGGCAAACTTTTGCAATTTGGCGCTCTAGCGTACGAACACCAGCCTCACGTGTATAATAACGAATAATCTCAAGCAGCGCTTCATCACGCACTTGTAAATTACCTTTTCGTAAGCCATGTTCTTTTAATTGTTTCGGCAATAAATGCTCACGAGCAATGTGTACTTTTTCAAGTTCTGTATAGCCAGCAATCGAAATGATTTCCATACGGTCAAGTAATGGACCTGGAATACTTGAAAGTGTATTAGCAGTTGCTACAAACATAACTTTTGATAGATCATATGGTTCTTCAATGTAATGATCACTGAAGTTATGGTTTTGTTCTGGATCTAATACTTCAAGTAATGCCGCTGATGGATCTCCACGGAAATCGTTAGACATTTTATCAATCTCATCTAATAAGAAGACTGGATTAACTGTTTTCGCCTTTTTCATACCTTGAATAATGCGTCCTGGCATTGCTCCAACATATGTACGGCGGTGACCACGAATTTCAGATTCATCACGCACACCACCAAGAGATACACGGACGAAGTTACGATTCAATGATGTTGCAATTGAACGCGCTAACGAAGTTTTGCCGACCCCAGGAGGGCCTACTAAACAAAGGATAGGTCCTTTTAATGAATTCGTTAACTTCTGTACAGCTAAATATTCAAGTACACGCTCTTTCACTTTTTCAAGACCGTAATGATCGTTATTTAAAATCTCTTCCGAATGAGCAAGGTCAATTATATCTTCTGTTGCCTCTGTCCACGGAAGCGCTAATAACCAATCAATATAATTGCGAATAACACCACTCTCCGCAGAACTTGCTGGTAACTTTTCATAACGATCTAATTCTTTCAGCGCAGCCTTCATTGTTTCTTCCGGCATTCCTGACTGTTCAATTTTCTCACGAAGTTCTTCTACTTCTCCGCCCTTGCCTTCTTTGTCGCCAAGTTCAGTTTGAATCGCCTTCATTTGCTCACGTAAGAAATATTCTTTTTGCGTGCGCTCCATGGAACGTTTCACTTTTTGCCCAATTTTCTTTTCTAGGCTAAGTAACTCTTGTTCATCTTGAATAATTGAAATAAGTGTTTGTAATCGTTCTTTTACAGATACAATCTCTAGAATCTCTTGTTTCTGCTTCGTTTTAATTGGCAAGTGAGAGGCAATTAGATCAGCTAATCTCCCTGGTTCTTCCACATCAGCTACCGTTGCAAATGTTTCATTTGAAACTTTTTTCGAAACTTTAATATATTGTTCGAAATGCTCCAGTAACGTACGCATAAAAGCTTTCTCTTCTAAATCATCTTCTACTTCTTCAGTTACCGTTTTAATAGACACTTGTACTACATTTTCTTCTTCGATAAACTCTATTACTTCTGCTCTATGTAAACCTTCCACAAGGACACGAAGCGTACCGTTCGGCAATTTTAACATTTGCTTCACTTTCGCCACCGTACCTACACTATATATGTCATCTTCTTTCGGATCATCGATATTCATTTCTTTTTGCATTGCTAAAAAGATGATATTTTCATCCATTGCCGCCTGCTCTAGTGCTTGTATCGATTTATCACGTCCTACATCAAGATGCAAAACCATCGTTGGATATACGAGAACGCCTCTTAATGGTAGGAGGGGCACGATTCTTTCGTTCGTATTCATACTAGACATAGCACCTCCATAATAAATTAAACTCCTGTTCAACTATTTTATATTACAATACACCTAGATGCAATTGCTGAGATTCCGCGCAATTGTAAATAGCTTGTTTTTCTACCTCACGAAAAGAAAAAAGACTCCGATTAAGCATACAAACTTAAACGAAGTCTGGCAAATTTTATTATTGTTTATTTTTACATAGATTGTGCATCTGTTTCGTCTACGTGAGTATGTACATCTAGCTCTCTATGCATATTTTCTTGCATAAACGTTAACTCAAATACTTCTTTTAACTTACGAACAGGAATAATTTCAATTCCCTTGATCGTATACAAAAATGGTTGCATATTTTCAGCAGGAATAATGACTTTCTTAGCTCCCGCTTTTTTCGCAGCTTTTATTTTTGCGTACACGCCACCAATAGGCTTTACCTCTCCGTGTATACTTATTTCCCCTGTCATCGCTACTTCATTATTTACATACGTGCGGTGCACCGCAGAATATACACCTGTTGCCATAGCGATTCCTGCAGAAGGTCCATCAATTGGGATACCACCTGGAAAATTAATATGTATATCATATCCTTCTGGCAACACATCTAAAGAACGAAGTACTGTTAATACATTATCAACAGAGCCTTTCGCCATACTTTTACGACGAATCGATTTCGTTTGACTACCAATACTTTCTTCTTCCACAATTCCGGTAACATTTACCGATCCTTTATCTTTCGCCAGAATTGCTGTTACTTCAATTTCTAATAACGCACCTGTATTTGGTCCGTATACAGCAAGACCATTTACAAGACCAATCCTTGGAATCGGATAAATGCGCTTTTCATATTTCGGTGTAAGCTGACTCGAGTGAACAACCCACTCTATATCTTCATCCTTAATGAAAGAACGTTCTTCATTTATCGCCATACCAGCAGAGATTTGCACGAGATTAATCGCTTCTCGTCCATTCCTTGCATACATCCCAATCATTTCAATACCATTTTCACCCATTTGCATTTCCACTTTTTCCGCGGCATTTTTCGCTACTTTTTGAATTTCTTCCGTATCTAATTCACGGAAAAATACTTCTAAGCAACGTGACCGAATAGCAGGAGGAATTTCCTCTGGCGAACGTGTCGTTGCTCCAACTAAACGAAAATCTGCCGGTAAGCCTTTTTGGAAAATATCATGTATATATGTTGGGATCATCGTATTTTCTTCACTATAGTACGCACTTTCTAAAAATACTTTTCGATCTTCTAACACCTTTAACATTTTGTTCATTTGAATCGGATGGAGCTCGCCAATCTCATCAATAAACAAAATACCACCATGTGCATCTGTTACAGCACCTTTTTTCGGTTGCGGAATACCTGCTTGCCCCATCGCCCCAGCACCTTGATAAATCGGATCATGCACCGAACCAATTAAAGGGTCTGCGATACCACGTTCATCAAACCGAGCTGTTGTCGCATCAAGTTCAATAAATGTTGCATTCGTACGAAATGGAGATTTAGGATTTCGTTTCGCTTCTTCTAATACAAGACGTGCTGCCGCTGTTTTCCCAACACCTGGCGGGCCATATATGATTACATGTTGCGGATTCGGACCACAAAGAGCCGCTTTTAACGACTTAATCCCGTCCTCTTGCCCTACAATATCTAAAAAGGTTGTAGGACGCACCTTTTCTGCTAGCGGCTCTGTTAAAGAAATCTCACGCATTTTACGAAGCTGTTCTAATTCTTTTTTCGATTCTCGATCAATTGAAACTTTTTGTGTTCGTTGATTTCGAAGTAAATGCCAGAAATACAATCCGACAATTACACCAAAAACAAGTTGAACAACTAAAAATATATTTGTCCAGCTCATTATTTATTTCCTCCCGCAATATTTTATCTCTTAGTATTTCCGCGGAGGAACGTAGCTAAACATAAAGAAAAACAGCAATTATAAAAATTGCTGTTTCCCTTTCGCATTATGCAGATGTTTTTGTATCAAGTACAGTACCGTCTTGTAACACCAATTTTGGTGGCTCATTATCAGCTACTGTTTCTTTTGTAAGAATACACTTCTCGATATCTTTACGAGATGGAAGTTCGAACATTACATCAAGCATTAAGCCTTCAATAATAGAACGAAGTCCACGAGCACCCGTTTTACGTTCAATTGCTTTTTTCGCAATTTCGATTAGTGCACCTTCTTCAAACTCTAACTCAACATCGTCAAGCTCCAATAGTTTTTGGAATTGCTTAACAAGTGCATTTTTCGGTTTCGTTAAAATATCAACAAGAGCATCTTCATCAAGTGGCTCTAGGTTCGCAATAACTGGAAGACGACCGATAAACTCTGGAATTAAACCAAATCTTAAAAGATCCTCTGGTAATACGTGAGATAAAACATGCTTCTCATTTACATCAGCATTTTTCTTCTCAGAACCAAATCCAATTACTTTTTCACCAAGGCGACGTTTAATAATCGGCTCAATGCCATCAAACGCTCCACCACAAATGAATAAGATGTTCGTTGTATCAATTTGAATAAACTCTTGGTGCGGATGCTTACGACCACCTTGAGGCGGAACGCTTGCTACAGTACCTTCTAAAATTTTCAGAAGTGCCTGCTGCACACCTTCACCAGATACATCACGTGTAATTGATGGATTTTCGGACTTACGTGCCACTTTATCAATCTCATCAATATAAATGATTCCTTTTTCCGCTTTCTCTACATCATAATCAGCTGCTTGAATTAATTTTAGTAAGATATTTTCTACATCTTCCCCAACATATCCAGCTTCTGTTAAAGATGTTGCGTCCGCGATTGCAAATGGAACATTTAGAATACGCGCTAACGTTTGTGCAAGTAATGTTTTACCACTACCTGTTGGCCCGATAAGTGCGATATTACTCTTCGCTAATTCTACATCATCAATTTTGCTGTTAGAATTAATGCGTTTGTAATGGTTATATACCGCTACTGCTAGTGCTTTTTTCGCGCTATCTTGCCCGATGACATACTCATCTAAGATTTCACGAATTTCTACCGGTTTCGGTACATCTTTGAATTCTACTTCTTCGTCCTTCGCAAGCTCCTCTTGTACAATTTCAGTACAAAGTTCGATACACTCGTCACAAATGTAAACACCTGGACCTGCCACTAACTTTCGAACTTGCGTTTGTGTTTTACCACAGAAAGAACATTTTAATTGCCCTTTTTCATCATTAAATTTAAACATATTTTCACACCCCTTACAAAGTGCTAACCTCTTGCCTTCGTATGTACACGATAAATGTATCGTATGTAAATACATATTATGTCACTACGTGGCGAGAAATACAAATAATATGACTAGTTATGTACAAATAAAAAATTTTTAAAACTTTTGAAATATGTATATTCGACTTGTAAAGGAACTTTTCCTTCTCCATCGAAAAGTTTTATAAATATATTTCTATATTTATAAAACAAGGCACGATTTTAATCGTGCCTTGTTATTTTATTATGCAGCGTTTTCTACTAAGAAGTCTACAGCTTTACGCACTTTAAGATCTTCAGCTAAAGCGTCTACGCTTCCAAGAGCTTGCTTGATAGCGTCTACTGGCATACCGTACATTTCAGCCATTTTTTCAACTTCTGCAGTTACTTCTTCTTCAGTAACTTCGATGTTTTCAGCTTCAATGATAGCTTCAAGAACAAGATTGATTCTTACACGTTTTTGTGCATCTTCTTTCATTTGCTCTTTTAATTTGTCAGCATCAGTACCTGTGAATTGGTAGTAAAGCTCAAGGTTCATACCTTGTTGGCTTAAACGTTGCTCGAATTCACGAACCATACGATCTAACTCAGTGTTGATCATAGCTTCTGGAATTTCGATTTCAGCGTTAGCAGCAGCTAATTCTACTACTTCGTCACGTACTTTGTGCTCAGCTTCGTGCTTTTTGCCTTCTTCTAAGTTTGTGCGAAGTTTTGCTTTTAATTCATCAAGAGTTGCAACCGCTTCGTCTGCTTCTTTAGCGAACTCGTCGTTTAACTCAGGAAGTTCTTTTGTTTTGATTTCGTGAATTGTTACTTTGAATGTTGCTGGTTTGCCAGCTAATTCAGCAGCATGGTACTCTTCTGGGAATGATACTTCAACGTCTTTAGACTCACCAGATTTAAGACCGATTACTTGCTCTTCGAAACCTGGGATGAATGTACCAGAACCGATTGCTAGAGAGTAGTTTTCGCCTTTTCCGCCTTCAAATGCTTCGCCATCAACGAAACCTTCGAAGTCGATTACAGCTGTATCACCGTTTTCAACAGTTCCTTCTTCTTTAACAACTAGCTCAGCTTGACGCTCTTGTAAAGATTTTAATTCGTTCTCTACATCTTCGTCAGTTACAGTTGTTTCAACTTTTTCTACTGCTAAACCTTTGTACTCACCTAATTTAACTTCAGGTTTCACTGTAACTTTTGCAGTGAAGATAAGGTTAGCATTTTTTTCGAACTTCTCGATGTCGATTTCAGGATGATCAACTGGGAAGATACCAGCTTCTTCAATCGCTTCACCGTATGCTTTTGGTAAAATGATATCTAAAGCATCTTGGTATAAAGATTCAATACCAAAGCGTTGTTCGAATAATGGACGAGGCATTTTTCCTTTACGGAAACCTGGTACGTTAATTGTTTTTACTACTTTTTTGAACGCAGCGTCGATAGAGTTGTTTACTTCTTTAGCATCAACTTCGATTGTTAAAACGCCAACGTTACCTTCTAATTTTTCCCATTTTGTAGACATTTATTCTTTCCCTCCAACTATAATAATGTATGCACATACCTCTATAGATTAAGATCTTCATTATCTCTTTTTTGAAATAACAAATACACAAATAATCCTCTAGCAAAAGCTTTCAGATATAATGTTCCAATCTACTAATTGCCCAGAAGACAACTACGGTATATTTTGTTCGAGAATAATATGAAACATATTAAGTAAGAGAATTACACTTCTCTTCTCTTACAAACAGGCAGTTTTCTGCCTTTTGCAACCCTTACATTATAACATAGAATATGCTCGTTTCAAGAACTGAACGATTCTTTTTCATAATTATACGGGCAAATATCCTTCTCTTTCAACACGTAATAACCATTGATAGGCAATATGAAACTCTTCCAATTCGATATTGTATGCTGCCATAAGCTCTTCTTCATCAATAGCCAATCCGAAACGCTTTCTTCCAATTCTCTCTAAAACAGCTGACCAAATCTCCTCTTTATCCATTAATAGAGCGAATGGGAAAACGCTAATTTGCAATTCTTTCCAATATGTAACCATCGCTTCAAATATATCGGGATAATTTTGCTCTAATCGACTTGATAATTTATGTATAATGTTATTGGATTGCTCCTCATTATGACCTGTAAATGCTGGAATTACCTTAATCGTATTCCCAAACTTTTCTACCTCTATTTCCTCTTCTACCTGACTTTCTATCATTTTATACAAAATAGAAGTTTTCAAATAGGGGTGTTGCTCTTCGTCTATTAAAAATTTCTTTAAAACAGGTAATGCAAGATCTAAGTCTTTTAAAGAAAGTCGCTGAATCGCTCTTAGCTTCTGTCCAAAGTTTTCTCCAAAAATTTCATTAGTAAACTCATCCAATTCAAAATTCGAATCCACTAGCGATGCGTCTCCTTCATTTAGCATACCTTCTGCAAATAAAGCAAGCTGCGCTAATTTTTCCTTTTGATCAGGCATTATATCTTTCGTTTGTAAAACCTTTTCAACAGTTTCAATAACACCTTCATAATCATTTGTTTGAACTAAAATAGTCACGTACGTTTCAAGAATATCACCAAATAAGACAACTCCTGTTTTAAGCAACTGTTCACATTTGTCTTTCGCTTCTTCCATACGTTTTAATTCGAGTAAACAAATAACTGAAGCTAATTCCGTTTGTTCCGTTTCCGCATTATACTGACGTAATATTTCAAAGCAGCGCAATGCATCTTCGAATTTCCGCTCTTTCAGCGCTAAAAAACCTTCATCAATATAGCGCTCTGATAGTTGTGGAAACAATACGACCGTATTTTCTTTTTTATCCATACGTCCGCCTCTTTTTCTTGATTTTAATTATGTTCAAAGTAAATATATCAAATGCGTAATGAGAACACAACATCCCAAAACTATTTGTTTGAAATATAAAAATATTTAATTTTTACATTCCAATACAAATAAATCTCTACTAAAAATTAAAATTGTACAAATAAAAATCCCCAGCAACAAACGCAGAGGATTTATCATTAATGGAAAGCTTTTATAATTGTGGGGTATATTACAAGGGTAATAATTTGGAGAACAATAATTGCCATAACAATCATGCTAAAATAGAAGATTGGTTTACTTCGCTTCATTAAAAACATAATAATAAGCATCGTACAAGCAAACAAACTTAAGAAGAACAAACTTGTTGTCGAACTAAGTATACCACTTGGGACAAAGAACAATAACACTACACTACAAGTACCTATAATTCCAAATAACCATTCCATTCATTCACTCATTCCCTTTCCCTCTCATGGCTGTTTTCTCTAAGCAATCAAATGTTTCACAACATCAACTACATACGTTAATTTCTCATACGCTACAAATCCAAAAGCAACCGTCAAGCCCGTTACAACTAATCCTTTCATCATTTCTTCCTCCTCGTTTTATCGTTGTTATCTTCATTATAGAGGATTAGCAATTTGTTACCATCGAACTACCTTACAGTTACCTTACAGAATTGTAAGATTTCGAAAGAGGATTGAAAAACACCTCATATCGCTTGAGGTGCTTTCACGGAGTTTCTCTATAATCACTTGCAAAATTAACTTTTTTCTCTTGGTTATTTTTCGGAGAATCCACTCTTAAACTAATAGATTTACTAAATAATTTTGGATTGAAATAATAACAAAGATCTGTTTGAGGACAGTATACACAATACACATCTATCTCTTCTTTATTCACTTCTTTTGTAGTGACTCCGCTTGTCGTAGAATAACTAGATCGGAATCTAACTTCTAGTATCCCTCTTGCATTCAATTCTCTATATTTCACTTGTACCCTTTTAAATCTCACGTCTTTATATACTACAAGATCAAACGGCGAATGCTCTGTTTGCAGCATTAAAATCATGTATCCTTTTTCATACAAATCAACTTGTGCCTTTAAAACAGCTAAATCTCCTTTTGTTCTTGTATGATGGTACACTTTTTCTCAGCACCTTTTTACATATTTTATAATAATATTCGTTCCTTTTCTTAACTTACCTCCCAATATTTTCTCATTAAAAGAAAACTCTTTGTTAAAATCATGTTAATATATTTTTGTACAATTAAGAATTTAATTTACAAGGGGGATTATATATGTTCAAAAAAGTAGCTGCTGATGTTTTAGGGTTAAGCGATGTAGGTTCTGTCATTACACCGAAAGATTACGATAAAGTTGATGCTGATGATTACGTGATGCACGAAGATGGAGAGAAAATTTATTTTCTAATTAAATCCAAATCAGATGAATATTGCTTCACAAACAAAGGATTACTTCACCTAGATGGTACAAGCGCAACAAGTAAAAAACGCACACTGCGCCGCTATAGCTATAGTAAATATCAAATTAAAAACGTAGCACTTGAAACTGCAGGAACGATTGATTTAGATATAGAAATTAAGTTTCAAATGGGAGATGAGCATTACTCAATTGATGTTCATAAAAAACATATTGAAGAATTAAAAGATTTATATAAGGCTTTACTTAAAATTGAAGAAATTTCATACGACAACGACATTACATTAAAATATGCACATAAAAGTTTAGATATGGCATCTAACGCTTTCAGCCGTATTTCAAACGCACAAGTAAACTTAGCAGAGCAATTTAAAGAGATGAACGAGATCGCCTTTAACTGGCTTGTTGATACGAAGAAACAATATAATGTGAAAGATTATGGTTTTGTCTTTGACAAGTTTATTAACAACTAATTTAAAACAAACAAAAAACCTTGTTATCAAAAAGATAACAAGGTTTTCTTAGCGTCCCAGGAGAGATTCGAACTCCCGCTCCGCCCATTTCCGTACTATTTTATATATTTTGATCGCAGTCTTAATATATCTTCTCCTTCGCGAATGCCTGCCGATCCCTTCCTCACATTTTTTACGACAGTCCAATTCGGGTTAGTTTCATCACCGATGTTCTGTACTGTAAAATTGCCATCACCATATTTCCGGTGACCTTCCGCCAATTTCTCCGTTAAATCATTCTCATTTGATCTCGCCATCTTTGCGCCATCTCCCTTTTTTATACGACCTTCTTAAACCATCTAACCAATCACAGGTCCAGTCAATTGGAGATTCTCGTTTTCCGCTTCTATTAATTGTAACACACTACCGGGAATAAGTTCCGATAACTGCTGCTCAATCGTACTAGAATGGTAAAGAGTTTTATAATATTGTAAGTAAACAATTAAGAGAATCTGGATATGGATTTGAGTTCCATCATAAACCTATTGATTCTTTAAATTAAATAAGAGGAATAGGGCGCATAAATGGCGCTCTTTTTATTTAAGAAAAAGAAGTACATATGCAACTGCTTAATATCAAAGGAAAGGTCGCAAATATCAAGAATGAACTACACCTATAACCCAAACATCAAATTTTAGACAAACAAAAAACCTTGTTATCTTTTGATAACAAGGTTTTTTTAGCGTCCCAGGAGAGATTCGAACTCCCGACCGTACGCTTAGAAGGCGTATGCTCTATCCGGCTGAGCTACTGGGACATGGAGCGGGTGAAGAGAATCGAACTCTCGACCAGAGCTTGGAAGGCTCTTGTTTTACCACTAAACTACACCCGCATATGTTATTTTCTTTTCTTCGTTAGCGCCGTTGCCCTATCGACAATATTTATTATATGTATAACCATACATAAAGTCAACACCTTTTTTAAAAGAGGATAAATTTTCTTATCCTCTTTTAAAAACTGCTTGTTCAACTAGTTGTCCGTCTAATGTTTCAAAACGAACTTCCATTTGATTTTCATCCATTTCTAATAAAGCAAATGTCTTTTCTACACGCTGACGTGGTAATAAAATACTGCCTGGATTAATAAATAAAACGCCGTCGATTAATTCCGCACCTAATACGTGAGAATGTCCGAAGCATGCAACTTGCGCTCCTACTTCTTCAGCATGGTACGCTAGCGTTTGTAATGTCATTTTCACATTATGGCGATGTCCATGCACAACTAAGAAGCGAATTCCATTTACATCAGTTACAATTTCATCTTGAAAGTTAGCATAATCACAGTTTCCTTTTACAACATGGAAACCTTGCAGTTCTTCATGAGCAGGTGTTAGCTCTGAATCACCGCAATGAATCATGATATCTACTTTCCCTTCATATTTCTCTTTCAACTGCTGTAATTCCTTCACAGAGCTATGACTATCGCTTACGATTAAAGCTTTCATCGCTCTCTCTCCCTTATTCTTCTAAAAACCATTCTGGGATTTTTTCTTCTAACTTACGAAGAGCACGACCACGGTGGCTAATAGCATTTTTCTCATCTGAACTTAATTCCGCCATTGCCTTTTTGTATTCTTCCACATAAAAGATCGGATCGTATCCAAAACCATTTTCTCCACGGCGTTGTTCTAAAATAAATCCTTCACATGTCCCATTTACAATGACAGGCTTTTTATCACCTTCAGGGAAAGCAACTGCTAATGCACAATAGAAACGAGCTTTACGCTTTTCAAATTCAATGCCATTTAATTCTTGTAACACTTTATCGATATTTGCTTGATCATTTTTTGGTTCACCAGCAAAACGAGCTGAATACACGCCTGGTTTTCCGTTTAAAGCATCTACAATAAGACCTGAATCATCCGCAATTACGATTGCATTCAGCTGTTTGCTCAAACTATCCGCTTTTAAAATTGCATTTTCTTCAAATGTTTCACCAGTTTCTTCAACTTCATCAATATGAGGAAAATCGTGTAATGATTTTACTTCTAAATCAAATCGCTCAAATAACTCAGCAAATTCACGTACTTTACCCATATTTTTTGTCGCTACAACAACTTGTTTCATACTTTCCACCTCTACTCTATATGAGATACGATGTCGCCTAACACTTCTTTTTGCATATCAATCAGTTGGAAAATGCCCTGTTCTGCAGCATCAAGTAATTCATTTAACTGTGCTCTGCTAAACGTCGCTTCTTCTCCAGTTCCTTGCACTTCAACAAACTGACCTTTTCCAGTCATAATCACGTTCATATCAACGTCTGCTTTAGAATCTTCTGCATAGTTTAAATCTAAAACAACACCTTGTTCTTCAACAATTCCTACTGACGTTGCTGCTAAATAATCTTTTACTGGAATTTTAGATACTTTTTCTGCTTGTAATAGCTTTTCAAACGCTAATACCATTGCTACATATGCACCTGTAATAGAAGCAGTTCTCGTTCCACCATCCGCTTGAATAACATCACAATCAATCCAAACCGTTCTTTCACCAAGTGCTTCTAAGTCAACTACCGCACGTAATGCTCGTCCAATTAAACGCTGGATTTCCATTGTACGTCCTGTTACTTTCCCTTTACTTGACTCCCTAATCGTACGTTGTTCTGTTGCACGCGGAATCATCGCGTATTCAGCTGTTACCCATCCTTTTCCTTCTCCACGCATAAACGGCGGGACACGCTCTTCAATTGTTGCTGAGCAAATCACCTTTGTATCCCCAACTTCAATTAATACAGATCCCTCTGGATGTTTTAAATAATTCGTATGAATATGTATATGGCGTAATTCTGTTTTCTCTCTACCATCTACTCGCATAAAAATAACCTCCTCTTAATTACTACTCGTTAGTATAGCCAAATTTAAATGTATGATATGTATACAATAAAAGAAGGAGAACCCAAAAAGCAATTCTCCTTTCTTACAAGTATATCAAATTATTCAAGATTAAAAACTACCTGTATTCACGTTTTCTGGACGATCTACAGGTTTTATTAACTTTCCACCCTTTTCATCTATAAGATTTGCTTTTCCATTCACTTCAATAGAAATATTTTTCACACCTTTCTTTTCTGTTAAAGATAAAACTAACGACTTCAGTACGTAATTTGAAATCATATTTTTATCTGGGTTTACAAATATATTTTCATTAAAGTTTAATGTAAGATTTCCGTCTTGTAATTTCGGATTCGTAATAAGCTTAACGCCTGGATTAAAATCATTCAGGAGCGATTGATGAATCGGACCTTTTACAAGCTCATCTATAATTGCTGCATAGTCATTTTCTTTACCTTCCGCAACGCGACGTGTGACTGGTACGTAGTATTGCTGTTTATTATTATTTTGCGCCATGAAATACAATGTGACTGGTTTTGTATTCGTTACATCTGCTACTTGTTCATCATCGAAGTTAATACCATTTGCACGGCTCACTCCTTCACCAAGCGGTGTACCCCCAACAGGCATCTTCGCCAATTTCTCACCATTTATTTGGAACTGCACTTGTTTTATCTCTGTAAATTGCGTCAACGTCCACGCTATAGATTCAACGATTTGACGCTCTTCTTCTTTCGCATAATTTTTCATTTCTTTAGAGAAATCAATAACTGCCGTCCCGTCCTTTTTCAAATCTAAGGTCATCGTTGTATTCGCCGGAATGACTGCACGAAATCCATTCGGTAATAAATTTGTTACCGGTCCATCTTTCACAAGGTATTCTAACGTTTGCTTCACAGTCTCATTTGCTTTCGGAGTAGGTATAGCTAACGTTTGTGGTACAACATAACCATTTTTATCAACAAGGTATAGTTCTCTATTTACCATTTGCCCTTGCTTATCTTTTTTAGCTACTTCTTTCTTCCCACCCTCTGTATACGTAACTTGTTTTGGCGGATCAATTTGTTCAGTTGCTTTCTCCTGATTTATAAAGCCACACCCTGTTAGTAAAACAGCGCTCACAGTAGCACCAACAACCCATTTAAAAGTGGATTTAGGCATGCCATTCCCCCCTAAAATCTAAGTTTGTACTATTATGTATACGAGCTGTTTCACATTTTAGAACAAACCGTGCCTCTTATATAGTGAAACTTTAATCAATGGGGGTTTTGTTCATCCCCACATAACTTCTTTTCTTCCGCTGAATTTTGAGGTGAAGGTCTTACTGCGCGGAAAATAGCGGGATAAACAAAAAACTCCTGATTTCTCAGGAGCTCACTTATATGAATTCTACTATTATTCTTTTTCTAAATGAATATGCTTCACATTTTCAATCGGTTGACCGAACCATTTTGATGCAATTTCTTTAAACAAGTCTATTTTTCCTGTTGTTAAGAAGAGATGATCGCTTTGTTCTTCTCCTTCATTCAACATTTTACTATGATATAAGATTGTACTTACTTCACGTGCTGTTTCATCACCAGAACTAATTAGTTGCACTTTATCTCCCATTACTTTTTTAATAACAGGTCCTAAAATCGGATAATGTGTACACCCTAATATAAGTGTATCAATATCGGTACTTTTCAGTGGTTGCAGCGTTTCTCTTACAACTTCATACGCCATTTCACTTTCGAAATTCCCACTCTCTACAAGTTCAACGAAAGGTGGACAAGCTAAACTTTCTACCATAACACGGTTATTAATAGACTTTAACGCCTCTTCGTATGCACCACTTTTCACCGTTCCAATCGTTCCAATAATCCCAACGTGATACGTGTTTGTCACTTTTAAAGCTGTACGTGATCCTGGGTGAATAACTCCTACTACTGGAATTGGTAATTGTTTTTGCATCTCTTCTAATACAACTGCAGTTGCTGTATTACACGCAATAACTAACATTTTAATATTTAAATCTAGTAAATGCTCCGTCATTTCCCACGTAAATTGACGTACTTCTTCTCGAGAACGTGGACCATAAGGACAACGTGCTGTATCTCCTAAATATATGATACGCTCTTTCGGCAACTGACGAATTAATTCCTTCGCTACTGTTAAACCGCCAACTCCTGAATCGATAACACCGATTGCTCTATTCAACTTCATCACCCGTTTTCTCATTCATCATCTTTTATGTTTATCATTATATTTTACACACTTTAAGTTCGCTCACTTCAAATGCTTCTGTATGAAAATTTTCATTTGCCCATGTATAGACTAGGACCTTTTTTATTTTGCTCCTTTTTTTCGTAATTTGCAAGATAGAAAAATAACCGACCTTCTATAAGAAAGTCGGTTTCTTCTATATAAAGTGCATATTCATTGCTCCATCTTTTTTTGAAAAGAAGACATTCCCATTAATAAGAAGAAATGAGCAGCAATTAAAATGACGATTAACATAAAATTAAAACGATAACTATTTGTGGATTCCATAATTTTGCTCGCTACAGCTGGTCCAAATGCCATACCGAAGAAGTTAATTAAATTGTATAAACCAAGACCGACTCCAACTTTAGCTACATGTAATGTTTTCGGTATAAATGTGTTCAATGATACTTGAATGGCAGAATAACTCATAAACGTTAAAATAATCGCTACTAAAATAACTATTAAGTTTCCATTCGGAATAAGCCCTAAAATTAAAAAGCCAACAATCATAAGGACAGACGCTACATAAATCATGTTCACATTTCCAAACGAAGGGACAATCTTCCCGGTAATAAAACTAGATACAATACCAAAGAGTGATGCAACAAACAATGCAATTCCGATAACGAATGGAGACAATCCATGCTCTCTTCCTAACAGCAATGGCAATAATAATAAACTAGCACATAACGCCACATTCATTATAAATCCGACCGCTATTAAACGAAGAAATGGTTTATTTGTAAACAACTCAATATCAATAAATGGATGCTCCGCGTTCTTCATACGAACAGTGAATAAAAATAAGAAAATAACAGATAACACAAATAGCCAACTATTCATATTAACACCTAACAAAACAGTCGTAATAAATACAAATAGTAACGCCGCTCCAATGTAATCAAAATGAAACGCTTCTTCCGTATGACGCGCTTCTTCTGGCATAAATTTTATAAGCAAGAAAATCCCCAATACTGAAATAACCATAAATAAAAATAAATATGGCCACCCTAGTGTATTTGTAATAGCCCCACCAACTAAAGGACCAATACCAACCGCTAATGCAATAGAAGAACTAATCATCGCTAAAGCACCAGGCTTCTTAGCAGGAGCGACTAATTTTGCTACCGCAATCATACTAAGCGCAATAAACGCCGCGCCCCCACTCGCCTGCACTAATCTTGCAAAAATGACAATCGCATAAGATTGATTTACAAATCCAATAATGGACCCAGCTACAAATATGATAATTGAAATAATCAATAGTTTTTTTACACTATAACGATCAGCAAGCTTCCCATATATTATCGAACCAATACCGACAAATAAGGAATAACCTACTACAACCCAACTTACTTTCGATTGACTAATGGATAAATCATGAGCCATATCCTCTAACGCAACATTAAATAAAACCGCATTCATCGGTCCTAATAAAACGATAAAACATAATGTGAAAACAAACCATTTTGAATGGTTACTTATATCTTTTCCCATGTGTAACACCTCTCCTGATTATAGTAACTGTAAATAAAAATGAAAAATAAAGTTATTCAGCGCCTCTATCGCTACTAAACAACTTCATCAAATGTATATATTTATCGCGCGACAAACTGGATCCGAAACGAAACATGTATGTTGTTCGATATTCATGGAACTATCATAGTTTCAGCATTACAGTTTGTCAACGAAAAATATACAAAGTAAACTAATTTAGTATTTTTAGTTTACTTTGTTCAAAAATTGTTATACACTAATTTCGAATCCGATATAAAGAGGGCTGACATGGTTATTCAAATTTGCAATTTCTAACTTAATAAAATAATAAATTTTTATATAGAAGAAACATTACAGGAGGATTATGATGAAGAAAAAAATGTTAGTTGTATTAACGAGCGTAGAAAAATATCCAAATTTAAATCGAGCTACTGGTCTTTGGCTTGGTGAAGCTGTCCATTTCGTTAAAAAAGTTGAAGAAGCTGGTTACGAAGTAGATTATGTTAGCCCACAAGGTGGTTATACACCGATTGACCCGCATAGTTTAGCAATGGCGGAGAGCATCGATTGGGAATGGTATCAAAAGAAAGAATTTATGAATCGTCTCGGTTCTACAATGAAACCGAGTGAGGTGAATCCAGAAGACTATGCTGTTATTTATTACGCAGGTGGTCACGGTGTGATTTGGGACTTCCCAGAAAATAAAGAACTTCAAATGATTAGCCGTAACATTTATGAAAATGGAGGAATCGTTTCCTCTGTTTGTCACGGAGCTGCTGGTTTATTTCACATTACATTAAGTAATGGGGAACGTTTAATTAGCGGTAAAAAAGTAACAGGATTTTCAAATGAAGAAGAAAAACTAGCTGAATTAGATCAATTTGTTCCATTTTTAACAGAAGATGAACTCATTAAAAATGGAGGACTTTACGAAAAAGCTGCAGAGCCTTGGGAAGCTTTCGCTGTAGAAGATAATCGTGTTATCACTGGTCAAAACCCAGCTTCAGGTGGTGCAGTAGCTGAATTAGTATTGCAATACGTAAAAAATAACATGTAATAAAAAAGCAGGTTTTCCATTACTATAGGAAAACCTGCTTTTTTACGAAATCATTTGCAAAATAGCAATAACTTCTTTTTCAATTTCCGAATCATCAATTGCTTCTATATACTCTGGTTTAAAAAGTTGATACTTCTTTAGTTGATAAAAATCAAGTATCGCTTTCTTTAACGTAATATCGTACTGAATACAAAAAGAATGATCTATAATACGTCTTAACATCACGTCATCTTGCACCATAAATAATTGTGCGTTCATTTTATTAAAGTAACCTTGTTCCATACCAGCTTCAAAAAACATTTGCAAATTATGATTACGATTTTGTTGCGCAGCGACTAACTGATCAGATAAGTGCGGATATGCCTCTTTCAAATCTTGTAAAAAGACATCTGAAATATACGTCACACATTTTAAAGAGTGAATAAACGTCTTTTGGAAACGTTCTGTAAAAGACATACTTTCATCTTGATTATCCGCATCTCCTTCAAGAAGGTAGTTCATAAAATCTTCTACCACAGCTTCAATAATCTCATCTTTTGAAGAAAAACGTTTATATAAAGTAGCTTTACTAATATCCATATACTTCGCAATTTCATCTATTTTCAATTGACTAAAACTCGTTTTTCTAATAACGGGCTTTATTTTATTAATATAAGTGTTTGCACATGCAACTTTTCTCATTAAAAGAGCCTCCCCTTTTGTCCATACAAGATAGTATAGCAAATTCACAATTAATTATAAATGAAGTCACTATACTCAATATATCTTTTTAGTTTAAGGGGTCATTTATACTATAGAAAAATGCCCGCTACCTTTATAAGTAACGAGCATTTTTTCTATACTTTATTTACAGCTCTCCTTATAGCTTTCCCTATTTCCATACTAGAATGCGGGTTTTGCCCTGTAATTAAACGCCCATCTACTACAACATGCGGCGTGAAATTTGGAGCCACATAAAACAAAGCCCCTTCTTCTTTCAATTTACTTTCTAATAAAAACGGCACTCGCTTTTCTAAATGCACAGCTTTTTCCTCATCATTTGTATAACCTGTTATACGCTTACCGGCAACAAAAAACGAACCATCTTTATTTTTCACACCGACTAAAGAACTTACTCCGTGACAAACAGCCGCCACAATCCGGTTATTGTTGTACATATTTTCAATCAAATTTGCAACATACGGATTACCCGCAAAATCTACAATCGCCCCGTGCCCACCACCAAATAAAACCGCATCATAATCCGAAAAATGAACCGTTGAGATCGGATTCGTATTTTGCAACAAAGATGCAACATGCTTAAACTCACGAGGTATCCCGTTCGGAATAGACACTCTATCAATCGGTACTCTACCACCCTGTATCGACACAATATCAACATCGAACTTAGCTTTTTTAAACAAATTATAAGGAGCTGCGAGCTCTTCCAACCACAAACCAGTCGGGTGTCCATTCATATCATGAGCGCTTGTTGAAACTAACAATATCCTTTTCAACATATCCCCTCCTTACTACCTATTTATGTATGGAGTGTTCTTATCATTCATATAGCAAGCGAAAAAAACGATAACAATAAGCTGACCTTTTGTATAAAATTCAGCTTATTGTTATCGTTTGAATTCTTTCGTACGAAGATGTTCACAACTGTATAGCTTTTATCTCCAACGCCACGCAATTGTTGTATCCTCCATATGAATAGCAGGTATATCAATCCTTAAATACCGCTGATCATCCTCATCAAAAATAGACCAATTTTCTTCATGTAAAAATTCAGGGTCTATGCTTTCAAAATCAAATGCACTATCTTCGTCTACCATCTCACGAAAATATTTTTGGAACGTTTTACTATTCTCGTATAGACGAATTGTTCCATACATCCATGGCATATCTCCAAAAACATCTTTAATTTCACCTATCTCCATATCCTTAAAATACAACTTCATATTTGCACCTTCTTATCCATGAATGACAAGGATACCTCATCATATTTTAAAATAGTTATTTTTAACATTTCTTTCTTAAACATATCTTCCCCCTCACAGTCTGAGATACCTTTTTTAAGTTCAAAATATAAACAAAAAAAATAGCCGACTTTTATATAAAAGTCGGCTGCTTTCTTATAGTTCGAGCTCTCCCATGCGAAGAAGCTCAACAACTGCTTGTGAACGTCCTTTAACCCCTAGCTTTTGCATTGCGTTTGAGATGTGGTTGCGAACTGTCTTTTCACTTATAAAAAGTTCACCTGCAATTTCCTTCGTTGTTTTATCTTGAACCAGCAATTCAAATACTTCTCTCTCTCTCTTTGTGAGTAAAGGTTTAGATTGATACGCTTTTTCCTTCAACTGGTATAACCCTCCTTGCTTAAGCCAGAGCTGTGTATGTGTAAGTTGGGTGTTTATTTAGTCAAGATATTGTATGAACGAAATGTGCAGGTGGTGAATGAAAATGGGCTTTATTTCACATGTTATTTTAGACTTTTATACACTCACTTTCCAACACGCCATATTTGTTCTAGCAATATACTTACAACCGTACCTACAAATAAACCATTACCAAATATATATTGCATAACAGACGGCAAGGATTGGAGTGCTCCAGACGGTAAAAACATAACGCCGCTGCCAAATAATACTGCAACGCCTAAAATCGTTACATTCCTTTCACTCATCGGCACTTGTTTTATATTATTAAATCCAATTCCAATTAACTGTACGAACGAAGCCATTAAAACAGCCGATGCGACAGCAGATGGTAAAGATGCCAAGTAACGAATAATACTTGGAAAAAGAGACATTACGACTAGTAACGCACATGCCATTAAGAACGATCGTATATACTTTTGTTTTGTTAAACGTATAAATCCTGCCGTTGCTGGTAATGGTACGACACCTACAGTTGAAAATACAGAAGAGATGATATGTGAAATCCCCCCAACCCATGTTCCATCTTTCAACTGTTTTTGTTCAATAGTCGCTTTATGAATAGTTGCTTGATTAATTGCTATAATAGCTGCCACCGTATTCGAAACTAAAATACATACCATAACGAAACTTGATACAGCCATACCTATATTCCACTTTGGAAGTCCCCAAGCAAATATATGTGGAAGTTGCACAAAATGAGTTACTTGAGATGGGATTGTCAATTTTCCTGCAATAAGAAAAATAATCCACCCACTAATTAATCCTATTAAAACTGCATAACTTTTGACAAAACCTTTTCCAAAATTAGACAGTATAATAACGAACAAAAATATACTAAACGCAATTATCGCTGTAAATCCATCGATTTGAGAAATAGTAGCTGTAATTCCTAGCATTCCTTTTAAAAATACACCACTTAATTGTAAACATAATAAAAGTAAAAACGTCCCTGTCACAACTGGCGTAAATAAAAATAAAATACGTCCTATAAAACCAGTTACTCCTAATCCTATTAAAATAACACCGGAGATTATCATTCCTAACTCTAAAATTTGCAGTGTACTATGCAATTGATCTTGTCCGGCCGTTGCATAAGCAAGTACTGTAAATACACCAACCCAAGATCCAGCTGGTCCATCCGCAATTGGCAGTCTATGCCCAATCCATCCTTGTAAGAAAGAAGATATACCAACTACAAAAAACGTACGCTGCATTAAATAAAATATTTCTTCCGTCGTAAGATGAAATAATCCTCCAACGACAATTGGTAGTGCGATTGAATTTGCTAATAGAAATATAAACCATTGCAAAGTTCCCATAATATGATTTTGGTTATGTTGATTGTCCAATTTTTTCATCCCTTCTAGCTTTCCTATAAAAATATATTGTAAGAATAAAAAAGAAGAGTTCTATACTCACCATTAGAACCCTCCTCAAAATATTTAAACGATTCTTCTACACAAGATTATTTAATTCCACCTCATTTAAACTTCCAACAACAATATTTCCTTTATACACGACTAAACGTTTTTCTGTTTGACGCGCTACTGCTTCAGCAGCGCATGTCGCATTCGTCAAAACAAAGCTCGCTTCATCCCCTACATTCGGCCATACTCGCTTTCCTTCATTATTTAACGTTTCTTTTCCTCCTGTAATAAAGCGGAGTGCTTTTCCTAAAGACCCTTCGTCACTCCACCCAAAACGCTCTGCTAATCGATTCGCCTTTTGAAGCATATCACCTGTTCCAAACGGTGACCAGTGATCTGTAATGCTATCATTTCCTAATGAAACCTTAACACCTTTTTTATCTAATAACGGAATTGGGATTACTTGTTTACCAATTGGCACTGTTGAAGTAATATCAATATTTACATTTGCGAGTCTTTCTGCCACTTCCTCAGCCTCTTTATCAGTAACACCACCAAGTCCAATTGCATGACTAATCGTTACACGGCCTTGCCATCCTGCTTCTTCTGTTAAACTTGCCAATCTCTTCATCGTAAACGTTCCAAGATTATTCGCATCGTGCAAATGAATATCAACATCCGCATTAAATTCTACTGCGATATCCATAATTGTATGTAATGACTTTTCAATGTCATTATCCACTGTAGCTGGATCTACCCCTCCAACTAGATGAGCACCCATACGCATCGCATCTTTCACGAGTTGCACAGAATCACTGCGCAATAATCCATGTTGCGGAAACGCAACAATTCTACTAGACACTCGATTTTTATATGTTTCTAATGCCGCTAACGTCGCCTCCAAATTACCAAGCCCAATAATCGGATCGACATTACAATGCGTTCTAATATTCGTTGCACCATTTTGCAGTAGTAACTCTAGCATATTTTCCGCTCTATTTTGGGCAGTCGCTAATTGCTTTGGTAAAATTTTTTCTTCTTCATTAAAACGTGTAAAAATACTTTCTGCTGGCATACAAGCTTTCCATGGGCCACTATAATATGTTTTATCAATGTGAATGTGCATCTCTTTGAAAGCTGGCAACATTAATAAGTGCTTAGCATCAAAAGTTACTATATCTTCCTCTTGAATAATCCCTTTTATAATTTTTTTAATTCGACCATCTTCAATAAGTAAACTGCATAATTCTGTTTCTGTTTGTGAAATTCTCTCTTCTTCATATGTATATCCTGATTCAAGCATTACGTTATTCAACCAATATACTGTCATCTCTATTTCCCCACCCTTTATTAAAAATCAACTCATAACTACAAGTTTAATATCCACTGAAAATTAAGACAATTAATACGATCGCTTCTCACAAAAAAATGTAATACAACCCCATAGTCTTCTCATAAATTTCCATATAGAATAAAAGTATGCAGTTTGATATAAAAAGGAGTTGATTGGAATATGTCAAAAAAGTTATGTAAATCCGAAACTGATAAAATGCTATTTGGTATATGTGGTGGTTTAGGAGAATATTTTGATATTAGCTCTACTCTTATTCGTATCATTTGGATTATTGCTGTTTTATGTTTTGGGACAGGATTTTTAGTTTATTTCATTTGTTTATTACTTATGCCACGTTCGTACTAACGGCATCATTTCACATACTTAAGAAGAGCAAATCACCTATAGAATCCTATAGGTGATTTTTTCATGAAGAATATTTCATCGTTAAATGTAATACTGCCACTTCTTCTTCTTCATTTTTATAAATATGCTTCTTATTCGCTTCAAATTGAATGGAATCAAACTCATTTAATTCGTATACATCATTCTCCACTTGAATAGACACTTTCCCTTTCATTACCGTTACAAGCTCAATCGCACCTTCATGATGAGCTTCTGGTTCATATATACTATTTGATCGTAAACAAGCACGGTGCATTTCCATCCCTGTTTCTTTCGTATAACGGAACATCGTTTCTAAATGCCACGCTTGTCCTTCATCTACTGCAAATCCTTCTCCACAGCGCGCAACAGCTACAGGTTCTCCAACAACCATTAATCTGGATAAAGGAATTGATAACCCTTTCGTTATTTTCCAAATGACAGCTAGCGTCGGATTTGTTTCCCCTCTTTCGATCTTTCCTAATGTTAATTTACTAACTCCTGTTTTATGAGCTAATTCTTCTAAACTTAATTTCTGTTCATTTCGAATTTGTCTCAATAACTGTCCAACTTGTTGAATGACTTCTTTCGTTTGCATATCTTCATTTTCTTTCATATATAAAACCACCTTAAAGTATAAAATAGTTTACTTTTATTCACAAAAAGTATATCATACTATACATAATTATTTATTTTCGAAAGGAGTGCTATACTTCATGCGCGCAATTTTATTAGGCCTTTTATCATCGGCCTTTTTTTCTGCAACCTTTATTATCAATAGAGCAATGAATGTATCTGGAACGAGCTGGGCTTGGACAGCTTCCTTCCGTTTTTTATTTGCTCTTCCTATTTTATTCCTTATCGTTTTATTTCGCAAAAACTTTAGGGGATTATGGGAAGAGTTAAGAAAACATCCATTGGCATGGATCGGATGGGGTTCTGTTGCCGGTATTGGTTTTTATTCTTTATTAAGTTTTGCAGCTGTCTTTTCTCCAGCTTGGCTCGTTGCTGGAACTTGGCAAGTTACGATTTTAGCTGGTTTACTACTATCACCACTATTTTTCGTGAAAATAGAAACAAAATCAGGTACGAAACTTGTACGTGGAAAAATTCCACTTCGTAGCTTATATGTTGCATTATTTATTTTACTTGGTGTAATTTGTATGCAAGCAACTGCCGCAGGCCATATTACAATGACTCAGTTCATTTCAGGTTTTTTACCTGTCGTATTAGCCGCTTTCTTATATCCGTTCGGTAACCGAAAAATGATGGAGCTTGTTGGTGGACGCCTTGATACGTTCCAACGTGTATTAGGAATGGCAATTGGAAGTCTTCCTATAACAATCTTGCTTGGTATATACGGATTTTCTACTACTGGCATTCCAACATCCAACCAAATGCTTCAAGGATTTTTGTTAGCATTATGTTCCGGCGTTATTGCAACGATGACATTTTTCTTTGCTACTGACTTAGCAAAAGATAACCTCGCTCTACTTGGAGCTGTTGAAGCAACACAAGCTGGAACGATGGTCTTTACCGTACTTGGAGAAATCATTTTCTTAAATGGTTCACTCCCTGGAGGACTTTCTCTCATCGGAATGATTATTATCATGTTAGGAATGGTTGCAAATAGTATTTTAAACCGTTCTGTTCCAGTCGTTAAACAGAAAAAATCGGCATAAAAAAAGGGTATGGTTCTATAGAGATGTGGTATTATCCCCTATAGGTAGACAGTAAAAAAAGAGTCCATCTGATATGATGGACTCAATACTGTTTTATCTGGAGGGGATTTTTTTATGGCAAGAAAAGGACAATCA
>NZ_JBQAGT010000016.1:0-58850 GCF_051916495.1 Bacillus cereus group sp. MYBK216-1
AATGATTGTCCTTTTCTTGCCATAAAAAAATCCCCTCCAGATAAAACAGTATTGAGTCCATCATATCAGATGGACTCTTTTTTTACTGTCTACCTATAGGGGATAATACCAATGTGCCTCTTTTTATTTTTTATTCAAACTAATATAGCAGATAACTTAAAAATCTCCCCTACTAAAGAAGAAATTTAATGTTCTTTATATATACGATTCAATACAAATGAAGTTATACAAATGATATTAGCCTTTAAAGCTTCTTTCGGCCAATTCGGGTATAATTCCGAAGCGCTAACATTTTTTATATACTCCTTAAAATCCACTTTATATCTTGGAGCATTTTCATAAGAATTCCCATCATGAACTATAATATATTGCGGTATTTGTAGATTATGTGCATGTAAAGGAATATCTGTAGAATACATAGAGTACTGCTGAAGTTGTCTTTCTAAATGCTGTTTAGTTAATTTATGCTGAGGTACATCAATAATTTCTATTGATTGCAGCTCTCCTGTTCGATTTATAGGAATCATTTCTACTCTTTGTTTTGCTGTAGTTCCCGCAAAAATTTGTACACCTCTAACTATTTTCACACCATAATTAGGTGCTTCAATTGTAAGGATATATTCTGAATAAGGTTTAGGGCCCGAAGGATCTGAAGCAGATTCTTTAGGGAGAGCAGATAAAGAAATGACACTTGTTAAACCAATATCATTTGTTTGAAGTGTGGTAATAATTTGACTACCCTCATCTTGCTTACGAACGAATACCTTTGCACCTTTGATTGATTTATCTGTATTCATTTCATAAACAGACACAATTAACTTGCCACTTGATGCGCGATAAGTATCCGTGTATCATAAAAAAATTGTTGATTATTCAAAAATATATTTGGTTGATAGCATAACTGCTTTCCTGTATCCCATGGATAAGAGAGATAATCAATCAAAACTATTCGCCCTGTCTCTATAACAATTCATTGCAATCACTCCTTTATATTTTTATTACTTTCAATGATTAATAATTAGGAAAGTATCCATTTTGATTATAGAATGATTGTGGGTAATGAGATATGGAGGAATTTGTCATAGAAGGTGTAGAGAAAGGATTAATAAACAATTGGTTTGTATGTTGAGAAGTTGTGTATGTTTTAATATTTGCATCTGTATTTGTCTGTACTGGTATG
Organism: Bacillus cereus group sp. MYBK216-1; assembly: GCF_051916495.1. Lineage (NCBI taxonomy): Bacteria > Bacillati > Bacillota > Bacilli > Caryophanales > Bacillaceae > Bacillus > Bacillus cereus group sp. MYBK216-1. Next base: position 1,181 of record NZ_JBQAGT010000016.1, read on the forward strand.
GGGTTATATTCCAAATCCCTTGTGGTACCTGCAGTATATTGTAATTCTTCAAGTAATCTCCATAGTTCTTTACGCACTACTCCTGTTACAGTAAAACTTTTAATTTTTTGAAATTCCTTTACTGATTTTTCAGTTTCAAGTCCAAAAAATCCATCTATTTCCCCTGTGTAAAAACCATACCTTTTCAATAAACTCTGTATCATTTTTACACTTTCTCCTTGATATCACAATTGGGGATTAGCCTTTGATGCAGCACCTTATGAAAATAATTCTATACCCTGGAATAACATCAAAAAATTTAAGCAAATGGGATATATAGGGGAACAACTTGGTCTAACTTGGGGTGGGCGCTTTACTACCCTAGTTAATTACCCGGATTTCGAATATTCTTTTGGATTAAGTACTTGGGATCTCCTTAACGGTATTACCCCTCCTATTTTAAATATATAGCTTTTCATATAACTTAAATTACATCAAGATTTTTTTCTATTTATAACATCTTCTGGAATTGAAAAATCGATTAAGGGGCCGTTGGATGACAATAAACTATTCTGTTAAGGAGCCCTTTAATTGAATAAAGGTTATTCAGTTAACAATGAGGTTGCGTATGAATATAGCACCTTAATAAACTATAGAGGGAAAATATATAATAACGTATTTTAAATTGCACCTTTAAGGAGGCGAAGTCGATGAGAAAATATTTTTATTTGATTGGGCAAAAAACAAGAGGATAACGTTTCACTAGCCCATAAACTAAGTGGTTCCTCTTCAATACTAGAAGGAGAGTATCAAATTGAAGAAAATTTATTTAAAGCCTATTGACAAAAGTAATTGGGAAGAAGCAATTAGACTGTCTGTTAAAGAAGAACAGCAAACATTTATTGCATCCAATCTCTATTCTATCGCAGAAGTTCAATTTCTAGATAATTTCTATGCAAAAGGTATTTATCTTGATAAAAAAATGATAGGATTTACTATATTTAGGATAGATCCTGCTGATAATAATTATTGGATTTATATACTTATGATTGATGAAAAATTTCAAGAGAAAGATATAGGTAAACAGGCTATATAACTGGTTATTGATGAGATAAAACAAGATAACTATACAAGCATCCCTTTAATCATGATTGGATATGCTCCTGAAAATCTTACAGCTAAATTTGTATATAAAAAGACAGGATTTATTGAAACAAAATTATCTTCTTTGGGTGAACAGTTAAGCTAAGTATTCTTTATGAGCACTTGGATTCTCCACATTGAATATTAGATTTATTAAAGTGGATATTTGTTTTTTATTAAGATGATTCTAATGTATAAATAAAAAAATAGGAGGAACCTATAGTGACAGCCCCCCTGCAAAAAAACTGTAATATACATGTTGAAAATAAATTTATTTTACTAATAATGAATATCCACCATTTTTATCATTAAATTTATACATATTCAAATAATATTTCGCTTTATAGTATTTCCTTCATCTTCACCACAAGCTACGCAATTTTGCATGCCTAATTCATGATAAGATACCCATGTCATTCCATTATTTTGTTTATTTACCACGGAGATATCCATTTCTTTTGGAACTGTAACATCAAACTTATAAACATCTGTTTGATCAGGATTAATCATACTTCCTTTTACAAGCTTATTAAACCGGAGTATCTTCTCTTCTTCAAGCGATCCATCTGTTTACGGATCTTTTTACAGTAACTTTTATTTGTTCTTTACTTTCTTTTCCTCTACTATCTTTAACTTTTAGTTCTACATTGTATATTCTTTTTCTCCATATACATGTGTAGGATTGGCTTCTGTACTTGTTTTACCCTCTCTAAAATTCCATAGATAAAAAATAATTTTTCCATTTTCACTTTCTGTACTATCGCTATGGAATTGAATTTCTTCATTAGAATCATAGGAAGGATAGCTTATTTGTTATTTAAGGAATATTTTGTGAGTAAGTTCAATTTATAATTATAGTCTTATATACATAAGGATTATTATTAACCCTCTCAATTACTTTAAGCGATGGTAACTTATCTAATTCAATGATCATAATATTATTTATCTTTTGAGATGAACTTTGAATTTTTATAATATTAATTTCATAATCACTGCATAAGGATGTTATAAAAGCGAGAAATTTACAACTATTTTTATTCCTCACCAAAATAGTTGGATTATTTTCTGATATGTTAAAATTAAAACCATTAATTTCTGAAATAAGTATTTTTCCTATATCATTTTTATATGTAACAACTTCTATACTTTCTTTTTCATTAAATAAAGAAATTTTTGCAGTATAAGAATAAGGTGTTTTTGCAAATTCTTCTACAAATTTAATTCCAGTGCTATTACCAATCCTAAAAGGAGCTTGTTCCAATATACTTTTTTCTGTAAGATTAAATATCCCTTTCAAAAAACCTATTTGCAATTCATATTTATTTGTAACGTTTTTAAAGCTTCCATAGACTGAAATATTCACTTGTTCTGGTCTTAAAATAAATAACTCTCTAGCTAACTTACCCATTTCAGTTCCTAAAATTTCAGGTGATAAATTATTAGTTTTTACAAGATCGAACATAGGACAACTCTCCATAATTAACTCCCCCCTCACTTAAAATACCCCATATAAATATGGGGTATTTTAAGTAGTAAACTACATGTAATTTTAATATTCTAAAATATCATTTGATTTATAATTAAAATAATTATATATATAAATATTATACTATTACTTGTTCTTCCTTCAAGAAAGGTATATCGAATGCAATAAATACCTCAGTCAATGCATTTGTTAATTGTATAATTTGTTCTTCAGTGTGATTTGGAGTAATATTTACCCTAAATCTCTCGGTCCCAATTGGTACAGTTGGTGAATTAATTGGTTGTAAATAAACATTATGTTTCTCAAGTAACTGACGTGCAGCAGCTTTACACTTTGTTGCATCACCAATTAAAACTGGTAATATATGCGTCTCGCTTGAATTCATAATTGGAATTCCTGCTCTTTCAAAAGAATTTCTCAACATTTCTGTTTTTTTATGTAAACCATCTCTTTCTACTTTAGAAACCTTTAAGTGCTCAACACTTGTATAACATGCCGCTACTATAGCTGGTGGTAGTGAAGTCGTAAATATAAAACCTGAGGCAAAAGATCGGATTGCATCAATCATTGGTCCCGAACCTGTAATATATCCTCCGATAACACCAATTCCCTTAGCCATAGTCCCTTGAATAATATCAACTGAATCCGCAATACCTAGATCAGCAGCTATCCCTGCTCCTCTAGGTCCATACATACCAATTGCATGAACTTCATCAAGGAATGTTAAAGCGTTATACTTCTTAGCAAGTTTAACAATTTCTTCAATTGGTGCAATGTCACCATCCATAGAATAAACTGACTCAAAAACAATTACTTTTGGTCGGCTATATGGTTGTGATGCAAGTAATTGCTCTAAATGTTCTGTATTATTATGCTTAAATATTGTACGCTCTACCTTCGTACTACGTATCCCATTAATTATAGATGCATGATTAAGTTCATCGGAAAAAACAATACAATCTTCAAATAAACGTAGTAAACACTGAAGTGTTGCATCATTTGACCCATATCCTGTCGGGAATACAAGTGCAGATTCTTTACCATGCCATTCAGCTAATGATGACTCCAATTCCTCATATTGATAATGTGTACCACCAATATTTCTAGAACCACCTGATCCCGCACCATATAAATTAATTGCGTTATGCATGGCTTCAACAACAACTGGATGTTGTGACATTCCTAAGTAATCATTACTGCACCAAACAACTACAGGCTGACTATCTTCTGATCCATTTAATTTAGCTAAAGGATATTGCCCACGAATTCGATTTAATGTAACAAACTCACGATATTGCCCACTTTTTTTCAGTTCTACTAGTTTTTCATTTAATATTTTTGTATACATATAGTGCCTCCAATTATAAGTTCTCTAACTATCAATTTAAGGGGGTAATGTAAAAAAATGTTAATAAATTTGTGGTGCTCTCTCATTATAGGCATAATACACAAAAAAAACAAACAAAAATTTTAAAAATAAAATTTTTTCGGTAAATTATATTTTTACTCTTCCTATATATATATATATTTATATTAAATTTTAAGCTTTAGTTCAATTAGAAATAGTGAAAAGCTTATAAATAGAGTGTTTACAGCCACTTATCTAACAAGAAAATGATTTTTTTGTTTTTTTAATTTATTTCTAAAGAGTTAGAAAATTAATATTGATATAATATTTAAGTCGTGATAATATTTGGCTCGTGAAAACTAATTTTACAAAAAAGGTATTTTTAGGTTATTAAAATTAATAGTTAAAGATCAACTATACATTCTCAAATTAATTTTATGATTATGAAAATAATTTATCATTATATTTTAATTAAGAGATAAATATGATGTCTTTAGTCTGGTTATTTCACCCCCTAAAAATACACATTCATCACACAAAGAACTTTAGGAGGAATTTTGATTATGCAAGAAAAATTATTGATTCGTAAAGCTACTATTCAAGACACTGAAGAATTAGTGGAATTAAGAAAGATTTTATTATCTAGTGGTGACACACATTATGCAGCAAAAAGTGAAGAAGATAATTTGGCCTGGCAAAATGCTTATCGCGATTGGATTAAAGAGAATATTTCAAATGAGGATGTACTGATTCAGGTCGGTCAATATGATGAAGATGAAAAAATATGTTCATGTGTTATTGGAATAATTGATTCACGCGCTCCTATGGTAGGTGCACTTAACGGACGAGTTGGTTGGGGACAATCTCTTGTAGTAAGCAAAGATAGACGTGGTCTAGGAATTGCAGAAGCAATGATGGATGCTTTTCATAATTGGTTTAGAGAAAATAATGTTCAAAAAATTGTTGTCCAATCTAGTAAAATGGCCGAAGAGTTCAATAGAAAAAGAGGTTATCTCCAAACTGGGGAACAGTTATTATTTAAAACAATAGAATAGGAGCGTACCAAAATGAAAGTTTTAATTATTGGAATGGGTTTTTCAGGGCAAATGTTTTTAGAAGCTTTCCAGAACATCTCACCTCTCTACAATAATGATATTGATATTGCTTATACTTCAAGATCTCAAAAAGATATTGATTTAGTGTATTATCCGACTATCGAATCTGCCTTGGAAGTATTTAAGCCAGATATTTTAGTAATATCCGTTAACGACGAAAATCATGGAGAAGTATTATTTTCAATTCAAAATTTCAATGGATTTGTAATATGTGAAAAGCCTTTTGTTGATCCAAATTTCAAGTTAGAAAATGCAGAGAAACTATTAAAATACACATCAGGCTTTTGTTTAAATATGGTTGCAAGATATTCACAAGCCGCTCGATTATTAAAAGCATATGTGAATGAAAATAATTTAAAATTAGTACGTGCCAACTTCTTATGGGAAAAAAATAGAATTAATGACTATCGACCTACAACAGGAGTTATCAGTGAAATTATACACTCTTTAGATCTTGTTCAATGGATCAACGGTAATTCACCATTACAATTAAGACATATTCAAGGGGTAAAGTCTGATTATTCAATCTCTGGAAATGAAATTTCAGATAGCGTTTCTGTTATGGGTGAAATAAATGGTGCTGTAGTAACAGGATATAGTAGTTTTGTAAACTTATTCAGAAGAAGAGAATTAGATTTTGTTTTTCAAGATGCTAATAATCAATTAATTTTTGCACAACTCTCTTATGACACACCAAACTGGTATGAAGATTCAGTAAAAATTTGGACAGAAACTAGCACACAATCTGAAGAACTGTTATACTTTAATTCCCTTGAACATGAATATAATGGGGATAGAAAAATAGAGCGAATTATAAATGTAGTCAAAGATGTTACTGATTTTGTTATGCTGGAAAAAGAACCTTCTTTTGGTTTTCCAAATCTAAAAGATGCAGTTCGCTTACAGGAATTACTTAATGAAATTGATTCTAAGAAATCGAGCTTTTATAGAGTTAAATATAACAGTTCTGAGAAAAGAGTCTTGCTCAACGAAAATAGCGGATTTGGACGATTAGGATAAAAAATAGCAAGGAACTTAAAATAAGTTCCTTGCTATTTTTATAAATTCCTGAACATAATGTCCTTCTGCTTGTGTTAATTCTGTAGAATGTTTATAAGATATGTATATATTTCTATAATGCCGATCCGGTAATTCATATATCTTTATATCATCAAATGATTTTAAGAAAAGCTTTGGTCCTATAGAAATACCTATTCCTAGATCAATCATTTTCACAATTGTATTGCAGTCACTTATATACGAATGAACCTTAGGCTCTATACTGTGCTGATTCAAAAATTTCTCAACTTGATTTCTGTATGGCGCTGCTGGCATAATAATATTATTTTGATCAAAGAAATCCTTTAAAGAGCAATCATCAGGAATTAACTTTAAGTTATTTGGTGTTGCTATAACTAACTCGTCTTCCCAAAATGGGACGGATTCACATCCGAATTCCCCGTTAATTGTAAATCCCAGGTCAATTACTTTATTAATAACCCATTCTTGTATTTCATCATAAGTCCCCTCAAATATTATAATTTCTATAAACGGATACAATTTATTAAATTCTTTCATAATTGGAGGTAATATATGTTTTTTTACACTTGTAAAGGCTCCAATCCTCAGTGTTTTAGGCAATAATTGTTCATTAAAATTAGTCTCTATTAATTTACGGTTTATATTTAATATCTGACCAATATACTCATAAGCTTTAGTGCCTTGAGGAGTTAAAGTAATCGTCCGACCAGTTCTCAGGAATAAAGACGTTCCTAATTCCTTTTCTAAGCTAGAAATTGCATGGCTTACTGCAGATTGCGTCATGTTTAATTTTTCGGCAGCTTTTGTAAAACTCCCCGTTGTAATAACTGATTCAAAAATTTCATACTTAATAATACTCATGAGTTTTTTTCATCCCTTGCATTAATATTATTCATTTTATTTAATCCCATTCATTAAGTATACTAATATTAACCTACTTAAGCTAGACGAGTAATGATTATCAAATGTTATTTTACCTTAATTTAATCTGCAGATTTTTTAATTACTATGGCATTATTCAATAATTATATATAACTCAATTATTATAATTGTAAATAACATCATTATAGAGTTATATATTGATTCAATAATCATTCTCTATCTGTATAAAACTAGCAACTAGAGTGTATAAGATTGATAATTTATTATAATCTTGACAATGTAAAGGTGGCAGAACTATGAAAAAAGTTATCTTTTTAGCTATTGGTATGTTTGCCTTGGGATTCGATGCTTATATTATTGCTGGACTGGTTCCTGGAATTAGTGATACCTATCAAAAAAGTGCATCCCAAGTTGGGCAAGCGGTAAGTATATTTACATTATGCTATGCAATATCCGCTCCACTGTTTGCCTCTCTCTTAGCAGGGAAACCTATAAAAAAAGTTCTATTGACTTCAATAATTGTATTTGGACTTGCAAATGCATTAACCGCAGTATCTCCAAACTTTTCGATATTCTTAATATCAAGGGCGATTGCTGGTGTTGGTGCTGGATTATTTTCTCCTTTAGCTGTTGCAGGCTCAACTATGTTAGTACCTGTAGAAAAGAAAGGACGCGCACTTGGCTTAACAATCGGTGGCATGAGTATGGGAACTGTATTAGGTGTTCCGATAGGTCTTTATATCGCAGACAAGTTTGATTGGCAATCAGCAATGTGGTTTGTGGTAATACTTAGTTTAATTGCTGCTATTAGTATTCTTAAGTTTCTACCACATGTTCCAGTCACTGCACCACCTGCTATGAAAGAAAGACTTGCAATGTTTTTAGATAAAAGAGTTACTATCACTGTTTTAATAACATTCTTTGCAAGTATTTCAAGTTTAGGTTTATATACCTATCTATCTCCATTATTACAAGATCTTGATAGCACAAGTGATTTAACAATTTATTTATGGGCTTGGGGATTGGGTGGATTATTTGGAAGTATAACAATTGGATATTTAATTGATTACTTCAAAAAACCAAAAACTTTAATGGCTCTTATTTTAATTATTTTAACTGTCTCAGTTGTATGTATTCCGATAATGATTAATCTAACAATTATAAAATATTTACCATTTTTCATATGGGGAGCAATGGGATGGGCATCAGGAGCACCACAGCAACATATTTTATTATCCTATCAACCTAAGCACGGAAGTGCAGCTGTGGCCCTCAATAGTTCGATTAACTATCTAGGAAGTTCCGTAGGTGCCACATTAGGTGGAGTAGTAATTTCTCTTGGAATGGGGACTATGGCTCTAATCTACTTTGCGATAATTTCTATGATTATTTCATTAGGCCTACAATTTTATAGCATGAGAAGTAATACCTTTAAAATAGCTACTACTAAAAAGGCTGTTTAAAATAAATCTATTACATTTATAAAACATAAAAATGGGCATTAATTAATCTGTATCTTTTTATAAAGAAACAAAAAGAAGACGGTTCTTTTGAAACCGTCTTCTTAAAATAATAATACCATTTATCATATAGCTAGTTATTTAATTTTTTTTATTAAATAATTTGATTAAACAATTTATATTTCTATCATTCCTCTCTTCTTTCATATTCATCTGAAATAATATTTTTATCCCACCATATTTATAAATTAGCACCGCTTTTTATATTAAATTCTTTATTTTATCTAGTTACCCCGAAAAAACAGTCTCTCAGATTCGTTTGTATCGATCTTTAAATACCAAAACAATATCAAAACATACAAAACAACTTAAAAGTCTATTTTAAGTTGTTAAGGCGTTTAAAAAGAATTTAACTGTTTTCAAACGGTTTTGTTAAGCGATTTCTATATACTATAAGCTAATCTCTCAATTTTTCACCTTTGATTTCTTCTAAGCCTTTTTTAAATTCCATTTCTTTTGTAATATGCTTCATTTTAATTATATTAGGGCTTACATATAAAGCGACATGTTCTTCATTATTTATCAAATGATTTTCAGGTATGACCACTACTTTATTCTGCGTATTAATTTTTACTCATCTGATTACAACGATTACTTTTACAGGTTGTCCATTTTATATACCTGTAGCAAATACCAATAAATTAAAAACATATAAAAAAATATGAATGTAAGTAGTATACATCAATTATACTTCTTTTAACTTTTTGAAGATTTCCCATATGGTTGAGTGTCTCTATAAGCATTTTATTAATACGTGTTAAATGATAAAAGTATTAATTTAAAATCTCTTTGGATATTAATTTTTAAACTTTAATTAAACCTTCATTCTCTTAGAAATTCATAAATCAGTTGAAATATTCACTTCAAATTCATCTGTTGTTTTAGTGTCTATGTTTTTCCCATCTATTATCATCCTTATTTTTTGTTTCGTATTTGCTGTTACCACCCAAGCATTTGGTAAATAACGATCTTCATGAGATAATGTAGAAGGTGAGTTTATAACCTTGCCTCCTAAATATAGCGTAGCAGAAGAACCTCCATCCATAGCCATTGCATTTACTGCTCCTTTTTCATACAGGATATCTTGACACTCTTTTAGCGTGGCCCCTATGCTATGTGTTTGCCTACCGTCTATTACCAGAAACATTATTGTGCCATCTTCTTTTTGAGCCATAATACTTCGTGGTGCAGAACCCCAACCACCGTCTCCTTCTGTAATCATTTTTTCTCCATTTACAATTAACTGTGGCATAAATCCTGCCGCTGAAACGACTTGTTTATCCAAAAGTTGTTGGGTAGAATAATTTCCTGTTATCATTTGCCCAAACTTTGTTAAACCCGTAATAATTGTAGGGGTATTTCTATCCATATTCGTATCAATAGTCTCCCCATTTTCTATCACTATTCCAGTTGCAACATTTCCTCCACCCCTTCCTGTTTCATCAGCAAATCCACTTGCATTCACAGCAACAAGTGCATGATTACGCTTTGCCATTACGCTAATTTTTTCTCCTCTGTTAGCGCCCTGTGTTCCTTGATGGCTAACAAGTTTAACATTGAAGGGATTGCTAATAGTAACTAATTTTCCTTCAAAAAGAAAGCGACTATCTTTGTTACTTTTAATTGTTTCTACATCAATTTCTAATGGTTGATTTTTAAATTCTTCTAATCTTTTTCCTGCTATTTTTTTATAAATATGCTCATCACTATTTGACCATTTCGGATGATTAATTCTATCTTGCAATTTATCTAGTTCCTTTTGGGATAGGAATGTATATTTCGCATATTGTGGATGCTGAGAAGTTAGTATACTCCCAGCCATTGTTATGCGAAGCTCTCGGCCATAGCTAGTACCAAATAATATTCCTATGCCAATAAGCATGAAAATAGACAATAGAAGCAAAATTCGTTTGAAGATTTTTCTGAGATGTTTCATAGTTTTATCCTCCAGCATTCATTACATTCAATAAATCCATTAAAATATTATTTATCTAAAGACAAAATTGTTTGATTTCCTCATGCCTGAATTCCCAGCTATATTTTAGCAATTAGGGCAAAATACTTATTCCGAATTTCATTTTTTTCAGTGTATATTTATAAATTTAATAACGTTTTTGCAACCATGAAATAAATTACTAATCCTGTTCCGTCAACAAATGTTGTAATAAATGGACCTGAAACAACTGCAGGATCTAGTTTTAATTTTCTTAGAATTAAAGGTAAAACAGCAGCTACAAGAGAGGCCCAAATAACAATAAATAATAAAGTAATTGCTACAACTTGTGCAACTTCTGTTCCAACTCCTAACATATAAGCACGAGTGAGCCCAGCTATTCCAAGTGCAAGTCCGAGAAGCATCCCTATTGCAAATTCCTTTTTCATTACACGGAAAATGTCTTTAAATTTGACCTCTCCAATACCGATTGCACGAGTGATTGTTGCTACAACCTGTGTTCCTGTATTCCCACCAGTACCTACTAATAACGGAACAAAGAAAGCAAGAGCAACTACAGTTTCAATTTCGTCTTCAAAATACTTTAATACTGTACCTGTATATGCTTCAGCAACAAAAAGAAGTAATAACCATGGTAGACGTTTTAAGAAAATACTCCAAGTGCTAGCTTCAAAGTAAGATTGATTCAATGGTTCACTTCCGCCTAACTTTTGAATATCTTCTGTAGCTTCTGCTTCCATAACATTCATTACGTCATCAAATGTTATAATACCAATCATTTTATTATTTGCTGTTGTTACAGGTATTGCTGCTAAATTATAATTCAGAAGCTTTTTTACAACTTCTTGCTGGTCAACTTCAGCTTGTACTGAAATTACCTCTTGAATCATGATAGTAGATAATATCTCGTCATCTGCTGCTAATAATAACTCATGTATGGAAACGATCCCCTCAAGATAACCATGACTATCAAGAACATAACTATAAGATATTGATTCTACATTTTCAGAATGTTCCCTAATATACTTCAATGTCATTTTTACTGACCAATTTCCTCTAACTGCAACAAAATCACTTGTGACAAGACTTCCTGCCGTTTCAGGTTTGAAAGTCATCAATTTTTTTACGTTATGTTTTGTGATTTTATCTAAATACGCCATTAATTTAGCCTGTTTTTCCGGATGAACCGCTAGCAGTAAATCTACTAATTCATCAATCGGTTGTAAATTTAGTAACTTTTTAGCTTTGTTTTCAGATAAGCGAATTAAGATATTATATTTTTCTTCTGCACTCATATATTGAAGAATTTTAGAGCTTTTTAATACAGGAATCGTATTTAGTAATATGATTTGATCTTCAATTGAAAACTGTTTTACTTCTTGCGCAATATCATACGACGGATGACGTAAAACTTTCTCTGCATCCAAATTATTTTTGGTTACAAGTAATTCATTTAATAATTTCTTCATGTTAACTCCTCCTCATATTGCTAAGGGAGACTCTAGAGTTTCATGAGTGGTTTTGTTTTATTTTATCTGTCTTAAATTTTTTATTAGAGCAATAATAGTTACATTGCAATCAATTCATTATTTAGAATTACCTCCTTTTTGAATATAGACAAGATAAAACAAATAACATTAAACAGAAAAACCTTTACTCAAAAAGGAGTAAAGGTTTTTTACAATACAAATAAATGATTATTAAGACAGCTCTGCCAAAATCACAGAGGTGCCTTTCTATCAAATCGTATACCACTCCCTCGTTGAGTTTTAGCACTGTATAGCATAGGTTTTTATAACCAGCTACATTAAGAAGGGCCTTAATCCGACCGTTCCTGTTGACCCATTGGCGTCTCTCGACATTTTTGGGCAGCAGCGTTTCTCTATACAGGAGCCTCACCTAACAAAGTTTATTGAATTACTTCAAAATTTAAACCAGAATTTAATATTTGTCAACTGACTTTCAAATCCATTCATAAAAAATCTTTTATAGAAAATGAAATTATATTTTATTATAAATTTAAAATTCTCCTTAAAAAACATAGAATTTAAATAGATTTAATTCGAAGAAACGTTATAAAACATATGAAACTTATTGTTTTCAATCAAATTCCAACTTTATAACAGAGGATGAATGATTGGTTATTCTTTACTTCAAAAAAACATTTTTTAAAAAATCTTCTTTTATGATTAAAATCTTCTTTACTGTTTATCAAATTTATATGATTAAACTACTTAATCATACTTTACACTACAAGTCGAAAATATGTATTTATACGAAATGATTACATACATTTTCTCATATTATTTCTCAAAGGGCTATAAAGCTATAAATCATATAAAATTAGCAATACGGTTGCTTGACAAGCAAAAAAAATATATTTATGCTTGCTACACGAAACAAATACATAAAATTTATGTTGCTTAACCTGTTAGGTGAGGCTCCTATGCAAACACAGGCTATTGCCCAAAAATGTCGAAAGACGCCAATGGGTAGAACAGGAATTGTCGGATTAAGGCTCTTCTTAAGATAGCTAAGTAATGAATTTTCATTACTTTACGTTGTATAGTGCCAAAGCTCTACTAGGGGGAGAAAAGCCTTATTTAGTCATGCCATTTTAAATCCCTCTAGTTACATACTAGGGGGATTTTTGCGTAAAAAAACAGGGAGTAAGCGATAGAATCTTCCTAAACACAAGTCATATTTAGTAATTGACGAGAACAAGATTCTATTCATTAGCAAATGTAATATTATGTTTTGTTTTAAATCAGGAGGATATTAAAATGAAAAAAATATTAAAACTCGATTATCTATTGCTCCTTTCTCTATTCATAACATGTACTTTAGGTATTATCATGATGTATAGTGCAAGCTCCATTGTTGCTGTCCAACATTACGGTTATAACAGTAGACATTTTGTTGATTCTCAATTAACAAAGCTACTTTTAGGTACAATAGGATTAATAGTTTGTGCTTTACTCCCATATGAAATATGGAAAAAACGAATAGTCTCAATCTGTATTATGGTTGGGGGGATTTTTTTATTAATTATGGTTTTATGGAAAGGAAAAGTGGTAAATAACGCTCAATCATGGATCTTTGGAATACAGCCAGCTGAATTTCTTAAATTAGGAACAATACTTGTAACAGCCCGCTTTTTTGCATTACGACAAGAACAAGCTAAAAATAACTGGAGTGGTATCGGAAAACTTTTATTTTTTTTAGCTACAATTTTTTTTCTTATCTTTAAACAACCAAATTTAGGATCTGCACTTTTAATATTAGGTATAGGTTTTAGCATATTTCTATGCTCAGGAATAAATATTAATCTACTAATCAAAAGAACTATCATCAGTTCTATTTTGTGGTTACCTATTTTATATTTCTTGATTCAATATAGTTTGTCAGAAGTTCAAAAGACACGTATTACTACGATTTTCAATCCATTTCTTGATGCGCAAGGAAATGGATACCAGCTTGTAAATTCTTTTATTGCCATTGGCTCCGGAGGAATCACTGGTCGTGGATTTGGAAATAGCATACAAAAAACAGGTTATCTTCCGGAACCACATACAGATTTTATAATGGCAATAGTTTCTGAAGAACTAGGATTTATTGGTGTATTTATTATATTGGCTGGAGTTTTGACTATAGTACTTCGCTCCTTAAAAATTGCACAATTATGTGTAGATCCATTTGGCAGTTTTATAGCAATTGGTATAGGATGTATGATCGGTATGCAATCTGTTGTAAATTTAGGTGGTATTACAGGACTATTTCCTCTTACAGGTACCCCATTTCCATTTGTAAGTTTTGGTGGAAGTTCTTTAATGGTCAATTTAATAGCAATAGGAATATTAATTAACATTTCAATTTTTAATAAAATTGAGTTTGATAATCATAATATATAATTTTTATATATTAATTTAAAAAATTTTAAAATTCGACCTCATTAATTAATCTATATTTAAAGAATTTCTAATTATTTTTTTAACTGTATAAATATTAATATTTATGTTCGTTTTAATACGAAAAAAGGCAGGCATAAATATATGCTTGCCTTCCGTTCTCAAAATCAATTACACCTAAAACAACGTGAGGTTAACCAAATCTAGATACTGTCTTCTACGCCCTATTTTTTACTTTTCTAAAACAATTTCTGCTATTTCATTAGCATATTTTTTAGAGTCAAATCCATCATAGTTACTTAGTACTACAACAGTCAAATATTCTTTTGGAAACCGCATGAAGTGTGAACGATAACCTGCCCAGCTACCTGAATGTTCCAAGTATCGACGGTTAAAACCTTCTGCAAGCCTTAGCCCAAAAGCATAATCTTCATTGTCAATAATCGTCTCCCCAGTTGGAGAAATTTTCGGACCTATTTCGCTCATTCTTTTAACAAGTTCTTTTCCACCAACGGTGCCTGTAGTTAAATTTTCTCCCCATCTTACAAGATCTTCAACATTTGTATGAACTGCCCCATCACCTGTATGTTCCCAAGGGCTTTCATAGATTTTATATTTTCCTTGCTCATTCTTCGAATACCCACTAATAATTGGTATAGTTGTTGGGTAGCAATCTACAATTGTTGTGTCTCTCATATGTAAAGGATCAAAAATACGCTCCTTTGTAAATTGACGTAGAGACTTGCCACTTACCTTCTCTACCACTTTTGATAATAAAAAATATCCTGTATTGCTATACTCAAATTTTGTGCCAACTGGGAACCTTGCAATTTGATGATTTTTAAGGTGCTCTAACGATTCTTCCACAGTTAATGTATCTGTAAATTTAATATTTGCTAATACAGCCAATTCCATATAATCAACTAGTCCACCAGTGTGATGAATTAGGTGTCTCAATGTTACTGGTTCAGCATATGTTCCAATAGAAGGGACATACTTTACAATCGAATCATCTAAACTCAATCTTCCCTCTTGTTCTAAGAGTAATATAGAAAACGCTGTAAATTGTTTAGAAACTGAGGCGATATTAAAAACGCTCTTTGTGGTTATCGGTAGATTTTCCTCTATAGAAGCTAAGCCAACTGCACCTTTATACGTTACTCCACTATCAAAACTAGCAATATATGCAAAGCCAGGGGCGTTGGGTGAAAATTTGTTCAATAATTGTTTAATGGAAGTATGTGTCTTTTCATTATATGTATTATTCATCTCAATCACGTACCCTTCGCTTAAAGTGATTAAAAGTTATAGCATGAGTCGTATGGCCTATTATAAAAAGCAAACTTAATTAAGTTTGCCTCTTTAATGTTATTCCAAATCTCATTAGTTTTGATAATATATCTTTTGTTTACGCTGGAATGGATAAGTTTTAATTTCATCTGTATCTAAATTTTCATGAAATAGATGTATGGCTATAATTTGTCTACAATCATAGGTATGATAATAATATATACCAGACTCCATACACATTGCGCTTGTATAAATGGTATTATCTAATGTACCTTCTTCCGTTATCACTCCACCTTTTGGAAGCTCACAATTTGATAAGATATGAAAAATGGCCGATACCCCTTCCTCTTCATTATCTATCCCATGAATATTTTGTTTGCTATACGCCGCCCGAACAAACCTTGATGGTGGAGTGAAATCCCCAGGGATTCCCATCGAACCTGAACCTTGTCCAAAAGCACTCAATGATAAATCCCCCCATTGTGTAGGCTCATAGGGCTGTGATCTAAGACCAATATATTGTCTTAAATTTTGTAGATGCCAGTTAAACTCTGGACTATTGGTCATTACCCCTAACGGATTGTCATACACTTTTAGCCCCTCAGTTGTCGGCTCTAGTACAATACATTCTCCCCATTTATCCGCTATAATCCAATGTAGCGGCGGAGTAAGTCCTAAAATAGGTAATGGTACATCCAAAAAAGAAATACTATCAACAGACTTTCTTAACTCTTTAATAGAATTGAACTGCGTGAGACTCCAAGCCACAAAATCAAATGGAGCCAGATTCGTTTTATTGTCATCTATACTTTCATTATAAGCTGCGAAGCCTGGGAAATAGAGCGTTGCACAAGTCATACCTGCTTCATTTACTCCATCTGCCAGAATGACCCTTCCTTGATAGTTAATCCCCATCCCGATAACTGCTTGTTTCGTTTCGATGGTTTCACCAGTTATATTGTTCCATCGATAACTTCGAGGAACTATTATTACTTCTTGATTGAAATCTAATGTAAAATCCATCGTTCTTGCAAAAAGATGTTGACCGTTTTTTGTCTGTAATGTCAAACTAGTACACATAAAGAACACCCCTTTGTTTAGTTTATTTAAACAAAAACCCATTTAATTTCTATCCTTAAGTTGATAAGCACGAATCTTTTTTCTTACTCATATTTATTGATACTCCTTTCAAAATTTGAATTTTCTAATACAATAAGTCTATTACTATAAGGAAAATAAAAATGATCAAAGAGATTACTAATCTCCTTTATGATTCCCCCTAACAAGTTAAAGAGCTATTATAAACAAACTTCAATAAAAGATACCTTCTCCCTCCTTTTTTATTACTGGATTTTTAAGTGGTTGGATGTTATATAAAACAGAATTATTTATTGCATATGCTTCTTTCTAATTAATTCAACCTCCTAGTGAATAGAAATAAATGTGTGATGTGAATGTCTTAGATTTGTTAAATAGAATACAAGCAGTACTTCCTTCTATTATCGAGCGCCAAACAAATAATTAATAAAAAATTAGAGATTATCTGGAATATGTTTAGAATCACTTATTTTGCATTTTTCTTAGTCTCCTATTTAAACGGTATTTACTATGTAATTGTACATATTAACTAAATACTTAATAAACTCAATGTTACATGTGGTAAAATATATGAGAAAGGCACTTTCTATAAAGTAGGTTGTTAGAACAGAAGGCGTAACGCATCTTATATTCATGATGTAGCGTTACTGTTACCACCCATACATATGTAAACTATTTTTCAAATGAAGTCTATTGGTGTCTAGGATCCTGTTTTATAGGAAGGGTTTTTATGGGATGGGGAATATATATAGGAACATGGTTCAAGTCAAAGAAAAGGCACTCCTAGGAGTGCCTTTTCTTTGACTATTTAAATGTACGAACGCTTTCAAAACTATTAGATATAAATTGATGTACGCATTGTATTAAATGGTGCATTTATAGATGTCTTTTGGTACTCAAACGTTCCCTGTTGATGCCCAGAAGCATCCCATTTATAATACCAGCCAACGATCGGTCTTCCGCCAATTATAGTGGATCCAATACTTTTTACATTAGAGCCATTCATTTTAGCAAATGGATTTTGGCCATATCCCATTTCTTTCGTGGTAATATATAAGTATTTTCCTCCGTGATTACGTAATGTGCTAAAGCTGTTCTGGTCAATTGTTTCTACCCTGCCCAGTTCAGACTCTACTTGTACGACGTTTAGTGAAGTAAGAGGTGCTGCTGGTCCAGCAGAAGCCTCTGTTGCCATTCCTAATCCGACGAACGCTGTGATTGCTAACGTTGAAATCCCTAGTGCTGCTTTTTTAAACATAAAAAACATCCCCTTCCATCTATTGTTTTCACTTACATTGCCAATATATTCCTTATAACCTTATATATAAATAGATAACAATTGTAGAAATAATAGAAAGAACATTCCGATTTATAAACAGTGAAAATTTACTTTCAACAACTTGAATAAAGCATAAAACAATAATTCGAAGAGCTGCACGAGCAACCTCTGGTCATTTACCGCTGATTCTACCAAGCTGATCCACGAGACTTGTCAGAAAGCCAACCTCGGCATCGGAATCATCCCGAAATCTGCGTTTGAGCTGGCGAACCACAGTAGTCTGGAAATGGACAGTCCTTCCCTCCAGACCAGGATCGCGGCAATCTGAATCAAGGAACGTTACATGTCCTCATTGACCAGAAAGTGCTTGAAAAGTTTCAGTAAGGAATGAATCGACTGTCCACTCCTTTGAATTATAACCATAGGGTTCCGTGTAGCTTTGAAATAAAGATTGATAGAAAAGTGCTTGAAGCTTTATGTCCCCTTGGTTTAACAAATGATTTTTTGTAAATAATATGTTTGTTAAAAATTTAATTAAGGGGGACTTGTATGCCACAGGATCGAAAAGCAGAAGTTCAAAACGATACATACAAAAAAAGAGATTATGCCAGATAATTCACAATCTCTACCACTTCACATGCAAAAAGAGCTGCCTCACGAATTTTCTGTAAATCCTCTGTTTGCCCATGAAGGAGAATCCGTCGTTCCACGCTTTCATATGTCTGATGAAGACATGTTACCCGAAACATCGTATCAAATCGTCCATGATGAAATTGCTCTTGATGGCAACACCCGCCTGAATCTTGCAACATTCGTTAGCACATGGATGGAGCCTGCCGCAGAGCAATCATATGCAAAATCATTCGACAAGAACATGATTGACAAGGACGAATACCCACAGACAGCTGAAATTGAGGAGCGGTGTGTCCGTATCTTAGCCAACCTCTGGCATTCGCCCAGCCCCCTTACGACTATGGGCGTTTCAACTGGATCGTCAGAAGCATGTATGCTCGGTGGGCTTGCCTTAAAGCGACGCTGGCAAAATGCACGTAAAAGCGAAGGGAAGCCGGTAGATCGTCCCAATATTGTGTTTAGTTCTGCTGTTCAGGTCGTTTGGGAAAAATTCGCGAATTATTGGGAGGTTGAACCACGCTATGTGAAGGTTAGCCCTGAACATCCTCAATTGGATCCTCAGGGGATCCTCGCAGCCGTGGATGAAAATATGATTGGTGTAGTACCGATTCTTGGTGAAACTTATACCGGTCTTTACGAACCGGTTGCCGCAATTTCGAAAGCGTTGGATGATTTACAGGCGAAGACTGATCTTGACATTCCCATGCATGTGGATGCAGCTTCGGGAGGATTTATAGCACCGTTTCTTCAACCAGATTTAGTCTGGGATTTTCAATTACCAAGGGTGAAGTCCATCAATGTATCCGGACATAAATATGGATTAGTCTATCCTGGATTAGATTGGATAATTTGGCGGGAAGCTGAAGATCTCCCTGAGGATCTAATCTTTCGCGTTTCCTATTTGGGCGGAAATATGCCGACTTTTGCCCTGAATTTCTCTCGTCCCGGTGCACAAGTTCTCCTGCAATATTACAATTACTTACGTTTAGGGAAAAGTGGGTACTATGATGTCCAAAAGACTTCTCAGAAAGTCGCTCTTTTTCTAAGCAAGGCCATTCAGAAGATCGAATCGTTTGAACTTTTGTCCGATGGGTCGGATATTCCTGTTTTCGCTTGGCGACTGAAAGATGGCTACACATCAAACTGGAATCTTTATGATTTATCTCGACAATTGCGTGTGTTCGGTTGGCAAGTACCCGCCTATCCATTGCCTCCAGATATGGAAGTGGTGACAATTATATTTCTGCAGTCATATGAAGCTCCTCAAGTCCTCTTTATCTTTAAATAAACTTCCATATAATAATGATTTCGTTAACCATTCGAAAAATCCCCTTTAGCAGAATAAAGATTAGTTAATTGTTCATTTCTGTTAACTTTCTGTATAACGAAGCTCTGGACACATTTGTAATTTTACAAATGTAATTTACGGTCATTCCTCCTTTTTTATATAGCTTTACTGCATAATTTATTCCCGCGTGATTTTTATGATATTTCTTTAACCGACCTTTAAACTTCCCTTCTTTCTTAGCCAGTTCAATCCCTTCACGTTGACTCATACGGATAAAATCTCGCTCTAATTGGTTAATACCACCCATAACCGTAATTAAGAATTGGCTGTATGGATTATCTTCAGCTAAATCTAGCCATGAATGGATTGGCAAGAGCTATTTTCTTCTGAAAGCAGGGTAAGCTTAGGGAAGCATCAACTGCAAAGGGCTAGTGCCTTAAATATAATCATTAATGTCATCAGTATCTGGAATACCTTACATCTAACAAAAGTAGTTGAATATCAAAAACAGGCTGGTAGTTTTAATGAAGAATTATTGCGCCATATGTCGCCTCTAGGTTGGGAACATATTAATTTACTAGGAGAATATCATTTTAATTCGGAGAAAGCGATCTCATTAGATGCTTTAAGACCACTAAAACTTTCTTAACGTTGTTAAAAACAGAGGAATCGTCAGGAAAATAAGCTTAACGTTGTAAATCTGCATTTTCCTGACGGGACCCCGTTTTGGGGATATTCAAAAATATTATACGGTAACCCTTATAAATCCATTTTTCTAATTTATGTATATTATTTAACTAATTCCCCCATTAATTTTCTGAGCTACTTTTAAATCTTTTGTTTTAAATCCGCTATTTATAGCCCATCTATAAAATAGAAATGAAACAATTGAAATAAGTACCATATCCCATCCATAAGTTATAATATTTAACCCACCAAATCTTTCACTTCCAGTGTACGATATACAAATCATAAATAATAAATACCCGACAATCCATAATCCAGCTAAAAAATTCTTTTTAAATCCAACCCATTTTGTTTTTAATTGATAATAAAAATATATAGGTAAGCCCATAAGTATAATAAACATTACTTCTCCTGTTAATGGCCATCTTGCCCAATATAATGTTAATGATGCAAAAATGAACCCTAAAGGTGCAATAATATTTAATCCTTTTATATAGAAAGGACGATGAAAATTAGGCGCTGTTTTTCTCAGAGTCATTACTGTTATAGGTCCAGTAACATATGAAATTAATGTAGCTACTGAAATAACTTCAGCTAAAACACCCCATCCTTTAAATAAAAATAAAAAAACAAAACAAATCATTAAATTAAACATCATGGCAAATCTAGGCACACCATATATAGGATGTAATTTCCCAAAAACTTTAGGAAAATATCCATTCTTCTCCATTCCGTATAGCATGCGTGATGTGGTTGCCATATAAGTAGTACCTGTACCAGAAGGAGATACAAAAGCATCTAAATATAATACAATAACTAACCAATTAATATTTAGTGCTATCGCTAAATCAGCAAATGGTGAATTGAAATTTAAATTCGACCATCCATTAATTATCATATCGGGATTTACAGCACCGATAAAAGCAATTTGTAATAATACATATATTACAGTTGCAATTAAAATGGATCCTACAACTGCCCGAGGAATAGATTTCCCTGGGTTCTTTGCTTCACCAGCCATATTAATTGGGCTTTGAAAACCATTGAATGCAAAAATAACACCAGATGTTGCCATAGCAGTTAATACATTTGACCAATTAGATACATGAAAGTCCTGATGACTAGTAAAGTTCTCTCCATGAAATCCAACAAATAGCAATGCACCAATTGTAAGACCAGGAATTATAATTTTAAATATAGTAATTAATGAATTCACTTTTGCAAATAGACTAACTGTCCAATAATTTAAAAAGAAATATATGATTATAAGTAAAGAAGCAGCTGCAAGACCTTTTGAAGTCAGCATTCCATTATCCACTAAATCTTTGGCCCAACTTGCCCACTCCCAAGGCCACGAGCTCATATATTGTATTGAGGCTATAGCTTCAACCGGAATAACTGAGACGATGGCTATCCAATTAGCCCATGCAGCAATAAATCCTACGAAATCTCCATGTGAATATTGGGTATATTTTACCATTCCGCCAGCCTCTGGAATCATGGCTCCTAACTCGCTATATGGTAAGGCAATAAATAATATTACAATCATTCCTAAGACCCAAGAAAAGATAGCGGCCCCCCCGGATATTTTGGCGGCCTTCCATGCACCAAATAACCAGCCAGATCCTAAAATCGAACCAATCCCAGTCATTGTAAGCGCAAAGGTTCCTAGCTTACGTTTCATATTTTTCATTTTTCACACGCCCCTCGTTTACAAAATAAATAGAATCCTCTTATTCATTAACCTTTTACTCATATATACTCCCCCCTTTTATTTAAAGTAAGAATGTAAGTTTTATAGACTAATTCACTATAAAGTTTATCTCCAATCAACTCTTTATAATGTATGTATACCCTCTATAACTCTCTCTAAACCTAAAAACTTTTAACTACATTTGTTACGGAAAAACATCGTAATCTAGTATGCCTCTATATTGAGGCTTCAACGAATCGTGTTGGTGAAGCACTAATAACCACATTTGTAAGAGTCTACCTCTGCATTAAGAATATTTTAGTTCTAATAGACAAATTTCATCTTGTCAATGTTCTTAATTTGATAGGCATGGGATGTTCCCCCAGATGCATTCAAGATAGACAAGGAAATGAAGGAAACTGTTATAGAAATTTCTATATTTCTTTGGTAATTTATCGCTCCTTTCTTACAAAAAACTCAACTCTATTACGTCAAAAAGGTTCTGTATGAAAATATGTAGAATTAGCACATATAAGGTATTTTATAAATAAAGAGGTGATTGTGTTGAAGTATTTAACAAAATCAAAAAACTCATCAACAGGTCTGAGGGGATATTTGGAATCCTATCCGTTAACTTCATTTTTTGTAATGGCATATTTATTCTCATGGATTGTATTAATTCCATTTATCTTATCTCAATGGGGTATTTTCCCTAAAACAAAGGCATTTGATATTTTCTTTTTTGCCAATGCATTTGCAGGCCCTATGTTAGCAGCGTGTATCATGTTGCGAACTCTTGAAGGCAAAGAGTCATGGAAAAAAGTTAGAAAAAGTATTCTAACTACTAAGGTCGGTTTGAATTGGTACTTGTTTACTCTCATCGTTATCCCAGCTGCAATGTTTCTGGGGATGGTTATAGTAAATGGAGAGATACCTACTTTCCGTGACCTTAATTTTGAATTTTTTATAACCTATCTCTTCTCTTTTGTAGCAATTTTCTTTCTCGGTGGGCCTCTACCCGAAGAAATCGGATGGCGTGGTTTCGCTCTGCCTCGATTACAATCGAAATTTGGACCGTTAAAAGCTACATTACTACTTAGTGTTTTGTGGACTTTTTGGCATCTTCCACATTTCTTAACGGCTGCACAAAGGGGTGGCCCGGGTTCTGACCTTTCTCTTCTATATATTCATTTACCAATTTTTATTTTACTATGTTTGCCGATCTCAATTATTCTTACTTGGGTCTATAACTGCAATCACGGTAACTTATTTATTGTCATGCTAATTCATGCGAGTGTAAATACGTTTAGTTTAGCACAAACTCATTCCACCAACCCTGTTTTAAAGAATACGGATATGTTTGTAGTGATAGGATTGGGATTTGTCGCTTTACTTATTCTTATTTTCACACGAGGCAATCTAGGGTATAAACAAACTTTTACTGAAGTAGAGTTCAGTAACAATGAAAATATAAGTAAATAAAAACAAAAATCATAGAATAATAGGTTGATGACAATAGTGTACAGACACACTGCTATCAAGTTAAAAATCATATTCTTCTCCAAAACAAAAAACGTCATTCTTTATTCAAGGTGAAATATTATTGTTTGCAAAGAGATTCTCCCGATATTTGGTATCATATACCTTGGATAAATTAGATAGAAAAATAGGATTTTTTCAACAGGAAAATAATTTATAGCGGAAAGAATATAATTATATTGATTATAATAATGTGTTTTAATTTGTACCTTTAAGGAGGCGTTGTCAATGAGAAAATATTTCTATTTCATTGAGCAAAAAAATAAGAGGATAACGTATCACTAGCCCATAAACTACGTGGTTCCTCCTCAATATTGGAAGGAGAGTATCAGATTGAAGAAAATTTATTTAAAGGCTATTGACAAAAGTAATTGGGAAGAAGCAATTACACTTTCTGTTACAGAAGAACAACAAACATTTATTGCATCCAACCTTTATTCTATCGCAGAAGTTCAATTTCTAGATAATTTCTATGCAAACGGTATTTATTTTGATGAAAAAATGATAGGATTTACTATGTTTGGGATAGATCCTGATGATAATAATTATTGGATTTATAGACTTATGATTGATGAAAAGTTTCAAGGGCAAGGTATAGGTAAACAAGCTATACATCTAGTAATTGATGAGATAAGAAGAAATAATAACGCAAACATTTCTATAATAATGATTGGATATGATCCTGAAAACCTTACAGCTAAATTTGTATATAAAAAAGCAGGATTTATTGAAACTGAATTATCATCTTGGGGTGAACAGTTAGCTAAGTATTCCTTATAAGCACTTGAATTCTGCACATTGACTATTAGACATATTCAAGAAAAGAGTCTAGTAGTATAGTAATGCAGATAGGAAATGATTAAACTTTTTATAAAAGAATAAACCAACTGAAAATATTAAGAGCGTGTTTTGATTTACCTTTTTCAAAACACGCTCTTTTCTATGATTATTTATCAAAGTTATTAGTATCATTTGAATAAACTTTATTTAAAAGTAAAAACAATGTTCAAATAAAATTATGTCTTAATTGAATATACTACACAGCCACAATTTGCTATTTTCTAAGCTCAAAGTTTACCTCTCCAATAAGTGGAAATAATAAAACTATAAAACATTGGATGGAGGATTTATAGTGACGAATAATGAGAATTACAGTGGAATATTAACCCATAACGCCGAATCTTATTGGACGAGCAGTATTCATTTA
Organism: Bacillus cereus group sp. MYBK216-1; assembly: GCF_051916495.1. NCBI lineage: Bacteria > Bacillati > Bacillota > Bacilli > Caryophanales > Bacillaceae > Bacillus > Bacillus cereus group sp. MYBK216-1. Next base: position 26,271 of record NZ_JBQAGT010000016.1, read on the forward strand.
CCAGAATACCCTTCCTTAGAAAATGACATGCAGGTCGATGTTATTATTGTAGGAGGAGGAATTACTGGCATTACTTCTGCCTATCTTTTAGTAAATGAAGGCCTAAAAGTTGCTGTTATAGAGGCAGACAAATTATTAAATGGAACGACTGGACATACGACAGCTAAAATTACTGCTCAACATGATATGATTTATGACGAGCTTATAAGATATGCCGGAAAAACTACCGCAAGATTGTATTACGAAGCAAACATAGATGCTTTAAATTTCATTCAAGCCACAATTAATAAACATCACATTGATTGCGATTTCACTCAACAAGATGCTTATCTGTATTCCACAACAGAAGAATACGCATTTAAGTTAGAAAAAGAAGCAGAAGCTTATAAAGATCTTCGTATTGAAGGCGAACTTGTAAACAAACTTCCTATTAACTTAAAAATACACAATGCACTTGTTATGAGAAATCAAGCACAATTCCATCCCCTTAAATATTTAGCCCATCTTTCAAATATAATTACAGAAAAAGGTGGATACATCTTTGAAAATACCACAGCAGTAAATATAAAAACTGGCGAGCAACCTGTGGTTCTTACCCGTGGAGGAGCTCAAATTACAGGAAAGTATATTCTCTCTTGTTCCCATTTCCCTTTTTATGAAGGCGCAGGACTTTACTCTACAAGAATGCATGCAGATCGCTCCTATATAATTGCTGCTAGAACAAAAACAGATTATCCAGGAGGTATGTATATTAGTGTAGATGAACCGACACGCTCTCTCCGTTCTACAACAATCAATGGAGAAAAATTTATTCTTATCTCTGGAGAAAGTCATAAAACGGGACAAGGCGGAGAAACACTAAAACATTATGAAGCCTTGGAAATATTCGGGCAACAAGTTTTTGGGCTTGAAAATATTACATACCGTTGGTCAGCTCAAGATTTAATTACACTAGACAAAATTCCTTATATCGGAGAAATCACCTCCGATCAGAGAAATATATTAATTGCTACTGGATACAGAAAATGGGGTATGACTAATGGGACTGCAGCTGCTCTTTTATTCCGAGACATCATATTAAAGGAAAAAAGCAAATATCGGGAATTATATACTCCCTCTCGTTTCCACATGAATCCTAGTTTAAAGAATTTCTTAGTCGAAAATGCCAATGTTGTTGGTCACTTAATTAAAGGAAAGTTAGAGATTCCTCAAAAATGTATTCATGATTTATCTAACGATGAAGGAGCCGTCATTGATATTGATGGCCATAGAAAAGGAGCTTACAAAGATGCAGAAGGTAAACTTCATATTGTAGATACAACTTGTACTCATATCGGATGCGAAGTTGAATGGAACAATGGTGAACGTTCTTGGGATTGTCCATGCCATGGTTCACGATTCTCGTATACAGGAGAAGTACTTGAAGGGCCTGCTGAAAAACCATTGCAAAAATACGATTATAAAATGATAGATAATCTTACTTCTGAAGACTCTGGTTACTAACTAAATTTATAAATGAGTGATATTGAATTTACAATATAAAACCAAGATACCCCGTTTGAGGGTAACTTGGTTTTATTAGCTTGATGATGTCGTAACCATCCCCCTAAAATTGACAACTTATAAGGGAATATCTTTTCACCTTCTATCCTAACTAACAAGTCGTGAAATTCGTTTCTTTTTCCATGAAAATTTATAATATCCATATTGCAAAAGTAAACTTACAATAAATGCAGCTGGATATCCAATCCATATTCCTTTTATACCAAGATTTGTATGATAAGAAAGGTAATAAGCAACTGGGACTTCTACAAGCCATATCGATACAACACCGATAATAGTGGGCCATAATACAGTTCCACTTGCTCGCATTGTCGCACCAATAATTTGAGCATGGCCGAAAATTAAATAACTCCAAAGTGTAATCATCACCAAACTATGTGCAATTTCGATTGTATTCGAGCTCGTTAAGAATAACGATAAGATTTCTCTTGAAAACAAGTAAATAAAAGCAATTAATATACCACCAATTATATAGTTCATAACGATTCCAGCACGAATAACTTCCTGTAATCGATTAAATTGCTTTGCACCAATGGATTGCGCAGCGAAAATGGATACTGTTATTCCGAGACTGACTGCAGGCATCTGAACATAACTTGCAACCTGGTTTACAACCCCATATGCAGCAGTCGCATCAGAACCGAAACGATTCACAAATGCGATTACCGCAATCTCAGATAATGAAACAAGAATCATATTAATACTCGCTGGAATTCCAAGGCGTAATAATAGTTTTAACAATTCCCAATCCATACGAAGATATTTCCGTACGGTCTCATCTAATTGCAGTGGATGATTCTTCTTCTTTAAGTAAATAAGCATAACAATAAATGTTACAATGGTTGAGATAACAGAAGCAGAAGCAGCTCCATATACACCAAGTTTGGGTGCTCCTAGCCAACCAAAAATTAGAATAGGTAATAGAATTATATTTAAGAATGTACTAACAATTAAGAAATAAAACGGTGTCTTAGAATCTCCTGTACCCCTAATAAACGTTGTATAAGAGAAATATAGAAATAAAACTGGCATAGAAATAAATAAAATACGTGCATAATGCACACTCATATCAATTATATTTTCTGGCGTACCCATAAGACGCATAATGTTCAGAGCAAATACATTTCCCACTATTGCCAAAATAATTCCTATTATAAAGGTAAATGTTAACGTCGTACCAACAATGGCTTTTAAACGCTCTTCATTACGGGCACCAAATGCCTGACCAATTAAAATCGAACTACCTGATCCAATCCCAATTACAAACGAAACAAGTAAAAAGAATAATGGGAAAAATGCTGAAATGGCAGCTAATTCCTTCACACCAAGCCATCGCCCTACTACCACCATACCAAATAATTGTCCAACTGATTGTAATATGTTACTTAAAAGCAAGGGAACTAGAAACATAGACATTGATTTCCATGTTGCTTTCTCATCCTTTTGTTGATTTTTTAATCTTTTACTTTCTTGAATACTATCTATCGATGATTTCATATTTGATTTCTCCTTTAATTTGGAGGATTTATATCATTTTGAGAATAATACGTTAATGATGAAAAAAATTTCAAGTTAACATTATAATCTTATCTACAGATTCCCCCCTACGTAATAATGATTTTTGAGAATTTGTTGTCATTCTTTTTTCTACACTTCTCCCTTTGGATTTACTCTTCAACATGTGCAACAGTTGGGTTAATTTTCCTTGCCCCGTTTATTTTAATAAAATTATTTATATTATTAAATGTAATAAACAATTAATAAATATAATTGGTATAAAAAATGATTTTTGTAATTAACAAAAGTCATTTTTTACTTTTAAATATTGTAATTACTTAATAGTAGTTTATTTAAGAGTTAAAAAATAAATATTCTTCCCTTGTTTTGGTGTTCATTATAGCGGTTAACATAGATTACTGCTCTTTTATGTTTTCTTCTATGTTGTATACTTTTTAATAATTTGTCCAAAATATAACTAACCTGTTTTAGAACAAATTGGTTACCGAGTAGTTAGCTTTTGCTAGCTGCTCTTTTTACTGTAATTACTAAAAATACACCTAATCATCTTTTTCAAAAATATTACTTTTAATACTCACTTACGAAGCAGGTGAATACTATGCCATCTGTTATACCTAAAATTCTTGTTCAAAATACATAATTTAATAAATATAGGGGATTTTTATAATGTTTCTCCAAAAGAAAATACGAAAGGGTATTATGGTCCGAGTGCCTCCAATGTTGGTTCATTGTGAATGCTTTTAATGGAGTTTGTGCAACAAACATGTTTGATAGTGATGTTATAGACCAAGACACAGTCGTAATAAATTAAGATAATTCAACGTCTGAATAAAAACTAATATTTCATCTATAATAAACATTACAACCTGCTTCTTACCCAGGTTGTATTAAATAGAGCAGTTGCTACAACTAACTGCTCTATTTTAATTTTAGTTACATAAATTTGAAACTTTTGTGCATACCATGTGTACTCCTTAAATTCATAGATGTAATGTTCTTATGGCAGTTAGCTTTTGCTAACTGCTTTTTATCATTAAGTATGTTCCAAAATGATGAATTTCTAACTATTAGGTTAGCTCATGCTATCTAGAAAAGGAGTTTGACCTTTTACTTAAATCTCCTGAAGAGACTCTGCCCAGATATTTTCCAATAAAAAAGGAGAGATATATAATCTCTCCTTTTCATCCATTTACTATAAAATTAGCGAGTGAATCCACCGCCAAGTTGTTGTTCAGCCATTGCTACTAGACGTTTTGTGATTTCACCACCAACAGATCCATTTGAACGAGCTGTTGCGTCTGCACCAAGTTGCACACCAAACTCTTGTGCGATTTCATATTTCATTTGATCGATTGCACTTTCAGCACCACGAACTAATAATTCGTTACGGCTTCCACTATTATTGTTTGCCATTGTGTCTCACCTCCTAGTTTTTAATATGCATAAAAACATCTGAAAATATTTATCTTTTTTTTAGAATTTTTCATTTTATTTTTTTACATAAATTTTACTTATACTTCACAAATTAGTAGTGTGTAGGAGAATGAAATACAAAATACATGCCATAGGATATCATGTAATAAATGAGCCACTGTCACAAAACGAAACGGTTACGCTTTTATATAGCGTAACCGTTTCGTTTTGTTGTTTGCCATCATTACGTATACTCGTTAATTTTCATGTCTATACTGTTTAGAGAAGGTATTCCATGCCATTCGGATTGACCTCCAGCACATGATAAGTTTATAACCGTTCCTATAATTAGGAACGGTCTTATTTCATTTAACTGTCCTTTTGAATTACAGTAACTGTTTTTTGATAAGCATTTATACATATCGGATATGAATTTATTTTACAAATAATGAATATTCACCATTTTTATCATCGAATTTATAAACATTCAAATAATATTTGCCTGGTTTCGCTACGAATTTCCCCTTTATAGTATTTCCTTCATCTTCACCACAAGCTACATAATTTTGTATGTCTGATTCATGATAAAGTACCCATGTCATCCCAATATTTTGTTCATTTACCACAGAAATATCTACTTCTTTTGGATCTGTAACATTAAACGTATAAACATCTGTTTGATCAGGAGTAACCAGATTTCCTTTTACAAGCGTATTAAATGGGAGTACCTTCTCCTCTTCAAGAGATCCACCTGTTTGCGGATCTTGTTTTACAGTAACTTTTGTTTTTTCTTTACTTTCTTTTCCTCTACTATCTTTCACTGTTAGTTCCACAGTATATGTTCCTTTTTCTCCATATACATGGGTAGGATTGGCTTCTGTACTTGTTGTACCATCTCCAAAGTTCCATAGATAAGAAATAATTTTTCCGTTTTCACTTTCTGTACCATCGCTATGGAATTGAATTTCTTCATTTACTATCCCGCTGTATGGTCCATTCATATTTACTATAGTATTTGTTTTTTCCTTTTCCTCTGTTGCAACACCATGAAAAACAATATCATATTCAAACTGGTTAGCTGCATTCACACGATAGTTTACGAAATAGGCTGTAACTGTTTTATAACCACTCCAACCTTTTTGGGATAACTGCTCCAAAGTTCGATTTACTTGTTTACTCATCGTTTTCCAATCTTCAGACTCACCTTTTGATGTACCACCTGTGTACTTGCCTTCCACAGTAAATGTATTAAAGAATTGCGACTCATATTTTGTAATTTTTGCATCTTTTATATTTGCTACATCCACAATTTCGTTTTTCACTTCAGCTAGCGGCTTTGGTGCGTGTTGAATTAAATAATCATTTGTTACTTGCGGTACATTATATTTATCTTGATTATCAATCAACTGCTGCATATACGCTTGATATTCTGCATTCAATTGTGTATTGTTGCTCAATGATTCACGATATGAGTCATAATTTTTCACATCGTTTGCACGGATTAAATCTTGAAGCTTCTCAAATGTTTCAAATTGATGATTATACAAATATGACTGTAGTGCAAAGGAATACTTATAAAAGTCCCATGATCCATATTTTGAGAACAAAGTTTGCTTTGCTGTATAACGGCTTGCTGGATCAGATGATAAGCCACTTATCATACTTTTACGCGGAACAACATTATCTGTACGTGTAGATCCTGCAAAAAATTCTGCATTCCCTTCTTGGAACCAAGTTAATCGTTCATTTTGATACATTTCTCCGCTTCCAAATAAACCAGGAACCTCATATCTTCCTTGTAAATAATGAGTAAATTCATGACGGAATAACTCTTCTAAACTATAAATACTCTGCTTTGGCGTACGCTCATATGTAAAGAAGGTCCCCTTCTCTTCAATATAAATTCCACCGTTGTTTGTTTCATATCCATATAATTGTCTATTTAATTGATATTCATCTGGATTATTATAAATTACTATTGTTAGTACATCATCAGCGTTACCCGGTTCTAGTGCTTTATCATTACCAATTACACGGTGATATTGTGCTTTTACTTCTTTGGCTGCCCAATATAATCTCTTAATTTTTTCTTCTGTTACTTTATCTCCTGTTTTGAAGACAATTGATCCGTCATCAAATGTATATGTTTTAGGTAAGTATTGTCGTTTCCCTTCTTCACGTACTTTCTGTAGATCTACTGCATTTCCACTATAATCTTTTCCACCATAGTTTGTTTTAATTTGTTCTACTGCTACAAAATAAGGTCCACTTAGACGAGGATACAAGCTCATCGCTTGTGTAATAACTTCCAATCCTTTGTATGGATTACTATGAAATTTCCCTAAACGACCTGCATAATAAATGCCATTATTAATTAGCCAACTATTTTCATTTGTTATATTCCCCACGAGAGCAATTCTATTAACCTCATTTATAAAGTTATCAATCTTTCCATACCACATTGTTTCATTAGGTTGCTTATTCGTATCCTGCAAATAAGACTGTATATCATAATCAATTCCTTTTACAATTTCATATACGGCTTGTCCTTTCGCATAATTGCTTACATACGTTGAAAGATTATCATTATATTGTTTTAAAACATTTACCGCATACTGTACTGTTTCAGTATCACTAGAGGCATTACCAATTAATTTTCCATACGCAGCTACTACTCTATCTTGCTCAGCTGTACCTAATGTAAAGTTTGGATTTTTCGCAATCGCTTTCAATGCTGGTAAACATTTGTCATGGAAGCTTCTCTCTTTTAAGTAACTTAATTCATTATTATAATATCCCACATAAAAAGCAGAACGTAATACTTCAACAAATGTTTCAATGCCCTTTGAGTTTTCTTTCGTAAACGTCTTTCCTCGTTGTCCTAATTCATTAATGATAACGTTCATGCGTTCTTTATTCTGATAAAATGCTTTCGTATCTTGATTGAATTGAAATAAATCCGTAATTTGATTCCAAGAAATTTTTGATAATGTATCAATGAGTTCGCTATTAGGCATTTTATTCAGTTCTGCCAGAGTGTAGCTTTGCTTTAATTGACTTTCATCACGTTTCATAACTAGAGTAGGACGTTGTGAAAAATCGCCTACTTTTAAACGCTCTTCAAAAGTCAATGTTTCGTCCGCTGTTGTAGCATGTACAATTTCATCTTTTGAAGTTTCTGTCCCCATTGGTTTCATCTGTAAGATATTATAGGATGCTGTTTCTTCTGCTGATACCTGTGTTTGAATACTTCCAAATGATAATGCCATCGTGCTAATCCCGATCATCATTTGAGTAAATTTTAAATTCTTGTTCATTACATTTCCTCCATTTATATATTCCACCCAAAAATATAACATTTTATCTTAATAAATAATTATAATATGTATTATTTCATATTTTATCACTTGAATTTCTTTCTTTTTTTCATCCTTACCCATGAACTGGGTATATCTTTTGTTTGAAATTTACGGGTTCGTCGTAAGAAATCAAACTCTCTGGCAAGATTTCGTCAGATATTTAACGATAAAAAGCTTTGTATTTCTTATGCAAATAGTTGTAATTCATTGGATACAGAAATAGACGTACAAAACCGCCATCCTTTCTTATAATTTTACACTTTGACAAGTATTTTTTATAAAAAATACTTGTCAAAGTGTAAAACAAAAAGGGCTATCTCAGCCCTTTTTGTTTTATAAATTCTCTATATCATATTCGGTATATCCCTCATAATAGTAACTAATATTAATTCCTTTCATGAATATTTCACGACTATTTATTTCATCTACTAGTGCATTTTGGAGTAAATGCTTAATTTCAATATCTATAATTGGGCTGCGTTCCATTGCCAATAAATAATCTTCTTTATCAATTTTATTCCAGTCGGCCACCTGATGAAGTTCATTTTTAAAGATTAAATCTAGCCATATTCTAGTCGCTCTACCGTTTCCTTCTCTAAAGGGGTGGGCAATATTCATTTCAACATACTTTTCAACAATTTCATCAAAGGTTGTTTGTGGCATAGTGCTAATATGCTCTAATGAATGGTTTAAGTACATAACAGGGGCAAAGCGAAAATTCCCCTTCGCTATGTTGACCTTTCGAACCTTTCCAGCAAAGAAATAAATATCCTCCAATAGGTATTTATGCATGTCAGAAAGACCCTTGAATGTACCAACTTCTATGTGGTTTATCTCTCCTGAATCATATAAATTTTTGATTTTCATTTTTGATAGTCGTTCTTCCACTCGATTCAATTCCAACTGATTTTTGATATCTAATTTATTTTCTAACACAACCATTCTCCTCTTTTTTTGCAATTAATTCTTTTTCTTCTTTTGTAGCTAGATTCTTAATTAAGCTTCTAGCCATAGTTTTTTAATTGTGGTATTTTGCTTGTTCTGGATTGCGTTTTTTATAGTTTTTGTGGTTTCGTTTTGTGCCTTGCTGAATGCCATTCTATCCACTCGCTTTCAAGCCTATAAGCACATTATATATATTAATTAGTAATTTGTTTCAAACAAAAAACAAACTAGAGCCGAAGCCCTAGTCTATAGCCATATCAAATATATATTTAGTACCTTTCATAATTTTAAAAACAACTATTTTACTAATCGTACGAAAGGCTTCCTAGCTATTTTTACGGCACCTCTAGGTGATCCTATTTTGCTCTTTTAGCAATAGAGACAAAAAATCTGGTTCTGATGTAAAAACTTCAAATTAACCACAATTATTCTATAAAACTCAGACATACCAATGAACAAGCATTCAAACGATTCCAGGCAGTTTAAATTTGATTATAGAACTATTTCTCACTAGCAAAATAAAGCAAGGCTATGGTCGGAAAAGCGATTCCTATCCATAATGTTAGATTCCATCCCCCTAAGGCATATGCCCATCCTCCAATAAAGGATCCAACAGCACCTCCTAAAAAGAACATAGCCATAAATAGCCCGTTTAATCGACTACGAATTTCTGGACTCAACGAGAAAATTAAACGTTGGCTAAGCACAAGGTTTGCAGATACTCCCATGTCTAACAGAATTGCAGCAAATACTAAAACACCTATTCCAAAGGGCGAGCTACTTTGAATAAAAAGTGGTAGTAATAAAGAAATAATAACAACAGTGAGAGCTATCCCAGTGGCGGGTCGTGTCCAGCCAAGATCAGCTAGACGACCACCTATTGGAGCGGCTATTGCACCTGTAATTCCGACAAGTGCATATAATGCTATAGCAGTCTGAGAAAAGTGAAAAGCAGGACTAGATAATAATAATGGAACAGTGGTCCAGAATAAGCTGAAAGCCCCAAATACACAAGCATGATAAATGGCACGACGGCGTAAAATTGGAGTAGTTCGTAGCAGTTGCCACATTGAATTAAGTAAGGCTATATAATTTGTTTTTCCCTTTGGTTTCCTGGTAGGGAGTACTTTCGATAATACAAATGCCAAAACAATAATTACAGTAGCAGATAAAGCAAATATTGCATTCCATCCCCACATATCGGCTACTAGACTAGATATCGGTCGCGCAAGCATAATACCTAATAACAGACCACTCATGACATTGCCAACTACGCGACCACGTGCATTCTCCGATGAAAGATATGATACAAGAGGTACGAGCACTTGCGCTGCGACTGACCCCAGTCCGATAAAGAATGAAGTAATTAACAACAAGATTGCGCTTTTTACAAAAACCATGGCAATGAGTGCAAATGCACTTAAAAATAACAACATAAGTATCAATTTTTTATTCTCAACAATATCCCCCAAAGGTACAAGAAATAGTAAGCCAACAACATATCCAATTTGAGTTAGCGTTACAATTAATCCAGCGCTACTATTAGAAAGTCCAATTTCATTACTAATTACCCCAATTAAAGGCTGTGCATAATAAAGATTAGCCACAATAATACCACATGCAGTTGCTAAAAGAATGATTAAACCTGATGAAATATCCTTATCAATTGCTTTATTTTTAAAATTAGACATAACAATTTCCTCCCATACTTTTATTTCAAAATTACTAAATCGCCTTGGTAACTACTACTGCGATGCCATTTTTTATTGTAATAAATTAAGTCTAAACTACTTTCCATTCTGCTATTAAAAGATCCCATTTCATCTCTTTTTTATCCCCCTTTTCTAAATGTTTTTTAGCAATTTAATTTGTGATTTTTGGAATCTAAATATATCCATACCATTACAAGATGTTAGTTAGTTAGTTAGTTAGTTAGTTAGTTAATTAATAAACTGAACGTTCAGTTTATTAATTAACTAAAATATATACTAAACGTTCAGTTTTGTAAATAGGCTATTTTGTTTTTTGTCCATATTAAGTATACTAAACGTATAGTTTATGTTTTGAAAGGAATGATTAATGTGCAAGGTAAACGAGGTCGACCACGTAATATTGAAACCCAAAAGGCCATACTTTCTGCGTCCTATGAGTTATTATTGGAAAGTGGCTTTAAAGCAGTCACAGTCGATAAAATTGCAGACCGTGCTAAAGTCAGCAAAGCTACGATTTATAAATGGTGGCCAAATAAGGCTGCTGTGGTAATGGATGGTTTTCTTTCTGCTGCTGCTGCCAGATTGCCTGTACCCGACACAGGTTCAGCATTGAATGATATTTTAACTCACGCTACAAGCTTAGCCAGTTTTTTGATCAGTCGAGAAGGAACTATTATCAATGAGTTAGTTGGTGAAGGGCAATTTGATTCGAAACTAGCAGAGGAATATCGTGCTCGATATTTCCAACCACGTCGACTGCAAGCAAAGCAACTTCTGGAGAAGGGAATTAACAGAGGAGAATTAAAAGAAAACCTCGATGTTGAATTAAGCATCGATCTCATTTACGGACCAATTTTTTATCGCTTGCTAGTAACCGGTGAAAAGTTGGATGAATCCTATGTACATGACTTGGTTATAAACGCATTCGAAGGGATACGTTTGAAGTAATTAACATATAAACAAAGATTTAGATTTCCAACGTTTCCTATACTGATGTAACTCGCATTAACTTGATAAATAAAGTATCTAATGTTTTAAAACTGATGTTTATGGGATTGTCCCCCGTATACATCAGTTTTAAAACAGACTTAATCTACAAGCTAATCACGCTTCCTTTTTGATTTTTGGAAGGTTGTAATATTTATGAGTTATTGATTTTTCATTTAAAAACAGATTAAAACCACATAAGAACCCTGAATTTGTATTTTATACAGTTTACCTATTCTATTTAGTTTGCATCAAATAAATCAATGGTTTTAATTTGTCTACAATCGTAGGTATGATAATAATATGCGCCAGACTCCATGCACATAGTGCTTGTATAGATGGTATTGTCTAATATACCTTCTTCCGTGATTACTCCACCCTTAGGAACTTCGCCATTTGATAAGCTATGAAAAACAGCTGATATTCCCGCTTCTTTTAAATCGTGACATATTTAAGATATTGATGTCATTGGATTAAAGTAATAATTACTTAAAAAATTAATAAATAAAAACCCTCCACAACAAGGAGGGCTTAGTATTCTATATAAATAAATCTTTAAATGGTAAACTTAATATTTTATTGTATTGGTCCTAATAATCCCATAATTTCTTCAGCTTTTTGGTTTTCGATGCTATAGTAAATTTCTAACCCCTGACGATTTCCTCTTAGAACCTTCCCTCTCATTTTAGATAAGTGTTGGGAAACTGTTGATTGTGGAATGTTTAAAATTTCGGTCATTTGGGTTACATTTAGTGTTTTATGTTTAGAAAGCTCATTGATCAGTTTTAAACGCATTGGGTGTGCCATAAGTTTTAAAAGCTCTACATCCTCTTCTAAAATCGTGTTCTCTACATGCTGATTCGCAAATCTTGTCATAGTATACGCTCTCCCTTATTTGTTTTCTTCTAATGTAGTGTAACTTCCATATTACATAATATTAGTATGTTCGAATGTTTATTGTTGAAAAATGATACTTAAAGTATACAACTGTAGTTTGTGCTAGTAGTGGAGTTAATGTGTGGTTTGTATGAAGTTTTCATTTACTATTAATCTAGTCTGTTTAAGCTAGTATAAAAGTTATGCATATAATTAAAAAGACAAACTCTCCAAGATGAGGAGTTTGTCCAAAACCATGATCTCTTTAGTTCAACAATATAGAGTTCAGTTCCGATAAGAATTTTTATTTTTTTCATATCCCATGTTTTTTGCATCAGTACTAACAACAGTGGATTAGAATAATGACTGAATACTTGCTAAGACAGTAAGGATACCTATAATAATGACAAATACATTGCTCGCTTTCCCTTTGTATTTAGCAAGTACTGGTACTTTATGGATCGCATACATTGGTAATATACATAAGATAGCAGCAACTAGCGGACCGCTAAGGGCGTCAATGATTCCAAGAATACTTGGATTTGTATAAGCAACATACCAGCATGTTAATACGACAAAAGTAAGAATTATTGTCTTAACTGTTTTTTCTCCTATATCTTTCCCACGTTTTTTACCGGACTTGATAATCATGTCACGCATTACCTCATACGCTCCTATATAATGGCCAAGGAAAGACTTTGTAATAGCCACAAACGCGATGATAGGAGCTGCAATAGTGATTACTGGCGAATTAAGCTCATTAGCAAGATATGATAGGATTGACAAGTTCTGTTCTTTTGCCACCATAAGATCATTTGGAGTCAAACTTAAAGTACTGCTCCAAACAAAGAACATAACAACAGCGAATGTCATGATATAACAAACTTCTTGTATTTGAGCACACTTGGCATCAGTAGCTTCTATTCCATAACTAGCTCTCTGCTTCACAACAAATGATGAAATCATAGGTGAATGATTAAACGAGAATACGATGATTGGAAGTATCATCCATATCGTTCCTAAATATCCTGTTCCTGTTGAGGCAGTAGAAACACTTGAAAAACTAAGCATTGACGTATTCCACTGTGGAATCAAAGATATTGCGATAAAAAGTAGAGAAGCTATAAAAGGATACACTAGCATGCTCATGATCTTTACAGTTATATCTTGACCAAAATTTAGTATAGCGATAAGACCAAGTACTAAGACAAGTGATAAAATGGCCCTTGGAGGCTCCGGCATGTGCAATTGATGCACGATAAAACTACTAGCGGTATTTGTAAGTGCGACCGAGTACATCAGCACAATCGTATAAATGGAGACGAAATATACAATGTTAAAAATAATACTTGCCTTATTTCCAAAATACTCTCTTATAGTACCTGTAATCCCCTCATCGGCAGAGTTCGAAGCGTAAATCATTTTAGCAAGCGCCCTATGTGAATAATACATAACAGGATAGGCAAGTATGGTAATTAACAGCAATGATAATAAACCACCTGAACCTGCATTAATCGGTAAAAAGAGTACCCCTGCTCCAATTGCTGTTCCAAAAAGGCTCAATGCCCAGGTAGTATCCTGTTTATGCCACTTTTTAGGGTCTAGATATTTCTCATCTTTTACTGCAGTATTATCAGCTTGAAATTCTATGTTTTTTGCAGTATTCCCATTCATGTAATAATTCCTCCTCGTGTCCTATTCTTAATTCTCTATTTAAGGTATAGGAATATAGACTGTTCTTGAAAAATGAATTGCTTATATAGTGCATCACAACGAATATCCCTCTTCTAAATTAATCAATAGCGAAGCTGCAACCCCAAGGGTTTGTTACCACTTACAAAATATTTTAATTATATAGTAGTATATTTTATTGATAATTCCCCCAACATACAGACATCCTTAGGCGAACAATAGAGTACATATTGTTAAATATTTCACAATATTCTCGATAGTTGTTTATTGATTTGATTATTTCTCCCCAAAGATTTTATTTTTAATGGCAATCCCTGTAGGTGTAGCCGCAATTCCGCCTAAACCTGTCTCTCTTAACTCACGAGGCATCTGTCTTCCAACCCTATACATTGCTTCAATAACTTCGTCAGCATTGATGATATTGTTTACCCCGGCTAATGCGATGTCTGCTGCTGCTAAAGCATTTGTCGCTCCAATGGCGTTTCTCTTTACACAAGGAATTTCTACCAAACCAGCGACCGGATCACAAACTAAACCGAGTAAATTTTGTAATGCGGTCGAAAAAGCTTCAGAAGATTGCTGTGGGGTTCCACCCGCAGCTTCTACCGCAGCTGCAGCCGCCATCGCTGAGGCACTTCCTATTTCAGCTTGACATCCTCCGTACGCTCCTGAAATACAAGCGTTGTTTGCGACTATCGTTCCAAATAACGCTGAAGTGAATAGAAAATGAATCATATCTTCATGATTTAACTGCAACGTATCTTTAATACTAAATAGGACTCCCGGAATCGTCCCACTCGCACCTGCTGTTGGAGTTGCACAAATAGCTCCTAATGCAGCATTTACTTCATTAACACCGATAGCACTTTGAATCCCTAACACCATCAAATCTCCAGAAAGAGTTTTCCTATTTTCTCGATAGTTTTTAAGTTTTACAGCATCCCCTCCGGTTAACCCAGTTGGAGAAAATACACCGTCGCCTTCAATACTTTTATTTATTGCATGTTGCATAGTCGTTAAATTTCGTTCCATTTTACTCCAAACTTCTTCATAAGAAATTTTAGTTTGTTTGATTTCCTGTTCGATTGCTAATTCATAAATTGGCTTTTGGCTTTTATTAGCTGCATCCACAATCTCTTTTATGGACATATACATATTTTTCACTCCTTAATGTAACTAAAGAATAATAAGGTTAGCTATATTGCTTAAATCTCCTAATTCCTTCTGAACAGTACCAGGTAATATCGAATCCAAAGCGAATGCATATAAATATCTTGTTTTATCTTCCAAACTATGAAAGCTGTTAATTTCCACATCATATTGTTTAAAGATCCTGCGTAAAACAAATTCAAAGTCAGCTCTTTCCGAAATCGCAATAACAACTGGCAATGGCCCCTGCAGATCTAAGCTAAAACCATCAATTTCAACATGTTTGACTTCAATCAACCCACCACCGACCGAAATACCCATCGTTCTAATACTTCGACTTTCATCCTCTACATATACATCTGCCGTATTTGGATGACCGGCAGGACTATTACCCGATTTTTCAATAAAGGTAATGTCAATTCCCTTAGACTCTGCTATTTTAATAGCATCTGGCACTTTGCTGTCATCGGCAGCAAAGCCTAATATACCAGCAATAATTGCAAAATCAGTTCCATGACCTTTATGGGTTTCAGCAAATGATTCATAATACTTTACTACAACTTTTTTTGGAAGACCTTGAAATAATCTATTAGCAACTGTTCCGATAGCCAAAGCACCTGCAGTATGTGAACTTGAAGGACCTATCATTATGGGCCCAATCACATCAAAACAACTTTTATATTTAACAATCTTTTTTTCTTTAATAGATGCTACATTCATGTTCATATAAACACCCCCATAATTTATTATTTTTAATTACAGTTGAATCTAATTTATTGGAATGACCAATTTAAAATAAAATTTGTTTGATAGCGCTTTCTTTATTGAGTTGAATAAACTTCCCTTCTGATTCACTACCCTCCGTATAGTAATCATATCAATATATCAAATCTTTAAAAATTACTGGCAAGTTCTTTAGAATTTTCAAACCCAAACGAGGTTTGTTATTTTCTCTAAAGGTATTGAATTATGTCTCGACGCCCTCATTATAACTTGTATATTTATAAGTTTAATCTTTTTTTATTTTTAGAAAGATTGAATAGACAGAATTTTGAATGGGTAATAAATTACACTTAGTATGTAGCAATTGTGTCCTTTGTTTGAAGCTGTATTAGTTAGTAAAAAAGCAAAAATAACACAGAGTTTCTTTCATAAACACATTGATTATATTGGAAAATCATTATAAAAATACTTATATTGCCCTTAGTTTGGATATCTTATTTTGGACGGGAAACCTGTTGCAATAAATAATTCATGCAGATGAAAAGGAATACATTAATGAAATATAAAACCCTTACGTATATTAATCACATAATTAGTATAAATATTAATTATCAGAAAAAAGGAACTTTTTTTTATGAACCTTAACATAAAGGATACGTTCCAAATAAAAAGGGGATTCCTAGTAGGCTCCTTTTTATGCTGTTTTTATATGAAAAATCCTCTTCAAAATGAAAATAAAAAGGGCTATTTCAGCCCATTTTTATTTATAAATCCTCTATATCATATTCAGTATATCCCTCATAATAGCAATTAATATTAATGCCTTTCATGAATACTTCACGGCTATTTATTTTTATCTACTAGTGCATTTTAGAGTAAATGCTTATTTACGCTTTTTATTTAGAATAATCTTTCATATGTAATTAAGATTTTTCACTCTCTGTAAAAAGTGATTTATGTTCTACTGGAGAAGAAAGCACTATTAAGGTTGTAGGCTTTCCATACTCTAAGCACAAATTAATATAGTTTTCGAGTGTATGTACTGATTCTGTCACTACCTTTGTTAAATAACTATATAAACCGGCAATACGATGGCATTCGACTACATCTGGATGTTCCATTGCAAATTTTTTATATTTGTTGCAATCTCTTGGTTCCATTAAAACAAACGCGGTAATATGTTTTTTTAATTCTTTCGGATTAACAATTGTACGATAACTTATAATGACACCCTGTTCCTCTAGTCTTCTGACCCGCTCTGTAACAGAAGGGGAACTCAAACCTACCAGCTTTCCTATTTCAACCATACTTAAACGTGCATTTTCCTGAAGATGTGAAAGAATCTTTAAATCTGTTTGATCCATTAATGTATCTCCCCTTGATTAATTAAGAATACAATTAATAATTCTTAAATTTTTTAAGAAAATTATAATTAATACATAAATTATAGCATGTTATCTTTTTTTAAAACTTTATATAATTGATATCAATTAACGAAAGAGAGGCTGAATATCTTGACACAACAATCATTGAAACGTTCAATTACTTGGGTACAAGGGACTGCATTAACCATAGGAGCTGTGTTGGGTTGTGGAATTCTTATATTACCCTCAATTACTGCAAATAGCGCTGGACCAGCTTCGCTTTTATCTTGGGTTATCATGTCTATATTAGCTTTTCCCATTGTCGCAACTCTGGCGCGTCTTGCTAAGATGATTCCTAGCGCAGGAGGAATTACAGCTTATGTTCAAATGGCATTTAATGCAAATACGAGTGCCATCCTAGGGTGGATTATGTTAGGATCTATTCCTATAGGAGTACCTATTATCGCTTTAACAGGTGCCCAATATATTGACTATGTTTTTCCAATAAGTAATGCAGGAGTTATAGGCATTGCGGCAGTAATTTTGATTACTTCTTTACTCTTACATATTAAAGGAATTGAGTTATCATCAAAAGTGAGTGTGTTTGTCATTTGTGTAATTTCACTTCTAATAATTGTGGCTGTTGTCGTTTCTATCCCCTATGTAAAATTAAGTTCTTTTACACCTTTTGTACCAAACGGATGGTCTTCTGTTGGAGCTTCTTCTGTAATTATCTTTTTCTCATTTGTAGGATGGGAGATGATAACCCCATTAGCTGAAGAGTTTAAAAGACCTGCTAAAGATATTTCCATTAGTCTATTTTTAGGGGCAATTTGCATCTCAATTATGTACATTGCAATATCTTTTGTAACAATAGGGACTCACTCATATGGTGATAAGAACCAGATAGCTTCCCTTAGTATTCTAATATCAAAAGGATTGGGACCAATAGGTACATATATAACCACTATTTTAGCAATTTTCATTTCTTTTAGTGCTGTACATGCTAACATTGCAGGTTTTTCAAGAATGATTTATGCCCAAGCTAGAGAAGGACATTTCCCTTCCTTCTTTGCTAAATTACATTCTAAATTCCAAACTCCAACTAGAGTTTTACTAGCTTTAGGCGGAATTTTTAGTTGTATTTTAATTTTTTATGGTATAGCACGACCAAATTTAGAGATGCTTCTAAAAGGCCCTAGTGTAATTTTTATTACCTCGTATATTTTTACAATGCTAGCCGCTCTTAAGTTATTAAAAGTTCAAGATATAGGTTGGTGGATGGCCTTCCTATCTTTGGTTATATGTATTTTTGTATATTCATTTAGTGGTTGGGCGATTTTCTATCCAGTAATCTTATCATTCATAGGTGGGATCTATATACTTATGAATAAAAAGTCCAGCACTGTAATCGATCATCAATTAGATACACCTAATGAAAAATAGTTTCATAATCTCTATAAACTAATTCTACAAATTATATAATGTTATTAACACTATCAAGATTGGAATAGATATAAATTCTACTAACTTATAATTAGCTCAAATTAACTTTATGAAATATGAATAATTATGTGTATTTAAGAAAAAACCAGGATAACTTTTTAAAATCATCCTGGTTTTTTCTGTATAAAATGAATTTCGTTATTTTTATTTATTTCCTCAATTATATTTTTCTTCACAACAAATAACCAAACAGATACATCATTTAATTATGTAAAAAATATATAATTAAATACCCATATAAACTACATAAAATTTAAACCAGCATATCAGCGAAAGTGGATCCAACGTTGTTTTTACGCTTCATATGCTTTTCTAAATATATTTTAGTCGTTTGAATATTTTCATGGCCAAGTGTTTGCATTAAATGATATAAATCTGCATTACCTTGTTCTACTGCCATAATTGCAAAAGCATGACGGAATGTATGCGCCGTTACTGGATTTTCACGATACAGTAGAAACTCTAAGTTTGTCTTTTTTATCATATCTGTTACTTGATTCGATAATGTTTTAGAGTTATAAGTATTTCCTCTTTGATTTATAAATACCGGACTCTCATCCCCTTTATCCAATACCGTTTGGCACCCTCTTCTCAGCCTCATTTCACAAATACATTGATATAAATGTTCCGAAATAAAAAGTTCACGCACTTTATCCCCTTTTCCAGTGATTTTTAACCAGTACTTTCCGTCATAATGTAAATCTTTCACTCTCGCGGTGCACAATTCTTGAATTCTTGCACCAGTACTTGCTAGAGCCAGTAAAATTGTATAGTTTACTAAATGTCCTCTTTCTTTATAAAATCCTAAAATTTTCATAACCTCATCATAGGATAGGTCCCGATTTGGCCGATCCTGCTCATTCACATTTGCGCGCTGTAGTTCTTCATGAAGAGGCTTTTCAATATAAGAAAATACATGTAGATGTTTTAGAAAAGAACGAATGAGCACTGTTTTCTTTGCAAGTGTCGCGACTGCATACGTTTCACCATTCCTACCGTTCTCTACCCGTTTCAACCAAGAATTGTATTTACGTATATGCCAAGGTTGCAATGTTTTCAATAAAGAGTCCTTTTGCTGTACCTCTTCCCCATTCAATTCAAATTCTTCTGCATGCTGCACCATGCACTGACAAAATGATAAGATTTCTGAGATATAACTCTTTTTCGTATCCTCTTTTCTATTCTTCTTCTCATCCATATCTTTTTGTAAATGTACGAAATGATAAATGACTTCTATGTCACTTAAATACGTATATTTACCCTTTCCTTCTTTTTCTGCAACCTCCATCTTATCTTCCACCATATCTATATAACTGTTGTTATATAGATATGGAACGATATCTTTTATATTCTCTACATATGTATCCATATACTCACTTTGATTGTTTATAATTAATAAATTTTCTTTTACATTTTTTTTATTCATATTTCGAATTCACCACTCCTATAGAAGATTATGAATACAATTCTCTTTATTACCTATAATTATTATTTTATTTTACTTCTATTAATTATACAAATGATAATTCATTTTCTTTCTGTAAGAACGTTATATTCTTCTCTATCTACTTATAATTATATTTTTTTATAATTTATTATTAAATAGATATCTTTTAACAATTAAATAATTAAAATTCATAGTGATTTTATAATAAAAACAACTATAACAATTCATTAACATATAGATTGAATGAAAAATATTTCTAAACCATAACAATGAATACTATATTTAATAAAATCTATTTCTTATTTTAAATATAAATCAGATTCTGATATGATATATACATACCTAAAATATTAACAAACGATAGTTATGGAGGTGTCCTTTTATGACACAAGATTTATTGTTCATTACAAAACCTACTGTAACGACCAAAGAGGCAGCTGACTTATTAGGAGTAACGGTACAAACAATTTTAAAAAAAGAAAAAGATGGATTAATAGAATGTGTATATAAAGATAACTGGAAGCAATTCGGTAGTAAGATTTTCTATTTAGAGGATATTGAACGTTTACAAAATCAAAATAAGGTTAAAGGCCTTAGCACAAAAGAAGTAGCTGAAATTCTTAATGTTGCACCATCTACTATCTTTACATACATCAAATCTGGAAAATTACCCGCCACAATGATAGAAAAAAGAGGAAAACAAGTATATCTTATCGATGAGGAAGAACTAGAGATTTTTATGCTTGATTATGAAAAAACCAAAACAAAAGAGCGAAAAACATTCATTACGAAAATTCAAAATGAAGATATATACTTATATCAATTATTAACACATCAACATAACGGAAAAACAGCTAGGGTAATAGAGATCAATGGAGCAGACGGTAAGATTCTTACAGAAGACGAGGATATTTTCCCTATATCCACTTATAAACAATATGATTACACCTTTGAACCATTCATTAAAAAAGCGGTAATTACAAAACGAGGGTATTTATCTTTTTCCTTTAAAAAACCTCAATTATTTAATTCCATTACTTATAATCTAATAAACTTATTTTATAAGGAGCTAGGTATCACAAATATGAGATTGAGTATTTCAGCAGATACTATCAAATTAGAAATTAAACCTTTCGTATTACAAGTAGATCCATTGCAGTTTCAAGAAGAGATTAAGTACTTACATTCTCATATGAAATCTGGCACGATTCTTCCACATGTAGAAGGTATTTACTTTAAAAGTAATGTAGAGCCATTAACTTTTCATGCAGATCATGAATTTAAGCAAAAAGTAGTTCAAATGGCAGCGGAAGCTGGTATGAGACAGGAAGAATTCTTATTGCAAGCTGTAAAATCTTATATAACAAATTTAAAAAAACACTAAATCTACTACTTATTAAAAGAAGCGTAGAAATAAGATCTTTCTACGCTTTTAAAATATTAGTCACTCGCAATGAATACAACAAAGGGAAAATATCATAAAATTAAAATGTACATTTCCTATTTTTGCGAATTAAAGGGATCCATACCCACATCCATCAAGCTAAAGTTTTGAAGTACCCTCTAAATGAAATTTTTCTTTCTCTACATAACGTGACCTAATTGATACTACGAAATACAAAAACATCCTGCATGTTTGAACCATGCAGGATGTTTTCTAGTCTTTGTTTTTCATAATGTAAGTAACCAGACGAAGGATCTCTAGATATAACCATACTAATGTCATCATAAGTCCTACTGCGCTGTACCATTCCATATACTTTGGTGCTCCACTATGAGTACCATGTTCAATTGAATCAAAATCTAGTAATAAATCTAATGCAGCAACAACAATTACAATTGCACTTATGATAATACTAATTGTCCCACCTTGATGAATATATGGAACAGTCACCCCTAAGATGCTCAATAAGAAAACAATAAAATACATAATAAAAATTCCAAGTGTTGCAACCGTTACAACCGCACGAAACTTTTTAGTTACTTTTACTATTCGAGTTGCGTATAACACTAACATGGAAAATAAAATCGAAATTGTTAGTAATACGGCAGTTAAAGCGATAGAATCACCAAAGCGCATTGTATAATATGCTGAAATACTTCCTAATAAAACCCCTTGTAATATTGCGTAAATCGGTGCGCAAATTGGGGATATGCGCGGAACGAATATAACCACAAAAGCGACAATTAGAGTAACTATTATAATTCCAATTAACACGGGTATTTTCATTGTCTCTTGTGTCATCTGTACGTAGGAATAGACAGATGCTGCAAGAAGTAAGATAAGCAAAATGAATGTTTTTCCTATCGTTCCACCTATTGTCATCGTAGAAGCGCTTGTCTTCTTTTCATGGAATTTGTCTTTTTTTAACATTGGATTAGATGTTTTCATGCTTTCCTCCCAAAATATCTTTTACTTATAAAGTGATTTTTTATATCTCTAATTTCTTATTGATAATGCGACCTGTAATCGCTACGAGTACAATTATTAACAAGCAAGTAAAACATAGACCCAAAATAGTGAAATCTTCAATAGGGTAAAATGATGTATCAAAAAAATCATTCTTATCCATGAACCCAGAACTTTTAATAGTAACTGCATACTTCTCTAATTTACTTAACACATTCATTACTATTGTTTGTATTGTTGAAAAGATAGCAACGAAAATGATGAATAAAATTATTTTACTCATCCATGACTTCACTGGAAACAGCCTTATAATGGCTATGATAAAATAACAAGAAATAAGGATACTCATGAAATCGATTCCCCATAAAAGAAAAGCAAATATGTGTTGGAAGATTCCGTAACTATACAACTTGTGATATTCTTGTCGAAATTCTCCGGTTACTTCCCCACCATAAAGACTCGGATTATAACCAATTACTTTTCCATCATAAAGACTTTGTGAAAAATAATATGAAAAAATTAAGCCTATACCTAATAAAATAATAAACATTAATGTAAAAAATAATAAATTCGTATATATATATTTTTGGGTTGGGATGGCTGTATAACGAATCATAGAATTTTTTAATATTTTATTGAAAGAAGGCAGCGCTATTAGAAGAAGTAAAAATGCAGCTATACCAATTATTATTAGGTATATGAGTAATACTAAATCCTTTATAAACGGAGGTAGTACCCTTGAGAGTCCTATCGTACTAAATAAAAGAAGTAAAGAAATAATAATAAAACCAGAATAAAAGACTGCTATTTTTTTTCTATTGCACTTATATAAATAGAGAAAAAGTGGGTTCATTGCTCAAACACCTCCCTAAACAATTCATGTACTGCTTTCCCGTGATGAAAACGAATTTCCTCTACGTTTTCATGTAATATAATAGTTCCGTCTTTTAAAAAGATTACTTCATCAAATATATTTTCGGTTTCTTCTATTAAATGAGTTGAAATGAGAATGGTACAATCTTCTCGGTAAAATTTAAGAATTAAATCTAGTACATGTTTTCTAGAAACAAGATCAATTCCACCCAATGGCTCATCTAATATATATAACTTTGCTTTCCTGGAGAAAGTTAAGATAAGTTGTAATTTTTCCACTCCACCTTTTGATAAAGCAACTATATGCTCTTCTAATGGCATTTTAAACTCAGCTATTAAGTCCATTGCCTGATGAAAATCAAAGTCACTATAAAAATCCCGATAGAAAACTACAGCATCTTTTATCGTCATCCACTCGTCAAAAACAGGACTATCAGGCATAAATGAAACAGTTTTCTTTGTTTCTATTCCTACCTTCTGACCTTCAATTGTGATAGTTCCTTTAGAAGGATAACGCAAACCAGCAATCATTTTTAATAATGTCGTTTTTCCGCTACCATTATCACCAACAAGACCAATAATTTTCCCTTCAGAAATTGTTGCACTTAAATCTTGAAGCACTGTTTTTAAGTTATATCTTTTCCACAGATTTTCAATTTTTAATAACTCTGTCATTCGTTTTCCTTCCTTTTCTTTTCTAATGAAGAATGGAGGATTGGAAGAATTTCTTCTTTCGTAAATCCTAAATTGTCCATTCCATTTATAAAATTATCAAGCAACTCTGTTGCCATTTCTTTGCGTAGTTCAGTAATCTTTTCTCCTTCACTCGTTACAAATCTCCCTGTTCCTCTTCGTGTCACAGCAATACCTTCTCGTTCTAGCTCTTGAAATGTGCGTTGAATCGTATTGGGATTCACTTGTAATTCACTGGCTAGTTCACGTACAGCTGGGATTTTATCACCCGGTGCTAAACGACCTGTTACAATTTCCTTTTTTATGTATTCCATTACCTGAATATAAATCGGGATATTAGGAGAAAAATCAATTTCCATTTCTTCCCTCCTCAGTATTAGTGTACTAGATGAATAATACACTAATACTGATTGTGTGTAAATGGTAATTTTTCCAAACTATATATAATAAATAAAGGATGATATCTGAAAGAAATACGGCCAAAAACCAGTTCTTAAACTCATTACTAAAAACAAAATCCCATAACAAACATTAAATGTCGTTTATGGAAATTTGTTAACGTACGGTAAAACCCAGGTTTTTAACTTAGAAATTCCTTAGCATACGAAGTTCGCGTTTAGTTGGCGCGACCTCATTATTAACTCGTCTATTAATTTAAATGTAGCTCTGTTAATCTCGAAATACACTTTCAACTTACCAACTATGAATTTTATTTTCATCTGCCTCACTCTCTTTTTTGATTTGATAAATCATTTTAGTTAATCGGACACGTAAATATAATTCTTAAGCTGTTCGACTGTTTTTTATGTAAAAGTAGCAATTGTTCATAACAAACAAAATAACAGTGTTTTGAATGTATCCTTTTTGGATATTTATTCGAAATATGAAGAAATGTTATAAACACAGTGATTGAAAGAAAGTAAACTTTTGGGTAAAAGTTTACTTTCTTTTTATTGTATTATTATTGGCTAAGTAGTTTAGAGTTTCTTGTCCTATGTTCAAAAAGTTTAGACTTTCATGTCCCGTTATTGAGACATGAAAATGGATACTTTTTAGACACGAAAGTAGATACTTCTTGAATATCTTTCGTTACTAATATAAATTCCAAATGAATTTTCACTTCACATTTAATAAGGTTTTGCTGAAATGCAAAAAAAGAGAGCAAAACTCTCTTTTCATTTAATCAATATTATTTTTAAAAATTTAAATAATAAAAAATAGCCAGTTAAAAGAGCGTGTTGTTATATATTTAGCTAAACACACTCTTACCAATATTTAAACCCTATATTAATTTCTTATTCCATTCATTTAACTTATTCATCCTTTTTTTTATTCGGTTATAAGCTTCAAATTCATAACCTTTTTCATTTAATCTTTTTATAATCTGTGTGCTGCTACCATCCTGCACTTGCATTCATACCAGATCCCATAAAATTAATAAATAATGGCCATAATAACGGCCATAACGTAAGAAGTATATTTAGAATTATAAGTATACTATATACCCCAGGGAAATTATGATTTTTACTACTTACCAATACTAAAATCGATAATAATATTATGGGTATTAAATATAAAAATATCATTATAAACCAATACCATGTCATTAAAGTAAGACTCAATGGTCCTAATATCTCGTGTACAACTCCGAATGATATTCCTAATGCTCCAAAACTAAAGGTTGTAATTATTGTTTTTAGAAGCACTTTAGCCAATTTTGAATCGTACGTTTTTCTACTATATAGACCTATCACAATATACAACGATAGATATGCCATTAATACACCTATCCAAATCAATAGCCAGTCTGCATCTAACATAAAGATGTCAAACAGCGCCCAACACACCCCTACTATTGAAAAAACAAGGGAAATAATTATATATTTTAAAACTGGTTTCATGTTCATTTCACGTCCTTTAAAAACTTAAGAATACATTATTAGCTTGTATTCTTCTTTTTCTATCGCTTTACTATAGTCTGTTGTATATTCAATAACAGTAATCCCTTTACTTCTAAGTAGATTTTTTTCCACGGTTTCGCATCAGTTGACAGTTTGAAAATTAATATTAATTTATTTTAATTAAATATACATTAACATTATATTAAGTATAAGTAAATAAAATTAATTTAAATTTAATATACTCCACTCATTTAATGGAGATTATTTATATGAACAATATTAATGTTGTTCAAAAAATTATGGCATTTCGAAAAGGTGCAGAATTAACTAGTAAACATTTAGCTGAAATAGCTGATACAACGCTTTCCATGTTAAGTAAGATTGATCAATGGATCACGAATCCACCCTTACAAACACTAAAGTTAATTTCTGTAGCATTAAATATTCTTTTATTAAATTTTTTCTTGGAAAATACCAATACAGAAGAATTAGTTGTAAGAGCTAACCAAAGATAAAAATAACTTTCCCTGAAAGCGGTAATGTTTCGTATGAGTTATTATCTCCTAATTTAGATGGATCACTGGAATTGACTTTAATCAATCAGCTACCTCAAACCGCTTCATCTATGGAGCCTGTGGCACATAAAGGTGAAGAAATAGCATTTATTATAAAAGGGCACGTAAAACTATATCTAAATGATGAGGTTTTACTTGAGATCCAGGTGATAGCGGTAAAATACATCACCATTTGCTAGTATTCTTCCATTACTTCTTTTTGAATTATACTCCCTCCTGTTCTCCATACAATATACCTACCTAGATTCAATTTATGTTTTAAATTGTTATTTTTTATCCACCTCAATCAAGCTAGCAAAACTAAATATCATTTTACTTTTTTATTATATAGACTATACTAATTTCTCTTCCCACTTATAGGTTTCGTTTAAGCTAAAAAATATAGCCTCAAGAACGGGATCCTGAGACTCTATTTTTATTTTAGAAAGGACAGCATAACTTTCTCTGTTTCTTCTTTACTTAAATCACCTGCAATAATAAAGACTTGAAAAGCGCTATTCTTTCCTTTTGCAGGAACAATCATTTGCATTACTTTATAGGTTTCCTCTGTATCAAGACTTTCAACTAAGGTTATTTTTGTACCTTCTAATTCATAATTTGTTACCTTTTCATTATAATCCGCTTTTTTATTCGAGAATTCTATTCCCTCAGCAGTAACTGCAGATTGGTGCACAATATATACATTATCTTTACTTTCATTTTGATATTCATAAATAAAATCGGGATTCATTTTTCCAGTAGTCATCGGTGTATTAACACCTTCTCCAGTTAATTTAAACCCTTTTACCACATAACTTGGGGTGTTAATTGGAAAATCAACATATTTCTGTGCTTCCTTTTTAGTTAATCTAAAATGCGAATGAATTTTCTCTCTAAATGGTCCAATTTCTTCACTGTTTTTCTCATATTTTTTTTCCTCTTCTGGGTCTAACTTTTCAGGACTTCCTACTTGCCTTACTTTTTTATCTAAAATATGTGCTTCTGTTTCCAATGTAATGAATCGATCAAATTCTTCTTTCGTAAACAGATTCCTCGCCACTCCAATCTCTGTAAGTAAAGTATTATAGTCTCCTTCGGAAACAAAAAATTCTGCTTCTGCTTGTTCTTTTGTACCAATCATTTTTTCTACAATTCGCTGTATAGGAGCATCCGTTCGTGTTTTTAATTCTTTCATATTATTTTTCACTTCTAATTGTTGTTTCTCAGGGTTAGTCGGCTGATCAGCACGGGCGTTTAATAAGGATACAGATGATACTGCAATCACTGCCACAGCCCCTATCGCAGACCAACGATATGATTTTTTTTGGAATTTTTTAATCATTAGAATTCTCCTTTTTAACGCTCTCTTGTTTTTACTAAAATTTGCTATACTTGGTATTTGATAATAACTTGAGTAGTGTTCCAATAGACTAATAATAGTATGTCCATACGCAATTTGTTCCTCTGAATCTATACATGTAAGAGCTAATGCATCGCATGCTAGTTCTTGATCTTCCCGCATACATGAGTAGGCATACCATAGAATTGGATTAAACCAATTTAAAATGAGTAAGCCATGCATAAGCCAGTTCACACCAACATCTCTTCGCTTGATGTGAGCTAATTCATGATAAAAAATATATCGTAACTGTTGTTCATCTAATATTTCCATATGTACAGTTGACAATAACAACTTGGGACGAATAAATCCGAACACTGTTGGACTGGAAACCTTTCCAGATACAAATAGAGGGATATTCCGTTGAATAGACATAGAGTGCTTACACTTTTCAAAAATCTGGATAATCTTTTCATCTGTAATAACAGGTTGTTTTTTTATGTAAAGTAATAAACGCCTGTTCATTATAAAAGTAGCAAAGCATAGAAGGATAACTCCAGTAAGCCAAATGTATATAAAGATTGTATAGAATGGAACCGTCTTTTCATCCTGCTTTTCATTATTGTATGTTTGTGTCTTATTTGTCTGAGTTGTTTGTGTTGAACTTGAGGTATAAGTATCTTCTTTTGTGAGCTCCTTTGTATTATCTATATTCTTCAATTCTTGCATACGTTCTTTTGTAAGAATACTAGCTACAGGGTTTTGGCTAGAAATAAATACATCATCATTCTTGTAAGTAAGAACAGAATAGATACTATAGGAACTATCTGGCGACCAAGGTAATACAAGTCTTATAATTAATATGATCCATAGCATATATTGCCAACGTGGAGTTAACTTATTTCTAAACAAGACCTTGATACACAAAATTAGGCCCACTAATATACTAGCCATAATGGAAGTCTCAATCATCCAATCAAAAAAAGCAGGTAGATAGATATTTATAAATTTTTCTATCACTATAATCTATCCTTCCTCTGATTTTCCTCAGTTTTCTCATCCAGAATACGTTTAAGTTCGTTAATATCTTCTGAAGACAGCTTTTCTTCTTTTAAGAAATTTACAAGTAAAGGTTTAAATGCTGCACCATAGAAACGTTTAAGTAAAGATTTCGTTTCCACTTGTAAATAACTATCTTGGGATACCAAAGGATAATAAGCATACATACGTCCTTTATATTGATGATAAGCAACTGCTTCTTTTTGGACTAATCGATTAATCAGCGTTCGAATTGTTTTTAGTTTCCAATCCATTTTCACCTCTAACGCTTCAATCACCTCATTTGCCGTTTGTGGAGATTTTGACCACAGTACTTTCATAACTTCTAACTCAGCTTCTGAAATTTTAGGTAATTCATTCATTGTTTAAAATTACACCCCTCGTATTACATTTGTAATCCACAACTGAATATTACACTTGTAATCTCTTGTTGTCAAGCTTGTTCGGTGTTTGTGGAATCCTTTCCTATCCCCATCAACATAAGAATGGAAAAAATTAAAAGAAGTTTAGACTCTCATGTCCTGCTAATGAGATAAGAAAGTAAATCCTTCATGAATATTTTTGTTACTACTATAGAACTGGATTTTAACTTCACATCTATTTAGTATTTGCTATTTTTACAAAGTTTCCACTTTGGTGTCTTTGTTTAAAAAAGTACCCATTTTCTTGTCTCGATATATGGACAGGAAAGTGGGTACTAAATGAAATGTATCAGTAGATAATTTAGCATTGTACACTATAAAATAAGTTCCTACTTTCATTTCGAGAACTTAGTTGGGACAAGAAACTCTAAACTGAAATTTTTTAGATCTATATAATATCCATTTAACCTAATGTTAAACAAAATAAGTAAATTCGAAAGAATATAATTTATTTAAAGAAAACTCCCCAAAAATATGAATTTTTAGGGATTAGATGCATTATACGCATAAACGATTTACCGCTAATTTCATTTTATGGTTTATATTAGTAATTAAATGAATTTCTTCTGCTTTTAGTTCAGTTGATTTCACGTTAGGTGAACACCCTACTTCCACAAACAATTCTATTGCAACCGTATCTTTACAAGCCCGTTTACCGAAGTGTAGGATTACTTTTTCTCAATTTATTTGATTTAGTACATTTACTAAAATATCTACCAAGAGCATGTATAAATCACTCGTTATTATAAAGGAGTATTTTTTATAGTTAACTTTTGAGTATTAAACAATGCTATTCTAGACTGATAACCTTTGAATCTTACATATTTGTCAAAGAAATAATCATCGTGGCTCCTAATTTAATGCTCCATCATCTCGTGGGCAATATCATGTCCATCCATATCCAATGGGTAGTAGGTAGGCCAGTGTATGACTTCATCCAATAAAGCTTCACGATTGTCACCCCAATACAAGTGGTAGTGATCAGCTTTATTCGGATAAATACCATGATCACTAAATTGAATATACTGAGGAACTCCTTCTGTTTTTTCTGCTAGTTTAAATATGTATCTTACACCTCTATTCCCTGCATCATATGTCAAAATTTTGTATCCATCATAGATATACTTACCAGAATATTCTTCTTTGTTTTTGTAGAATGTTACAGTATCTCCTTGAATCACGATACGGTTCACATCTGTTTGATATCCTTCATTATAATACTCCTTATATTCTTTGGCTGACATTTTACCTTTATGTTTCGCTTTGTATGCAAATACCTCATCAAGCGTTCCATCTTGTAAATATGGATATACCGATTGCCAGTCTCCTTTCCAATCGGAGAGTGGTCGATCCTTCACTTGGTTGTCTTCAAAATATCCTTCATAAATTCTTTCTGTTGCTTTGTCATGAGCATGACTATGATTATGACTGTGATCGTGTTCATTTTCATGTGTATGACTTTCAGTTGTTTGCTCTTGCTTTTCAGAAAGCTTCTCTGCAACTGATGCGGATTGTGTTGCTTCTTTTAAAGAATTCACGTTTTCTTCCATTAAAGTGAAGTAATCTTTATTATTCTTCGCATCGTCTTCAGAAATAGTAGCAAGGTGATTTAAGCGTAAAATTTTTGTACCAGTTTCTTTCTGAATAACTGATGCTACTTTTGGAGTAGAAAACGTTTCGAATAAAATGTATTTTAGACCGTATTCTTTAACTGTTTTTGTAATTTCAGCAAGCTTTTTTTGAGATGGTTCATCAGAAGCTGAAATCCCAGCAATAGGAATTTGTTTTAAACCATAGCGTTGTTCCCAGTAGCCATAGGCTGCATGGGAAACTAAAATTTCTTTCGTTTTTGCATTTGCTACAGCAGCTTTAAATCGATCGTCTAAATCTGTAAATTTAGTTTGAAGTGCTGCAAAATTCTTTTCGAATTCTTGTTTATGATCAGGCTGTTCTTCTACAAGAGCATTTTTGATTTTTTCAGCTTGTTTCATCGCTAGTATAGGATCTAACCACACGTGTGGGTCTTTATCGTGATGATGTTCATCTTCTTTATGTCCATCTCCATGATCATGATGTTCATCTTCGGTTGCGGCACGCAGTTCGATTCCTTTTGATGCATTTACAATTTTAACATTTTCTTTTTGTAAGGTTTTTTCCATTTTTTCAGCAAACGGTTCTAATTCTGCACCGTTATAAATGAATAAATCAGCTTTTGCAACTTTCACTGTTTGTTTTTGGCTTGGTTCAAATGTATGAGAATCTGCACCAGGAGGGTAAATTGCTTCAACATTTACATAGTCTCCACCAATTTTTTTTGCGAAATCAGCAAGTGGGAAAATAGTTGTATAAACTGTTAGCTTTTCATCTTTTTTTGCAGTCTCTTCTTTTTTATTTGAGCAACCAGCAAAAATTAAAGTGAAAATAAGTAGGAATGAAAACATAGTTGATTTTTTTAGCATAAAATTCTCCTCTTTTCTTTTTTACAAGTTTATTTCCTCCAATTCTATGAAGAAAATATCGTCTTAATATAAAACGTAATGATTACGCTTTAGTTTGCGAACCTAGTATAATACATCTTTATGAAATTCGCAATAAATAATAATCATTACGATTTATGGTAGAATTTCTTTGCCTATTCACCGAAAAAGGGGAATAAGACAGAAAATCCTAATTAATAAACAATCATGTAACAAAAAGGTAGAAGAATTATATTGTGACAAATTATTTTTGAGACAGTATTTAGTTACATCTAAGTTCCATACGATTTCACTTTAGGATTATTTTTCATCTATTTTAATTGTTATTTTGCACTATAAGGGGTACCGCCCCACATCCATCAACTTAAGGTATATTTTTAAACAAAATGCGGTCTTTCCATATAGTTTTTTATTATCTTTTGTAGATTTTATAAAAGCGGGCATATCAAATAAACCCTGACGGGTTTCAATTTTTTACTATGCTACTTGATGAGTAGAAGTGGTATACTCATAAACAACACCCAAAATATCAAAGACTGTCTTTTTCTCGTATCGATGAGATTTTCGTCCGTTGTGCTGTAGGAGGTTAAACAGACGA
>NZ_JBQAGT010000017.1:0-58550 GCF_051916495.1 Bacillus cereus group sp. MYBK216-1
TAGTTTGGTGATGATGGCAGAGAGGTCACACCCGTTCCCATACCGAACACGGAAGTTAAGCTCTCTAGCGCCGATGGTAGTTGGGACCTTGTCCCTGTGAGAGTAGGACGTCGCCAAGCAACTAAACACGAGTCAAATGACTCGTGTTTTTTCGTATTTTCTTTTATAATCCATAGTAATTAAAAAAATGTGCTTAAATAATTACTATTTTGATTAAATGCAGGGGAATGTGGCTAGGATAGTGAATAAGCAAAAGAGTTGCAAATTTTATTAATACGTATATAATTAAAGTCAAAGATAGTCAAAGTCAATAAAGGTGGCGGATAAATGAGAAATATATCTGATATCATTGAGCAATATCTAAAGCAAGTTATTGACTTAAGTAATAATAATGTGATTGAAATCAAAAGAAATGAGATTGCGGATCGCTTCGAGTGCGTACCATCTCAAATCAATTATGTAATCAATACCCGTTTTACATTAGAAAGAGGATTTGTAGTAGAAAGTAAACGTGGTGGAGGAGGTTACATTCGCATTATAAAAGTCAAACTGCATGATGATATAGACATTATTGATCAAATGCTTCATATGATTGATCATAGCGTTGCACAAGGGAATGCAGAGAGTATGATTATACGTTTATTAGAAGAGGGAATTATAACAGGCCGTGAAGCAAAACTAATGTTAAGTGTACTAGATCGTTCTGTATTATCAATGGATATTCCTTCTCGAGATGAACTTAGGGCTCGAATATTATGCGCAATGTTAAGAACACTGAAATATAAATAAATACAGCTTTTGTAAAAGAATGATAATTAAGATAGGGCAGTTAAATATTGTAGAAGTTTTGAAAAAGAGCATGTACTTTTATCTAAATGGATTAAGGAAAGAGGACAATCTAGTAATGTATGAAAAGTATCATGAGGTAGATCGTTCCTGTTGTAAAGGTGGGGATATTGATGACTTGTCAAAACTGTAATATAAGACCAGCAACTTTACATTATACAAAAGTAATCAACGAGAAGAAGGCGGAAGTTCATCTTTGTGAGCAATGTGCAGAGCAAAGTGGCTATACGTCTTTCTTTCAATCATCACAGTCTAACTTTTCATTTCATGATGTATTTGCTGGTTTATTACACGGTGAATCAACAATGTTTGGAGAAGGAAAAAACGGGTTTTCAAATACAAATACAGTAAGATGTCCAGGTTGTAAGATGACATATGAACATTTTACAAAGGTGGGACGCTTTGGTTGTGCTTCTTGTTACGATACATTTAAAGGACACTTAAACCCATTGTTAAAGCGACTTCATGGTGGACATACAGAACATTGTGGAAAAATTCCGGAACGAATGGAAGGAAATATCCACTTAAAGAAAGAATTAGATGAACTAAAACTTATTCTGAAACAATATGTACAGAATGAGGAGTTTGAGAAAGCTGCTGAGGTAAGAGATGAAATTCGAGGGCTTGAAACTCAGCTTAGTGAGCATAGAGAGGGGGAGTAGTTCTATGTCACTGGACAAAATTATGAATGAAGCGATTAGTCCATGGATGAAGGGGGATGGCCCTGATTCTGATATTGTTTTAAGTAGTCGAATTCGTTTGGCTCGTAATTTTAAGCAATATCAATTTTCTACTATGCAAAACGAAGAGGAAGCTCAAAAGGTTCAAGAATTATTTAAAAAGAAATTTATAAATAAAGCGGTAGAGCCCTTTGGGAAGTTTGGACTATTAAAAATGAATGAATTAACTCCTCTTCAAAGGAGAGTTTTAGTTGAAAAGCATTTAATTAGTCCAAATCTAGCAGGGACTGAATATGGAGCATGTCTGTTATCAGAAAGCGAACACATTAGTGTGATGCTTAATGAGGAAGACCACATTAGGATTCAGTGCCTATTTCCAGGACTACAGTTATCAAAGGCGCTTCAAAGCGCCAATCAAATAGATAATTGGATTGAAAAAGAGGTTGAATATGCTTTTGATGAATCACTTGGATATATTACGAGTTGTCCTACTAACGTTGGTACAGGATTAAGAGCTTCTGTAATGATTCATTTACCAGGGCTGGTTTTAACAAAAAGAATTAGCCGTATTATACAAGTAATTCAAAAATTAGGTTTAGTAGTAAGAGGAATATACGGTGAAGGTAGCGAAGCGTTAGGTAATATATTTCAAGTATCAAATCAAATGACGCTAGGGAAATCCGAAGAAGATATTATTGCAGATTTAAAGAGTGTCATGCAGCAAATCATACAACAAGAAAAATTGGCCAGAGAATTAATTGTACAAAATTCGAGTATTGAGCTTGAAGATAAGGTTTATCGTTCTTACGGTATACTAGCAAACAGTCGTTTAATTCAATCTGCAGAAGCGGCAACTTGCTTATCGGATGTACGACTCGGTATTGATCTAGGATATATAAAAGGTATATCGAGAAATATTTTGACTGAGCTAATGGTTCTTACGCAACCTGGTATTTTACAACAATATGCAGGAGGACCTTTAGGACCAGAAGAAAGAGATTATCGAAGAGCAACCTTAATCCGTGAGCGATTACGTATTGAAAAAAACTAAGCGCAAGTAGGAGGCGATTTCTATGATGTTTGGAAGATTTACAGAAAGAGCACAGAAAGTATTAGCTTTATCTCAAGAGGAAGCAATTCGCATTGGGCATAATAACATTGGAACAGAACATATTTTACTTGGGCTTGTACGCGAAGGTGAAGGAATTGCAGCAAAAGCGTTAATTGCTCTTGGATTGAGCCCGGAGAAAGTGCAAAAAGAGGTAGAAGCGTTAATTGGACGTGGAACAGAAGCTTCTCAAACTGTACATTATACACCTCGTGCTAAAAAAGTTATTGAATTGTCTATGGATGAAGCGCGTAAGCTAGGACATTCTTACGTTGGAACAGAACATATTTTACTTGGCTTAATCCGTGAAGGTGAAGGTGTAGCGGCACGTGTATTAAATAATTTAGGTGTAAGCCTCAATAAAGCAAGACAACAAGTGTTACAACTTCTTGGAAGTAACGAAGCAAGTTCAGGTCACCAAGGTGGTTCATCGACAAATGCAAATACACCGACACTAGACAGTTTAGCGCGCGACTTAACAGTTGTTGCACGTGAGAATCGTTTGGATCCTGTTATTGGACGTAGTAAAGAAATTCAACGTGTAATTGAAGTGTTAAGCCGTAGAACAAAAAACAATCCAGTGTTAATTGGAGAGCCTGGTGTAGGTAAAACAGCAATTGCTGAAGGGTTAGCACAGCAAATCGTAAATAATGAAGTTCCTGAAACGTTAAGAGATAAGCGTGTTATGACACTAGATATGGGAACAGTGGTAGCTGGGACGAAATATCGTGGTGAGTTTGAAGATCGTTTAAAGAAAGTAATGGATGAAATACGTCAAGCAGGGAATATTATTCTATTTATTGATGAACTTCATACATTAATCGGTGCAGGTGGAGCAGAAGGTGCAATCGATGCATCAAATATTTTAAAACCATCTTTAGCACGCGGAGAATTACAATGTATTGGTGCGACAACTTTAGATGAGTATCGTAAATATATTGAAAAGGATGCAGCTTTAGAGAGACGTTTCCAGCCAATTCATGTTGATGAGCCGAGTCTAGAAGAATCAACTCAAATCTTGAAAGGTTTACGCGATCGTTATGAGGCCCATCACCGTGTGTCTATTACAGATGATGCAATTGATGCAGCTGTGAAACTTTCCGATCGTTATATTACGGATCGTTTCTTACCAGATAAAGCAATTGATTTAATTGATGAAGCTGCTTCAAAGGTTCGCTTACGTTCTTATACAACACCACCAAACTTAAAAGAGCTTGAAGTGAAGCTTGAGGAAATTCGAAAAGAAAAAGATGCGGCTGTACAAAGTCAAGAGTTTGAAAAGGCTGCTTCCTTACGTGATATGGAACAACGCTTACGTGAGAAATTGGAAGATACAAAGCGTCAGTGGAAAGAACAACAAGGAAAAGAAAATTCAGAGGTTACGGTAGAAGATATTGCAAATGTCGTTTCTACATGGACACGTATCCCTGTTTCTAAACTTGCACAAACAGAGACTGATAAATTATTAAACTTAGAATCCATTCTTCATGATCGTGTCATCGGCCAGGATGAAGCGGTAGTGGCTGTAGCGAAAGCTGTTCGTCGTGCAAGAGCAGGACTGAAAGATCCGAAACGTCCAATTGGTTCATTTATTTTCTTAGGACCAACAGGTGTAGGTAAAACAGAATTAGCAAGAGCATTGGCAGAATCTATGTTCGGTGATGAGGATGCAATGATTCGCATTGATATGTCTGAGTATATGGAGAAACATTCAACTTCTCGCTTAGTTGGTTCTCCTCCAGGATATGTTGGGTATGAAGAAGGCGGACAATTAACAGAGAAGGTTCGTCGTAAGCCGTATTCAGTTGTCCTATTAGATGAAGTAGAGAAGGCGCATCCTGATGTATTTAATATTTTACTACAGGTATTGGAAGATGGTCGTTTAACTGATTCTAAAGGACGTACAGTTGACTTCCGTAATACGATTGTTATTATGACGTCTAACGTTGGTGCTGAGGCGTTAAAACGTAACAAACATCTTGGATTTAACGTACAAGATGAAAGCCGTGATTATTCGGATATGAAAGGTAAAGTAATGGATGAGCTGAAAAAGGCATTTCGTCCAGAATTCTTAAACCGTATTGATGAAATTATCGTATTCCATATGCTTGAGAAAAAACATATTCAAGAAATTGTGACTCTTATGGTAAATCAGTTAGTGAATCGCTTAAAAGAACAAGAAATTGAATTGCAATTAACAGAAGGGGCGATTGCAGCTATTGCTGATAAAGGGTTTGATCGTGAATATGGTGCTCGTCCACTACGTAGAGCAATTCAGAAGCATGTAGAGGATAGACTATCGGAAGAACTTTTAAAAGGTGCTATTGAGAAAGGACAAAAAGTTATCTTTGATGTAGAAGGGGAAACATTTGTCATTCATAGTGCTGAAAAGGTAAAATAAGTATAGACAAACTAAGAGGGCTACGAGATAGCCCTCTTTCTTGTACGAGAAGGTCAAATGTTTATAGATGAAAGCGAAGTGAAATATAAAAAGATATGGCTAAAAAGAAAACAAAATTCACATGTCAAGAGTGTGGTTATCAATCACCAAAATATATGGGTAAATGTCCAGGGTGTGGTCAATGGAATTCGCTTGTTGAAGAGATGGAACCAGTTGTATCATCCAGACGCCTAAATTATGCAAATGCAATTCAAACAGAAGTAACAAAACCAAGACGTCTTACAGAAGTAGAAACAAAGTCTGAGGCACGTATTGAAACAAAATTTCAGGAGTTTAACCGTGTACTAGGTGGCGGAATTGTAGATGGATCTTTAGTACTTATTGGTGGGGACCCTGGGATTGGAAAATCAACGTTATTATTACAGATTTCCTCGCAATTAGCAGATGCTTCATATGATGTATTGTATATATCAGGTGAGGAGTCAGCAAAGCAGATTAAACTTCGTGCAGATCGTTTACATGTAAATGGTAGTAATCTATTTGTTGTATCAGAGACAGATTTACAGCGTATTGCAGCACATATTGAAGAGATGAATCCTGCTTTTGTTGTTATTGATTCTATTCAAACGATACATTTACCTGAGGTGACATCAGCTCCTGGTAGTGTGGCGCAAGTACGTGAATGTACAGCAGAATTAATGAAACTTGCAAAAACAAAGGGAATCCCAATTTTCATCGTAGGGCATGTGACAAAAGAAGGTGCAATTGCGGGACCGCGTATGCTAGAACATATGGTCGATGCAGTTCTTTACTTTGAAGGAGATCGACACCATACATATCGTATTTTACGAGCTGTAAAGAATCGTTTTGGTTCTACGAATGAAATGGGTATCTTTGAAATGAAAGAACTTGGCCTTGCAGAAGTCTTAAATCCTTCTGAGATTTTCCTTGAGGAAAGACCAGTTGGAGTTGCAGGTTCAACAGTAGTTGCCTCAATGGAAGGAACAAGACCAGTTTTAGTAGAAATACAGGCATTAATTTCCCCTACTAGTTTTGGAAACCCTCGAAGAATGGCGACAGGAATTGATCATAATCGTGTCTCGCTTATTATGGCGGTACTAGAGAAAAGAACAGGTTTACTATTACAAAATCAAGATGCGTATTTAAAAGTAGCTGGTGGTTTGAAATTAGATGAACCGGCAATTGATTTAGCTGTTGCCTTAAGTATAGCTTCAAGTTTTAGAGATAAATCTACGGCACCAACTGATGCGGTAATAGGAGAAGTTGGATTAACTGGAGAAATAAGAAGAGTATCAAGAATCGAACAACGTGTACAAGAAGCAGCTAAATTAGGATTTCAACGTGCTATCATTCCTAGAAAAAATTTAGGGGGGTGGACAATTCCAGAGGGGATTGAGGTTGTAGGTGTTTCTAATTTAGGAGAAGCGCTTCGTTTGACATTAGGAGGCTAGGCTATGGAAGAAAATAAGCAACGTGTCAAAAGTATAATTAATATTTTACAGCTCGTGGCCCCGGGAACACCACTGCGCGAAGGGATAGATAATGTACTTCGCGCACAAACAGGGGGACTAATTGTTCTTGGGTATAATGAGCAGATTAAAAGCATTGTTGATGGTGGTTTTCATATTAATTGCGCATTCTCTCCTGCTAGTTTATATGAATTAGCAAAAATGGATGGAGCACTTATTTTAAATGAAACTGGAAGTAAAATTTTAATTGCAAACGCACAGTTAGTTCCGGATTCATCTATTGATTCTATTGAAACAGGTATGCGTCACCGAACAGCAGAGCGTGTAGCAAAGCAGACGGGCAGCCTTGTTGTGG
Organism: Bacillus cereus group sp. MYBK216-1; assembly: GCF_051916495.1. NCBI lineage: Bacteria > Bacillati > Bacillota > Bacilli > Caryophanales > Bacillaceae > Bacillus > Bacillus cereus group sp. MYBK216-1. The sequence goes on from NZ_JBQAGT010000017.1 coordinate 6,881, forward strand.
CCATTTCACAAAGACGTAATGTAATTACGCTATATCAAGGGAACTTACGTTATACATTAAAAGATATAGGTGTCATTTTAACAAAAGCAAATCAAGCAATTCAAACGCTAGAAAAATATAAGGCTGTATGGAATGACGGCATTACGAATTTGGGCATTCTAGAATTTGAAGAGGTCGTTACAATGTCCGAGGTGGTTCACGTTTTACATAGTGTTGAAATGGTGCTGCGTATAAAAAATGAAATATTGAGCTATATTCATGAGTTAGGAACAGAAGGTAGGTTAATTCGTTTACAGCTTACAGAATTACTAGCTGATTTAGAGGCAGAGGCAGCATTGTTAATTAAAGATTATCACCAGGAGAAAACACAAGACCATCATCAAATCTTGAAAAAGTTACAAGATCTTGCAAATACACAACTTTTAGAGGATAGTGATTTAGTTAAATTACTTGGCTATCCAGGACAAACAAGTTTAGAAGAAAGTGTGACACCTAGAGGGTATCGAATTACAAGCAAGATTTCTCGTGTTCCGCCACTTATTATAGAGAATTTAATTAATCGATTTAAAACATTGCAAGGTGTTTGCCGAGCAACTATTAATGAATTGGATGATGTGGAAGGAATTGGAGAAGTGAGAGCGAAGAAAATACGAGAAGGTCTAAAAAGAATTCAAGAGCATCTCTATATGAGTAGACACAATTAAGAATATTACATTGATTCTATAATATAACGACACTAGAACATTTTTGGTATATGATATGATATATTGGTAAATAAAACTATTTACAAAAAAACACGTCCGCTTTTGCATTCGGCGTTTTGATTAGCGAAACAATGGTTAATAATGAGTAGGAGGTGGTTGGATGTTAAAACGGATTGTACAGCTCTTCTTTTTAGTGATCGGGGGAGCGTTAGGGATTTACTTAATCCCAAAAATTATTAATGTATTAGATATCGGTGCGGTTCCTTTGTTGGAAGGATCGTATGTTCGTGCAATTATTGGTGCAATTATTTTATTTTTAACAACATTTTGGCTTGTAGATTATATTGTTCAACTTATTAAGCATATTGAAGAGGCTCTTGTAAAGGCGCCTGTAGCAGATGTTTTATTTGGTACATTAGGATTAATCTCTGGTCTTATTGTTGCATATTTAATTTTGATACCAATTCGTGAATTTACAATTCCAGTTATTAGTACGGTGTTGCAAGTGTTCTTCACCCTTTTACTTGGATATTTAGGATTCCAAGTAGGATTTAAAAAGAGGAATGAATTGCTAGGATTATTTACATTACCCCAACGCGGAGGTAAGAAGAAAAACAATAGTGAGAATGAAGAGGTAGAGGTCGAAGCGGAAAAATCTACGACTCATTGGAAAATTCTTGATACGAGTGTAATTATTGATGGACGTATTGCAGATATTTGCCAAACAAAGTTTTTAGAAGGAACAATTGTCATTCCGCAATTCGTATTAGAAGAGCTTCAGCATATTGCCGATTCTTCAGATGCTTTAAAGCGTAATCGTGGCCGCAGAGGACTAGACATTTTAAATCGTATTCAAAAGGAGATGCCAATTCCGGTAGAAATTTATGAAGGCGATTTCGATGATATCCAAGAAGTAGATAGCAAGCTTGTAAAGTTGGCAAAAATCACTGGTGGAACTGTAGTAACAAACGATTTCAATTTAAACAAAGTTTCTGAATTACAAGGGGTTACGGTGTTAAACATTAATGATTTAGCTAATGCGATTAAACCAGTCGTACTCCCTGGTGAAGAATTAAGTGTTTATGTTGTGAAAGATGGTAAAGAACAAAATCAAGGTGTTGCATACTTAGATGATGGTACGATGATTGTAGTAGAAGATGGTAGAGAGTATGTGGGTTCACAACTTGACGTACTTGTTACTAGCGTATTACAAACATCGGCTGGTCGTATGATTTTCGCAAAACGTAAATTGCTAGAAAAAGCATTATAAGTAGAGGATTATTAATATGTATACATTAATTATTCCGGCAGCGGGCCAAGGAAAACGAATGGGTGCTGGTAAAAATAAGTTATTTTTACTTATAGATGAAGTACCAATTATTGTGCACACATTGCGTGCTTTTGAAAAAGATAAAGCGTGCAAAAGTATTATTATGGCAATTAACGAAGAGGAACGCCCGTATTTTGAAGAGTTAATGCAGAAGTACCAGATTGAAAAGCACGTACAATTTATTCAGGGTGGAGCCGAAAGACAAGATAGCGTATATAACGCACTTCAGTATGCGAGTGGTGTCGAATATGTTCTTGTGCATGACGGGGCACGCCCGTTCGTAACGAATAAAGTGATTCGCGATGTATTAACTGCAGCAGAAAAATATGGAGCTTCCATTTGTGCAGTGCCAGTAAAAGATACTGTTAAGAAAGTAGAGCGGGGTGTTGTTGTAGAAACGGTAGAGCGATCTCAACTTAACGCTGTACAAACACCACAAGGATTCTCTGTTTCTCTTTTGCTAGAAGCTCATAGAAGCGCAAAGCAAAGTTGTTTTCTTGGCACAGATGATGCAAGTCTCGTAGAACGTGTTGGGAAGCAAGTAGGTGTAGTAGAGGGGAGTTACTATAATATTAAAGTGACGACTCCGGAAGATCTATTAATTGCTGAAAGTTTCCTACGTGTTCAGAAGAAATAACGTTGATGATGTGTTAATAAAGAAAAGCTCGGCAACAGCCGGGCTTTTCTTTATAAGGATAGCGATATAATATAGAGTCATAAAGCTCAGTAGTTTAGCTTAAGGAGGAAGTAAGGATGTTTCGAATTGGACAAGGTTTTGATGTACATGAATTTGCGGAAGGGCGCCCGTTGATTATCGGTGGAATTACAATTCCACACGAGAAAGGATTAATCGGTCATTCAGATGCAGATGTATTGTTACATACGATTGCTGATGCATGTTTAGGTGCGATTGCAGCAGGAGATATCGGAAAGCATTTTCCTGATACAGACCCAGCTTTTAAAGATGCAGATTCAGCTGTATTGTTACAAAAAGTTTGGGAATTTGTACGTGAACAAGGTTATGAGTTAGGAAATTTAGATTGTACAATTATTGCTCAAAAACCAAAAATGGCACCACATATTGAGAGCATGCGTAAGCGCATTAGTGAACTGTTAGAAACGTCTATCGATAACATTAATGTAAAGGCAACAACAACAGAAAAATTAGGATTTACAGGTAGAGAAGAAGGGATTGCTTCTCAAGCAGTTGTTTTATTACAGAAAAAATAATGGTTTTTAATTCGTAAGATGGATAATCACATTTTTTTGGTGTACAATTATAGAATGTGTTGACATTAAGAATGGAAGGTGTACCAATTATGGAAAAGCAAGTGAGAGTACGCTACGCGCCAAGTCCAACAGGACACTTACATATCGGAAATGCGCGTACGGCATTATTTAATTATTTATTTGCTCGTCATTTAGATGGCAAGTTTATTATTCGTATTGAAGATACTGATGTAAAACGTAACGTGGCTGGTGGAGAAGAAAGCCAATTAAAATACTTGAAATGGCTCGGTATGGACTGGGATGAAGGTGTTGATGTTGGTGGTGAATTTGGACCATATCGCCAAACAGAGCGTTTAGATATTTATAAAAAATTATATGAAGATTTATTAGAGCGTGGTTTAGCTTATAAATGTTATATGACAGAAGAAGAGCTTGAAGCAGAGCGTGAAGGACAAATCGCTCGCGGTGAAACACCTCGTTACGCAGGTAACCACCGTGAATTAACTGCAGAACAAGTGAAAGAATTTGAAGCTGAGGGACGTATTCCAAGTATTCGCTTCCGTGTACCAGCTGATCGTGACTACACATTCAAAGATATTGTAAAAGATGAAGTTGCGTTCCATTCAAATGATTTCGGTGATTTTGTTATTGTGAAAAAAGATGGAATTCCAACTTATAACTTTGCAGTAGCAGTAGATGATCATCTAATGGAAATTACACATGTACTTCGTGGTGATGATCATATTTCAAATACACCGAAACAAATGATGATTTATGAAGCTTTCGGCTGGGATATTCCACAATTCGGTCATATGACTCTAATTGTTAATGAAAGTCGTAAAAAGTTAAGTAAGCGTGATGAATCTATTATTCAATTTATTGAGCAATATAAAGAGCTTGGGTATCTTCCAGAAGCAATCTTTAACTTTATTGCACTACTAGGTTGGTCTCCGGTAGGAGAAGAAGAAATCTTCTCTAAAGATGAGTTTATCAAAATGTTCGATGCAGCTCGTTTATCAAAATCACCTGCATTATTTGATTCTCAAAAACTAAAATGGATGAACAACCAGTATATGAAAAAGCAAGATTTAGATACGGTTGTAGAGTTAAGCTTACCGCATTTAGTGAAAGCTGAACGTGTGGGAGAAACTTTAAGCGAACAAGACCAAGCTTGGATTCGTGATGTAATTGCTTTATACCATGAACAAATGAGTTTTGGAGCTGAAATTGTAGAGCTTTCTGAAATGTTCTTTAAAGATCATGTTGATTATGAAGAAGAAGGACAAGAAGTATTAAATGGTGAACAAGTACCTGAAGTACTTCGTGCATTTGCTGGTCAAATAGAAGCTCTAGAAGCAATGGAGCCAGCAGCAATTAAGGCAGCGATTAAAGCAGTTCAAAAGGAAACAGGACATAAAGGTAAAAATTTATTTATGCCAATCCGTGTTGCAACTACAGGACAAACGCATGGTCCAGAGCTTCCGAATGCTATTGCACTTCTTGGAAAAGAAAAAGTTTTAAATCGTCTTCAAAAAGTAATTGGTTAACATTTTCTAGGTTTAGAAATATAATAAGTATACCTAAAACCTAATAAGGAAAAGCGACGAGAAGGAGAAGTAGAAAATCAGGCTTTTTACAGAGAGAACCACCTTTAGGCTGGGAGTGGTTTATAAGCGGATTTTTGAAATGCCCCTTCGAGTCTTCTGCTGAACAGTGAATTGCTTCGTGGGATGTCTTAGGCCGCAAAGTAAGCAGAAGCGGTGTACACCGTTATCATGGATGAGTTTGAGGCTTTTTTAAGCCTAAACAGAGTGGAACCGCGCTTAAAAGGCGTCTCTGTCAATATGACAGAGACGCCTTTTTTTTTATACCGTGTAAATAGGTATGAATATGGAATTTATCTCCTTATATAAAGAATTAGGGGAGAAGTGATGGGTTAGGGGAGTTAGTTTGCTCGACAAAAAAGCAGCCCATAAAGGGGAGGGAACACCGATGTTTAAGAGGCTTCGGGAAGATATTGAAGTCGTTTTTGAACAGGATCCAGCGGCAAGAGGTTATTTCGAAGTCATTTTAACTTACTCTGGATTACATGCAGTTTGGGCCCATCGAATTGCACATGCTTTTTATAAAAGAAATTTTTTCTTTCTTGCACGTTTTGTTTCACAAGTGAGCCGCTTTTTTACTGGCATTGAGATCCATCCAGGAGCAACTATTGGTCGACGCTTTTTCATAGATCATGGAATGGGAGTTGTAATTGGAGAAACTTGTGAAATTGGTGATAATGTAACGATTTATCAAGGGGTTACATTAGGTGGTACAGGAAAAGAAAAAGGGAAGAGGCACCCAACAATTCAGGATAATGTATTAATTGCGACGGGTGCTAAAGTTCTTGGGTCTATTACTGTGGGAGAGAATTCTAAAATCGGAGCAGGGTCTGTCGTATTAAAAGAAGTTCCTGCACATTCTACAGTTGTAGGTATACCTGGCCGTGTCGTTATTCAAAATGGAGTAAAGATTGGTCAAGAATTAAATCACTCTGACCTTCCAGATCCGATTTTTGATAAATTAAAGGCTATGGAAGTAGAAATTGATAAATTGAAGAAACAATTGGAATTAAAGGTAGAAAGGAAGGATAAAAATGACTATTCACATTTATAATACGTTAACACGTCAAAAAGAAGAGTTTATTCCATTAGAAGAAAATAAGGTAAAGATGTATGTATGCGGACCTACAGTTTATAACTACATTCATATTGGGAATGCAAGACCTCCTATGGTATTCGATACAGTGCGTCGTTATTTAGAATACAAAGGATACGATGTGCAATATGTATCTAACTTTACGGATGTAGATGATAAATTAATTAAAGCGGCAAATGAATTAGGTGAAGATGTACCGACAATTGCTGATCGTTTTGTTGAAGCGTACTTTGAAGATGTAACAGCACTAGGTTGCAAACACGCAACAGTTCATCCTCGTGTAACAGAAAATATGGATATCATTATTGAATTTATTCAAGAACTTGTGAATAAAGGGTATGCATATGAATCAGAGGGTGATGTGTACTTTAAGACGAAGGAATTCGAAGGTTACGGTAAATTATCACATCAACCAATCGCAGATTTACGTCACGGTGCTCGTATTGAGGTAGGGGAAAAGAAACAAGACCCTCTTGATTTTGCTTTATGGAAAGCTGCGAAAGAAGGAGAAATCTTCTGGGAAAGCCCTTGGGGGCAAGGACGTCCAGGATGGCATATTGAATGCTCAGCAATGGCGCGTAAGTACTTAGGGGATACAATTGACATTCATGCTGGTGGTCAAGACTTGGCGTTCCCACATCATGAAAATGAAATTGCGCAGTCAGAGGCATTGACTGGAAAAACGTTTGCACGTTACTGGATGCATAATGGATATATTAATATTAACAATGAGAAGATGTCTAAATCGCTTGGTAACTTTATTTTAGTTCACGATATTATTAAGCAATACGACCCGCAGTTAATTAGATTCTTTATGTTATCAGTACACTATCGTCACCCGATTAACTTTAGTGAAGAGTTATTACAAAGTACGAATAATGGACTGGAAAGAATTAAAACAGCTTATGGAAACTTAAAGCATCGTATGGAGAGTAGTACGGATTTAACGGACCATAATGAGAAATGGTTAGCTGAAATAGAGAAATTCCAGACTGCATTTGAAGAGGCAATGAATGATGACTTTAACACTGCAAATGCAATTACCGAATTATACAACGTAGCAAATCATGCAAATCAATATTTACTTGAAGAGCATACATCTAAAGTTGTAATTGAAGCATACGTAAAACAATTGGAAACGTTATTTGATATTTTAGGATTAGAATTATCAAAAGAAGAATTACTGGATGAAGAAATTGAAGAGCTTATCCAAAAGCGCATTGAAGCTCGTAAAAATCGCGATTTTGCATTGTCTGATCAAATTCGTGACGATTTAAAAGAACGTAATATTATTTTAGAAGATACCGCTCAAGGTACAAGATGGAAAAGAGGATAAGGATGATTGATGCAAAGCAATTAAACAGCTTGGCGTTAGCGTATATGGGTGATGCGGTATATGAACAATATATCCGCTATCACCTCCTTCAAAAAGGAAAAGTTCGCCCTAATCAATTACATCGCTTAGGGACGAGCTTTGTTTCAGCAAAAGCACAGGCGAAAGTTGTTTATCATTTATTAGAGACGGCATTTTTGACAGAGGAAGAAGAGGCGGTATTAAGAAGAGGGCGTAATGCAAATTCAGGTACAGTTCCGAAAAATACGGATGTACAAACATATCGACATAGTACAGCCTTTGAAGCACTAATTGGTTATCATCATTTATTAAATAATCGTGAAAGATTAGATGAAATTGTATATAAGGCAATTGCAGTTTTAGAAGAAAAGGAAGGGGGCACATCATCATGACTAGTGAATATATTATCGGACGTAACCCTGTAATTGAAGCGTTAAGATCAGGGAGAGATATTAATAAAATTTGGATCGCAGAAGGTGCTGCCAAAGGACAAGTACAAATTGTACTAGCGTTAGCGAAAGAAAATAAGATTATTTTACAACATGCACCAAAGAAAAAGTTAGATCAATTAGTTGAGGGTAATCATCAAGGTGTAATTGCTCAAGTAGCTGCATATCAGTATGCAGAGTTAGAAGATTTATTCAAAGTGGCAGAAAAACGTAATGAAGATCCATTCTTCTTAATTTTAGATGAGATTGAAGATCCGCATAACCTAGGTTCTATTATGCGTACTGCTGATGCAACAGGAGCTCATGGAATTATTATTCCGAAGAGAAGAGCTGTGGGACTTACAGCATCAGTTGCGAAAGCATCAACAGGAGCGATTGAATACATTCCTGTTGCGCGCGTAACAAACTTATCTCGTACAATTGATGAATTAAAAGAGCGTGGACTTTGGATTGCTGGTACAGATGCCAAAGGGAAAACGGATTACCGTAATTTAGATGGTACAATGCCGATTGGATTAGTAATTGGTAGTGAAGGAAAAGGTATGAGTCGTATTATTGGTGAAAAATGTGATTTCCTAATCACTCTACCGATGGTGGGGAAAGTTACATCCTTAAATGCTTCAGTAGCCGCAAGTTTGTTAATGTATGAGGTATATCGTAAACGTCACGAAATTGGTAAATAAAAAATGAACGATATTTTAATCGTTGACGGTTACAACATTATCGGAGCTTGGGGAGATTTGAAGAAACTGCGGGATGTAGATTTACAATCATCAAGAGATGCGCTTATTGATAAGATGGCGGATTATCAAGGGTATACAGGCACAAAAGTGATGATAGTCTTTGATGCCTATACAGTCCATGGTATTGAAAAAAAGATGAAACAATCTCGTGTAGAAGTCATATTCACACGAAAGAATCAAACTGCAGACGAAAAGATAGAGCAACTTGCAATAGAGCTTAGAAATATAAATACACAAATATATGTTGCGACTTCTGATTATACAGAACAATGGGTTATATTTGGGCAAGGTGCCCTTCGAAAATCTGCGCGTGAATTAGAGTTGGAAGTACAAGCGATGGAACAACAAGTAAGAAGGCGTACAAAAGACACGAAAGAACAGCAGCCCGCCATGAGAAAGATATTTAGTAAGGATATTACAGAAAAATTAGAAAAATTAAGAAGAGGAGAGCGTTGAAGCATTGACGCTCTTTATCTTTTTACTGTATAATATTGCTAAATAAATAGCGGTCGGAGGGATCAAGGTGGAAGCAGGCTTCGTAAGTATAGGCGACGTTACATTTCGTGATTTAGAGGATGAGGCAATCGTTGAGTTAGTTCGAAAAGGTAATACTGACGCTCTAGAATATTTAATTCACAAGTATAAGAACTTTGTTCGTGCGAAATCAAGATCTTACTTTTTAGTGGGTGCCGATCGAGAAGACATTGTTCAAGAAGGTATGATAGGGTTGTTTAAAGCAATTCGTGATTATAAAGAGGACAAGCTGTCTTCATTCAAAGCATTTGCTGAACTATGTATCACTCGACAAATTATTACCGCTATTAAAACGGCAACAAGACAAAAACATATTCCTTTAAATTCGTATGTGTCTTTAGATAAGCCGATTTACGATGAGGAATCTGATCGAACGTTATTGGATGTTATTTCTGAAGCAAAGGTGACTGATCCTGAAGAGATGATCATTAGCCAGGAAGAATATACAGACATAGAATCAAAAATATCTGAATTATTAAGCGATTTAGAAAGGAAAGTGCTTTCTTTATATTTAGATGGTCGTTCTTATCAAGAGATTTCAGAACAGTTAAACAGGCATGTGAAATCTATTGATAACGCTTTACAACGAGTAAAGAGGAAATTGGAACGATATATGGAAATGAGAGAAAGTACAACTTTAAATTCATAAGAAGTAACAAGTGCTACAGGTGTAAAATAAATCACCTGTTTTCTTTTGTAGAGAGTACAAATGCATGTCATTGACATTGTCTTTTATTGTATGATACATTTTTAGGGACATAATGTTACAAGGTTGGTGTAACTAATGAGGAAAAAAGTTGTACTCTCATGTGAAGAGTGTAAAAATCGAAACTACTCTACTATGAAAGATACGAGCTCAATAGAGCGACTTGAAATAAAAAAGTTTTGTAAAACATGCAATCAGCATACAGTTCACAAGGAAACAAAATAAATAATTGAAATAATACACTGGAGGTCCCGCAGATGCGTTTAACGAACTTTTTCGGCGATGTAGGTCGCGAAATGAAAAAAGTAAGTTGGCCTAAAAAAGATGAATTACTCCGCTCAACAGCGACTGTTGTTGCTACAGTTGTGTTCTTTGCGATTTTCTTCGCAGTAGTTGATATGGGCATTTCTTCTTTAATTCGGTTAATTCTTGGTTAATTCTTGAATAAGAAGCACTTATCCATGATATAATGTTATTTATAAGAACTGTGTAAAAGCCCGGTGAACGGGTTTTTTCATTTGCGCAAAAAAATGTACGTCAGGGAGGGAAGGACGCTCGTCCTAAATGAATGGAAAAAAGTTGGTATGTTGTCCATACTTATTCTGGATATGAAAATAAAGTAAAAGCAAACCTAGAGAAACGTGTAGAATCAATGGGTATGCAAGATAAAATTTTCCGTGTTGTTGTCCCGGAAGAAGTAGAAGTAGAAATGAAAAACGGAAAAGAAAAATTAATGAAAAGAAAAGTGTTCCCAGGTTATGTATTAGTAGAATTAATCATGACTGATGACTCTTGGTATGTTGTACGTAACACGCCAGGTGTAACTGGGTTCGTTGGTTCTTCTGGTTCTGGATCTAAACCATCACCTCTATTAGAAGAGGAAGTTGTTACCATTATGAAACATATGGGCATGGATAACGAAGTGGTTGATTTCGACTTTGAACTTCATGAGACAGTACGTGTAAATGAGGGGCCATTCGCAGATTATACAGGTGCTATTGAAGAAATTGATGTGGAGAAGAAAAAGGTTAGCGTACTTGTGGACATGTTTGGTCGCGAGACTCCAGTTGAACTTGACTTCCATCAAATTGAAAAATTATAAAATGAAACTTGAAATGAATTGTAAAAAGTGATAATATCTTTTAAGTCAGTACGTCTTCGTTATCGGAGACGTTTTTTGAAAGATTTTATCCTTACAGATAAAATATGACGTGGGAGGGCAAATCACTGTCCAATTGACCACATCACGGACTTAAGGAGGTGTGTCTCGTGGCTAAAAAGGTAATTAAAATGGTAAAGCTTCAAATTCCTGCAGGTAAAGCTAACCCAGCTCCACCAGTTGGTCCAGCATTAGGACAAGCAGGTGTTAACATCATGGGCTTCTGTAAAGAGTTTAACGCTCGTACAGCAGATCAAGCTGGTCTTATCATCCCTGTTGAAATTACGGTATTTGAGGACCGTTCATTCACTTTCATTACTAAAACTCCTCCTGCTGCTGTTCTTCTTAAGAAAGTAGCTGGTATTGAGTCTGGTTCTGGTGAACCAAACCGTAATAAAGTGGCAACTGTTAAGCGTGATAAAGTACGCGAAATCGCTGAAACTAAAATGCCTGACCTAAACGCTGCTAGCGTAGAAGCTGCAATGCGTATGGTTGAAGGTACTGCACGCAGTATGGGCATCGTTATCGAAGACTAATTCGATTTGTTTTTAAAAAAGGTTGCGGGTCTGGAATTCCAATTCGCAACCTTTATTATCGTAAATGATTATCGTTTTTAAATAAATGGATGGCGCTCATCCTCAGGTTATACCTGAAAACAGGCGTAAACGTGGGAGGTTATTCCGCTAAAACCACATTCGAGGAGGAAATAAAAATGGCTAAAAGAGGTAAAAAGTACGTAGAAGCTGCAAAGCTTGTTGATCGTGCAGCTGCTTACTCTGCAACAGAAGCAGTAGAATTAGTAAAGAAAACAAACACAGCTAAATTTGATGCAACTGTAGAAGCTGCATTCCGTTTAGGTGTTGACCCTAAGAAAGCTGACCAACAAATCCGTGGTGCAGTTGTTCTTCCACATGGTACTGGTAAAGTACAACGTGTATTAGTATTTGCTAAAGGTGAAAAAGCTAAAGAAGCTGAAGCTGCTGGAGCTGACTTCGTAGGCGATACTGATTACATCGGTAAAATCCAACAAGGTTGGTTCGATTTCGATGTAGTAGTAGCAACTCCTGATATGATGGGTGAAGTTGGTAAACTTGGTCGCGTATTAGGACCTAAAGGTTTAATGCCAAACCCTAAAACTGGAACAGTTACTTTCGATGTAACTAAAGCTGTTAACGAAATCAAAGCTGGTAAAGTTGAATACCGCGTTGATAAAGCTGGTAACATCCACGTTCCAATCGGTAAAGTATCTTTCGAAGATGCTAAATTAGTAGAAAACTTCAAAACAATTGCTGACACTTTACAAAAAGTTAAGCCAGCTGCTGCAAAAGGTACTTACATGAAGAACGTAACAGTTGCTTCTACAATGGGACCTGGCGTACGTGTAGACGTTTCTACATTAGCGTAAATTTTGGAAGTTGACTTCATAAAGAAGTTTTAATATAATCATTTATGTTGTGAATTTAATTAGTGTACCGTAGACAGTAGGTGTCAATAGACTTAATTTCCTACCTAGGTGTTAATATACGAAGCGGAATCTTTTTTCTGTGACTATATGCCTCCATGTCTACAAGTTGGGCATGGAGGTTTTTAGTGCACTTTCGGTACATCTTCTATATAATCTACAGGAGGTGTAATAACATGAGCAAAGTAATCGAAACTAAACAACAAGTTGTAACTGAAATCGCGGACAAACTTCGCGCTAGTAAATCTACAATCGTTGTTGACTACCGTGGTTTAACAGTTTCTGAAGCAACAGAATTACGTAAGCAATTACGTGAAGCTGGCGTTGAGTTCAAAGTTTACAAAAACTCTCTAACTCGTCGTGCTGCAGAATCTGCTGAAATGGCTGAGTTAAATGAATTCTTAACAGGACCAAACGCAATCGCGTTCAGTAACGAGGATGTAGTTGCTCCTGCGAAAGTATTAAACGACTTCGCTAAAGATCATGAAGCTTTAGAAATTAAAGCGGGCGTAATCGAAGGTAAACTTGTAACACTTGATGAGGTTAAAGCAATCGCTACTCTTCCATCACGTGAAGGCTTACTTTCTATGCTTCTTAGCGTTCTTCAAGCTCCAATCCGTAACCTTGCACTTGCTACTAAAGCAGTTGCAGACCAAAAGGAAGAGCAAGGCGCTTAATTTTTTGAAAGATAATTACGTATTATCGATAAAACAATACAAACCTATTTAAGGGAGGATATTTACAATGACTAAAGAACAAATCATTGAAGCAGTTAAATCTATGACTGTATTAGAACTTAACGACTTAGTAAAAGCTATCGAGGAAGAATTCGGCGTAACTGCTGCTGCTCCTGTAGCTGTTGCTGGTGGCGCTGGAGAAGCTGCTGCTGAGAAAACTGAATTTGATGTGGAACTAACTAGCGCTGGTGCACAAAAAATCAAAGTTATCAAAGTTGTTCGTGAAATCACTGGTCTTGGCTTAAAAGAAGCTAAAGAATTAGTTGACAACACTCCAAAAGTAATCAAAGAAGCTGCTGCTAAAGAAGAAGCTGAAGAAATCAAAGCTAAACTTGAAGAAGTTGGCGCTGCTGTAGAAGTTAAGTAATTAACTTTTGATGCTTTAAAAAAAGCTCGCTCTCATGCGAGCTTTTTTTTTAACTGTAAAGAAAAGAGGTGGCCATATGGCAGACCATTATTTTTCTAACGACCCTTCTAGTAAAAGTGATCGCAAGCGATGGGAGTTTGTCCTTCGTGGATCTCGATTTACTTTCTTATCTGACCATGGGGTGTTCTCGAAAAACGAAGTGGACTTTGGTTCCCGTCTTTTAATTGAAGCGTTTCAAATGCCAGATATTAAAGGTAATATATTAGACGTAGGTTGCGGATACGGTCCTATTGGTTTGTCGTTAGCGAAAGAGTTTCAAGGTCGTGAAGTTCACATGGTGGATGTGAATGAGAGGGCACTTGGGCTTGCGAAAGAAAACGCCGCTAATAACAAAATCGAGAATATACGTATTTTTCAAAGTAGCGTCTATGAAAATGTAGATGGTAAGTATGCTGCTATTCTATCTAACCCTCCGATTCGTGCGGGTAAAGATATCGTACATGAGATTTTAGAAAAAGCTGTGGAGTATTTAGTTCCAGGTGGAGAACTTTGGATTGTTATTCAAAAGAAACAAGGTGCACCGTCTGCGCTAAAAAAACTAGAAGAAGTATTTTCTGAAGTTGAGGTTGTAGAAAAGAAAAAAGGATATTATATCATAAAATCAAAAAAACGTTGACGGTTATTTTTGGCTATGTTAACATTATACAATGCCAATATATGATTTTCTGCGTTGAGAAAGATGTATATTTTTGTTTCTCTTGGAAAAGATAGTAAAATCAGCAGATTATGAAACAGAATGATGGTTTTCTTATAGAAGCCATTTTTCTTTTTTGAGCAGGTAGAAAGACTCAACGTATTTATCTTTAAGAGAAAGAGACTACGCTAATAGCAGTAGTTGTATTTATTTGTGATTTTGCACAAATTTTTTTGTGCATTTATAATACTCATGATTTGAGGGGTGAAGCAGTTGACAGGTCAACTAGTTCAATACGGACGCCACCGCCAACGAAGAAGTTATGCCCGTATTAGTGAAGTATTAGAGTTACCAAATCTTATCGAAATTCAAACCTCTTCTTATCAGTGGTTTCTTGATGAGGGTTTGCGAGAAATGTTCCAAGACATTTCTCCGATTGAAGACTTTACGGGAAATCTATCGCTTGAATTTATCGACTACAGCTTAGGTGAACCTAAATACTCTGTAGACGAATGCAAAGAGCGTGATGTGACGTATGCAGCACCACTTCGTGTAAAAGTGCGTCTAATCAACAAGGAAACTGGTGAAGTAAAAGAACAAGATGTGTTCATGGGAGATTTCCCACTCATGACAGAGACTGGAACATTCGTAATTAACGGTGCAGAACGTGTTATCGTTTCCCAGTTAGTTCGCTCTCCAAGCGTATACTATAGTGGCAAAGTGGATAAAAACGGAAAACGTGGTTTTACTGCTACTGTAATTCCAAACCGCGGAGCTTGGTTAGAGTATGAGACAGATGCTAAGGATGTTGTATATGTGCGTATTGACCGTACGCGTAAACTTCCTGTAACTGTTTTGTTACGCGCATTAGGGTTTGGCTCTGATCAAGAAATCACCGAGCTTTTAGGTGATAACGAATACTTAAGCAACACATTAGAAAAAGACAACACAGATAGCACAGAAAAAGCATTGCTTGAAATTTATGAGCGTCTACGTCCTGGTGAACCACCAACAGTAGAAAATGCTAAGAGCTTACTTGTGTCTCGTTTCTTCGATCCAAAGCGCTACGATTTAGCAAATGTAGGTCGCTATAAGATCAACAAGAAGTTACACATTAAAAACAGATTGTTTAATCAACGTTTAGCTGAAACATTAGTGGATCCAGAAACTGGTGAAATTTTGGCGGCAGAAGGAACAATCTTAGATCGTCGTACACTTGATCGCATTTTACCTTACTTAGAGAAAAACATTGGATTCAAAACAGCGAAACCAATGGGTGGAGTGGTAGAAGGCGATGTTGAGCTGCAATCTATTAAGATTTATGCTCCTGAGTCGGAAGGCGAACGCGTAATTAATGTAATTGGTAATGCAAACATTACTCGTGATGTGAAACACATCACACCAGGTGATATCCTTGCTTCTATCAGTTACTTCTTCAACCTACTATACAAAGTAGGGGATACAGATGATATTGACCATTTAGGAAACCGTCGTCTGCGTTCTGTTGGAGAACTATTACAAAATCAATTCCGTATCGGTCTTTCTCGTATGGAACGTGTTGTTCGTGAGAGAATGTCGATCCAAGATACAAATGCAATTACACCACAGGCACTAATTAATATTCGTCCTGTTATTGCATCTATTAAAGAGTTCTTCGGAAGTTCTCAGTTATCTCAGTTTATGGACCAAACAAACCCATTAGCAGAGTTAACTCACAAACGAAGACTATCTGCATTAGGACCTGGTGGTTTAACGCGTGAGCGCGCAGGCTTTGAAGTGCGTGACGTTCATTACTCTCACTACGGTCGTATGTGTCCGATTGAAACACCAGAGGGACCAAACATCGGTTTGATTAACTCGTTATCTTCGTTCGCGAAAGTAAATGAGTTTGGTTTCATTGAAACACCATACCGTCGTGTTGACCCAGAAACTGGTCTTGTAACAGGGCATGTTGATTACTTAACAGCAGATGAAGAAGATAACTATGTTGTAGCCCAAGCGAATATGAAATTATCTGACGAAGGTGAATTCCTAAGTGAAGATATCGTAGCTCGTTTCCGTGGTGAAAACATTGTCACAAATAGAGAACGCATCGACTACATGGATGTATCTCCAAAACAAGTAGTGTCGGCAGCGACAGCTTGTATTCCGTTCTTAGAAAACGATGACTCTAACCGCGCACTTATGGGAGCGAACATGCAACGTCAGGCGGTTCCGTTAATGAATCCGGAATCTCCGATTGTAGGTACAGGTATGGAGTACGTATCAGCAAAAGACTCAGGTGCTGCAGTAATCTGTAAACATCCTGGTGTTGTTGAGCGCGTAGAAGCACGTGAAGTTTGGGTACGTCGCTATGTAGAAGTTGACGGTCAAACAGTAAAAGGCGACTTAGATCGCTATAAAATGCAAAAATTCATTCGTTCTAACCAAGGAACTTGTTACAACCAACGTCCAATCGTAAGTGTTGGAAATGAAGTTGTAAAAGGTGAAATCCTTGCGGATGGTCCTTCTATGGAATTAGGTGAACTAGCACTTGGACGTAACGTGCTTGTTGGCTTCATGACTTGGGACGGTTATAACTACGAGGATGCGATCATCATGAGTGAGCGCCTTGTAAAAGATGATGTGTACACTTCTATTCATATTGAAGAATATGAATCAGAAGCTCGTGATACGAAGCTTGGACCAGAAGAAATTACACGTGACATTCCAAACGTTGGGGAAGACGCATTACGTAACCTTGACGAGCGCGGTATCATTCGCGTTGGTGCTGAAGTAAAAGATGGAGATTTACTTGTTGGTAAAGTAACACCTAAAGGTGTAACAGAATTAACAGCTGAAGAACGTCTATTACATGCTATCTTTGGAGAAAAAGCGCGTGAAGTACGTGATACATCACTACGTGTACCACACGGTGGTGGCGGTATTATCTTAGACGTAAAAGTATTCAACCGTGAAGATGGCGATGAATTGCCACCAGGCGTGAATCAACTTGTACGTGCATATATCGTTCAAAAACGTAAAATTTCTGAAGGTGACAAGATGGCCGGACGTCACGGTAACAAAGGTGTTATTTCTCGTATTTTACCAGAAGAAGATATGCCTTACTTACCAGACGGTACGCCAATCGATATCATGTTAAACCCATTAGGGGTACCATCTCGTATGAATATCGGTCAGGTATTAGAGCTTCATCTTGGTATGGCAGCAAGATACCTTGGCATTCACATTGCAACACCAGTATTCGATGGTGCTCGTGAGGAAGATGTTTGGGGCACAATTGAAGAAGCTGGTATGGCAAATGACGCAAAAACAATCCTGTATGACGGACGTACTGGTGAACCATTCGATAACCGCGTATCTGTTGGTGTCATGTATATGATCAAACTTGCGCACATGGTTGACGATAAACTTCATGCTCGTTCTACTGGACCATACTCACTTGTAACGCAGCAACCTCTTGGAGGTAAAGCTCAGTTCGGTGGACAGCGTTTCGGTGAGATGGAGGTTTGGGCACTTGAAGCTTACGGTGCTGCTTATACTCTTCAAGAAATCTTAACAGTGAAGTCTGATGATGTTGTTGGACGTGTTAAGACTTATGAAGCAATTGTTAAAGGCGAAAATGTTCCAGAACCAGGCGTTCCTGAATCATTCAAAGTATTGATTAAAGAGCTGCAAAGTTTAGGTATGGACGTTAAAATGATGTCTAGCGACGATACAGAAATTGAAATGCGTGATACAGAAGATGACGATGATCATCAATCAGCAGATAAATTGAATGTCGAAGTTGAGACAACTAAGGAATAATTGGGATAACCTGTAGACTAAAAGGGAGGTAGGCCCCTTGATAGATGTAAATAACTTTGAATATATGAAGATTGGACTTGCTTCACCTGACAAGATTCGTTCTTGGTCATACGGTGAAGTTAAGAAACCAGAAACTATTAACTATCGTACGTTAAAGCCTGAAAAAGATGGCTTGTTCTGTGAGCGTATTTTCGGACCACAAAAGGACTGGGAATGTCATTGCGGAAAATACAAACGTGTACGTTATAAAGGTGTAGTTTGTGATCGATGTGGCGTTGAAGTAACGCGTGCAAAAGTACGTCGTGAACGCATGGGTCATATCGAATTAGCTGCTCCTGTATCTCATATTTGGTATTTCAAAGGTATCCCGAGCCGCATGGGACTTGTCTTAGACATGTCCCCTCGCGCGCTTGAAGAAGTAATTTATTTCGCTTCTTATGTTGTAACAGAAAGTGGAGATACACCACTTGATAAGAAGCAATTACTTTCTGAAAAAGAATACCGTGCATATCGTGATCGATATGGTAGCACATTCCAAGCTGCTATGGGTGCAGAAGCGATTAAAAAGCTACTACAAGACATCGATTTAGATAAAGAAGTAGACTTCTTAAAAGAAGAATTAAAAACAGCACAAGGACAACGCCGTACTCGTGCTATTAAACGTCTAGAAGTATTAGAAGCATTCCGTAACTCTGGAAATGAACCATCTTGGATGATCTTAGATGTTCTACCAGTAATCCCACCAGAACTACGCCCAATGGTACAGTTAGATGGTGGACGTTTTGCTACTTCTGACTTAAACGACTTATACCGTCGTGTAATTAACCGTAACAATCGTTTAAAACGTCTATTGGACTTAGGTGCACCAAGCATCATCGTTCAAAACGAAAAACGTATGTTACAAGAAGCTGTAGACGCATTAATCGATAATGGTCGTCGTGGCCGTCCAGTTACTGGACCAGGTAACCGTCCATTAAAATCACTATCTCACATGCTTAAAGGTAAACAAGGACGTTTCCGTCAAAACTTATTAGGTAAACGTGTTGACTACTCTGGTCGTTCTGTAATTGTTGTAGGACCGAACTTAAAGATGTATCAATGTGGATTACCAAAAGAAATGGCGCTTGAACTGTTCAAACCTTTCGTAATGAAAGAGTTAGTTGAAAAAGGATTAGCACATAACATTAAGAGTGCGAAACGTAAAATCGAGCGTGTACAACCTGAAGTTTGGGACGTTTTAGAGTCTGTGATTAAAGAACATCCAGTACTTCTAAACCGCGCACCAACACTTCACCGTCTTGGTATCCAGGCGTTTGAACCTACATTAGTAGAAGGTCGCGCAATCCGTCTTCACCCACTTGTATGTACTGCATACAACGCGGACTTTGACGGTGACCAAATGGCCGTTCACGTACCTTTATCATCAGAAGCTCAAGCTGAAGCTCGTCTTCTTATGTTAGCGGCACAAAACATCTTGAACCCGAAAGACGGTAAACCAGTTGTTACTCCATCTCAGGATATGGTATTAGGTAACTATTACTTAACACTTGAGCGTGAAGGTGCAATCGGTGAAGGTATGGTCTTCAAAGATGCAAACGAAGCATTACTTGCATATCAAAATGGATATGTTCATCTTCATACACGTGTTGCAGTAGCTGCAAGTGCAGTAAACAACGCAACATTTACTGAAGAGCAAAAGAGTATGCTTCTATTAACAACAGTTGGTAAATTAATATTTAACGAAATCTTACCAGAGTCGTTCCCTTATATTAATGAACCAACAAATTCAAACCTTGAAAAAGAAACACCAGCGAAATACTTCGTTGAAAAAGGTGCGAACATTAAAGAAATTATTGCTAGTCGCGAAGAAGTGGCGCCATTTAGCAAGAAAATCCTTGGTAACATCATTGCGGAAGTGTTCAAACGTTTCCAAATTACAGAAACGTCTCGCATGCTTGATCGTATGAAAAACTTAGGATTCAAGTACTCTACAAAAGCTGGTATTACAGTTGGGGTATCTGACATTCTTGTATTAGGCGAAAAAGATGAAATTCTCCACGAAGCACAAGCAAAAGTAGATAATGTAATTAAACAATTCCGTCGCGGTTTAATCACGGAAGAAGAACGTTACGATCGTGTTATCTCTATTTGGAGTAATGCAAAAGATGTTATCCAAGGAAAACTGATGAAATCCTTGAATAAACGCAACCCAATCTTCATGATGAGTGACTCAGGTGCCCGTGGTAACGCATCTAACTTTACTCAGCTTGCTGGTATGCGTGGTCTTATGGCCAATCCATCTGGTCGTATCATCGAACTTCCAATCAAATCGAGTTTCCGTGAAGGTTTAACAGTACTTGAGTACTTCATCTCTACGCATGGTGCGCGTAAAGGTCTTGCCGATACAGCACTTAAAACTGCCGATTCTGGTTACTTAACACGTCGTCTTGTTGACGTTGCACAAGATGTAATCGTTCGTGAAGATGATTGTGGAACAGATCGCGGTTTATTAATTGGTGCGATTAAAGAGGGTAATGAAGTTATCGAGTCATTATATGATCGTCTTGTTGGACGTTTTGCAAGAAAAACTGTAAAACATCCTGAAACAGGTGAAGTATTAGTTGCTGAAAATCAATTAATTACTGAAGATATCGCTCATATCGTTGAAAATTCGGGTGTTGAAACTGTAAACATTCGTTCAGCGTTTACGTGTAACACTCGCCACGGTGTATGTAAGAAGTGTTACGGTCGTAACTTAGCAACTGGAACAGACGTAGAAGTAGGAGAAGCGGTAGGTATTATCGCAGCTCAATCTATCGGTGAGCCAGGTACACAGTTAACGATGCGTACATTCCATACAGGTGGGGTTGCCGGAGATGATATCACTCAAGGTTTACCTCGTATCCAAGAGATCTTCGAAGCTCGTAATCCGAAAGGTCAGGCAGTTATCAGTGAAATCGACGGTGTTATCGCAGCGATCAACGACGTTAAAGATCGCCAAGAAGTAGTTGTACAGGGTGAAGTTGAAGCTCGTACGTATGCTATTCCTTACGGTGCTCGTCTGAAAGTAACTCCAGGACAGCCAATTAGCCACGGTAAAGAGTTAACAGAAGGTTCTATTGATCCGAAAGAATTACTAAAAGTAACGGACATTACGGCGGTTCAAGAATACTTATTACGTGAAGTTCAAAAAGTATACCGTATGCAAGGGGTAGAAATTGGTGACAAACACGTAGAAGTAATGGTACGTCAAATGTTACGTAAAGTTCGTGTAAGTGATGCAGGTGAAACAGATGTATTACCAGGAACATTACTAGATATCCATCAGTTTACTGATGCGAATGCTAAGGTCTTACTGCAAGGTAAGCAACCAGCAACAGCTAGACCTGTTCTGCTTGGTATTACAAAAGCTTCACTTGAAACAGATTCATTCTTATCTGCAGCATCGTTCCAAGAAACAACTCGTGTCTTAACTGATGCAGCAATTAAGGGTAAACGCGATGAACTTCTAGGATTAAAAGAAAATGTTATTATCGGTAAACTTGTTCCTGCTGGAACAGGTATGAATCGTTATCGCAAAGTGGATCTTGTAAAAACAACACAAGATGACATGAATGTAGAAAACGATGAGGTTTATGTGGAACAGTAAAATTTTCCGGCATAAATTTTGTATAAAAACAATTAATCTTAGTTGACATTGTATGAGTCAAAATGTTACTATAATCAAGGTTGCTCCTGAACGATGCTTTGGAGGATATTTATATGTCTTATCAAAAAGTATCAACTGCTGAAAATGTAGTCGTTGGTCATAAACGCACATTGGAAGCAATCAAAAATGGTACAGTTAAAGAAGTTGTCATCGCAGAGGATGCTGACATGCGGTTAACCCATGCTATCATTCGTATTGCAATGCAATATAACGTGCCCATAACAAAAGTTGAATCAGTTCGTAAGCTTGGTAAAGCTTCGGGGATTCAAGTGGGAGCTTCAGCAATAGGAATAATAAGTTAAAACTGTTTTTGTGAGGAGAGAGCATTTGCTCTTCCTTGCAAAAACTTTGTTTTCAACTAATAATGAACCACCTGGATATGTGGTCATACAAACATGCGAAGGGAGGATAATCAAATGCCTACTATTAACCAATTAGTGAGAAATGGTCGTACTGATAAAGTATGGAAATCTAAATCACCTGCGTTAAACAAAGGTTTTAACTCTTTAAAGAAAAAATCAACTGATATCTCTGCACCTCAAAAACGTGGTGTATGTACTCGTGTTGGTACAATGACTCCAAAGAAACCTAACTCAGCGTTACGTAAATACGCTCGTGTACGTTTAACAAACGGTATCGAGGTTACAGCTTACATCCCAGGTATCGGTCATAACCTACAAGAGCATAGCGTAGTATTAATTCGCGGTGGTCGTGTAAAGGATTTACCGGGGGTACGTTACCACATCGTTCGTGGTGCGCTTGACACAGCTGGTGTTGACAAACGTATGCAAGGACGTTCTAAATATGGTACTAAGAGACCAAAACCTGCTAAAAAATAATAACTTTAAAATGAAAGGAGGAACTCAATATGCCTCGTAAAGGACCTGTTGCGAAACGTGACGTGTTACCAGATCCAATGTACAATTCGAAGCTAGTAACACGCCTTATCAACAAAATGATGGTTGACGGTAAAAAAGGTAAATCTCAAACAATTCTTTATAATGCGTTCGATATCGTAAACGAACGTACTGGTAAAGAGCCAATGGAAGTATTCGAGCAAGCTCTTAAGAACATCATGCCTGTTCTTGAAGTACGTGCTCGTCGTGTTGGTGGTGCTAACTACCAAGTTCCAGTTGAGGTTCGTCCAGAACGCCGTACAACTTTAGGTCTTCGTTGGTTAGTAAACTACGCTCGTCTTCGTGGTGAAAAAACTATGGAAGAGCGTCTTGCTAACGAAATCTTAGATGCAGCTAACAACGCTGGTGCATCTGTTAAGAAACGTGAAGACACTCATAAAATGGCAGAAGCTAACAAAGCATTTGCTCATTACCGTTGGTAGGATTCAACGTAAAATAAATGTAAGCATAAACCGCTTTATTTGTCGCTTATGGAAGTGTGGAGAGGGAGAATGCCTCTCCCTTTCATCGGGCGCTCGTTTTACATAATGAGAGTACTGGACATACTGACATGTGTAACAATATAAAGTGGCTTTTTTGCTACTTAAAATAAAAAAATCCAATCCATATATGGAAGGAGCAAGACACCAAATGGCAAGAGAGTTCTCTTTAGAAAACACTCGTAATATTGGTATCATGGCTCACATCGATGCTGGTAAAACAACAGCAACTGAGCGTATTCTGTACTACACAGGACGTATTCATAAAATCGGTGAAACTCACGAAGGTGCATCTCAGATGGACTGGATGGAGCAAGAGCAAGAGCGTGGTATCACAATTACTTCTGCTGCAACTACAGCACAATGGAAAGGTCATCGTGTAAACATCATTGATACTCCAGGACACGTAGATTTCACAGTAGAAGTAGAACGTTCTTTACGCGTACTTGATGGTGCTGTAGCAGTACTTGATGCGCAATCTGGTGTAGAACCACAAACAGAAACTGTTTGGCGTCAGGCTACTACTTACGGCGTACCTCGTATCGTATTCGTTAACAAAATGGATAAGATCGGTGCAGATTTCTTATACTCTGTAGGAACAATCCACGATCGTTTACAAGCAAACGCACATCCAATTCAGTTACCAATCGGTGCTGAAGATGAGTTCAATGGTATCATTGACCTTGTTGAAGAGTGTGCTTACATGTACGGTAACGATTTAGGAACAGACATTCAACGTGTTGAAATTCCTGAAGAGCACAAAGAATTAGCTGAAGAATACCGTGGAAAACTTATTGAAGCGGTAGCTGAGCTTGATGAAGAAATGATGATGAAGTACCTAGAAGGTGAAGAAATCACTGTAGAAGAGCTTAAAGCTGGTATCCGTAAGGCTACAACTTCTGTAGAATTCTTCCCAGTAATCTGTGGTTCTGCATTCAAAAACAAAGGTGTTCAAATTCTGTTAGACGCAGTTATCGACTACCTTCCATCTCCACTAGATGTACCTGCTATTAAAGGTACTCTACCGGATACAGATGAAGAAGTAGAACGTAAGTCTAGCGATGAAGAACCATTCGCAGCTTTAGCATTCAAAATCATGACTGACCCTTATGTTGGTAAGTTAACGTTCTTCCGTGTGTACTCTGGTGTGTTAAACTCTGGATCATACGTGAAAAACTCAACTAAAGGTAAGCGTGAGCGTGTAGGTCGTATCCTACAAATGCACGCTAACAGCCGTGAAGAGATTTCAACAGTTTACGCTGGTGATATCGCTGCTGCTGTAGGTTTAAAAGATACTACTACTGGTGATACTCTTTGTGACGAGAAGAGCCTTGTTATCCTTGAGTCTATGGAATTCCCAGAGCCAGTTATCTCTGTAGCTATCGAACCAAAATCTAAAGCTGACCAAGATAAAATGGGTACAGCATTATCTAAGCTTTCTGAAGAAGATCCAACATTCCGTGCTCACACTGACCAAGAAACTGGCCAAACTATCATCGCTGGTATGGGTGAACTTCACCTTGATATCATCGTTGACCGTATGCGTCGTGAATTCAAAGTGGAAGCAAACGTTGGTGCTCCTCAGGTAGCATACCGTGAGACTTTCCGCGCTGCTGCGAAAGTTGAAGGTAAGTTCGCTCGTCAATCTGGTGGTCGTGGACAATTCGGTCACGTTTGGATTGAGTTTGAACCTAACGAAGAAGGTAAAGGATTCGAATTCGAAAACAAGATCGTCGGTGGTGTAGTTCCTCGTGAATACATCCCAGCTGTTGGAGCAGGTCTTGAAGATGCACTTAAAAATGGTGTACTAGCTGGTTATCCACTAGTTGACATTAAAGCTGCATTAGTTGACGGATCTTACCATGATGTCGATTCATCTGAGATGGCGTTCAAAATCGCTGCATCTATGGCACTTAAAGCTGCGGTTTCTAAATGTAGCCCAGTAATTCTTGAGCCAATGATGAAAGTTGAAGTTGTAATTCCTGAAGAGTACATGGGTGACATTATGGGTGACGTAACATCTCGTCGTGGACGTGTAGAAGGTATGGAAGCTCGCGGTAACGCACAAGTTGTTCGCGCTATGGTTCCACTTTCTGAAATGTTCGGTTATGCAACGTCATTACGTTCTAACACTCAAGGACGCGGAACATTCTCTATGGTGTTTGACCACTATGAAGAAGTACCAAAGTCTGTTTCTGAAGAAATTATCAAAAAAAATAAAGGTGAATAATTGATTTTTATCGATTGTTCAAGTATAACTACTTATGTAAGCTTAGAAAGTGGGACGTAAGTTTCACTTTCTAGTCTAAATATAAAATAACCTATATAAACTAAGGAGGAATTTAGAATGGCTAAAGCTAAATTCGAACGTTCTAAACCCCATGTTAACATCGGTACAATCGGCCACGTTGACCATGGTAAAACTACATTAACTGCTGCGATCACTACAGTTCTTGCAAAAGCTGGTGGTGCTGAAGCACGCGGATACGATCAAATCGATGCTGCTCCAGAAGAAAGAGAGCGCGGTATCACAATCTCAACTGCACACGTTGAGTACGAAACTGAAACTCGTCACTATGCACACGTTGACTGCCCAGGTCACGCTGACTATGTTAAAAACATGATCACTGGTGCTGCTCAAATGGACGGCGGTATCTTAGTAGTATCTGCTGCTGATGGCCCAATGCCTCAAACACGTGAGCACATCCTTCTTTCTCGTCAAGTAGGTGTTCCTTACATCGTTGTATTCTTAAACAAATGCGACATGGTAGATGACGAAGAATTATTAGAATTAGTAGAAATGGAAGTTCGCGACCTATTATCTGAATACGGATTCCCAGGCGACGACATTCCTGTAATCAAAGGTTCTGCTCTTAAAGCTCTTCAAGGAGAAGCTGATTGGGAAGCAAAAATCATTGAATTAATGGCTGAAGTTGATGCTTACATCCCAACTCCAGAACGTGAAACTGACAAACCATTCTTAATGCCTGTAGAGGACGTATTCTCTATCACAGGTCGTGGTACAGTTGCTACAGGTCGTGTTGAGCGCGGTATCGTTAAAGTTGGTGACGTAGTAGAAATCATCGGTCTTGCTGAAGAAAATGCTTCTACAACTGTAACTGGTGTAGAGATGTTCCGTAAACTTCTTGACCAAGCTCAAGCTGGAGACAACATCGGTGCTTTACTTCGTGGGGTTGCTCGTGAAGACATCCAACGTGGACAAGTACTTGCAAAAAGCGGTTCTGTAAAAGCTCACGCTAAATTCAAAGCTGAAGTTTTCGTATTATCTAAAGAAGAAGGTGGACGTCACACTCCATTCTTCGCTAACTACCGTCCTCAGTTCTACTTCCGTACAACTGACGTAACTGGTATCATCCAATTACCAGAAGGTACTGAAATGGTAATGCCTGGTGACAACATCGAAATGACTATCGAACTTATCGCTCCAATCGCTATCGAAGAGGGAACTAAATTCTCTATTCGTGAAGGTGGACGTACAGTAGGTTACGGTGTAGTTGCTACTATCGTTGAGTAATCTTAACTGATATAAAAAAACCTAAGGGATTTTCCCTTAGGTTTTTTGTTTGCGTTTATATAAGGGAGAAGAGAGTGTTTTTTTGTTTTGACGAGTTTCTTCTATAGTATATAAAAACAACAAAAGATAATCCAGAAACTGTAAAATGAATTCTGTTAGATGAAAACTTGAAATTCTTTAAAGTGCCATGTATAATAGCAAAAGTAGAGAAAAGCGGATGCAAACAAAAAGATGCTTGCATCTAGACGAATAACATTGTATAATAGACAATGTTGGTCTTTGACTGCGATGAAGTGGAAGGTTGCTGACACACCCGGCCGCTTTGCCATGGCATGGTGTGGGGAAATTTCCATGGAGAAGGTCTATTTTAGAAATAGGCGAACGAAGGAGGGAAAATAATGGCAAAAGAAAAAATTCGTATCCGTTTAAAAGCTTACGATCACCGTATTCTTGATCAGTCAGCTGAGAAAATTGTAGAAACAGCTAAGCGTTCTGGGGCAACAGTTTCTGGTCCGATCCCATTACCAACTGAAAAAACTGTTTACACAATTCTTCGTGCTGTTCATAAGTACAAAGATTCTCGTGAGCAATTCGAAATGCGCACGCACAAACGTCTAATCGACATCGTGAGTCCTACTCCACAAACAGTAGATTCATTAATGCGTTTAGACTTACCATCTGGTGTAGATATCGAAATCAAACTATAATTTATATAACTTAAAAATGTAGGAGGTGTAACTCATGACCAAAGGAATCTTAGGAAGAAAGATCGGTATGACTCAAGTATTTGCTGAGAACGGTGAGTTAATCCCAGTAACAGTTATCGCTGCTAATCCAAACGTTGTTCTTCAAAAGAAAACAACTGAAACTGATGGCTACAATGCAATCCAGTTAGGATTTGAAGATAAACGTGAAAAGTTAACTAACAAACCTGAACAAGGCCACACTGCTAAAGCATCTACAACTCCTAAGCGCTTCATTCGCGAAATCCGCGATGCAGACGTGGACGGATTAGAGGTTGGTCAAGAGGTAAAAGTTGACGTATTCGCTACAGGTGAAATCGTTGATGTAACAGGAATTTCTAAAGGTAAAGGTTTCCAAGGTGTTATCAAACGCCACGGACAATCTCGCGGACCTATGTCTCATGGTTCTCGCTATCACCGTCGTCCAGGTTCAATGGGCCCAGTTGCTCCGAACCGTGTATTCAAAGGCAAAAAACTTGCTGGACGTATGGGTGGAGACCAAGTTACTATCCAAAACTTAGAAATCGTTCAAGTTGACACTGAGCGCAACTTATTACTAGTAAAAGGTAACGTTCCAGGTGCTAAGAAATCTCTTGTAGTTGTTCAAGGCGCTGTGAAGGTTAGCAAATAATTCACAATAGGAAGGAGGAATTCCAATGCCAAAAGTTACTGTATATAACCAAACTGGTTCACAGGTTGGTGAAATCGAATTAGCTGAAGCTATTTTCGGTATCGAACCAAATGAAGCTGTACTTTTCGAAGCTGTAATGATGCAACGTGCATCTTTACGTCAAGGTACACACAAAGTAAAAACTCGCTCTGAAGTTCGCGGTGGTGGTCGTAAACCATGGCGTCAAAAAGGAACTGGACGTGCTCGTCAAGGGTCTATCCGCTCTCCTCAATGGCGTGGTGGTGGTACGGTATTCGGACCTACACCAAGAAGCTATGCGTACAAACTTCCTAAGAAAGTTCGTCGTTTAGCAATCAAATCTGCATTAGCTACTAAAGTAGTTGAGAACAACATTGTAGTTCTTGAAGACCTAGTGTTAAATGCACCAAAAACAAAAGATATGCTAGCAGTACTTAAAGGATTAACTGTTGAGAAGAAAGCTCTTATCGTAACTGCTGATGCAAACGAATCTGTAGAGTTATCTGCTCGCAATATCCCTGGAGTAACAGTAATCACTGCTGATGGCGTAAACGTTTTAGACGTGCTTCATCATGATAAGCTAATCATGACAAAAGCGGCAGTGGAAAAAGTAGAGGAGGTGCTTGCATAATGAGAGATCCTCGTGATATCATTAAGCGCCCAGTTATCACTGAACGTTCTATGGAAATGATGGCTGAAAAAAAATACACGTTCGATGTGGACGTTAAATCTAATAAAACAGAAGTTAAAGATGCTCTTGAAGCGATCTTTGGTGTTAAAGTAGAAAAAGTGAACATCATGAACTACAAGCCGAAAGCAAAACGCGTTGGTCGTCACGCTGGTTTTACTAGCCGTCGTCGTAAAGCAATCGTTAAGCTAACTGCTGACAGCAAAGAAATCGAAATCTTCCAAGGCGTTTAATTCTTACTAAAGAAGGAGGGAAATTGAGATGGGAATCAAAAAGTATAATCCAACTACTAACGGTCGTCGTAATATGACTACGAATGATTTCGCTGAAATCACGACTGATAGACCCGAAAAGTCATTACTTGCTCCTTTAAGCAAGAAGGCTGGTCGTAATAACCAAGGTAAAATCACTGTACGTCATCAAGGTGGCGGACATAAGCGTCAATACCGTATCATCGACTTTAAGCGTAACAAAGATGGAATTCCAGGACGCGTTGCTACGATCGAATACGATCCAAACCGCTCTGCGAATATCGCATTAATTAACTACGTTGACGGTGAAAAACGTTACATTCTTGCTCCTAAATCTTTAGAAGTAGGTATGGAAGTTATGTCTGGCCCAGAAGCTGACATTAAAATCGGTAACGCATTACCATTAATCAACATTCCAGTAGGTACTGTTGTTCATAACATCGAGCTTAAGCCTGGTCGTGGCGGACAATTAGTTCGTTCTGCTGGTACATCTGCTCAAGTACTTGGTAAAGAAGGTAAATACGTACTTGTACGTTTAACTTCTGGTGAAGTACGTCTTGTATTATCTGCTTGTCGCGCTTCAATCGGTCAAGTAGGTAACGAACAACACGAACTTATCAAAATCGGTAAAGCAGGTCGCTCTCGCTGGTTAGGTAAACGCCCAACAGTTCGTGGTTCTGTAATGAACCCGGTTGATCACCCACACGGTGGTGGTGAAGGACGTTCTCCAATCGGACGTAAGTCTCCAATGTCTCCATGGGGTAAACCAACTCTTGGATTCAAGACTCGTAAGAAAAACAAAGCGTCTGACAAATTCATCGTTCGTCGTCGTAAAAAATAATGGGATTGTAGTACGGTTCATTTCTAGAACCGTACGCCAATCACGAAGGGAGGCACCAAAATGGCTCGTAGCTTAAAAAAAGGACCATTTGTCGATGATCACTTAATGAGCAAAATGGAAAAATTAGTTGCATCTGAGCAAAAACAAGTTGTTAAAACTTGGTCTCGCCGTTCAACAATCTTCCCTCAGTTCATCGGACACACAATCGCTGTATATGATGGTCGTAAACACGTACCTGTGTACATCACTGAGGATATGGTTGGCCATAAGTTAGGTGAATTCGCACCAACTCGTACGTACAAAGGTCACCTTGCTGACGATAAGAAAACTAGAAGATAATGAGAGGAGGCACTTCAATGCAAGCTAAAGCAGTAGCGAGAACAGTTCGTATTGCTCCTCGTAAAGTTCGTTTAGTAGTAGACTTAATCCGAGGTAAGCAAGTGGGTGAAGCGATTGCTATCCTTAACCACACACCAAAAACTGCTTCTCCAGTTGTAGAAAAAGTTTTAAAATCTGCAATCGCAAATGCAGAGCACAATTATGAGATGGACATTAACAACCTAGTTGTTGAAAAAGTTTTCGTTGACGAAGGTCCAACGTTAAAACGTTTCCGTCCACGTGCAATGGGTCGTGCAAGCCAAATTAACAAACGCACAAGCCACATCACAGTTGTGGTATCAGAAAAGAAGGAGGGATAATCGATGGGTCAAAAGGTTAATCCAATTGGTCTTCGTGTCGGCGTTATCCGTGACTGGGAATCTCGTTGGTTCGCTGAGAAAGATTACGCTACATTATTACATGAAGACATCAAAATCCGTGAGTACATTAATGTACGCTTAAAAGATTCTGCTGTTGCTAAAGTAGAAATCGAACGTGCAGCAAATCGTGTAAATGTTACAATTCACACTGCAAAACCTGGTATGGTAATTGGTAAAGGTGGTACTGAAGTTGAAGCACTTCGTAAAGCTCTTAACCAATTAACAGGCAAGCGTGTACACATCAACATTTTAGAAGTTAAGAGAGCTGATCTTAACGCTAAATTAGTAGGCGAAAACATCGCTCGTCAATTAGAAAACCGTGTATCATTCCGTCGTGCACAAAAGCAAGTTATTCAACGTGCTATGCGTGCAGGTGCTAAAGGTATTAAAACACAGGTTTCTGGTCGTCTTGGCGGAGCTGATATCGCTCGTGCAGAATCTTACAGTGAAGGAACTGTTCCACTTCATACACTTCGCGCTGATATTGACTATGCAGCAGTTGAAGCTGATACAACATACGGTAAATTAGGCGTAAAAGTATGGATCTACCGTGGAGAAGTCCTTCCTACAAAAAAGAAAGCTTCTGAGGAAGGAGGAAAATAATATGTTAATGCCAAAACGCGTAAAATATCGTAGAGAGCATCGTGGTAAAATGCGTGGTCGTGCTAAAGGTGGAACTGAAATTGCTTTCGGTGAATTCGGTTTACAAGCACAAGCTGCTTCATGGATTACAAACCGTCAAATCGAAGCTGCTCGTCGTGCAATGACTCGTTACATGAAACGTGGCGGTAAAGTATGGATTAAAATTTTCCCTTCTAAACCTTACACTGCAAAACCTCTAGAAGTACGTATGGGTTCCGGTAAAGGGGCACCAGAAGGCTGGGTAGCAGTAGTAAAACCTGGGAAAATTATGTTCGAAATCGCGGGTGTATCTGAAGAGGTAGCACGCGAAGCATTACGTCTTGCAGCTCACAAGTTACCTGTGAAATGTAAATTCGTAAAACGTGAAGAAAATGGTGGTGAATCTAATGAAAACTAATGATATTCGTGAATTAACCACTGCCGAAATCGAAACAAAAGTTAAAGCTTTAAAGGAAGAGTTGTTTAATCTTCGCTTCCAACTTGCTACAGGACAATTAGAGAATCCAACTCGCATTCGTGAAGTGCGTAAAGCAATTGCTCGTATGAAAACTGTAGTTCGTGAAAGAGAGATCGGAATTAATCGATAAATTGAGGGGAGGTTTGCATAGTGAGCGAACGTAACCAACGCAAAGTTTATACTGGTCGTGTAGTGTCTGACAAAATGGACAAAACGATTACAGTTTTAGTTGAAACTTACAAAACTCATTCCTTGTACGGAAAACGTGTTAAGTATTCTAAGAAGTACAAAGCCCATGATGAGCAAAACCAAGCGAAACTTGGCGATATCGTTAAAATCATGGAAACTCGCCCGCTTTCTGCTACTAAGCGTTTCCGTTTAGTTGAAATCGTTGAAGAAGCGGTTATTATCTAAATAGACGAATCGGAATTTTTAGTCCGAAGGGAGGTTTCATAACATGATCCAACAAGAATCTCGTTTGAAAGTTGCTGACAACTCTGGTGCACGTGAACTTTTAACAATTAAAGTATTAGGCGGCTCTGGTCGTAAATATGCTAACATTGGTGACATTATCGTTGCTACGGTAAAACAAGCAACACCAGGTGGCGTTGTTAAAAAAGGTGACGTTGTTAAAGCAGTAGTGGTACGTACGAAGAGCGGAGCTCGTCGTCCGGACGGTTCTTACATCAAATTTGATGAAAACGCAGCGGTTATCATTAAAGACGATAAGAGCCCACGTGGTACTCGTATCTTCGGACCAGTAGCTCGTGAATTACGTGATAGCAACTTCATGAAGATCGTTTCTTTAGCTCCAGAAGTTCTATAATTTAAGGTATTGCCTTGCTAAGGAGGTGCAGAATTAAGATGCATGTAAAAAAAGGTGATAAAGTACAGGTAATCACTGGTAAAGACAAAGGAAAACAAGGCGTTATCCTTGTGGCTTTCCCAAAGCAAAACCGTGTTATCGTTGAGGGTGTCAATATCGTTAAGAAGCACTCTAAGCCATCTCAATTAAATCCACAAGGTGGAATTATTACTAAAGAAGCACCTATTCACGTTTCTAACGTTATGATTTTAGATCCGAAAACAGGTGAACCTACTCGTGTAGGCTTCAAAGTAGAAGATGGTAAAAAAGTTCGTATTGCAAAAAAATCTGGTGAATTATTAGATAAATAATTTTCTTAAGAAAGGAGGTCACTTCATTGAATCGCCTTAAAGAGAAGTTCCAAAAGGAAATTACTCCTGCTCTAGTGAGCAAGTTTAACTATAAATCTGTAATGCAGGTACCAAAAATCGAAAAGATCGTAATCAACACTGGTGTTGGTGACGCGGTATCTAACTCAAAAGCGTTAGACAACGCAGTAGAAGAATTAACACAAATCACAGGTCAAAAACCTGTTGTAACTCGTGCTAAAAAATCAATCGCTGGTTTCCGTCTTCGTGAAGGTATGCCAATCGGTGCGAAAGTAACTTTACGCGGCGAGCAAATGTATGAGTTCTTCGACAAATTAGTATCAGTTTCTTTACCACGTGTACGTGATTTCCGTGGTGTTTCTAAGAAATCATTCGATGGTCGTGGAAACTATACATTAGGTGTTAAAGAGCAACTTATTTTCCCTGAGATTGATTATGATAAAGTAAGCAAAGTCCGCGGTATGGACATCGTAATCGTTACTACAGCGAAAACTGATGAAGAAGCTCGTGAACTTTTAACACAATTCGGTATGCCATTCCAAAAATAATGGAAGCCAACGCTAAGTAGAGGAGGCGAAAACGTGGCTAAAAAATCTATGATAGCGAAACAAAAGCGTACTCCTAAGTTTAAAGTACAAGAGTATACACGTTGCGAACGCTGCGGTCGTCCGCATTCTGTATACCGCAAATTTAAACTTTGCCGTATTTGTTTCCGTGAACTTGCATATAAAGGTCAAATTCCTGGTGTTAAAAAAGCTAGTTGGTAAAACCCACAAATGGGAAGGAGGTAAAACACATGGTGATGACAGATCCAATTGCAGACATGCTTACTCGCATCCGTAATGCGAACATGGTACGTCATGAGAAATTAGAGGTTCCTGCTTCTAAAATCAAAAAAGAGATCGCTGAACTTTTAAAACGTGAAGGTTTCATTCGTGATGTAGAATACATCGAGGATAACAAACAAGGTATCCTTCGTATTTTCCTGAAATATGGTGCAAACAATGAACGTGTAATCACTGGATTAAAACGTATCAGTAAACCTGGCTTACGCGTTTACGCTAAAGCTGACGAAGTACCACGTGTACTTAACGGATTAGGTATCGCTCTTGTTTCTACATCTAAGGGAGTAATGACAGACAAAGACGCTCGTCAATTACAAACTGGTGGAGAAGTAGTAGCATACGTTTGGTAATATATATTTAAAACGAACGGAGGTGTGACCACATGTCTCGTATTGGTAAAAAGATTCTTGAAATCCCTGCAGGTGTTACTATTACAGTTGCAGAAGACAATACTGTAACAGTAAAAGGCCCTAAAGGTGAATTAACTCGTACTTTCAATGCTGATATGCTTATCAAAATTGAAGAGAATACATTAACAGTTGAGCGTCCATCTGAACAGAAGGAACACCGTGCATTACACGGTACAACTCGTGCTTTAATCGGAAACATGGTTGAAGGTGTAACTGAAGGTTTCGCACGCGGACTTGAATTAGTCGGTGTTGGTTACCGTGCTCAAAAACAAGGTGATAAACTTGTATTAAGCGTAGGTTATTCTCATCCAGTAGAAATGACTCCGGAAGCAGGTCTTGAAGTTGAAGTACCTGCACCAACTAAGATCGTAATTAAAGGTATCGACAAGCAACGTGTTGGCGAATTCGCTGCTAACATCCGTGCTGTACGTGCTCCTGAGCCTTACAAAGGTAAAGGTATTCGTTACGAAGGCGAAGTTGTTCGTCGTAAAGAAGGTAAAACTGCTAAGTAAACCCGTTAGGTGAGAGAAAGGAGTGACAAGAATGATCACTAAAGCTGATAAAAATGCGACTCGTAAGAAAAGACATGCACGTGTACGTGCTAAACTTACTGGTACTGCAGAGCGTCCACGTTTAAACGTGTTCCGTTCTAACCAACATATTTACGCTCAAGTTATTGATGATGTGAATGGTGTAACGTTAGTAAGTGCATCTACTCTTGATAAAGACCTTGCTCTTAACGGTACTAGCAATATTGAAGCTGCTACGAAAGTTGGAGAATCAGTTGCTAAGCGTGCTGTAGAGAAAGGCGTTAAAGAAGTAGTATTTGATCGCGGTGGTTACTTATACCATGGCCGTGTTAAAGCTCTAGCTGAAGCTGCTCGTGAGGCTGGATTACAATTTTAATGGTCAAAGGAGGGAAAATTGATGCATCGCATTGACCCAAGTAAATTAGAACTTGAAGAACGTGTAGTTACGATAAATCGTGTCGCGAAAGTTGTTAAGGGTGGTCGTCGTTTCCGCTTTGCTGCACTAGTTGTAGTTGGCGATAAAAACGGTCATGTTGGATTCGGTACTGGTAAAGCACAAGAGGTACCAGACGCAATCCGTAAAGCTATCGAAGACGCTAAGAAAAACTTAATCGCTGTACCATTAGTTGGTACAACAATTCCACACACAATCAACGGTCATTTTGGCGCTGGTGAAGTATTCTTAAAACCTGCTGCTGAGGGTACTGGTGTTATTGCTGGTGGACCTGTTCGTGCGGTCCTTGAATTAGCTGGTGTACAAGATATTCTTTCGAAATCTCTTGGTTCTAACACACCAATCAACATGATTCGCGCTACTGTGAACGGATTAAGCGAACTTAAGCGCGCTGAAGATGTTGCAAAATTACGCGGTAAATCTGTAGAAGAGCTACTAGGTTAAGGAGGGAAAACAAATGGCGAAAAAGTTAGAAATTACCCTCACTCGTAGTGTAATTGGTCGTCCACAAGATCAACGTGCGACGGTAGAAGCTTTAGGTCTTAAAAAGTTGAATTCAACTGTAGTTAAGGAAGAAACTCCTGCTATTCTTGGTATGATCAACAAAGTTTCTCACCTTGTAACTGTAAAAGAAGCTTAAGGATAACTCATTAATATAAGGAGGTGCCTGGGAATGAAACTTCATGAATTAAAACCTGCAGAAGGTTCTCGTAAAGTACGTAACCGTGTCGGTCGTGGTATCGGTTCTGGTAACGGTAAAACTGCTGGTAAAGGTCATAAAGGACAAAACGCACGTTCTGGCGGCGGTGTTCGTCTTGGCTTCGAAGGTGGTCAAACTCCATTATTCCGTCGTTTACCAAAACGCGGCTTCACAAACATTAACCGTAAAGAGTTTGCTATTGTAAACTTATCAACGTTAAATCGTTTTGAAGATGGTACAGAAGTAACACCTGAATTATTGCTGGAAACTGGCGTTATCAGCAAGTTAAACGACGGTGTTAAAGTTCTTGCAAGCGGAGCAGTAGAGAAAAAACTAACTGTTAAAGCGCACAAGTTCTCTTCAAGTGCTAAAGAAGCAATTGAAGCAGCTGGCGGATCAGTTGAGGTGATCTAATGTTTCGTACAATCTCCAACTTTATGCGCGTTGCTGAGATAAGACGTAAAATATTATTCACTTTAGCGATGTTAATCGTATTCAGGATTGGCACGTTTATCCCCGTGCCATTTACAAATGGAGACGTACTGAAGGCACAAGATCAATTAAATGCTTTAGGTATTCTAAATACATTTGGCGGTGGAGCCTTGAAAAACTTCTCCATCTTTGCGATGGGAATCATGCCGTATATTACAGCATCCATCATCGTGCAATTATTGCAGATGGATGTTGTTCCTAAATTTTCGGAATGGTCGAAGCAAGGTGAAATGGGCCGTCGTAAATTAACGCAATTCACGCGTTACTTTACAATTGTTCTTGCGTTTATTCAGGGGTTTGGTATGTCAATCGGTTTTAACGGTATGGTAGGTGGACAATTAATTTTGAATCCAGGTTGGAGCACTTATTTATACATTGCTACGGTACTGACTGCTGGTACTGCATTTTTAATGTGGTTAGGTGAACAGATTACAGCTAAAGGTGTAGGTAATGGTATTTCCATCCTTATCTTTGGCGGTATTGCCGCGGCGATCCCAAGTGTTATATCTCAAGTGTATCAGCAACAGTTTCAAAATATCGGAGATCAATTGTTCATGAGTATCGTTAAAGTTGCATTGATTTTACTAGCTGTGCTAGCAGTTATTGTGGGTGTTATTTTCATTCAACAGGCTGTTAGAAAGATCCCAATTCAATATGCGAAGCGTGTAACAGGAGGAAATGGTGGTTATGCTGGAGCACAAAACACACATTTACCGCTTAAGGTAAATAGTGCTGGTGTTATTCCAGTAATTTTTGCTGTTTCATTCTTAATTACGCCTCCGACTATTGCACAGTTCTTCCCGAAACATGATGTATCGCAGTGGATTATTGCAAACTTTAACTATTCTCACCCAGTGGGAATGATCATATATGTTGCGCTCATTGTAGCCTTCACATATTTCTATGCATTTGTTCAGGTTAATCCAGAGCAAATGTCAGAGAATCTAAACAAGCAAGGTGGATATGTTCCAGGTATTCGTCCGGGTAAGAATACGGAACAATATCTAACAAAAATCTTGTATCGTTTGACCTTTGTAGGATCAATTTTCCTAGCAGCGATTGCAATCTTACCAGTTATCTTTACGAAATTGGGAAATCTTCCTCCATCTGCACAGATCGGTGGAACGAGTATGTTAATCGTTGTCGGCGTTGCTTTAGAAACAATGAAGCAGCTAGAAAGCCAACTGGTAAAACGCCATTACAAAGGGTTTATCAAGCAGTGAGTAAGTGGGAAGAATTGTCTTCCCTACATGCTCATGTACTCTGAGGGGGAACAAGGATGAACTTAATTTTAATGGGGCTTCCTGGTGCTGGTAAAGGTACACAAGCCGAACAGATTGTTGCCAAGTATAACATCCCTCACATTTCAACAGGAGACATGTTCCGTGCAGCTATGAAGGCTGAAACTGAAATGGGTCTACAAGCAAAATCTTTTATTGATAAAGGTGCACTTGTTCCAGATGAAGTTACAATCGGAATCGTTCGTGAACGTTTAAGTCAAGACGACTGCGTAAGAGGTTTCTTACTAGACGGTTTCCCACGAACTGTTGCACAAGCATCAGCTCTTGAAGAAATTATGAAAGATCTTGGCAAAAAAATCGACTATGTTTTAAACATTAATGTGGATTCAGGGTTGTTATTAAAACGCCTTACAGGCCGTCGCATTTGTAAAGAGTGCGGTGCGACTTACCACTTAGAATTCAATCCACCAGCAAAAGCTGATGTGTGCGATAAATGTGGTGGCGAATTATATCAACGCTCTGATGACAATGAAGAAACTGTAGCAAATCGTTTAGATGTAAATATTAAGCAAACAAAACCTTTGCTTGATTTCTACGAAGAGCTTGGTTACTTACAAAGCATTAATGGTGAGCAAGATATCAATAAAGTATTTGCTGATATCGATGTTCTCATCGGAGGCTTAGCGTAATGATAATCTGCAAAACTCCTCGCGAGATAGAAATCATGCGAGAAGCTGGCAGGATCGTTGCTTTGACTCATCAAGAGTTGAAACAGCACATTACTCCAGGAATTACAACGAAAGAGCTCGATCAAATAGCGGAAAAGACGATTCAAAAATATGGTGCTACGCCATCTTTTAAAGGATACAACGGATTTCCGGGGAGCATATGTGCTTCTGTAAATGAAGAGCTTGTACACGGAATTCCAGGGAAGCGCAAGCTCAAAGAGGGCGATATCATCAGTATCGATATTGGTGCGAAATACAATGGGTACCATGGAGATTCTGCATGGACGTATCCAGTTGGAAACATTTCTGAATCTGTTCAAAAGCTACTTGATGTCACAGAAAAATCGTTGTATCTTGGTCTAGAACAAGTAAAACCAGGCGAGAGATTATCAAATATCTCACATGCGGTTCAAACCCATGCTGAAGAGAATGGATTCTCGATCGTTAGGGAGTATGTTGGTCACGGAATCGGGCAAGACTTACATGAGGACCCTCAAATCCCGCACTATGGTCCACCAAATAGAGGCCCTAGATTAAAGCCGGGAATGGTCATCTGTGTTGAGCCGATGGTGAATCAAGGAAGACGATATGTAAAAACACTATCTGATGACTGGACAGTGGTAACGGTAGATGGTAAATGGTGTGCCCATTTTGAGCACACGATTGCTCTTACAGAAGCAGGATACGAAATCCTTACCACTTTATAAGTAGCTGGCTCTCCGGGATTTCAGAGCAGTGTAAAATGTTACTGATTTGAAGAAGGGAGAACTATTGAATGGCTAAAGATGATGTAATTGAAGTCGAAGGTACCGTTCTTGAAACGTTGCCAAATGCTATGTTCAAAGTAGAATTAGAGAATGGGCATGTCGTATTGGCTCACGTTTCTGGTAAAATCCGTATGAACTTCATTCGTATTTTACCAGGAGACAAAGTTACGGTAGAATTATCTCCGTACGATTTAAATCGTGGTCGTATTACGTACCGTTTTAAATAATATAGCACTCCGTAATCTTTAAGGAGGTTCGAGACATGAAAGTAAGACCGTCAGTTAAACCAATCTGCGAAAAATGTAAAGTTATTCGTAGACGTGGAAAAGTAATGGTTATTTGTGAAAACCCTAAACATAAACAAAAACAAGGTTAATCAGAAGGAGGTGCATTCGTAATGGCACGTATCGCAGGTGTAGATATTCCTCGAGACAAACGCGTTGTTATTTCTTTAACTTACGTATTCGGCATTGGTCGCACAACTGCTGAAAAAATTCTTGCTGAAGCAGGTATTTCTGAAGAAACACGAGTTCGTGATTTAACGGAAGACGAATTAGGACGTATCCGTGATATCATCGATCGTATTAAAGTTGAGGGAGACCTTCGTCGTGAAGTATCTCTTAACATTAAACGTCTAATGGAGATCGGTTCTTACCGTGGTCTTCGTCACCGTCGTGGCTTACCAGTTCGTGGTCAAAACTCTAAAAACAATGCTCGTACACGTAAAGGTCCACGTCGTACAGTAGCAAATAAAAAGAAATAATAAGTAAAGGAGGTTGAACTAACAATGGCACGTAAAACAAACACTCGTAAAAAACGTGTGAAAAAGAATATTGAAGCTGGTATAGCTCATATTCGTTCTACTTTCAACAACACAATCGTAACACTTACAGATACTCACGGTAACGCACTTTCTTGGTCTAGTGCTGGTGCACTTGGTTTCCGTGGATCTCGTAAATCTACTCCATTCGCTGCGCAAATGGCTGCTGAAACTGCTGCTAAAGCTGCAATGGAACACGGTTTAAAAACTTTAGAGGTTACTGTTAAAGGTCCTGGTGCTGGCCGTGAAGCTGCAATTCGTGCTCTTCAAGCTGCAGGTCTAGAAGTAACAGCAATTAGAGATGTTACTCCAGTTCCTCATAATGGATGTCGTCCACCAAAACGTCGTCGTGTGTAATTTTTCTGTATAGAATTTTCCCTTTTGTCTATAATGGATATGATGCATTATCGAGAAATTTCGTACAGAAACATCGCTTGTTGTGCACAATCGGGAACTGCCTAAGGGGGACTTTCGGTTAGACAGGGGTTGTACCTTTGTTTAACCGGGGTTTCGACGTTTTGAAGGAGGGTTTAGTTAATGATTGAAATCGAAAAGCCGAAAATCGAAACGGTTGAACTTAACGAAGATGCTAAATATGGTAAATTCGTAATTGAACCGCTTGAGCGTGGATATGGTACTACGTTGGGTAACTCCTTACGTCGTATTCTTTTATCTTCACTCCCTGGTGCCGCTGTTACTGCTATCCAAATCGATGGCGTATTACATGAATTTTCAACAGTTGAGGGCGTAGTAGAAGACGTTACAACGATCATCTTAAACTTGAAAAAGTTAGCTCTTAAAATCTACTCTGAAGAAGAGAAGACGTTGGAAATTGATGTGCAGGGCGAAGGTATTGTCACAGCTGCTGATATTACTCACGATAGTGATGTAGAAATCTTAAATCCAGATTTACACATTGCAACGTTAGCAAAAGATGCGCATTTCCGCGTGCGTTTAACTGCAAAGCGTGGCCGTGGGTATACGCCAGCTGATGCAAATAAAAGCGAAGATCAACCAATAGGAGTAATTCCTATTGATTCTATTTATACTCCAGTATCACGTGTGACTTACCAAGTGGAAAAGACACGTGTCGGACAAGTGGCTAATTATGATAAGCTTACGCTTGATGTATGGACGGATGGAAGCATCGGGCCAAAAGAAGCTATCTCTTTAGGTGCCAAAATCTTAACTGAGCATTTAAATATCTTTGTTGGTTTAACTGATGAAGCACAAAATGCTGAGATTATGGTTGAGAAGGAAGAAGATCAAAAAGAGAAAGTTCTTGAGATGACTATCGAGGAACTAGATCTTTCTGTTCGTTCTTATAATTGCCTTAAACGTGCAGGAATTAATACTGTACAAGAGCTTGCGAACAAAACAGAAGAAGATATGATGAAAGTTCGTAACTTAGGACGTAAATCCTTAGAAGAAGTTAAACATAAACTTGAAGAATTAGGTTTAGGTTTACGTAAAGACGACTGAGGATTTAAACCCATCAACAAAGGAGGGAACTACGAATGGCATACAGAAAATTAGGCCGTACAAGTGCGCAACGTAAAGCTATGTTACGTGACTTAGCTACTGATTTAATTATCAACGAGCGCATCCAAACGACAGAAACTCGTGCAAAAGAACTTCGTTCTGTAGTGGAAAAAATGATCACTTTAGGTAAACGCGGAGATCTTCATGCTCGTCGTCAAGCAGCAGCTTTCATTCGCAATGAAGTAGCTAACGCTGAGACTGGTCAAGATGCACTTCAAAAATTATTCGCTGATGTAGCTCCACGCTATGCTGAGCGCCAAGGCGGATACACTCGTATTGCAAAAATTGGTCCACGTCGCGGAGACGCAGCACCAATGGTAATTATCGAGTTAGTATAATGATAATTAAAAGGGCAGGACAGTTCTTTTCAAGAAACTGGTCATGGCCCTTTTTTTTAAATATAAAAATAGGCTAACTTGGCGAAGGAAAGGGTGCCTTGTATTGAAAAAAGAGAAACTTCGGACAGAAAATATATCCTTTCAATATCCTGGGGCAGCCACTTATGCATTAAAAGATGTTTCATTTTCCTTATATGAGGGAGAATGGGTATCTGTTATTGGACAAAACGGTTCAGGGAAGTCTACACTTGCAAAATTATTGAATGGTTTGTTTTTGCCAGAAGCAGGAACTATTACAGTAAATGATACA
Source organism: Bacillus cereus group sp. MYBK216-1 (assembly GCF_051916495.1). Classification (NCBI taxonomy): domain Bacteria; kingdom Bacillati; phylum Bacillota; class Bacilli; order Caryophanales; family Bacillaceae; genus Bacillus; species Bacillus cereus group sp. MYBK216-1. Next base: position 48,897 of record NZ_JBQAGT010000017.1, read on the forward strand.
ATGGTTTTATCAGAGGAAACGGTATGGGATGTTCGAAAACAAATTGGGATGGTATTTCAAAACCCAGATAATCAATTTGTTGGAACGACAGTGCAAGACGACGTTGTTTTTGGCTTAGAGAATATCGGAATGCCAAGAGAACAGATGGTAGAAAGATTAGATCAGGCTCTCAAACTTGTCCGTATGGAAGATTTTCTTAATGATGAGCCTCATTCGTTATCTGGTGGGCAAAAACAGCGAGTGGCAATAGCAGGCGTTTTAGCACTTCAGCCATCTATTTTAATATTAGATGAAGCAACGTCAATGCTAGACCCCCAAGGGAGACGTGAAGTAGTAGAAACGGTTAGACAACTTGTTAATCAAAAAGGTATTACCGTGTTATCAATTACGCACGATTTAGAAGAAGCGGCACAATCAGACCGTGTCATTATTTTAAATAAGGGAGAGATATTAGAGGAAGGGACTCCAGAACAAATTTTCAAATCCTCTCATATGCTCCAAGAAATTGGATTAGATGTACCATTTTCAGTGAAAATAGCAGAATTATTAAAAAGAAATGAAATTCTCTTGCAAAATACGCATCTTACAATGGAAAGCTTGGTGAACGAACTTTGGAGATTACATTCCAAAAAGTAGAACATCGTTATCAATATAAAACTCCATTTGAAAGACGCGCACTTTATGATGTAGACGTGTCGTTTCCAAGTGGGGGTTATTATGCCATTATCGGTCATACTGGTTCAGGTAAGTCGACGATGATTCAACATTTAAATGGTTTATTGCAGCCGACAAATGGTACAGTTCAAATTGGTGAACATTTGATTTCGGCAGGAAAGAAAGAAAAAAAGCTAAAGCCACTACGTAAAAAAGTAGGGGTTGTCTTTCAATTCCCAGAACATCAGTTGTTTGAAGAGACTGTGGAGAAAGATATTTGTTTCGGCCCTACTAATTTTGGAGTATCTGTAGACGAAGCAAGGCAAAAGGCTAGAAAGGCAATTGAACTTGTAGGGCTAGAACCGGAACTGTTAACACGTTCTCCGTTCGAATTAAGTGGTGGACAAATGAGACGTGTTGCTATAGCGGGTGTACTGGCGATGGAACCTGAAGTGCTTGTATTAGATGAACCTACAGCAGGACTAGATCCAAAAGGGCAGAATGAACTTATGGAGATGTTTTATAAGCTGCACAAGGAGAAGGGTCTTACAGTTATCCTTGTAACGCATAATATGGAGGATGCTGCTCAGTATGCGGAGCAGATTGTAGTTATGCATAAAGGAACGGTCTTTTTGCAAGGAAGTGCAGAGGAAGTATTTTCACATGCTGATGAACTAGAGAAAATTGGTGTGGATCTTCCTATGTCATTAAAGTATAAACGTGCAATTGAAGAGAAGTTTGGTATTTCAATTCCAAAGGCTACCTTATCTTTAGAGGATCTTACTCATGAAGTTGTGCAGGTGTTACGAAAAGGTGGTCATGAATCATGCAGCAGTTGATTATTGGGAGATATATCCCGGGGAATTCACTTATTCATCAACTTGATCCACGTACGAAGCTGCTGATTGTCTTTTTATATGTATTTGTTGTTTTCTTAGCAAATAATGCGATTTCATATGGATTTTTATTTTTATATGCACTCATTGCTTTATTTTTTGCAAAAGTGCCGATTCGTTATGTACTTTCGGGCTTAAAACCAATTTTATGGATTTTTCTTTTTACATTTTTCCTGCATATTTTTACAAATAAAGAGGGGGATGTACTATTCCAGCTTGGTTGGTTTTCGATATATGAAAATGGATTAGAGCAAGGGATATACATTTCTGTACGATTCTTCGTTATTATTTTAATGACGACATTATTAACGTTAACGACGACACCTATTGAAATTACAGATGGTTTGGAGACGTTATTAAAGCCGTTGAAGCGTATAAAGGTTCCTGTTCATGAAATCGCATTAATGATGTCAATTTCTCTTCGTTTTATCCCGACATTAATGGATGAAACGAGTAAAATAATGAAAGCACAAGCGTCACGTGGTATTGATTTTGCCGGGGGACCGATAAAAGATAGAATGAAAGCTATTATTTCACTGCTCGTTCCTCTGTTTATCAGTGCTTTTAAGCGTGCAGAGGACTTAGCCATTGCGATGGAAGCTCGTGGATATCAAAGTGGTGAAGGACGTACTAAATTTAGGCAACTACGCTGGAAAACAAGCGATACAGTAACGATTGTCAGTTTATTTTGTTTAGCTTGTATTTTGGCATGGGTGCGATCGTAATGGAGAATAGAGAAATGGATAGAATAAAATGTACGGTTGCATATGATGGCATGCATTTTTGTGGTTATCAAATTCAGCCGAACCATCGTACTGTTCAACAGGAGATAGAAAAAGCATTGCAGAAATTGCATAAGGGAGAACTTGTTCGTGTTCAGGCATCTGGTAGAACAGATTCTACAGTTCATGCAAAAGGACAAGTAATACACTTTGATACCCCTTTGTCTCTTGAAGAGTGGCAATGGAGTAATGCTTTAAACACAATGTTGCCAGATGATATTGTTATAAGGCAAGTAGAGAAAAAAACAGAAGAATTTCATGCACGTTACGGTGTTGAGAAAAAAGAATATCGTTATCGTGTATTATTATCAAAGACTGCGGATGTATTCCGTAGAAATTACGTATATCAATATCCATACCCGCTCGAAATCAACTCTATAAGAAAAGCAATTCCTTATTTTATTGGAACGCATGATTTCACTTCTTTTTGTTCGGCAAAAACTGACAAAAAAGATAAAGTGCGAACAATTTATGAAATCGAGTTAATTGAACAAGATGATGAAATAATTTTTCGTTTTGTAGGTAATGGATTTTTATATAATATGGTCAGAATTATTGTTGGTACGTTACTTAGCATAGGACAAGGAAAGCTTGATCCTGATAGCATTCCAGAGATTTTAGCGAAACAAAATCGTCAGTTTGCTGGAAAGATGGCTCCAGGTCATGGGCTTTACTTATGGGAGGTAAACTATAACAACTAATCCTGGTGTAACATTTGCTTGACATTAGAAACTCAAAAGTATATCATAACATATGGTATTGTTTCTAAAACCACGATTAGCCCCGGAAGGAAATCGTGTTTAAGATAAACAATAGATTTTTTCTATGGAAAAGATAACGAGGAGGGAAACACATGCGTACGACTTTTATGGCAAAAGCTAACGAAGTTGAGCGTAAATGGTATGTGGTTGATGCTGAAGGTCAAACTTTAGGTCGCCTTGCTAGTGAAGTAGCATCCATTTTACGTGGTAAAAACAAACCTACATTTACACCACACGTTGACACGGGTGATCATGTAATTATTATTAACGCTGAGAAAATTCATTTAACAGGTAATAAATTAAACGATAAAATTTACTACCGTCACACTAACCACCCAGGTGGACTTAAGCAAAGAACAGCTCTTGAAATGCGTACAAACTACCCTGTACAAATGTTAGAGCTTGCAATTAAAGGCATGCTTCCAAAAGGACGCTTAGGCCGTCAAGTTTCTAAGAAACTTAACGTGTATGCTGGAGCAGAGCATCCACACCAAGCACAAAAACCAGAAGTTTACGAACTTCGCGGATAATTAATTAAAGGAGGGCTTACTTTGGCACAGGTTCAATACTATGGTACTGGACGTCGTAAGAGTTCAGTAGCGCGCGTACGCCTAGTTCCAGGCGAAGGACGCGTTATCATTAACGGTCGTGATTTTGAAAACTATATCCCATTTGCTGCATTACGTGAAGTAGTGAAACAACCTCTAGTTGCAACAGAAACTTTAGGTAACTACGATGTACTTGTAAACGTAAATGGTGGTGGATACACTGGTCAAGCTGGTGCTATTCGTCACGGTATTTCTCGCGCTTTATTAAAAGCTGATCCAGAATACCGTCTAACACTAAAACGTGCAGGTCTATTAACTCGTGACGCACGTATGAAAGAGCGTAAAAAATACGGTCTTAAAGGCGCACGTCGTGCACCTCAGTTCTCAAAACGTTAATTTTTGCGAACTACAAACCCCAACCATTTTGGTTGGGGTTTTTTTATGTTTCATTCCTCTTTTGCAATTTTTATAGCTTGGAATATTTTAGTGCTACCGCCGCGCGTATGCTTCTTCTTTAGAAGTTTAGACTAATACGTATTAGGGAGGTTTATAAGTACTATGAATGTCATTGTCAGCTTACAAGAAAAACAAAAAGAAAAGCAGTTAAAATACGAGCGGAAGATGTTGCGGGAATTATCATTAAAAACATTGCGTTCAAATATTCGTGATGCATTTCAAATGCAAGAGCTTCATCGTCAGTATGAAGATTACTGTATTGAATTAGGGATAGAATCTTATTTATTAGGAGCGAGATACAGTAAATTTGGTTATTATGGTGAATCATTTTTTGATGTGAAATATAGAGCTTTAGAAGAAGAACAACAATTAACTGAAACGCTATTTCAATTTTTAACGAGTATGACTATGCGAGAAATAAAGTTGAAAGATGAGGAATTACTTTTTGAATCTTGTCAGCAGTTTATAGGATTGTGGTGGCAAGAAGGGTATGAAAAAGGTGAAAGAAGATATCGATTAAAGCTTCATTAAGACAAGCATAAACTTTCCTCTTGTCCCATATAAGTAATTAGAGGGACTAGCTGGAGGAGGAAAGGTATGAAGAGAATTCGAATTATCTCTTTTGCACTCGCTGCGGTTGTATTGTTTTTTTTAGTCAAACAAGAATTTCAAATTACAAAATCGTGGCGTGCTTGGAATTTACCCTTATCAGGGAAAGTAATCGTATTAGATGCTGGGCATGGTGGACCAGATGGAGGGGCTGTTGGTGGAAAGGATATTATAGAAAAGGATATTACGCTTGAAATTACAAAAAAGGTACAAGACTATTTACAAGAACAAGGTGCACTAGTTATTTTAACGCGTGAGGGAGATTATGATTTAGCTAACAAAGATACAAAGTCATATAGCAGACGTAAAGCAGAGGATTTAAAAAAACGTGTAGAAATCATCAATAAACCTGATGTAGACTTTTTTGCAAGTATTCATTTAAATGCTTTAACTAGTAGTGGATCGAAAGGCGCACAAACGTTCTATTACCGTTCTTCAATTGAAAATGAACGTGCTGCAAAATTTATACAGGCTGAATTGAGAACAAGTTTAGAGAACACGAATCGTTCTGCTAAGACTATTTCGCATGTGTATTTATTAAAGTATTCTAAAACACCAGGTGCTTTAATTGAAGCTGGCTTTTTATCGAATGTGAACGAAAGGTATATGTTAAATTCGGAGAAATATCAGCAAAAGTTAGCAGCTGCAATATACCGTGGTATATTACGTTATTTCACGGAAAAAGGAAATCCTCCAGAATAAGGAGGATTTTTTTGAGCTTCTCTCGTTAACGAAGTTTTCGGAAAATATGTTATACTGGAAATGTAAACGCATTTATTTCAAGAATAAGCAGAGATAAATTCAATTAACATTACGTTATTTTTCATACAGGGGGCTGGGCTAATTATGGTAACGAAAGAGCAAGTGGTTGAAGCGTTAGAAGGGATTGTGGATCCGTTTTTACATAAAACATTAAAAGAAACAAATGCAATTAAAGAGGTAACAGTCAAGCCAGAGAAGGAACATGTGAGTGTCAAAATTGCAATCGTAAAAACCGGTACAGCGGAACAAATGCAGTTGCAGTCTGGAATTGTAAAGTTAGTAAAAGAACTTGGGGCAGCAACAGTTGGACTTCGTTTTGCAGAATTTACAGAAGAGGAATTAGCTCAGTTTGCACCGGAACAACAAGAAGAGCAAAGTGAATCTTTATTGTCACCTAATTCAAAAACAACATTCTTAGCAGTAGCGAGTGGAAAAGGTGGCGTGGGAAAATCAACTGTTTCCGTTAACCTTGCAGTTGCTTTAGCTCGTTTAGGAAAAAAAGTTGGTATTATCGATGCGGACATTTACGGTTTTAGTGTGCCAGACATGATGGGGATAGAAAAACGTCCTATCGTAAGAGGTGACAAAATAATTCCGGTGGAACGTTTAGGTGTAAAGGTAATCTCAATGGGCTTCTTTGTAGAGGATAATGCACCAGTTATTTGGAGAGGACCTATGCTTGGGAAAATGTTAAACCACTTCTTCACAGAAGTAGAATGGGGCGATCTAGATTATTTAGTACTAGATTTGCCACCAGGCACAGGTGATGTTGCGTTAGATGTGCACTCAATGTTGCCATCTTGCAAAGAGATTATTGTAACGACGCCTCATCCAACAGCTGCGTTTGTAGCAGCACGTGCTGGAGCGATGGCATTGCGCACTGAACATAGTATTCTTGGTGTTGTTGAGAATATGGCATATTTTGAAAGTAAGGTAACTGGTGAGAAAGAATATGTATTTGGAAAAGGCGGGGGAGATAAGTTAGCTACCGAATTACAAACGAATGTTCTTGGTCGCATTCCGCTACAACAACCCGATAGGAATAAAGAAGACTTTGCTCCTTCAGTATATGAAGATACACATACAACGGGCATTATTTATAGTAAAATAGCTGAAACAGTAATTGATAAAACAGCTGTTACACAAAAATAAAGTGAAACTTTAATCAGTGGGGTTCACCTGTTACTGACAACAATAATGCTTTTGTTGTTAGTAAACCTTTCGCTTAACTAGAGGGGGCCATTTTGTCTGTTAATAGTAAGATAAAGTAATAACGAGTGAACAATGTATACATTGTCCACTCGTTATTATAGTTATTATTTTTTACTGTTCTTCCTTCTTTTCGCCTTGAGAACCACCGTCACCGCCTGCTTCTTTCTTACCAGATCCGCCTTTTTCAGCTTTTTGCACACCTTTACTAATGATATCAATCATCTTGGCTTGGAAGAGTGGACTTTCAGCAGTTTCTGTTAGTACTTGTTGTAGATATTGACGGTATTCTTTACTCTTCATTGTTTGTAACATTATTTTTTCTACTTCAGGATTTTTCATAATTTCTATAACGCCTGCTTGGTATTCAGGGTCTTTTAGTAAGGTTTTCATTAATTGAGTTTGTTCTTTCCCCATACTTTTAGCAAACTTTGATGAGAACTCAGGATCTTTAAAGAGCTTTTCCCAGAATTGTTGCCCTTTATCGGATACCATGGCATCTTCAATCGTTTTCTTTACTACTGTTTCATCTAGTATGAGTGCTTGTTTCATTTTTTCATCAGTTAATACATCTTGAATAGCTTTCTTACCTTGATCTGTTTTTAAAATATCAACAATCATTTTCTTTGTTTGATCGTAATCTAGTTCGGATTTCGTTTCTTTTCCTTGTGCGCATGCTGCAAGTGCGATAAGTAGAAAAGAAGAAACGAAAATGAATAGCATCCGTTTCATAAGTTGGAACTCCTTTCAGCACAGTTCTCTCTTTTTAATATAAATATCTTTAAGGAATTTATACATGAACATGGCTAGCTTTTTGAAATTGTCATTGATACAATTTAATTAGAAATATAAGGATAATGGGGGATGTGTTGTGAATAGCCGCAAGTGGGTACGACTATTTTTAACGACGTTGTTTCTTGGTGGGATTAGCACAGTTATTATTGGTTTTGTTTTGGAGTGGGACAAGTACAATAAATTTTTTCAAAATTTCGACGGTAAGGAGATTTTAGCAGTATCTTTCTGGCTGATGGGTGTAGGATTTATTTTTAGTGTTATAAGTCAAATGGGATTCTTTGCATATTTAACAATCCACCGTTTTGGACTAGGGATGTTTCGCTCATCTTCTTTATGGAATGCAGTCCAGCTCTTCTTTATTGCATTCGTATTATTTGATTTTGTGTATTTAAGATCTGTACTTATTGCAAATGGGGAAGTCTCGTTAGGGAATAACATACTTGTTGCTGGAATATTATTTGTGTTTGGAGCAATTGTTGCTTATGTAAAAAGTAAAGAAACAAATAAAAAAGCATTTGTGCCAGCTCTGTTCTTTATGGTTGTTGTAACAATCCTTGAATGGGTACCGGCGCTTCGGATTAATGATACAGATTGGCTATATTTAATGGTTATACCGCTATTGTTATGTAATGCGTATCAATTACTTGTATTACATCGTTTAATCGGAAAAACAAGTAAATCAGCTTAATAGAGAGAGGTTTTATACACCAGCAGTTATAATGCTGGAAATGGTATGATTAAAAAAGCTCTACCACCTTCTTGAAAGGTAGTAGAGCTTTTTATGCGTGAAGAGTAGTTGGGAAGAAGCTACTTCACATCTTCACTTTTCGTACTTGTGTTGGAAATAAGTTGTGACACGGATATTTGCTCATATCCATCACTTTTTATTTTTTGCAGGAGCAGCGGTAAAGCTCTATTTGTTTGAAGGGCAGAATCGGATGCGTGTAATAAGACGATATCTCCACCCTTCAAATTATTAGAGACAGTGGAAACGATGTTATTTACACCTGGGTTTTTCCAATCGTTTGAATTATTACTCCAATGCACGACGGTGTATCCAAGTGATTCTGCGATTTTAAGGGTTGCTTTGTTAAATTCGCCACTAGGTGGACGTAACAGCTTGACTTGTTTTACACCAAGTTTCGTAAAAACATCTTGTGCTCGTAAAAGGTCTCGCCTTATTTCATTTGTCTCTAGAGAAGTATAGGATGTGTAATTGTACCCCATACTACCGATTTCGTGCCCATCTTTCATGATTCGCTCTACAATATCGGGGTGTCTTTCGGCCCATGCAGCAGAAAGGAAGAAGGTTGCATTCTTAATTTCTCTTTCTTTAAGAGTATCTAGGATTGGAATTGCTTTTTTGTCTCCCCAACTAATATCAAACGTAAATGCAACTTGCTTTTTAGCGGTGTCTCCTTTGTAAATTACTTTAGGGCCTGTAGCAGTTGAAAAAGCAGATTCATGTGAATATGTTTTTAAAAAGAGTAGCCATGCTGTAAATAAGGACAGTATCACTATTAAGCTAATGTGTTTAAAATTTCTCTTACTCGTAATAAAAAAGAAAAACATAATATTACGCCCCTTTGTCCAATCCTTTTCAGTTACATATATGCTGTAAATATAAAAAAGAGAACAAAGGATTAACATCGTAAGTAGTGGATATAATGGATGATAGGAATGTGATAATTGAAAATGAGCGGAACGTTTATTGTTGCGTAAGGAATTATTGAGGTGATTGTTTGCTTGGGCTAATGTTGACAAAAGAAGAAAGAAAAGAAATGGAATACATATTGAAGAGAGAATTAGAGGAACTTTTATTTGATTTTGAAGATGAGCGTATTCATGAAGTTGTAAAAAAAGCCATGGAAGAAAGATATAAAATCATTTTCTGTTTATTCCGGAGAGTAGCTAACACAGAAGAATGTATTCGTTATGTAAGAAAAAGAATTTTTTATTAAAAAGTGTTGACGCTAATGGTTTGTATATGGTAAATTAATAACCGTCGCTGATGCAGAAACGCAGAAAACGACAAAAAAGAAATTAAAAAACTTAGTTGACATTGAAAAATGAAGATGTTAACATAAGGAAGTCGCAAATGAGCGACCAAGTAGTTCTTTGAAAACTGAACGAAACAAACAACGTGAAACGTCAATTTTTATTTTAGATGCTAGACAAACTA
>NZ_JBQAGT010000018.1:0-53950 GCF_051916495.1 Bacillus cereus group sp. MYBK216-1
GCCATAGAGGTCAATGAACATATTACATTTAATTTGGAATACTGTAGTAAATTATTTAAAAGAGAAACAGTTGAAAGAATGGGAGAGCATTATACTAATCTCCTACATAATGTAGTATCAAATTTAGAAGTGGCACTATGTAGGTTGGAAATGATTGGTGCGAAAGAGAAAGATAAATTACTGAATGTATTTAACGATTCGGTGGTTGAATATCCGAAGGATAAAACTATACATCAATTATTTGAGGAACAAGTGGAAAAGACGCCGGAACATATAGCTGTAGTATGTGATAATGAAAAATTGACATACAGGGAATTGAATGAAAAATCGAATAGTTTAGCTAGAGTATTAATAAAAAATGGTGTAAAAAAAGAGTCCATTGTGGGGGTTTTAGCAGAAAAATCTTTAGAAATGATTGTAGGGATTTTAGGGATACTAAAGGCTGGGGGAGCATATTTACCCATAGATCCAGAGTATCCGAATGACAGAATAAGTTACATGTTAGGTGACAGTGGAGCTTCTATACTGTTAGTGAAAGATCAATTAGCAAAAGACATTAAGTACAGTGGTAAGGTGATAAATTTAAAAAATTATTCATTATATGAACAAGAAAAGAGCAATTTAATGAATAGTAATCAACCACATCAATTAGCCTATGTAATTTATACATCTGGAACTACAGGAGCTCCAAAGGGAGTGATGGTTAAGCATAAAGGGGTTGTTAATTATATTTATTGGGCAAAAAAGAGTTATGTAGATAATGGTACATTTAATTTTCCGCTATATTCTTCAATAGCGTTTGACTTAACGGTAACTTCTCTTTACATACCACTTATTACAGGAAACAAGATTGTTATATATGAGGGGGGAGATAAAGCGCTACTGATAAGAAGAATAATAGAGGAAAATAAAATTGATATTATAAAATTAACACCAACGCACTTAAGATTGTTGGAAAATATGGATTTATCAAAATCAAAAATTAAGAAATTAATAGTTGGTGGAGAAGAGCTAAAAGTAGAACAAGCTGAAAAGGTATATCGAGCATTCAATGGGAGTATAGATATATACAATGAATATGGACCGACAGAAGCAACAGTGGGATGTATGATTTATAAATATAATGCTGAAAAAGATAAGGGGATTTCAGTTTCGATTGGTGTACCTGCAGGTAATACAAAACTATATGTTTTAGGGAAGAACATGGAGCTACTTCCAATTGGGGTAGCTGGAGAATTATGTGTAAGTGGTGATGGACTTGCAAGTGGATATATAAATCGAGAAGAGTTAACAGCGATGAAATTTGTGGAAAACCCATTTGAACCTAATAATAAAATGTACAAAACTGGAGATTTAGTGAAATGGATGCCAGATGGTAATGTGGAATACCTAGGGCGAATAGACAATCAAGTTAAAATAAGGGGATATAGAATAGAAATCGGAGAAATAGAAAATCGGCTTTTAAAGATTAAAGATGTTAAAGAAGCTGTAGTAATAGCAAAAAAAGATCAAAATGAGAATGTGTTTCTCTGTAGTTATATAACATCTAATAAAAAAGTGAGAATTTCAAAAATTAAAGAAAAATTAATTAGAGAACTTCCGATGTATATGGTACCAAGTTATATTATTCAAATTGACAAGATTCCTTTAAGTTCAAATGGAAAAATAGATACGATGGCGCTTCCCGTTATTGATGTAACAGAATTAATAGAATCAAAATATGAAGAGCCAAGAGATAAAATAGAAGAGATTTTAGTCAAAGTTTGGGAGAAGATTCTAGGAATAGATCGGATAGGTATTAATTACAATTATTATGAAATTGGAGGAGACTCAATAAAATCAATATTAATTGTATCAGAACTTCGAAAATATCACTTGAGGCTCGAGATAAAAGACTTAATGCAATTTCCTCGAATTAAAGAATTACGTGAACATGTTAAATTAGATGATACCCAGGTGAATCAGTCGGCAGTTGAAGGTAAAGCTGATTTGGTTCCGATTCAAAAATGGTTTATCGAACAGGAATTTTCACAAGAAAATCATTATAATCAAGCCTTTATGTTTTACAAGCAAGATGGCATCGATGAAAAAGTATTAAGAAAGGTATTTTTAGAAATAGTAAAACACCATGATGCCTTAAGAATGATGTATATAAAAGAAAATAATGAATTTAAGCAATGGAATAGAGGGATTGAGCAAGCTGAAGAGGCATTTAGCTTAAATCTATATGATTTAAGAGAAGAGGAAAATCCTGAAAGAAATATCGAGATGTTGTCTAGTGAAATTCAAAAAGGAATGAGTTTAGAAGATGGTATCTTAATAAAACTAGGTTTATTTAAGACTAAAATAGGAGACCACCTACTTGTAGCAATTCATCATATAGTTATTGATGGACTATCATGGAGAATATTGTTGGAAGACTTAGAAACACTGTATTTAAAAATAGAAAATGAAGAAGAAGTAAAATTACCTCAAAAAACTACATCCTTTAAAGAGTGGGCTCAAAAGCTCAATGAATTTGCAAAGGGAAAAGAAATTCAGAAAGAATTAGTATTTTGGAAAAAAATAGATGAAACGCCGTTTGAGACGCTACCAAAAGATTTTTCTGAATGCGATATCCTATCTAAAGAGGGGGAAGAGATTAGTATAAGCTTTACCAGAGAACAAACAGAGAAACTATTGAGGAAAACAAATGCAGCATATAATACACATATTAATGATATACTACTTTGCTCATTAGGTTTGGCTGTAAATAAATGGTGTGGCATTGACAAAGTTTGTGTGAGTCTTGAAGGACATGGAAGAGAGGATATTTTAAAAGACATTTCAATAAATAGAACAATAGGCTGGTTTACTTCATTATATCCAGTTACTTTGGATATGAGCTATAGCGATAACCTCTCGTATTCAATTAAACTTACAAAGGAAATATTAAGGCATATTCCTAACAAAGGAATTGGATATGGAATTCTTAAATATTTATCAAACGTTGAAAAAGGTAGTCATTTTAAGTTAAAACCAGAAATTAGTTTTAATTATCTTGGTGAATTTGGTCAAGAAGAAAGTGAAGGTCTGTTCCGCTATTCTAATATCCCAACTGGTATTAGCATTTCAAGGGAAAACAAAAAATTACATAGTATTGAGATTAATGGTCTCGTTATTGAAGGACAGTTAAGATTTATATTTAACTATAATGCGAAGGAATATAAACGGAAAACAATAGAAAAGTTTGCTAATATTTACAAAAAAAGTTTGAGTGAAGTCATAGATCATTGTGAGAACAAGAAAGTAGCTGAAAAGACTCCATGGGATTATGGAGATCCGGATCTAGATTTAGAGGATTTGAAGAAAATAACTGCATGTGGTAAAGAAATTGAGAAAATTCATTCTCTTTCTCCAATGCAAGAAGGTATGTTGTATAACTCTATTATTGAAAATGATTCAAGTGCTTATTTGGAGCAGAGTGAATTGACCGTTGAAGGAACAATTGATGTGGAAATTCTCAATAGCATATTAAATAAAATTATAGAGAAATATGAAATATTAAGAACGGTATTTTTCTATGAGAATATTAGTTTGTTTAAGCAAGCGGTTTTAAGAAAAAGGAAGATTAAAATCCATTATGAGGATATAAGTCATTGGGATATCGAAACAAAAGAAAATTATATAGAACATTTTAAAATAAGGGATCGAGACAATCGCTTTCAATTGACAAAGGATGTTCTAATTCGAGTATCAGTAATAAAGGTTCAAAACAATATATTTAAAATAATATATAGTTTTCACCATATCATTATGGATGGTTGGAGTATTGGAATCATACTTAAAGAAATAATGGATAATTATAAAGCAGCTGTTAAAGGAAGAGAACTTCCGATAGAAAAAACTGTATCATATAGCAGATACTTAAAGTGGCTTGATCAAAAGGATAAGTTAGTCGCATTAGAATATTGGGAAAATTATCTTCATGCATACGAACAAGAGATAGTGTTTCCGGAACAGCAATTAAAGGTTGATAAATATAAACGTAGACAAGAGCGAATATCGCTTACTGAAAACATAACAGCCAAATTGAAAAATTTAGCAGAAGCAAATAGTATTACCTTAAGTTCAATTATACAAACAGCTTGGGGTGTGTTGCTTCAAAAGTATAATAATACAAATGATGTTGTATTTGGTTCAGTTGTTTCGGGTCGATCAAGTGAGATTGATGGTATTGAAAATATGGTTGGTTTATTTATTAATACTGTGCCTATAAGGGTCAGAACAAAAGATACTACATCTTTTATTGAACTTGCCAAAAAAATAAATAAAGATTTTATTGAAGCTAATACATACAGTTATTGTTCGTTAGCAGAGGTCCAGACGCTGACCAATATGAAGAATAAACTTATCAATCATGTAGTGATATATGAAAATTATCCACTTGATATGAATCTAGCCAGTTTTCATAGCGATTATGAATCAGAATTAAAAATAACTGATACTTCGGGGTTTGAACAAACAAATTATGATTTAGAGCTTTTAATCATACCTGGCAATGAGTTAAATATGAAAATAACATATAATAACAATATTTATAGTAAAGACGTAATAAGTGCGATTCTTTATAATCTTATTAATATTTTAAAAAATTTGAGTTTTGACTGGGAAGTGAAAGTATCAGATATTGATATGGTGAGTGGTGTAGAACGGAATAAGTTATTACGAGAATTTAATGATACAGAAGTAATATATTCAAAAGAAAAGACTATTCAAGAGTTATTTGAAGAACAAGTTGAAAGAACACCGACAGCAGTTGCTTTAGAGTTTAATGGAGAACCCTTAACTTATAATGAATTAAATAAAAAGGCAAATAAATTAGCTCGAATTTTGCGAAGAAATTATGTGAAGGAAAATACTGTTGTTCCTATCTTAATAAGGAGATCTTGTAATCTTATTGTAGGAATTTTAGGGATATTAAAAGCTGGAGGGTGTTACTTACCTTTAGATCCAGAATACCCTGTAGATAGAATTGACTATATGTTGGAAGACAGTAAAGGGAATTTACTTTTAACAGAAGGGAATCTTTCGAAACATTTGAGCTTTACTGGACCAATTATTAATATCGATTCACAGGAGTTAGAACATCAAATGGATTCTAATATAGGGAAGATAAATGCAGCGGAGGATTTAGCTTATGTAATTTATACTTCAGGATCTACTGGAAAGCCCAAAGGAGTAGCTATCGAGCACCGAGCCTTTCATAATTTTATTAAGGGAATAACAGAAAGAATTGACTTTACTTATAATAATGTAATCCTTTCAGTGACTACATGCTCTTTTGATATTTTTGGTTTAGAGACGATTTTACCTTTAATCAAGGGTCTTAAAGTAGTAATTGCTAATGAGATGGAGCAAAAAGATCCTTATCTATTAAATAAAGTTATTATTAATTCTGAAGTAAATACAATCCAACTTACTCCTTCTAGATTGAAATTAATGTTAAACAGTAGTAATAGCAAAGAATGTTTTCAAAAATTGAATTTAATAATGGTAGGCGGAGAGGCCTTTCCTGATGATTTACTTTACCAACTTAAAGAATATACAAACTCCAAAATTTATAATATGTACGGTCCAACTGAAACTACTATATGGTCGACTATAAAAGATTTAACCAAAGAAAATAGTATAAATATAGGGAAACCTATTGCAAATACGCATGTTTATATTATTGATGACGTTGGGAATACAGTTCCTATAGGGAGTGTAGGTGAATTATGTATTGCTGGGGATGGCTTGGCCAGAGGTTATTTAAATAGAGAAGAATTAACTGTAAAAAGATTTGTGAAAAATCCATTTGTTAATATAGGGAAAATGTATAAAACAGGAGATTTGGCTAAGTGGCTACCTGGCGGAGAGATAGATATTGTTGGAAGAATGGACGATCAAGTGAAAATTAGAGGATATCGAATAGAGTTAGGTGAGATTGAAATTGTCGCAAATCAATATGGAAAGATTAAGGAATGTATAGCAGTTGGCAAAACAAATTCATTTGGGGAACAAGAATTAGTGCTATATTATGTAGCAGAAGAAAAAATCAATACATCAGAATTAATTAAATATTTATCGTCTATGCTGCCTACGTATATGATTCCACAGATATACATGGAGATTGATGAAATTCCGTTGACCACAAACGGTAAATTAAATAGAAAAGCTTTGCCTGAACCTACTCAGAATCGTCCACAGTTAAATAGTGATTACGAAGAAGTGGTGACTGATGTTCAGAGGAATATTAGGGATATATGGAATAGTATTTTGGGTATTGAAAAAATTGGAATTCATGATAATTTCTTTGAGGCAGGAGGCAATTCTATCAAAATTGTAGCTATGCATAATGAAATTAAAAAACTGTATCCTAAAAAAATTCAAATTACTGATATTTTTGCACATCCAACTATATACAGATTGGCACAATTTATTGAATCTATTGAGAAATTTGAAGAACTATCCACTCCAGTAGCTCAGGATATAATGCCAATTGAATTACCTTTAGAATATTTTTGGTTGGAAGATTATTTAAACGAAGAACCTCTTTTGAAATTTAAATTAACAGAATATGAGTATTCAGGATTACTGGGGATTTGTGGTGATAATTATGAAATCTATCATCTGTTACTAGCATGTTATGTGTTCCTATTAGCTGATACATGTGGAAAAAATCTTGTTACTATTCAACTAGATAATCAAGGGGAAGAGCAAATAAGTCAATTATCTGTTGATATATCAGATATAGAAAATTTTTATGACATTATAAGAATTATAAAAGATAAAATTGAAAGTGTAAAAAAATCTCAACAGTATTCTATCAATTCTCTAAGTGAAGTATTTGATTCGGTAATTGATCATTGTATTTTCCCATTGTTTAGAGTATCGAACAATCCGAATGTTAATTATTTAAGGTTTTACGATTTGGTTTTTGAAATTTATGAGGGACATAGTGAAGTAGAAATTATATGTACATATAATGATCAAAAACTGAATCAAAGTAAAATTAAGGATTTATTTTACAAATATATCGAGTTGATTCGAGCTATAACAAAAAGTACAGTAAGTGGTTCAATATAAATGTAAGAATGAGGCAAAGTTAATCTTGCATTTTTAGATGAGGGATAATCAAAGTGTAAGGTTAACTTTGCTAAGTTAAATTAATTATTAAAAATAAGATAGCTGGAGGTTTTCAAATGTCAAAATTAGGTTTTTTATTTTCAGGACAAGGATCTCAATATATAGGAATGGGTAAAAATTTATATAATAATTTCGCTATTGCAAAGGAAACTTATGATGAGGCAAGTGAAGTATTAGGGTTTGATCTTGGGAAGTTATGTTTTGAAGGTAATGCTAATGAGCTTTCTCAGACTGAAAATACACAACCTGCAATACTTACAACTAGTATGGCTCAATTCCGAGTTTACATGGAAGAGATAGGGGAAGAACCTCATTATTTAGCAGGACATAGCCTGGGAGAATATACTGCTTTGGTATGTGCAGGGGTCATTGATTTTTCAGACGCTGTAAAACTTGTAAGAGCCAGAGGTATGTTTATGAAAGAAATAGCAAATGATGGACTAGGAGCTATGGCAGTTATTAGAAATATAGATGAAAAAATTGTTGAAGAAGAAAGTTATAAAATTTCTTTAGGTGGAAGGGTTATCGGTATATCAAATTACAATGGGGAAAAAGATGTTGTGATATCAGGGGAAGCAGAGGCTGTTGTACAGGTTTGTGAAGAGTTAAAGAGTAAAGGGGCAGAAATTTTCAAATTAAATGTTAGTGCTGCATTCCACTCCCCGATAATGGAATTAGCAGCTGAGAAATTTAAAAATGAGTTGAATAGATACGCTTTTAAAGACCCTAAATATAAGATCTTATCAAATGTTACGGCGTTGCCTTATGAAGATAAGGACCAAATATTGGATATTTTAGGAGAACAGATTGTAAAGCCTGTAAATTGGCATGCGATAATGAAATACTTGGGGCAACAAGAATTAGATAATGTGATTGAGTTTGGCCCTAAGGCCACGCTAAGGAACCTTGTAAGAAACAATATATCAAATATTGGGGCATATAGTTATGACAAAAAAGAAGATGTAAAAGAAATGAAGGAGAAAATTTTTGCAAAAGAAGTCTCTCATCAAAAAAACAAATATTCTATTATTTCAAGAAGTTTGGGGATAGCGGTGGCTACTAAAAATAATAATTGGAATAATGAAGAATACATGAGAGGTGTTATTAAGCCGTATGAAAAAATTGCGATGCTTCAAACTGAACTAGAGGAAACTAACAAAATGCCTACAATAGATCAAATGCAAATGGCTGTAGAAATGCTAAAATCAGTATTTCAAACTAAAGGAACTCCTAAAGATGAACAACAGGAAAGATTTAATCAATTGTTTGAAGAAACAAATACGAAACGCTATTTTGAGAATTTTGAAATTTGATTTAAGGTACCAAATTTTGCTTACTATTAGTGAGGTGAGAAGATGAAAACAGATTTTATAAGTTTAAGTGATTTAAAGTCTTCTGTTTTTAAAAATGATAAATTAGAAATTAAAGAGAAGCAGAGGAAAGAAGTTATTGGAATTAATAATATTTCTGAAACTGACATTGCGATTATAGGGATTTCTGGTAAATTTGGAAAGGCCAATAATTTAAATGATTATTGGGATTTATTGATAAACGAGGAAGAATTAATCAGAGATATTCCTATAAACAGAAAGAAAGACGCTGATAATTATTTAGAATACAGCGGTATTAAAAATAAAAATAAAGATGTGAACTACACAAAAATAGCCTATTTAGATGAAATTAATAAATTTGATTGTGATTTTTTTGAAATAATTCCTAATGAAGCTAAGTTAATTGATCCTAGACAAAGATTATTTGTCGAAACAGCATGGAATGCTTTAGAAGACGCAGGCTATGGAGGCGGAAAATTATGTGGAACCAAGACAGGAATATATGTAGGGCTAAGTAGTGATGGATCAAATGAGTATTTTAAGCTAATTGAAAAAGGAGATCAATCATTATTAGGTTTAGCAACTGCGGGTAATATTAAGTCGGTTATTGCGAGTAGATTAGCCTATATATTGGATTTTAAAGGTCCTACTATGGTAATTGATACAGCTTGTTCTTCATCACTTGTTACCCTCCATACCGCTTGCCAAGCTTTAAGAAATCGTGATTGTGATACGGCTTTAGTTGGAGGAGTAAATATAAAGGTTTTTCCTAAAACAGAAGAAGAGAACAAATGGAATATTGGTATTACATCGTCTGATTCAATTGTAAAAACATTCGATAATGAGGCTGATGGCACAAATAGTGGTGAGGGTGTGGCCGCAATTCTACTTAAACCGCTAAAGAATGCAATTCTTGATAAAGATCAAATTTATGCGGTTATTAAAGGAAGTGCAATTAATCAGGATGGTAGTTCAGTTGGAATCACAGCCCCTAATGTAACTGCACAGGAGAATGTTATTTTAGATGCCTGGAAGGATGCACATATAGATCCTAAAACGATTACCTATATAGAGGCTCATGGTACAGGCACTAAATTGGGTGATCCAATAGAAGTAAGTGCGATACAACAGGCCTTCAGCAAATTTACAGATCGTAAACAATTTTGTGCGATTAGTTCTGTAAAAACCAATATTGGTCATTTGGATAGTTTGGCAGGATTAGCAGGTTTAATTAAAGCAGTCATGGCGTTAAAACATAAAAAAATTCCCCCAAGCTTAAATTTTAAAGTTCCAAATAGAAATATTAATTTTCATGAGTCGCCTGTTTACGTGAATGATAGAGTGCAGGATTGGATTAATAATGACGGAGTATATCGATGTGGTGTTAGTAGTTTTGGTTTAAGTGGAACCAACTGTCATGTCATTTTAGAAGAAGCACCTAAAATTGAGCAACACGAAGAAACTGTTTTTTCTGAAAATATTTTTACAGTATCAGCAAGAACAAAAAAATCATTATTCAATTTACTAAACCGCTATGTCGAATTTTTAGGGAAAGAGAAAGAAGTTAAATTACATGACATTTGTTATACGGTGAATACTGGAAGGCTAGCTAATAAATTTAGGCTCGCCCTTATTATAAAAACAAAAGAAGAATTATTAGAAAAACTAGAGTTATTAGTTCGATCTGAATGGAAAACATATCCAGATAAAGATATTTATTTTCAAATGATTGAAAAAAATACTAGGTTCATAGGGAGGAGCATTTTTTTTACACGTATTAATGAGTCGCATACAAGCCATCAGATAAAGAGGATAATTAATAGAATAAGAAAAGATATCACTCATATTAACAAATGTGATTTACAGTTTTTAAGTGAAGTGTATTGTAATGGAGCAGATGTTAATTTTGAAGAACTATATCGGCAATTTAATTTCCAAAAGGTGAGCTTACCTACTTATTCTTTTGATGGAAAAAGATTGTGGATAGATTTAAAAGAAAAGAGTAATTCAATTTCTAGCGAGAAAGATAAACATCCTTTAATCAATAATCTTGTTTTACAATCATTTAATATGGAAGTCTATGTGTCACATTTAAATGTTAAAGATCATTGGATTTTGAATGAGCATAAAGTGGAAAATTCTTATGTTGTTCCTGGTACTACATATATAGACACAGCAAGAGAAATTGGAAAACGCTATTTTGGTGATTCATGGAACATTGTTTTAAAGAACGTAATGTTCCCACACCTTTTACAAGTAAAAGATGTGGAAACAAGGGAAGTCCATACAATTATAAATATAAAAGAGGATGCGTTAGAATTTAGTGTTGTCAGTAAGTTAGGAGAAGTGGAATGGGTCAAGCATGCAGAAGCGTTAATTGTTAAGGAAGTAAAAGAGAGACCCAAAAAATACGATATTGAAGTTTTAAAAAAGAATTATGAGTCTGTTTACATCATTCAGAAAAATAATCGTAGTTTAGTAGATGTAAACCAAAAAGACTATGAATCTGTTTATTTTATAGAAGATACAAACAGGTCAGAAAGTATAGTAAGTGTTGGTGATAGGTGGAAATGCACAAATGCAATCTATAGAAATAGTGAAGGAGTATTATGCGAACTAGAAATTAAGAAAGAGTACCAGAACGATTTTGATTGCTATAGTTTGCATCCTGCCATGATGGATTGTGCTGTAAATGCAGCTACTTTTACGATAAATGATGAAAGTTATTTGCCTTATTATTATAAAAACTTTCGAATCTTTGGATCTACGCCTAAAAAGTTTTATAGCTATATAACAAAGAAAACTAATGATAATGAGGAAACTGGTAAATTTGATATATTGCTATTAAATGAGGCTGGAGAGGTATTTGGGGAAATAAGTAATTATATTGTAAAGAAAGTTCATGGTTCCACAGAAAAAATAGATAAAAGCAAGCAAATGTATCATAAGTTAGCATGGGTAAGCAAGAAAGATTACATATTGGAAAGAAAATATGATAATCGTAATATTTTATTGTTCAAAAATGAAGGGGAATTATCTAACAAAATTGCAAAGCAATTAAGAGTCGATGGGAAATCTGTTATTGAAGTAGAACTAGGAAAGCAATTTTCTAAAATTAGTAATTGGAAGTATACAATTCGTGGAGAACAAGAGGATTACGACAAATTATTTGAAGCTATAGAAAATGAAAATATTAATCAAATTATTCATTTAATGACAATCAATAATGAAACAGATGAAGAGCTACTACAACTTCAGAAAAAACTATCTATAGGATTAGAAAGCTTATTTTATTTAACTAAGTCAATAATGAAGAATACAAAAAATAGTATGGAACTATTGTTATTCACTGATTTTGCGCATCGGGTTAATGGTGAGGAATTTAAAATAAAACCACATAATGCAGCTTTCTTTGGTTTTGGAAAGGTCATAGAAAAGGAATATCCAAAACTAAGTGTGAGATGTATTGATATAGATGATAAGATTTGTGTGGAGGATTGTATTACTGAGATAAACTCAAAAAAACAAGTAGAACTGGTTGCATACAGAGATAAAGATAAATATGTTCAAGAATTGCAGAATGTTGATATAAAAGCTCTTCCAGAAGAGAAAGTGGAATTTAAGAAAGATGGCGTCTATGTTATTACTGGTGGCATGGGTGGAATAGGTCTAGAAATGGCGAAATATATATCGTCCAAGGAAAATGTTAATTTAATTTTAATTGGGCGTTCCGGCTTGTCAGCAACGGCGAGTGAGAAAAGTAAGATTGCTTATAAAATCAAAACTATTAATGAAATACAAGAGAGCGGTTCGAGAGTTGAATGTTATAAAGCGAATGTTGCGAATGAACATGAAATAAAAGAAGTATTTAGAGAGATAAGGAAAAAGTTCAATAAAATAGACGGTGTTATACATGGGGCTGGTGTTTCTGGAGAGGGATTTATTTTTAGAAAAGAGAAAGAAGTATTTGATAATGTAATTAAACCCAAAATTCATGGAACATGGATAATGAATCAACTTACAAAAGATGATCAATTGGACTTTTTTATTATGTTTTCATCCATAACGTCATTGGGAGGCAGTATGGGACAAGCTGATTATGCGGCAGCCAATGCTTACATGGATTCATTTGAGGAATTTAGGAGTCTAGTAGTCCCTGAACAAAAGACATTGACTATTAATTGGTGTGGTTGGAATGATGTAGGGATGCTCGCTGAGTATATTGATAAGCGTAAAGAAGAGCATAAGGATAATAATGGGTTTAAGACTATTAACTCTATTGAAGCAATATATACATTTGATGAAATCATCCAAAAGGAAATTTCAAAAGTTATTATTGGAGAAATTGATTATAAAGTACTTGGTGTTCATAAAGGCTTGATTAAATTTCTGATATCTTCAGATATTTTACAACGCATAGATCAAACAGTTTCAAAAGAGAAAATCAGTGAAGAAATGAATTTTGTACGGGTTAATCATATTGATTATAACAGTATAGAAAATAAGATTTTAAAGGTTTGGATAAAAGTTTTGGGATTAGAGCAAATCGGTATCGATGATAAATTTTACGATTTAGGAGGGGATTCAATATCGGCTATCTATTTGATGAAGGAAATAGAAAAAGAATTCCCATCACGTATTGATGTATCAGATATTTTTACCTACCCATCAATACGTGAAATGGCATTATATATTGAATCTGAATTAAAAAATGATGATGATTGTGTACCTAGCCAAATTTTTGAGGATCATCATAAAGAGGATGATATTGATACTATTTTGAGTAAATTAGCTTCCGGTGAGTTGGAAGTAGGTGAGGCAAATAAACTGATATATTCAGGCCAAAAATCATAGAAAGACGTCTCGATTGTGAAAAAAGAAGGTCCTCTTTTCACAATCGAGACAGCTATAAAAAGGGTTTGTTTTTGGAATAGTATTCGGAAGTGTGAAGGCAGATGAAGTGTCATTTCTTAGCGCTTCTCAAAGAAATATTCACTTAAAATTTATGTAACTTAATATTAAGAAACTAGGAAATTCGGTGATTCTATTCGTCGCAAAGGTCAGGATTGCCGGTTTGCGCCTAATAAAAAATGAATTAATACAAAAAACTTATGTAGGAGTGATTAGAAAATGAGTGTAACTCAAACCTATATATTAGAACAGGTAAAGCAGCGCAAGATAACACAAGAACAAGCAAAAAAGATGCTTCAAGAATTAAATAGTGAAAGTATGCAGAGTGAGGATATTGCTGTTATTGGTATATCTTGTAAATTACCTAAAGCTAATAATACAGAAGAATATTGGAATAACTTAATAAATTCTTTAGATTGTAAGGTGAATTATCAGGAAGAAATGATTAAATATATTAAACCTATTGTAAATAATAAGGGATTTACAGATTTTCTTGGATCTGGATTTTTGACGGAAGAGCAGGCTGATGACTGGAAGCTTGGTGGTTATTTAGAGGATGTGGATAAATTTGATGCTGAATTTTTCAATATCTCTCCTAAAGAAGCAAAGGCAATCGATCCTTCTCATAGAGTATTGCTGGAGACCGTATGGACCGCGATTGAGGATGCTGGCTATGGTGGGGATAAAATTTATGGAAGTAATACTTCTTTATTTGTCGGAAAAGATCATGTAAATAATACTTTGTATCGTTATATTACAGAATCTGAATCTTCAAGTATGACAGGGAATTGGCCTGGTTTGATGGCGGGAAGAATAAACTATTTATTGAATTTAAAAGGAAATTCTATGGTTTTAGATTCCGCATGTAGTTCAGGTTTACTAGGAGTGCATTTAGCTTGTAATGCTTTAAAAAGCAAGGAATGTGAAATGGCAATTGTTAGTGGGATTTCATTAGGGTTCTTTCCACGTTTCGAAACATCTCGAAAATCTATGATGGAATCTAAAAGCGATAAAGTAAATGCGTTTGATAAAAATGCAGATGGTACATTTTTTAGTGATGGAGTAGCTGCTGTTATATTGAAGCCCTTAAATAAAGCTAGACGGGATGGCGATAATATTTACGCTGTCATTAAAGGGAGTGCAATCAATAATGATGGAGCTTCTAATGGCTTAACCGCCCCTAATGCAATAGCACAGGAAGAAGTTCTAATTAAAGCTTGGGAAAATGCACAGGTAAACCCAGAAACTATTCAGTATATTGAGGCACATGGTACAGGTACAAAGTTAGGTGATCCTATAGAAATTAAGGGGATTACTAATGCTTTTTCGAAATATACAGATAAAATACAGTTTTGTGGAGTAGGCTCTGTCAAATCTAATATAGGTCATACTGTTGCTGTTTCGGGTTTAGCATCTTTAATTAAAATTGTTTTGTCAATGAAACATAATATAATACCTCCAAGTATTAATTTTAAAGAACCAAATTCATTGATCAATTTTGTCAATTCACCGGTATTTGTAACTGATAAGCCGCATAAGTGGCCAAGAGGTATTGTACCGAGAAGAGCGGGAATCAGTTCATTTGGATTTGTAGGAACTAATGCTCATATTGTTGTAGAAGAACCGAGTATTCAATCAAATGATGAGTTAAGCTCAAAATTAACGTTTGAAGTATTCACGTTATCAGCTAAAACAGAAAAATCTTTAATTCAATTGCTCAAAAAATATAATGAATTTTTCAAAAAAGGAACTCAAAAAAGTCTAAAGAATATCTGTTATACCGTAAATACCGGTCGAGGTCATTATGGCTATAGGTTAGCTATCATAGTCAAAAGCTATGAAGAACTTATACAAAAAATTGACTTGCTCTGTAATCAAAATTTAAATGATATATCAGAGAAAGGAGTATATTTCGGCTATCATAAAATTGGCTCTGATCGGAAGAAAGTTATGGATGAAGGTGAAATTACGTTATCGGAACATCGAAAAATGAATACGAAAGTAGAGAATTTATTGTTAGATATTTCAAACGAGAGTAATGAATATTTAGTGTTAAACCTTACAGAAATATGTGATTTATATATTAAAGGAGCTAAGGTTAATTGGAAAAAGATATACGTAGATGAAAAAAGAAATATTGTCAGTTTGCCTACGTATCAATTTGAAAGAATACAGTGTTGGGGAGAGGTGAAAGATAGACGAGATGAAACACCGATTCAAAAAAATATTAGCCATCCACTGATTGATCAGTGTTTGGCAGATTCAATGAATGAAACCATTTATTCTACAACATTTAATGTGGATAAGGATTGGGTTTTAAGTGATCATAAAATTATGGGGGTTAGTGTAATCCCTGGAACAACTTATTTAGAGATGGGGCGAAAGGCAAGTTCTGAATTCTTCGGAAATAACAATTTGGAATTAAGAGATGTTATCTTTTTTACTCCATTACTGGTACATCAAGATGAAAATAAAGTTGTTCATACCATTATAAAGAAAGAAAAAGAGGGTGTCCGATTCACTATAGCTAGCAAGGAAGGAGAGAAATGGATCCCTCATGCGGAAGGGAGAGCTTATGAATTAAAGGAAATGAAATCAATAATGTTTGATTTGAGTTTAATGAAAAAGGATGCCAACAGAGAAAAAATTAAAGTTGAATATGAAGATGATACGCAATTGACCAGCAATGTATTTACGTTTGGACCTAGGTGGCTAAATTTTAAAGAAGTAATCTTGGATCATGATGAACAATTGGTAGAATTGAAACTATCTGATGAATTTAAAGGGGACTTAAAAGATTTATTATTACATCCATCTTTACTGGACAATGCAGCCAACGTATTTATTGGAGAAGATGACGATGACAGTACATTCCTTCCACTTTCTTATAAAAGTGTGAAGATATATTCAGTGATGCCTCAGCATTTTTATGCACATGTCATAAAAAAATCAAGCAATAAAGAGACGAAGGTTTGTAATATACAATTAATTGATACTGCGGGTGTTGTTTTTGCAGAGATTACGGACTATGTATTAAAAAAGGCTGATCGCTTAGACACTATTTTTGACGAAAATTTAGAAAAAGAAAGTTCGTTTTACCATATAAAGTGGGTTCAGGGATCAAAACCAGTTAAAGTTAATACCAATACTAGTGAAACGATATTAGTATTCAAAGATAAACAGGAGATTTATAAAAAAGTTATCAAAGAGCTACAATACGATAATCATAATATTATTCAGGTAGAATTTGGTAACCGCTTTGAAAAGATTAATGATCAACAATTTATTATTAATGGAATGGCAGACGATTATAGTAATTTAATAAACGAAGTAAAGGAACGAAATATTACTAAAATCATTCACTTATCTTCAATGACTAATGGTGAAGCAATTCATTTTAGTAACTTAAAAGAATTACAACATAACGGATTGTATAGTCTATTTTATTTAGTTAGGGGTATAAGTGTTAATAAAGTCAAAAGAAATATTGATTTGATTTTAATTTCTAACAACGTGACAGAAGTAACTGGAAATGAGAAGACAATTAATCCTTTGGGGGCTGCAATGTTTGGGTTAGGCAGTGTAATTTCACAAGAGTTTTCAAATATAAAATGTAGAGCGATAGATGTAGATGATCACACTGCTATTACCTCCATCATTGAAGAAATAAAGAGTGAAGACAAACATTATCAAATTGCCTTTAGGAATAACATCCGTTATATAAGTGAGCTAGATGTCGTTGAACATAATCCTGATAAACAAGGTGCTGGATTAGAGATTAAGGAAAATGGAGTTTATATGATTACAGGTGGAACTGGTGGAATAGGACTTGAAATCGCAAAATATTTGGCTGGAAAAAATAAAGTGAATATAGTATTGCTAAATCGTTCTAAGTTACCAGAGATGGAATTATGGGAAGATATTATTAATGATGGTTCAGATCAAAAGCTTTCAAGAAAGTTAGAGATAATTAGAAGTATTCAGGGAATGGGATCAGAAGTAAAGTGCTATAGCTGTG
Organism: Bacillus cereus group sp. MYBK216-1; assembly: GCF_051916495.1. Classification (NCBI taxonomy): domain Bacteria; kingdom Bacillati; phylum Bacillota; class Bacilli; order Caryophanales; family Bacillaceae; genus Bacillus; species Bacillus cereus group sp. MYBK216-1. Next base: position 17,431 of record NZ_JBQAGT010000018.1, read on the forward strand.
AAGTTTCTGATTTTAGTAGTATGAGCAAAGTTATTGGAGAAGTGAAAGAAAAATATGGAAAAATAAATGGTATATTCCATTGCGCAGGAGTCGCAGGTGAAGGATTTATATTTAGAAAACAGGAGGCTGTTTTTAAAGAAGTTATAAATCCAAAGATAAGTGGAACTTGGTTAATTGATTACTTAACCAAAGACGAAAATATAGATTTTAGTATCTTGTTCTCTTCAATTAATTCAATTTTTGGTGGAGCTGGACAAGGTGATTATACAGCTGCGAATGCATATTTAGATTCTTTCTCTTATTATAGAAACAAAAAAGGAAAAAAGACTATTTCTATAAATTGGCCAGCATGGGATGAAGTTGGGATAGCTGTAGATTATGGAGTTACTGATGAATTTTCCATTTTTAAATTATTAACGGTTAATAAAGCCCTTAGTATATTAGATACAATTGTGGACAATGCCCTAACAAATGTTATACCAGGTAAATTAAATATGGATATATTAGAAGTTGCTAAAGGTGAATTACCTTTTGAACTGTCAATAAGTATCAAAAATAAACTAAAAGAAGCAAAAAAAACTAGGGTTGAGACAGAAAAAGTTTCTTTAAAGAATAGTACTAGTGATGTTGTAATAAAAGGTAAAGGAGAATACTATTCTGAAACAGAAAAAAATATTGCACAAATGTACTCTATGGTTTTAGATATTCCAGAGTTAGACTTATATGAGAGTTTTAGTGCCATGGGTGGAGACTCAATTATGGCAACACAGTTATTAAAACTCATTAATCAAAAATATCCTAATCTGGTTGACATTTCAGATATCTTTACGTACCCTTCCGTTGTAGAATTATCTGAATATATAGATGGAGAAATTAATGAGAATGATCATTTGAAAAACGGAGAAACGAATGTAAATAACGATAATAATTTAGAGAAGGAACTTAGGGATTTATTTGATGATCTTCAAAAAGGAAATATAGATATACAAGATGGGTTAGAAATATTAGGAAAATAAGTTTATTTTAAAAATGTGATGAGAGGGAGAGGAATTATGAGAAATAAAACAGCTATTATTATTGGAGCGGGTGTTGCAGGAATGGCTGCGGGATGTTATCTACAGATGAATGGTTATAAAACAAAAATTTATGAAATGGGCTTATTACCTGGAGGGCTTTGCACTGGTTGGAGTAGGAAAGGTTATTATTTTGATGGATGTATTAGTTGGCTTGTCGGCTCAGGTCCTAATAATACATTTCATAAATTTTGGAAGGAATTAAATGTTATACAAAATATGGAATTTATTAATGATGAAGAGTTTGCAGTTGTTAATTTTAAAGATGGATCAACATTTACACTTTATTCTGATGTAGATAAATTAGAACAAGAGTTTCTTAGAGTTGCTCCAGAAGATGAAGAGACAATTAAAGTTTTAACAGATGCTATTCGAGTAATTTCTAGTGTTGATTTGGATTTAGATAAGGCACCAGAGTTGTTCGATCTTTCAGACTTTGAAAGATTTAAAGCCAAAGCCGGCCCGTATATGAAAGTTATGAAAGAGTGGGGAAAGGTTACAATTGAGGAATTTTCCAAACGCTTTAAAAGTCCCCTAGTGCGGGAAAATTTTAGCCGAATTTTTTGGTTTAATATCGATACATCCATATCTTATTTTATAGCAACTATGGGGTGGGTTAATAGTAAATCTGCGGGCCATCCTGTAGAAGGATCATTACAATTTGCGAAGATAATAGAGAAAAGATATGTTGATTTGGGTGGGGAAATACATTATAAATCAAAAGTCGCCAATATTTTAGTTGAAGATAATAAAGCAATAGGAATAAAGCTAAAAAATGGTCAAACATATAAAGGAGATTTTGTTATCTCCGCAGCAGATGGATATAATACGATTTATGAAATGTTAGAGGGGAAATATGTGAATGAAGATTTGAAATATTGTTATGATAATTTTAAAACAAGTGCGCCACAAATTTATGTAGGATTAGGGGTATCAAAAGCATTTGAGAATGTCCCGCACTATATGTGTTTGGAATTAGAGCGTCCTCTTAATGATCACGGTTGTAAGGATGTAAACAATATATTTGTAAAAATATATAATAAAAACCCTTCTTTTGCTCCAAAAGGAAAAACCAGCATTGTGGTATATGCAAAGACCTCAAGTGAATATTGGGAGGCTTTGCAGAAAAATAATCGTGTAAAGTATGAGAAGGAGAAGAAAGCGATAGCTAATGAAATCATTGATTTATTAGATAAAAGGTTCGGAGATATTAAATCAAATATTGATGTAGTAGATGTTTCTACGCCATATACAATCAGAAGATATACAAATAATAGAAATGGGAGTTGGCAGGGCTGGGAGAAACAAATGGCTGCCATTATACATGAAAAAAAATTAAAAAGAACACTTCATGGTTTAGAGGATTTTTATATGGTAGGGCATTGGAGTCAAGTTGGAGGCGGATTGCCAAGTGTTGTATTACAAGCGAGAAATTTGGTTCAGGTATTGTGTAAAGAAGATGAGAAAATATTTAATACAAAAATAGATGAACCTCATTATGCCAATTTACTTTAAGGGGGAGTTCTGTAATAAACCATAATACTACATGTATCTCAATAAAGAAAACAGTATAAGGGTGATAAAACCGTGGATGATATTTCTATAATAAATAAATATATCTTAGAGCAAGTAAAAGAGAAAAAAATGGATAGTGAAATGGCTCTACGTATTTTAAAGGAGCTATCAAATAAATCGCAAAAAAGTAATAGAGATATAGCTGTTATTGGTATTTCTGGTAGATTTGCTGAATCCAATAATATAAAGGAGTATTGGAATAATATTTTGAATCGGACTTGTTGCATTAGGGATTTGCCGCAGCAGAGAAGAATAGATATTGATCCATTATTAAATAATCCTAATAAGAATTCATATTTTAAAGCCGGATTTTTAGATGAGATTGATAAGTTTGATTCAGCATTTTTTAGAATTTCACCAAGAGAAGCTATGCTTATGGATCCGAAACAAAGAATGTTTTTAGAGACAGTATATCAAGCAATTGAAGATTCAGGATATGCTGGGAATAAAATATATGGATCAAATACTGGTATTTTTGTTGGCCATGATCACAGTGGGGATCTAAAGTTTTCGTATGATTCATTGGTGAAAAATGCCGATATGATTGCAATGACAGGGACATATCCTGGAATACTTGCCAGCAGAACTTCTTATATTTTCAATCTTAAAGGACCGAGCCTTGTTATTGATACTGCATGTTCTTCTGGATTAGTTTCAGTCCATTTGGCATGTGAGGCTCTTAAAAATGGAGAATGTAATATGGCTATTGCAGGGGGGGTGAATTTATTTTTACGACCTGAAAATATAGGTACGATGAATGAGATAGAAGCAGAAAATGCACATATAAGTATTTTTGATAAAAATGCGAAGGGAACAGCATGGGGAGAAGGTATCTCTGCCATAATATTAAAGCCACTAAATAAAGCTATTGAAGATAGGGACAATATATATGCTGTTATTAAAGGGAGCGCTATTAATAATGATGGAGCTTCAAATGGGATTACAGCTCCGAATGCGGATGCACAAGAAAAACTAATTTCTCGGGCTTGGGAGAACGCTAAAATCAGTCCAGATACTATATCGTATATTGAAACTCATGGAACTGGAACAATTTTAGGGGATCCAATTGAGATTAAAGGGATAACAAATGCCTTTAAAAAGTACACTGATAAAAAGCAGTTTTGTGGTATTGGTTCAGTAAAACCTAATATTGGGCATACTGTAGGAGCATCAGGAATGGCTTCCTTGATTAAAGCTGTTATGGCATTAAAAGAGCAGGTACTTCCTCCTAGTATCAATTTTAATGAACCTAATCCTTTAATTAATTTTACGACTTCACCTGTGTATGTGAACGATAGAATACGTAAATGGAAGAAAAATGAAACGCCTAGAAGAGCGGGGGTCAGTTCGTTTGGCTTCAGTGGAACAAATTGTCACATTGTTTTAGAAGAAGCTCCAATAATAGATGAGAAAATAGGCCAAGAACAGGTTATGGAAGTATTTACTCTTTCAGCTAAAAATAAAGAATCGTTATACAATTTAATAGAAAAATATATGGATTTTATTATTGAAGAAACTGATTTAAACCTTTCAAATCTTTGTTATACAGCTAACACAGGTAGAAAGCACTGGGAGTACAGGATATGCTTAATGGTAAAAGATAAGGAAGATTTAAAAAGAAAAATTGAAAAGTTACGAAACGTGTCGCTTGATTTTCAAAATGTAATAAAGCTTTCATATATGGAAGAGCGTAAACTTAAAAACATTGCGAATCAAAAGATTGAGTATTATAAACAAAGTGGTAAGAAAGATATGACGGTATTACATGAAATATGCGAACTTTATAAAAGAGGTATTGATATTGATTGGGAAAGTTTATATGAGGGGGAAGAGAGAACAAAAATTAGTATACCTGTATATGCTTTCTTACGTGAAAGACATTGGGTAAATCTACACAAAAAATTACCAGTGCAACAAAAACAGAACATTAATATTGAAAATAGAGTTGAAAAGATTTGTCTTAATGGTAGAAAGGATTATCAGTATTCAGAGATAGAGATGATGGTCGGACGAGTATGGGGAGAAGCTCTTGGAATAAATCCAATAAATGTAACATCAGATTTCTATGAAATGGGTGGCGACTCAATTATAGCAATTGAAATTATTAATAGAATTAATAAAAGAATGAAAATCAATATTTCAGTAGCAGATTTATTTAAATATCCTAATATAGAGAAATTTTCCGGTTATATTAAAAGACATTATAAGAGTAGTCATACGGAACTCAATGATTATATGGCTATTCCAAAGGTAGAAGAGGCAGAGTATTATGAAGTGTCTTCAGCACAAAAGAGAATCTTTATTTTAAATAAGTTGAATCATAATAGTACATCATATAATATACCATTTTTTCTAATGATAGAAGGACAGTTAGATGAAAAACACTTAGAATTAGCATTCAGGAAACTTATTAAAAGGCACGAAGTTCTAAGAACTTCTTTTGGTTTTGTGGATGATAAGCTTATACAAGTAATAGAGGAAAATGTTCATTTTCAATTAGAGAGATATAGTGCTAGGGAAACTGAACTAGAACATGTAATCAATAATTTTGTACGACCTTTTAATTTAGAAAAAGCGCCTTTAATACGTGGAGGATTAGTGGAAGTTAGTAGTGATAAGCATCTTTTAATGATAGATGTACAGCATATTATAGCGGACGGAGCATCTATACCGATATTACAGAAGGAATTAATCTATTTATATGAGGATCAATCATTACCGCGATTAAAAATTCAATTTAAAGATTTCGCAAAATGGCAAAATAGATTATTTGAAACGAATGATATGAAAAAGCAAAAAGAATATTGGTTAAATGAATTTAAAGGAGAGCTCCCGATTCTCGATTTACCAGGAGATTTTTCAAAAGGTTCTGATCAGAGTGATCAGGGAGCGCGACTCTCATTTTTTGCAGGAAAAGAGCTTACATCTAAGCTAAATCAATTTAATTTAAAAGAAAAAGTCACTTTATTTATGACTTTAATGGCATCATTTAATGTGTTTTTATTTAAACACTCGGGTCAAGAGGATATAATTATTGGTTCGCCTATAGCTGGGAGAAAGCATAAAGAACTTGAAAATATGATAGGTATGTTTGTAAATACAATTGCACTAAGAAATCACCCTTCGGCAGAAAAAACCTTTAAAGAACTACTTGAACAAGTGAAAGATAGTGCATTAAAAGCATATGAAAATCAGGATTATCCATTTGAAGAGCTTGTTAATGCATTACACATTGACAGAGATTTAGATAGAAATGCCTTATTCAATGTAATGTTTGTACTCCAGCTAATGGACAATCCGACAATTGAAATTAATAAATTGAAATATACACCATATAATTATGAGAATAAAACAGCTAAATTCGATTTGTTGCTTCAGGCTTTTCCTGGTCAGGAGGATATTAAATTTGAATTCACTTATTCTTCGAAAATATTTAAAAGAAATACTATAGAAAAGTTTTCTCAGCGATTCCTTATGATTCTTGAGAGTATTGTTTCGCAAGAGAATATTTTAATTGGTGATATAAATATCTTGGATGAAAATGAGAAAAAAGAAATTACTAGTCATAGTAATATATTAATACCAAGTAACAGAAACAATGGAACTATCTGTGATATTTTTGAGAAACAGGCAGAACTGATGCCAAATCATGTTGCAGTTATGGGATTAGATGGAACATTAACTTATAGAGAATTGAATAAGAAAGCAAATCAAATTGCCAGATTACTCATTAAAAAAGGGATTCAAAAAGAAGACGTTGTTGGAATAATAGCAAATCGTAACACCAACTTTGTAGCAGGAATAATGGGGATTATAAAAGCTGGTGCAGCTTATTTACCATTAGATATAAATTATCCTGAAAAAAGAATTAAGTATATGCTAGAAGATAGTGGTGCCCGCATGTTGCTTACTGAAAGTGAAAAAAGAAATCTAGTTAAGCATAGTATAGAGGAACTATATTTAGAAGATATAGATTCAGAAAGTAGTGATAATCTGAGCGATAGAGTAGTACCAGAAAGCCTTGCATATGTGATATATACTTCGGGATCAACTGGATATCCTAAAGGAGTTATGATTGAGCACAAAAGTATAGTGAATTTAGTTAATGCGCTTGATGAAAGAATTTATAATATGCATGGTTCAAATTTGAATGTTGCTTTGCTAGCTCCTTTTGCATTTGATGCGTCGGTAAAACAAATTTTTTCAGCACTGCTTCTCGGACATTCTCTTCACATTATACCTGAAGATGCCAGACAAGATGTTACAAAGCTCGCAGTATATTATAAGGAACATAAGATTGATATATCAGATGGTACACCAGCCTATATCAGCTTATTATCTGAGACATTATTGTGTAGTGATATAGGGGTAAAGCATTTTATTATAGGTGGGGAAACATTATTAATAGAAGAAATTAAAAATTTTTATAATAATTTCAAACTGACTAAACCGCCGTATATTACGAATGTGTATGGACCTACTGAATGTTGTGTTGATGCCACGACATATATGATTGACCCGGAAAAAATTGACTTTATTAAAGAAATATCAATTGGCAAGCCAATAAAAAATTGCTCAATCTATATACTTGATGAAAAGAAAAAACTAGTACCTAAAGGAATCATTGGAGAAATATATATAGGAGGAGAAGGGGTAGGAAGAGGATATCGTAATAATGAAGAGTTAACTGATTTTAAGTTTATTCCAGATGTGTTTAATCCAGAAGTGAAAATGTATAAAACCGGAGATTTAGGGAAATGGACAGAGAATGGTAATATTCAATTCATAGGAAGGAGTGATCGTCAAGTAAAAATAAGAGGGTTTAGGATTGAGCTAGATGAGATTAAAAATAGGATTCTATCTTTTCAAGGAGTAAAAGAAGCTGTTGTGATTGTAAGACAGGATTCTATTTACGCATATGTTGTATGTAAGGATGAGGATTTACTTTTTCATTTGAAAGAATATCTAAAGCGATATCTGCCGGATTATATGATTCCTTCAGGTATTATGGCTATCGAAGAAATCCCAATTACAAACAATGGGAAAGTGGATATAAGTGTATTGCCGAATTTTGAGAAATCGATAAATGATGAAACCCAATATATTGCTCCTAGAAATCATATCGAGGAAATAATAAGTACAGTTTGGGCTGAAATACTCAATATTCCTAAAATTGGTATAAGAGATAACTTTTTTGTTTCAGGTGGTGATTCAATAAAGGCAATTAAAGCTGCTAACAGAATGGAAAAGTATAACGTGAAACTAGAAGTGAAGGATATATTCCAATATCAAACAATCGAGGGGATAGCTAGTAAGATAAAAGATAGAAATTGGGTAGTTGATAACAGTGTAGTTACTGGTGAAGCTGGGCTTGTACCTATACAAAATTGGTTAATGGAACATCATAAAGAAACATTAAATCATAGAAATCTTTCTTTTATTTTATATAGAAAAGAAGGGTTTGGAGAAGAAAACATTAGGAAGATTTTTACTAAGATTATTCAACATCATGATGCTCTAAGAATAATGTTCAAAGACAAAGGCGGAGAAATAGTGCAAATAAATAGGGGATTGGAGGGGGAATTATTTGATTTTCATATTATCGATGCAGTGGATTCGTCAAACATTAATCTAGAAGTAAAAGTAAATCAAATACAATCGAGTATGGAATTAGGTAAGGGACCGCTCGTGAAACTAGCTTTAATCAAGGCGATGGATGGTGAGCATTTGTTAATAATTATTCATCAAATGATTATTGACCACGTGTCCTGGAGAATTATATTGGAAGATTTCAATATTGCATATACTCAATTAAAAAATAATAAAGATATTAAGTTACCGAATAAAACAGATTCATTTTTAAAGTGGTCAAAATATCTTTATAAATATGCGGATAGTGAAAAATTGTTACGCGAGAAAGAATATTGGAGCAAAGTTGAAAGTATTCACATGTTGCCAATACCTACTGATTTTGATTCTAATCTTAATAGAGTAAAAGATAATCAGTTAATATATAGACAGTTTGGTCAACAAGAAACTAAAAATGCCATAAAAATAATTAAAGCCAACAGAAATCTAAAAATCGAAAGTATATTTTTGACTGCCTTGGGATTAACAATGAAAAAATGGATAGGAAGAGATGAACTTGTTGTTAATTTAGGAAATCATGGACGCAATTATTATGGTGAAGATGTTGATGTTTTCAGAACAGTAGGAAGATTATCTGTGATCTATCCTGTAGCTTTGCAACTGGTCGAAACAGAAAATATCGGCTCATCTTTAAATTATGTTAATGATTACTTGGATAATATCCCTAATAAAGGGATAGGACATGGGATTTTAAAATATTTGAGCAGCAATAAATCGGAGATGACTTTTACGTTAAAACCGGAGATTTCATTTAACTACATGGGTGAATTTGATACGGACATAAATACGGAAAACTTTACTGTATCCTCATTACCAAGTGGGAAAGACATAAGTAATGAGGAGGTTTGGAACTATAAATTGAAATTTATTGCTTTGGTAAGAGAGAATAAATTAAATATTAGGGTTGAATACAATCAAAAGCAGTATAACAGAGCAACAATTGAAACACTGTTAGATCAATACATGGAAAATTTAAATAAAGTGATAAAAGACATAGAAATCATAAATGCATAAACTTAATTTAATCGGGGGTTAGCGATATGACTAATACAATTAAAGATAATTCTCAAGAGCAAAAAAAATATCCTCAGGCCGTGGTCATGCAAATGGTATCAGGGTTAGGGTTTTCTCTTGCAGTTAGAACAGCGGTAGAACTAGGAATCTTTTCTGCATTTAAAAATGGGAAGGTTTCAATTGAAGCTTTGGCTGACTCATTACATTTAAACGTTTCGGCACTAAGTAGGCTATTAAAAGCGTTAGAATCTATTGGGCTAGTAGTTCAGGAGGAAAGTTCCCACTATGATGTTACAGAGTATGGTGCTACTCTTATACCTGGTAAAACATCAAAGTCTATTGAACCATTGGTAGAATATTTGTTACATGAAACAGTGGTACAGTCTATGTTCAAAATGGATTACAGTATTCGTACTGGAAAATCTTCTTTTGAAGCAGTGTACGGTGAAAAATGGTATGAATATAATAAGCATGATCAAGAATATTTAAAAATAATGGATAAAGCTATGGAAATTTATTCTAAAATGAGTTTACCAGCCCTAGTGTCTTCATATCCTTTTGAACAATTTGAGGTTATTGTTGATGTTGCGGGAGGAATGGGGCAACTAATAACAGGGATATTAGATTCAGTTCCTGAAGCAAGAGGCATATTATTTGATTTGCCAAAGACGATATCAAGTGCGAAAGATCGTTTTGCATCTACAGAAATTGGTAAACGTTGTAAATTTGTAGCTGGCAGTATGTTTGAACAAATTCCTTCAGGCGGTAGCTTATATATTATAAGTAAAGTATTAAATGATTGGGATGATGAAAATGTGGTAAGAATCCTTAAAAATATATCTGATGTTATGTCTGATGATTCAAGGCTTATTATTATTGAGAACGTACCGAACAATGAGAAGCTTTCACCAGAAGAAGCTTTTCGTGATTTGTTATTTTTAGTTTGTTCCGATGGTGGAAGGGTTAGAAAGGAAAATGAATTTGACAAGTTAATTGAAAATGCAGGGTTAAATTTATTGAATGTTATACAAACCCCAAGTAAGTTTTCGATTTTGGAATGCAGAAAAAAATAATAGTTTCATTTTACCAGTGGGCTGATATATTTGAATGAAAAATCTTTAACAGCCTAAGCTGTTTCCTGAAGGGAAACAGCTTTTTTAATTGCGCGCCCAGCCAGTTTAGGTACAGCTTACTGGTGAAGCCAAGTTACCTAATAGCTGACAAGTACTGGTGGAGAAATCCAAAGATTGAAGCACTATGACAAAGTAACTTAACTGCTAATAGAAGTTCGCCCAAATCAATATATCGTAACATAAAATTTTCTGGAATTTCATATGTTTTATGACAAAATTTATTGTTCTGACATTTTGAATGAAGCGTGGAGAAAGGCAGAATGGAATAGAGGAAATAGTGGAATCGATAGACAAACAATCGAGGGGATTATTTATCAATATGAAGAATGAAACGCTCTCAATGAATTAATTATATATGAAATTGAAAAGTATGTCCTATCATCCACAAGATGTAAAAAACTATATCAAAAAAGGGGGGACAAGGGCCGCTTGGTATTCCTCTTATCAAAGAAGTTCTGATACAAAAACTCTAAAACTTTTGCAAATAATCTCCTACACTCGGACATACTGATAGTATTACTCTATAAAAAGATTATTTGGATGGCATATAAAAATTGGGCGTACAACCAGAACTTATTACTCTGTAGCTGAAAAGTTTATGTTGGGTATTGTGGATGTCATTTAGGGACACCTTCTTATAATTCTTAGTTTGTCATATTTATCTAGAATTGTAATACGGGTATATTCTTGCTAACTAAACCAGTACAACCGCCATAGTACACTTATGTCAGCCTATAAAAATATTAAAGATGAGAATTTCAGATATTATATTTTAAAGCAAAAAGCAGATGTATTTCATGCGATGAAGAGCTTCTTTAGAGAAGAAGCAGGAGAGAAAATGGCGTAACCCCTTGTAAAGGGGTTATTTTTTTGTGAAGTTTTTAAGAAATTTGTGCGAAATATTTATATTATTAGTTGACATTGAAAATGAAAATCATTATCATTTACTCGAGATATAATTACATTTTGATTTATATATTGTGGAGGGTATGTAAAGTTGAAAAGAAAATAAATTAGACGTTAATAAGTGTTCATCTTTATGGGAGTAATATCTGTTTTGGAGATAATAACCAAAAATTTGCATGTTAAGAAATTACATTTTATATAACTTGGAGGAAAGTTTAAAGTGAAAAATAATAAAAGAAAATATATAAATGCAATGTTAATAGCGGCGACGTTGTCGTTGCCATTTGCTGCGTATTCAACACCTGCTTTAGCAACTGTAGCAATTGAGGCGAATAAGGCTGGACATACTTTAGAAGATGGTACATATGATGCTGTAATTAAAGCGTATAAGGATAAAACGAATGAAGAGTCTATGGCAGCCGTTTATATAAAGGATCCGAAATTAAAAATTGAGAATGGAAAGAAAATTGTAACCGCAACGTTAAGTGATAGTGATTTCTTTCAATACTTGAAAACAGAAGATATTCATACTCCAGGTGTGTTCCATGATGTAAAAGTAATATCAGAAGATAAAAAGAAAAATGGAACGAAGGTTATTCAATTTGAAGTTGGAGAATTAGGAAAAAGATATAATATGCAAATGCATATTTATATTCCGACAATGGCCTACGACAATAAGTATCAAGTACAGTTTGAAGTAAATGCATTAAATTTGGGGAACATTGTTCAAGAAGAGCAAAAGGAAAATACAGAGGATAAAGTGGATCAACAAGATGACAGTGGAAATGTAATATTAGATAAACAATTACAAAAACATATTAATAAGTATAACTTAGGTAGAGATAATTTAGATGCTCCAATAACTAAGGAAGATTTATTAAAAGTTAAGTCTTTAATAGTTGTTGAGGCAAAAAGTAAAGGGATAAATGACGTAAGTGGTTTGGAGTATATGACGAACTTAGAAAACTTAATGTTGGAAGAAGTTAAGTTAGACAACATACACTTTATCTCGAAGTTGAGACAGTTGAAATCAGTAAGTATAACTTATAGTGAACTTGAAAATATTGAACCTTTGGCTGAGTTAGAGAATATTGAGAGTTTAAGTTTAAGAAACAATAAAATCTCAAATTTAAGCCCATTAAGTCAAATGAAGAAGATTAAAATATTAGATTTAAGTAGTAATGCTATAAAAGATATAACGCCATTGTTTACAGTAACTTCTTTAAGGGATCTAGCTTTAGCGAATAATCAAATTAGTAACGCTAATCTTGCTGGGATTGAGCAATTGAAAAAGGTGAAGAATTTATCTTTAAGTAACAATGGACTTACTAATATAGAGCATATTACACCAATGAAAAAGTTAGTAGAGTTAGATCTTTCTAAAAATGAATTAGAAAACATCGAACCTTTATCAAGATTGTCTACTGTACAATCACTTAATTTAGAAGAAAACTATATCTCAGATATAACACCACTTAGTCAATTAACAGGTTTATATGATTTAAAGCTAGGGTCAAATGAAATTCGTGATGTTAGACCTGTTCAAGAGTTAGGAAAAAGAATGTATATCGATATTCAAAGACAAAAAATCTTTTTAGATGATGTAGAAATAAATAAGGAAGTTAAAATACCTGTATACGATTTAAAGGGAGAAACTCTCAAGGATATTAAAATGAAGAGTGAAGGTGGAACGGTTCATAATGGCTTTGTTAAATGGAATAGTCTTGGCGAAAAAATATATGAATTTGAATTAGAGACCGATTCTGCTGAGAATAAAATACGATTTAATGGAACCGTAATTCAAAAAGTAGTCGAAAAACAAGAGGATACGAATGTTATCCAAGACAAAGAATTACAACGATATATTAATAAATATAACTTGAGTAGAACCAATTTAGATGCCCCTATTACGAAAGAAGATTTATTAGGGATTAAAACATTAAAGATAACTGATGGGCAAAGTAAAGGGATAAAAGATATCTCTGGTATAGAGTTTATGAAAAATTTAGAAAACTTAGATTTAGAAAAAATTGATTTGAAAAATATAGATTTTATTTCGAATTTGAGAAATTTAAAATCTGTAAGTCTAGCAAATAATAAAATTGAAAATATTGCTCCTTTATCTAAACTAGAAAAATTGGAGAAACTAAATATAAGCCATAATAATGTTAAAAACATTGAATCATTATTTAAAATGAATTCATTAACAAATTTAAATGCTTCAAATAATAAAATTAACAATGCTACTATACAAGGAATTCAGCAATTAAAGAACTTGTATGTATTAATATTAAATAATAATGAAATTAGTAGTGTAGAAACAATTAGTGAAATAAGTATGTTGAACGAATTAGAATTGAAAGGAAATCAAGTAGTGGATATTAAGCCATTAAGTAAGTTGAAAAATTTACAGTGGCTGAATTTATCAGATAATAAAATTAAGGATATATCAATTTTCACTTCAATGATACAGTTCTTTAGTTTAAAACTTTCTGGAAATGAGATTCAGGATATAAAACCGATTATACAATTGTCTCAAATAATAACAATTGATATTAGAGGGCAAAAGATTATTCTAGATAATGTACCAATCAATGAAGAGGTGAAAATACCTGTATATGATGCAGAAGGAAATCCACTTGAGAATATTACGTTAAAGAGTGACGGCGGTACAATTAATAGGGTAGAAGGTACAATCATATGGAGTACTTCAGGAGACAAAAAATATGATTTTGCTTATGATGGAAGAGACTATGATGGGCTTGGTATATTATTTAGTGGCGAAGTTGTACAGAATGTAATAGAGGAACTAGATCAGAAAGAACCAGCAAAAGAAGTTGAAGAACCGAAAGAAGAAGAAAAAGAACCAACAAAAGAAGTTGAAGGCCCGAAAGAAGAAATAAAAGAACCAACAAAAGAAGTTGAAGAACCGAAAGAAGAAGTAAAAGAACCAGCAAAAGAAATTGAAGGTTCAAAAGAAGAGCAAAAAGAGCCAGCAAAAGAAGTTGAAGAACCGAAAGAAGAAGTAAAAGAGCCAGCAAAAGAAATTGAAGGTTCAAAAGAAGAGCAAAAAGAGCCAGCAAAAGAAGTTGAAGAACCAACAAAAGAAGAGCCAAAAGAACCAATAAAAGAAGTTGAAGAATCAAAAGAAGAGGTAAAAGAACCGTCAAAAGAAGTTGAAGAATCAAAAGAAGAGCTAAAAGAATTAACGAAAGAAGTTGAAGGCCCGAAAGAAGAAGTAAAAGAACCAGTAAAAGAAATTCAAGGTTCAAAAGACGCAGTAAATCAATCAGTAGCAGTTCAAGAACAAAGCGCGAACAATCAAGTTGTGAAAGAAAAATTAGTAGAGAATCAAAACGTGAAAGAAAATAAACCAGCTGTTAACAAGCAAGAAGAAAGCAAGAAATCATTAGGAGCAACAGGTGGGCAAGAAAATAAAGTATCTTTATTTGGTGGCCTAGCATTAGTTCTTTCAGCACTGAGTATGTTTGTATTTAGAAAGAGATTATTTAAGAAATAAATAACGTGTTATCTTATTATATTGTAAAATAATTGTATAAGTTTTTGAGAAGACATTATCATGGCAGTTTCATTTTGAAATAGGCTTATGATAATGTCTTTTTTAAGGGGGATATAAATGGAAAAGGTGTCGGAGAGCAGTTATTACAAATTGCAATTCAGTATATTTTCTCTTTCCAAGGGATGAGAGAGATAGTACTATGTTTAAATACGAATAATGATCATGCGATGAAATTGTACAAGAAAGTAGGTTTTGAGGAAAAAGCATGTTTACAACACTATATAATAGAGTGAAAAACCCATTCATATGAAAATGATATTTCATATGAATGGGTTTTATTACGGATTTAGAAGTGATTTGAGGCGCCAATCGTTACATAACCTTTTTTATTTTTTTCGGCACTTCTTTCGTTTGCAAATTAACATCTTCTTTTCGTAGCTCTTTAAAGAGCGAAGCAACCATAAGAACGACTACGATAGAAAATGGTAGTGCTGCGATTATAGCTGCAATTTGTAGTGCATTTAATCCTCCAGCTTGTAATAAAATAGCGGCAATTATCGCGATTGTTAATCCCCATATAAGTTTTAAACTATTTTTCGGTGATAAGCTTCCGTTACTCGTTTGCATTGAAACAACAAATGTTGCCGAGTCGGCAGAAGTAACGAAAAATGTGGCTACTAAAATTAACCCGATAATCGTTAAAAATGTAGAGAATGGTAGATGTGAAATAACAGCAAATAATCCAATCTCTGTACCATTTTTTGCAATTTCATCAGCTATTCCAAGCGATTGGAACATTTCCATATGGATTGCGGTACCACCAAATACTGCAAACCAAAATGTACAGATAAGAGTCGGGACTAATACAACTCCAAAAATAAATTCTTTTATTGTGCGTCCTTTAGAAATACGGGCGATAAATGTACCGACAAATGGAGACCAAGAGATCCACCATCCCCAATAGAAAATAGTCCAGTTTTCAATCCAAGAAGAGGATTTTTCATTAAATGCTCCTAAATTTAATCCCATACTAGGTAAAGCCCCGATATAAGAACCGAGTGTAGAGGTAAAGTATTTCATAATAAATACAGTTGGTCCTAAAAGTAAGAAAGAGACGAGTAAAATACCTGCAAGAGAGAAATTCAAGTTACTCAAATATTTAATCCCACGATCTAAGCCGGTTTGTGCACTTGTTAAATATAAAGCGGCGAAGATAGCTATAAGTACGAGCTGAGTAAGTAAAGTGTTATGAATAGAAGGGAATAAATAGCTTAATCCCCCAGCAATTTGTTGAGCACCAATCCCAACAGATGGTACAATGCCAAATACTGTAGCTAAAACAGCTAAAATATCAACTGTTTTTCCGATACGGGAATTTTTCGATCGATTAAATAATGGAGTAACTGTAGCCCCGATAGTGCTACCTTTTTGTTTGCGGAATGTGAAATATGCAATTGTTAAAGCGACCATTGCGTATAGTGACCACGGAAAGAGTCCCCAGTGGAAAAATGAATATTGCATAGCGAGTTTGGCGCTTTCTTCTGTACCTGCTTTTCCTGTTAATGGATCTGTAAAATGTGAAATCGGTTCAGCGATTCCATAAAAAAGGAGTCCAATTCCCATTCCTGCCCCAAACAACATGGATAGCCAAGATGGATAATTATATTTTGGCTTTTCTCCATCTTTACCAAGACGAATAGAACCGTACTTAGAAAATGCTAAATAAGCAGCCAAAATAATCATTGTAGTCATAAGTAGAGAGTAAAACCATCCAAATTTATTGAGGATAAATGAGTTTAAAGAAGATGTAACACTTTGTAAATCGTAGCCTTGTATCCAACTTGCTGGGGTAATTCCCCATATAATGAATAATGTTGTTAGCAAGAAGGAGATATAAAATACACTGTTTTCTTTTTTTATCATAGAATCCCACCCTTATTTAATAAAGTTAACAATTATAATAATCATAACAATTAAGTTTTTAATTGTCAAAAAATTCCCTTTTTATAATGTGAAAGGATGCAATTTATTTTAGGGAGGTAAAGAGCAATGTGTTCACGATATGTACAAATTATAGGAAGAAATAATATGAAATATTGCATTTTATATTGTTATATCCATATTTTATGTTAAATTCTTGAATGGAATATTAAAATAGGGGGCAAGGATATGAACAAGAAATCAAAGATCAATAAAGTGATGCTTAGCATTAGTACAATGGCTTTATCGTTAGGCGCACTTCAAACTCATGCAGCAGCGGAAGAAAAAGTACCGTATAACGTGTTGAAAACGAAACCGGTTGGAATTGAAAAGTCGGTAGATGAAGTTGGGCATATTTCAAAAGTTGATGAAACTTTATCATTTCAAGAACGTTTAAAAGTAGGAGATTTTTCACAGCGACCAGCATCTATTACGAAGAAAACTGCAGTAAAGCAAGTTAAAGAAAGCTATTCAATGGCTGATTTAAACAAAATGAATGATCAAGAATTAGTTGAAACGTTAGGCAGTATTAAGTGGCACCAAATCACAGACTTATTCCAGTTTAATGAAGATGCAAAGGCTTTTTATAAAGACAAAGGAAAAATGCAAGTTGTTATAGATGAATTAGCTCATAGAGGTAGTACATTTACGAAAGATGATTCAAAAGGAATTCAAACGTTTACTGAAGTGCTGCGTTCAGCTTTTTATCTTGCATTTTATAATAGTGAATTAAGCGACTTAAATGAAAGAAGCTTTCAGGATAAATGTTTACCTGCTTTAAAAGCAATCGCAAAAAATCCAAACTTTAAGCTTGGTACAGTTGAACAAGATACAGTCGTATCTGCATACGGTAAATTAATTAGTAATGCTTCAAGCGATGTTGAAACGGTTCAATACGCATCGAATATTTTAAAGCAATACAATGATAATTATACTACTTATGTAAATGATCGAATGAAGGGACAAGCAATATACGATATTATGCAAGGTATTGACTATGATATACAGTCGTACTTAACTGAGGCTCGTAAAGAAGCGAATGAAACGATGTGGTATGGAAAAGTAGATGGGTTTATTAATGAAATAAATCGTATTGCTCTTCTAAATGAAGTAACGCCAGAAAATAAATGGCTCGTTAATAATGGCATTTATTTTGCTAGCCGTTTAGGGAAGTTTCATAGCAATCCAAATAAAGGATTAGAGGTTGTTACACAAGCAATGCATATGTACCCGCGCTTAAGTGAACCGTATTTTGTTGCGGTAGAACAAATTACAACAAATTATAATGGTAAAGATTATAGCGGGAATACAGTAGATTTAGAGAAAATACGTAAAGAAGGAAAAGAGCAATACTTACCAAAAACGTATACATTCGACGATGGATCAATTGTGTTCAAAACAGGAGATAAAGTATCAGAAGAAAAAATTAAGAGACTATATTGGGCTGCGAAGGAAGTAAAGGCACAGTATCACCGTGTAATTGGAAATGACAAAGCGTTAGAGCCAGGAAATGCGGATGATGTATTAACGATCGTAATTTATAATAGTCCAGATGAATATCAGTTAAATAGACAATTGTATGGATATGAAACAAACAACGGTGGAATTTATATTGAAGAGACAGGTACATTCTTTACATATGAGCGTACACCGGAGCAAAGTATTTATAGTTTAGAAGAGTTATTCCGTCATGAATTTACTCATTATCTGCAAGGGAGATATGAAGTTCCTGGTTTATTTGGAAGAGGAGATATGTATCAAAATGAAAGGCTAACTTGGTTCCAAGAAGGAAATGCAGAGTTTTTCGCAGGATCTACTCGTACGAATAACGTTGTACCAAGAAAGAGTATAATTAGCGGATTATCATCTGATCCTGCAAGCCGTTATACCGCAGAGCGTACACTATTTGCTAAATACGGTTCTTGGGATTTCTATAATTACTCGTTCGCATTGCAGTCTTACTTATATACGCATCAGTTTGAAACGTTTGATAAAATTCAAGATTTGATTCGTGCGAATGACGTGAAAAATTATGATGCATATCGTGAAAATCTAAGTAAAGATCCTAAGTTAAATAAAGAGTATCAAGAGTATATGCAGCAGTTAATTGATAATCAAGATAAATATAATGTACCGGAAGTAGCAGATGATTATTTAGCTGAACATGCACCGAAATCGTTAACTGAAGTGAAAAAAGAAATTAGTGATACGTTGCCTATGAAAGATACAAAAATGACAAAACATAATTCTCAATTCTTTAATACATTTACATTAGAAGGTACGTATACAGGCAGTGTCACAAAAGGTGAATCAGAAGATTGGAAAGCAATGAGTAAAAGAGTAAATGAATCTTTAGAACAATTGGCGCAAAAAGAATGGAGTGGCTACAAAACTGTTACAGCATACTTCGTCAATTATCGTGTGAATAGTTCAAATGAATTTGAATATGATGTAGTCTTCCATGGAATCGCAAAAGATGATGGAGAAAATAAAGCTCCAACGGTTAATATAAATGGCCCTTATAGCGGTCTTGTAAAAGAGGGAATTCAATTTAAAAGTGATGGCTCAAACGATGAAGGTGGAAAAATTGTTTCTTATTTATGGGAATTTGGAGATGGAAGCACAAGTGCAGAAGTGAATCCAGTACATGTATATGAAAGAGAAGGTTCTTATAAAGTATCGTTAAGAGTAAAAGATGATAAAGGCAAAGAGAGCAGAAGCGAAACAACTGTTACGATTAAAGATGGAAGTTTAACAGAATCAGAACCAAATAATCGTCCAGAGGAAGCAAATCGTATCGGGCTAAATAGTACGATAAAAGGCAGTCTTATTGGCGGGGACCACACTGATGTTTATACATTTAATGTAGCATCAGCGAAAGATATCGACATTTCTGTTTTAAATGAGTATGGAATTGGGATGACATGGGTACTTCACCATGAATCAGATATGCAAAATTATGCAGCTTACGGTCAAGCCAATGGGAATCATATAGAAGCGAAATTTAATGCAAAACCAGGCAAGTATTACTTGTATGTATATAAATATGATAATGGCGATGGAACGTACTCATTATCAGTAAAGTGAACTTTAATCAGTGGGAGTCTTACTGCCCGTTAACGCGGGGGAAAATAAGTGCTTTTCCAATGTATGTTTAACTTTACTTTTTGTGGAAAATAGTATATTATATAGATATATAATATATCGGTTATTTTCTAGGAGGAGCCTGTCACAATAGGTTTCTCCTGTTCTTTTTTAGAGGCCTGTCTTACAGGTTTTTCTTTAAAAGATAAATAACTGAAAATTAAGAACTATAATCTTTGAAAGAGGTGGGGCATAAACATAACAAAAAAGGGATTGTTTAAGAGAGGGGGATAAGAAATGGTTTTGTTTGGTTATCCACTTGAAACAATTTATTTATACGGATTTATTATTGCTACTATACTCACTGTTATTTATATCTTCTTTGGAGATATATTTGAATCGATATTTAGTTTTGGGGGCGGATCTGTATCCGTTGTTACTTTATTACTTAGTTTCTTCGCCATGTTATGTGGGCTTAGTTATATAGGAGAGTACTTATTTTCCTTTAATAGTATTACTATTTTCGGGGCTGCATTTGCTATATCTTTTATCGGTGTTTTCATCATGAAAATACTAATTTTAAAACCGATTGCAGAAGCAGAACAAAATACCGTACAACGTATGGATGAATTTATCGGTTGCAAAGGAGAAGTCATTACGACAATTCCTACAGAAGGATTTGGTGAAGTATTAATTTCATCCCAATTTGGAAGTAATGCAATCCCAGCTAAAACAGTTGGGAAAAAAGATATTTCGCAAGGAACAGAGGTTATTATCGAGGGAGTCCAAGATGGTGTTTTACTTGTACAAAACATCGCTTATTCTTTAAAGAAACCAAAATTATAAGGGGGAATTTACATGACGATTCCATTAATTATCGGTGGAGTTTTACTGGCAATTTTAATTCTACTCATTTTAGTATTCATTACGAAGTATCGTACGGTTGGTCCAGATGAAGCGTTAATTGTTACAGGGAACTGGCTTGGTGGAGGAAAGAATGTTGTTACCACTGATGATGGAAAGAAGATTAAGATTATCCGCGGGGGCGGTACTTTCGTAGTTCCAATTATGCAAAGAGCAGAACCTTTAAGCCTATTAAACTACAAATTAGAAGTTGGTACACGCGATACGTATACGAAGCAAGGTGTTCCAGTTACAGTAAATGGTGTTTCTATTATTAAAGTAGGTTCTACAATTGAAGAAGTATCTACTGCAGCTGAGCAATATTTAGGAAAAGAAACGGAAGAGTTAAAAGTAGAAGCAAAAGAGGTTTTAGAAGGTCACTTACGTGCAATCTTATCTTCTATGACAGTAGAAGATGCGTATAGTAATAGAGAGCAATTTGCTCAAAAGGTACATGAAGTAGCTTCTACAGATTTAAAGAAGATGGGACTTCGCATTGTTTCTTTCACAATTAAAGAAATAATGGATAAAAACGGATACTTAGATGCGCTTGGTCAGCCGCAAATTGCTACCGTTAAGCGTGATGCAACAATTGCGAACGCAGAGCGTGAAAAAGAAGCACGTATTGAAAAAGCACGTGCTGAGAAAGAAGCAAAAGAAGCTGAATATCAACGTGATGCTCAAATCGCTGAAGCTGAAAAACATAAAGAATTAAAAGTACAATCTTATAAGAGAGAGCAAGAACAAGCTCGAGCAGACGCGGATCTTTCTTACGAATTACAACAAGCGAAAGCACAACAAGGTGTTACAGAAGAGCAAATGCGCGTTAAAATCATTGAGCGTGAAAAGCAAATCGAGTTAGAAGAAAAAGAGATTGCGCGTCGTGAAAAGCAATACGATGCAGAAGTTAAGAAAAAAGCAGATGCAGATCGCTATGCTGTTGAGCAATCAGCGGAAGCAGAAAAAGTAAAACAAATTAAAAAGGCAGATGCGGATCAATATAAGATTGAAGCTGAAGCGAGAGCTCGTGCGGAAGAAGTACGTGTAGAAGGTTTAGCGAAGGCGGAAATCGAAAAAGCGCAAGGTCAAGCAAAAGCGGAAGTACAAAAAGCACAAGGTACGGCGGAAGCAGATGTTATTAGATTAAAAGGTTTAGCAGAAGCAGAAGCGAAACAAAAAATTGCCGAAGCATTTGAATTATATGGTCAAGCAGCAATTATGGATATGGTTCTTAAAATGCTTCCAAGTTATGCGAAGGAAGTTGCAAGTCCGCTTAGTAACATTGATAAAATCACAGTTGTCGATACAGGCGGCGGTGGTAAAAATAGCGGGGCCGGAAAAGTTGCAGGTTATGCGACTGATTTAATGGCAACGATGCAAGAAACGTTAAAAGCTTCTTCTGGAATTGACTTAAAAGAGCTATTAGAAGGATTTGCAGGAAAAGGAGCGGTACAACAATTGTCAAGCGATAAACCTGTTGTATCTGTAGTAGAAGATGAGAAAAAAGAAGTAGAAAAAGATAAAGAATAGTAAGGTGGAAAGAACCTCTAGTAAGTGAAATACTAGAGGTTCTTCCATGAATTATAATATTTCGAATAATATACATTTTTATACATTGTTTTAATTATTTAATTTATATAGAATGAAAAAGATATGTATCGATTCTTTATGATGTAGAAAAAATAGAGAGTCTCATCGATGCATTTAAATCGTATTATTTTTATAGAAAGATTAAATGTTAATTAATTACATTTAAAACGGCATGGAGGGGTAGAAGTATGTTTCAAGGGAAATTAAGGAGTAGTAGTTTAAAAACAAAGTTACTTGTATCATTTATTATTATTTTAATTCTTCCAAGTATTGTAATTGGTTGGACGTCTTATCAACAGGCGAAGACGAATTTTAATGAAACGATTTTAAACTCGGCTAAAGATAATATAAAAATTTTGGATAATGTAATTAATAAAGAATTGGATAGTAAAAAAGTAGATGCAACTTATTTTACGAAATTATTCACACAATCAAGTTACCAAGCAGATCAAATTCAAAACATACAAAATAAACTAGAAGAATACAATAAACTGCATCCAGAAATGGAAGCAATCTATACAGGATCTAGTAATGGACAGTTCATTCAATCACCAGCTATTCAGATGCCAGATGGATATAACCCTACAGAAAGAGATTGGTATAAAGAGGCTGTGAAGAAAAGCGGAGAAGTAATTGTAACTCCTCCATATAAGTCAAAAACGACAGGGAATATTGTTATTACACTAGCAAAACAAAACGAGGATAAAAGTGGCGTTCTTGGGATTGACTTAATCATTAATGATATTGTTACTACTTCCAAGATGGTTAATATCGGTAAGGAAGGGTATGTAGCAATATTTGATCAAGATAAAAATGTAGTAGCGCACCCGACACTGAAGCCAGGAGAGAAATTAGAAGAGAAACTTAGTAAAGAATTGTATAAACAGGAAGCTGGGGATGTTCATTATTCATTAGATGGTGAAGATCGCAATATCACTTTTAAAACGAATAAGAAAACTGGATGGAAAATAGCAGGAATTATGCCTTCCAAAGAAATTATCCAAGCGGCTGAACCTATTTTCTATAAAACAATAACTGTTCTTGGAATTTCACTAATAATCGGTGGGATTGTAATTTACTTCATAATTGCGTCTATTATTAAACCGTTAAAACAACTTGTCATATCATCGAAGAAGATTAGTGAAGGTGATTTAACAGAATCAATTACAGTTCATTCTAAAGATGAAATTGGACAGCTAGGAGAAAGTTTTAACGAGATGGCTGCATCGTTACAAAGTGTCATTTCCAATATAAACACTTCAGCAAGTCATGTAGCGGCATCTTCAGAAGAATTAACAGCTAGTATGAAGCAGACAAGCGAAGCAACGGAACAAATTACACAGGCGATAGAGCAAGTATCAAGTAGTGCAGAAATACAAACGAAAGAAGTTGAAGAAGGAGCAACATTGTTAGAAGAAGTTACAGAAGGAATTCAGCGTGTTGCAGATAGTTCTTCATTAGTATCTACAGCCTCTATGTATACGAAGAAAAAAGCTGAAAATGGTGGGAAGTTAGTTGAACAAACAGTGAATCAAATGCAATTAATTCATGAGTCTGTTTCACAGTCAGACAAAATCATTGGTTTATTAGACGATAAGTCGAAACAAATTGGAGCAATCCTCGAAGTGATTCAACATATTGCAGAACAGACAAATTTATTAGCGTTAAATGCGGCAATTGAGGCTGCGAGAGCTGGAGAGCAAGGAAGAGGATTTGCAATTGTAGCAGATGAAGTGCGAAAACTAGCAGAACAATCAGGACAGTCTTCTACGGAAATTGGGAAACTAGTGAAAGAGATTCAATTTGATATAAAAGAAACAGTAAGCTCTATGAATCAAGTTGGAACAGAAGTACAATCAGGACTTGTAGTTGCAAATGAAACGAAGCAAAGCTTTGCCGAAATATTGAAGTCTACAAATGATACAGTTGTACAAATTGATAGCATGGTAGATGTAGCAAAACAAATGACGGTAGATGCAAAGCAAGTAAGTGCATCTATTAATGAAATTGCAGCTACGATTGAAGAAAATGCAGCAAGTGTTCAAAATATTGCTGGTTCCTCTGAGGAACAATTAGCTTCAGTAGATGAAATAAATGCAGCAGCAGTCCATTTATCACAAATGGCAGAAGAATTACAAGAGATGATTAGTAAGTTTAAAGTATAATAACAAATATTAAGAAACGAGGTAATAATTTTACTTCGTTTCTTTTTTTATGAAGAGAAAAAGAAAGAGATATAGAGTAACCGTGTTATGATTAAGTATAATTAAAGAGACTGTATATTCTTTAAATTCCATCTTTAATCATGTTAGGGGAATGGTTTTGAAATTTAAAAAATTAAAACTCCAACCGAGAATTACATTAACTATAAGTACACTTATTTTAGTTGTACTTATGCTAACGAGTTATTTATTTTATTACATATTATCTGAAACGGTAGAAGAGCAAATTGGGAAACGAGCTTTGCATGTTGCGAAAACAGTTGCTGCTATACCTGAAATAAAGGAAGCTTTTCAAAAAGAAAACCCAGCTTCTATCATTCAGCCGATTGCAGAAAGAATTCGAATGGATACAGAGGCTGACTTCATTGTAGTTGGAAATAAAGAGGGGATTCGATATGCGCATCCTGAGCGAGATAAAATAGGAGAAGCGATGATTGGTGGAGATAACAAAGGTGTTTTATTAGAAGGAAAATCATATGTTTCGAAAGCAACTGGATCATTAGGCCCTTCATTACGTGGAAAAGTTCCAATCCGTAATCAGGAAAATGAAATCATTGGTGTGGTGTCTGTTGGATTTTCAATGGATGATATTCATGGAGCGGTAGAGGTGTATGGAAAGCGTGTATTTTGGATTACAATAATAGGGCTATTAATTGGAGTAATCGGCTCTATATATTTAGCGGCAAGTATAAAAAGAATGATGTTCGGTATGGAACCAGAAGAAATTTCATCTTTATATGAAGAGCATAGTACAGTGATTCAATCTGTACGTGAAGGGATTATTGTAATCGATAAAAATGGCATGATTAGTTTAGTCAATCAAGCAGCCTATGATATTCTTTCGCTAGATAAACAACAAAATATTATTGGGGAATTTACTTTAAATGTAATTCCTAATTCAACGATACTAGATGTACTTCAAACTGGTGAAGAACAGTTTGATCGCCAATTAAATATAAAAGGACAGGCTGTTATTGCGAACCGTCTACCTATTAAAGTAAAGAATAAAGTAACTGGCGTTGTATCGAGCTTACGTTTGAAATCTGAAATGGATCAGTTAACAGCAGAATTATCTCAGACGAAGCAATATACAGAGGCATTACGAGCGCAAGCGCACGAATATAACAATTTATTGTATACGCTTTCAGGTCTTATCCAATTAGAATCATACGAAGATGCTTTAGAGCTTATTCATAAGGAAACAGCGGTATATCAAGATTTTGTTCAATTTATTATGAAGCGGATTCAAAATCCATGGCTAGGTGGAATTTTAATTGGATTTTATAATAGAGCACGAGAGTTGAAGATTGATTTTATGCTAGATAGAGAAAGTGGTTTAGACAAATTAAGTCCACATATTGAGAGTAATTATGTCGTTTCTATTTTAGGAAATTTAATTACGAATGCATTTGAAGCAATTGAAAAAAATGAAGAGAATGATAAGACAGTAAGGATGTTTGTAACTGATATTGGAGAAGAAATAGTAATTGAAGTGGAAGATTCAGGGCAAGGGATTCATGATGAAATAATTACTAGCATATTCTATAAAGGCTTTTCGACGAAAGAAGGAGGAGAGCGAGGATATGGATTAGCAAAAGTGAAAGAGTTAGTAGAAGATTTAAATGGAAGTATTGCAATTGAAAAAGGGGATTTAGGTGGTGCGTTATTTATTATTGCACTACCGAAAGAGAGAGGCGAATAGTAATGGGTGAGGAGATTGAAGTATTAATTGTAGAAGATGATATTCGGATTGCTGACATTCATCGTCGTTTTACTGAAAAAATTGAGGGATTTAAAGTAATTGGAACGGCAACGACTGGAGAACAAGCGAAAGAATGGCTAGAGCTTGTGAAGCCACAGCTCGTGTTATTAGATGTGTACTTACCTGATATGCAAGGAACGGAACTTGTCACATATATTAGGAATCATTTGCACGATACAGATATCATTATGATTACAGCGGCATCGGAAACAGATGTAGTGAGGCACGCCCTGCGGGGCGGAGTAACAGATTATATCGTAAAGCCACTAATGTTTGATCGATTTAAGGCGAGTTTGGAAAGTTATCAAAAAAAGATTATGCAGCTGAAGAAAAATAATCAATTATCTACAGAACAAATAGAACATTTATGGTCTCAAAGAGGCGTAAAGGGAAATGAAATGGAATATGCCCCGAAAGGGATAGACCCCTTAACTTTAGCAAAAATAAAAAAACATATGTTAACAGTTAATGAAGAAGGGATTACAGCAGAGGTACTAAGTTCAATGGTAGGCGTAAGTCGATCAACTGCAAGGCGCTATTTAGAGTATTTGATATCTGGGAAGAAAGTCCACGCAGAGCTAATATATGGAAGTGTTGGGAGACCGGAGAGGCGTTATTTTCTTACTTCTTCATAATAAAAAACAGTAGAGGATTTTATTTCTTCTACTGTTTTTTTGCATCTTATATTGGAATAATCCCAATTACAATACCGGTAATTAACATAACCATTGTCGTTCCAACGGCCCACAATAAAGTGAAGCGTTGATGTTCACCGAAATCAACTTTGGCCATTCCGACCAATAAATAAGTGGAAGCGACAAGAGGACTTAATAAGTGAACGGGTTGCCCAAGTAAGGAAGCGCGTCCCATTTCAGCTGCACTAATTCCGTAAGTAGCAGCAGCCTTCGTTAAAATAGGCAATACCCCAAAGTAAAATGCATCATTGGACATGAAAAATGTGAATGGCATACTGAGAAGTGCTGTAATAATTGGCAATTGTGGTCCAAGTGCATCTGGTATAAGAGTTACTACACTGTTAGCCATGGCATCTACCATTTTTGTTCCAGATAAAATACCAGTGAAAATACCGGCAGCAAATACGAGAGAAACAACTGCTAATACATTCCCTGCATGAGAAGCAATACGTTCTTTCTGTTGTTCTAAGTTTGGATAGTTAATCATAACAGCAATAGCAAAAGCGATTGTAAATAAAACAGGTAACGGCATAACTTCTAGTATGAGACAGACAAGTAATGTAGCGGTTAATAAAAAGTTAATCCATAGAAGTTTAGGACGTTTATGCACTGCGGCTTCGACAGTTGCAGCTTGCTCATCCATTGTTTGCATTTGTTTTAAATACTGTACATCCATAATTCCTAAACGTTTTCTTTCTTTTTTTCCAAGATAGTAGGCAACGAAAACAACCCAAATTGCACCAGCAATCATTCCTGGAATAAGAGGTGTAAATAATTCGGAAGCCTCAAGTCCAAGTGCGCTCATAACACGAGCTGTGGGTCCACCCCAAGGTGTAAGATTTGTTACCCCCGCCCCTAACATAACAACTCCAGCTAATATGAGGGGGTTCATTCCAAGGCGCTTATATAGTGGATACATTGCGGAAACTGTAATCATGTATGTTGTTGTACCGTCACCATCTAGAGAAACGATAATAGTCAATATAGCCGTTCCGATAACGATTTTTAAAGGATCTCCTTTTACAAATTTTAAAATCTTACTAATGACAGGATCGAATAAACCGCTATCAATCATAATCCCAAAATATAAAATAGCGAACATAAGCATAATACCAGTAGGTGCTAACTTTTGAATCCCCTCTAACATCATAGGCCCCATATTGGCATAGAATCCGCCAATTAATGCAAAAACACTCGGAATTAATATTAATGCTACTAGCGCTGACATACGTTTCGTCATAATTAAAAACATAAAGACAAATACCATCGCAAATCCAAGTAGTGCTAACATGTAATTTCCCCCTCTAAAGAATGATTGCGCTTTCAAAATAGAATAAAAATTCAGAAAAAGGTTTTTTATTTATAATAAAAGCATCTATTCAAATGGTAAATAATTTGAAAAATAACATCATTAGAAGCATAATTTTTATTTTGTTCATTTTGTTCACGGTAGTTAATTTGAATTTTTAAAAAGTAAGCTGCTCCTCGTAAGAATGGTAGAATAAGATGAAAATAGTGAAGTGTGAAATAGGGAGTAGATGTTATATGAAAACGAGAATTGAAGAGATTTATAGCTCTTATGAAGGAAAAGTAGAGGAGATTTTTATTAATGAATCTTCTTACGTATATGAATGGGAAAAATTACTGATGATCCGAAAAAATGACGGTGAGCTTAAAAAAATCGCAGTCGGGATTAGTGGAAATATAAGATTGGTAAATGTAGAAGTTGGACAGGAAATTAGTGCGGATACATTATTAGTTAAGTTAGAAGATGATTTGTTAATTACAGGTTGCGAGTGATGAGAGATGTGTAGAAATAACTACACATCTTTGTTTGTTTCCTATATTACAAAAAGCACATTGTTTTTTCACAAATCTCACACAACCTTTTGGTATTCTTTTCGTGGAGTATACGGTTTCTAGGGAGGGATATTGATGAAAGTAAAATATGTCGTACTTGCTATATGTTTATGTTTCGTATTTATGGTAGTCGGGTGTGGGAAAAAGGAAACAGCAGCTGTTGCCATTGATGAGAAACATGATAAATGTGATATTTGCCAAATTGGGGTAACAGATAATCAATTTGCAACAGAAATTATTTTAGAAAATGGAAAAGCGTTAAAGTTTGATGATATCGGTTGTATGTATAAATGGATGGAGATTAACTCAGATGAAAAGACGAAAGAGAAATTTGTCCGAGATTATGATTCGAAAGATTGGATTTTGTTAGAAGACGCTACTTACGTATATGATAAAACAATAACGACACCGATGGCTTATAATGTCATTTCATTTAAAAATAAAAAAGATGCAGAGAGCTTTGTATCTAACTATAAGGGGAAAGTTCTTTCGTATAAAGAGCTAGCAGAGCATAAATGGGAAATGAATAAAGAGATGATGGGGAAACCGAAAGCAGGAAATCATGGTGGACATCATTAATAATAGAAAAAGACAACTATATAGTTGTCTTTTTCTATTATTACTCAGGTGCAAATATAGAAAAGGTGTAAAATTTTTAGAAGAACGGTTACAATGGAATATAGTAACCTAAAGCAATCGTTTATCCCGCATTAACGGGCAGTAAGATCTCCACCTCAAAATTTAGTGAAAGCAAAGAAGTTAGGTGGAGTCGGGCTGCCCGTAAAAGCCCGACTGGTGTGGGCTAATAATTAGTGGTGGATGAACAAAATCCCCACTAATTAAAGTTTCACTTTATGTACTTTTTAGAAATGTATACAAATGCGGTAAAAACGTGCTAAACTAATTGCTTCATAATGTTAATGATGGGGCCATCAGGCGTATCATTTCAATAGGTTGAGAAACATAGTATAAGCTTAAGATAATCCGTTTAAAGAAGGAATCTAAAGGGCTTATGGATAAATGTACTCAAGAAGAGTTATTGTATGTGATGGAGGAATGGTTAAGAAAACATTATCTTTCATAGGAGCTGTAGTTGTGAGAAAACAAAAAATTTTATTATGTATTTTATTAGGACTTTTAATGACGGTAGTGGCTTGCGATAAGCAAGAAGAACCAGAATCGAGACCGGTTCATGTGAAAAATGAAAAGAAAAAAGAGAAGCATAAAGAACAGGAAGAATCTAAAGAAGAGAAAAGTATAAATTTAATGGACAAACAGTTGTTACTTTCAGCTACTCTTGGAGACACAGAGACAACTATGAAGTTGATTCAGGATGGAGCGAATATAAACGTAGAAGGTGACAACGGAGAAACGCCTGTTCTTGCAGCGACGTACCAAAATCATGTAGAGACAGTTAAAGCATTAATTGGTGCAGGTGCTAATATTGAAATTAAAGATGAGAAAAAAAGTAATCCACTTCTTTATGCAAGTAGAGAAGGATATACGGATATTGTAAAAGTATTAATTAATGCAGGAGTTAATACGAAAGAAACGACTAGGTCAGGTGGGACAGCACTTATTTCTGCATCTGAGCGTGGCCATGTAGAGGTTGTTAAAGAATTATTAGAGCATACAGATATTGATGTGAATTATAAAAATGAACGTGGTGGAACAGCGTTATTAGAAGCAATTGTATTAGGAAATGGTAGTGAAAACCATAAGAAAGTAATTCAATTGCTTATTGATCACGGTGCAGATGTAAACATGGCTAACAAGGAACATCTGACGCCACTGCAATACGCTGAAAAAAGAGGTTTTAAAGATATTGTAAATATGTTGAGGGTAGCTGGAGCGAATGAAGTAGTACAGCCACAACAGCCAGTAGAGTAAAAAACGAAAAATAATCCCATTTAGATAGACAGAATGAAGAAATCAGTTAGTATGATGGATTCAGTAATGTGTATTTGAATGGGATTTTTGTTTTGAACATGAAAAATAGATTATGAATGGATGGTAAATGGAGTAAATAAGGAGGAAGCCTTATTTTGCAATTGTAAAAAATGAAAAGGTAGTTTCTGTTTGTTGCAGTGCAAGAAGTACGCCCGTAGCTGCTGAGGCAAGTGTGGAAACTTTAGCGGAGTTTGAAGGGACCGGATATGGTACTGATGTTGTTACAGCCTGGGCTATATCAATACAAGAGGAAAGGCGCATTCCACTTTATAGTACTGCTTGGGATAACTTTGCTTTGCAAGCAGTGGTAAGCAAACTAAAAATCATTAACTATGGAATTAATTTACATATTGATTGAATTTTAAGTATTGTTTCGTTATAATTTTATATTTAAATATATAGATTAATGTAAATGATGATGTGGTGAATATTAACATTCGATTAACACCTAATTAACAATCTATCAAAACTGACTTAATAAATGCGTAATATAGTAAAGGTAACAAAATAACTAGGGTAGAGAACATTTGAGAACACCCACTTACATATAATATGCCACTTTCTTAGGTGTGCTCTATTCCCTAGAGTTCAAATAAGGAGAAAGGCGTTCTATGTAAGTAGGTGTTTTTAGTTTGGATAAAAATAGAACAGTTAGGTGGAATGAATGTTTGAAAAACCTTATATTGCGATGATAAAGGATTGGGAAGGATACAAAGCATACAAAAAATTGCCGAAAACAGTTTTTCTTATGACTGGTTCAATGCTGGAATTACCAGAGCGTGTATATGAATTGCAGAAACATGGACATGATGTATTTCTTCATTGTGATTTTATACAAGGCTTAAATACGAATACAGAGGAAGCGCTTTTGTATATTCAAGATGTTATCGGGGCACAAGGTATTATTTCAACAAAAGGTTCGACAATTCGAAATGCTAATAAAATTGGATTGAAAACAATTCAACGTATTTTTATTGTAGATACTTTATCTCTTACTAAATCAATTGAAAATTGTAAAACGACTAAACCGAATGCAGTAGAGATTATGCCGGGGATTATGCCTTCTATTATTAAACAGCTAGTAGAGGAACTAGAGTTTCCTATTATTGCAGGCGGGCTGATTCAAACTCGAGAAGATGCGGAAATTGCAATTCGTGCAGGAGCAAGTGCGATTTCAACAAGTCATTATGAAGTATGGATACAAGAAGAAAAAAGGAGTGCAACCTTGTGATTGAATTGAAAAATGTTTCAAAGGTATATAAAAATGCAGAAGAGACAGCGGTTAAAGGCGTATCGGTTCATATTAAGAAGGGCGAATTTTTTGTTTTAGTTGGACCTTCGGGATGCGGGAAAAGCACATTATTACGAATGATCGCTGGCTTAGAAGAGATTTCTTCGGGAGATTTAATTATTAATGAATGTGTTGCAAATGATCTAGAGCCGAAAGAACGTAATCTATCAATGGTATTTCAAAATTATGCATTATATCCACACTTATCTGTAGAAGAAAATATTTTATTTGGACTTAAGGTAAGAAAATTACAAAAAGAAGAGCGACAAAAGCGATTAATGGAAGCTATTGAAATGGTAGGACTGAAAGAGTATGTGAAAATGAAACCAGGCCAATTATCAGGCGGACAAAGACAGCGTGTTGCACTAGCCAGGGCAATTGTGAGTCAGGCACCAATCTGTTTAATGGATGAACCACTTTCGAATTTGGATGCGAAATTACGTGCGCAAATGAGAATAGAAATTAGAGAAATTCAGCAGCGATTAGGAATTACGATGATTTACGTTACCCACGATCAAATAGAAGCGATGACTATGGGAGATCGTATCATGGTTTTAAATAAAGGAAGTATACAGCAAGTTGGAACACCACTTGACATATATAACGAACCAGCAAACGAGTTTGTTGCAAGCTTTATAGGTTCTCCTTCTATGAATATAAATGATGGGGAAGTGAATAAAGAAAAAGGTGTATTACATATAGGGAAATTGCAAGTTCCATTATCTATTAGACAGTTAAAGCAATTACCAGAAGGAACAATTCGCATAGGCATGCGTCCTGAGCATATTGCACTGTCTGAGGAAGGACAAGAAGTGACGTTGCAATCTGTAGAAGTATTAGGGAATGAATCTATATTGAACTTTGCGGTAAATGGAACAACTTGGAGTGCGAAAGTTATCGGACAGTTACTCTTGAACAAAGGTGACAAAGTAAAATTATTATTCTCGCAAGAAAAGTTATGCTTCTTTAACGAAAACACGAATGAACGCTTAAAAGTGGTAGCTAAAGAAGAGTTGAAAGTGGTGGCGGAATAATGATCGAAGTAAGTAAGTTACCAGTTCAAACAAAGGTGTCAAAAAAGAAAAAATTATGGGGGAGAACGAAAGATTTAAGAATAGGATTATTGTTTTTGGCACCATCTATTTTGCTATTTTCGATTTTTCTGTTCTATCCATTGTTTAGGACGATTTACTATAGTTTTTATTTAACCGATATACATGGAGAAGCTAATCTTTTCGTTGGCTTAGAAAATTATCAATATTTATTCTCTGATCCAGCCTTCTACAAAAGTATAAAATCAACTTTATTATTTGTTTTATATACAGTGCCTACGAGTATTATATTTGCTTTGTTTCTTGCATTGATTGCAAATGGAAAGGTAAGAGGTATTGGGTTATTCCGAGTTCTGTTTTCTTCGACGATGGGAATATCAGTAGCTGCTAGTGCAGTGATTTGGCTATTTTTATTTCATCCAAGTGTAGGATTATTTAATAATATATTAGGCTCTATGAATCTTCCTGCAATCGCATGGTTAACGAGTCCGGACTGGGCACTATTCTCTGTATCAGTTACAACAGTTTGGGTGAATACAGGATTTGCATTTTTAGTTATATTAGGTGGTTTACAAAATATCGATACGTCTTTATATGAGAGTGCATCTATAGATGGTGCTAGTTATTTATATAAGCTTCACCGTGTTACATTACCGATGCTATCGCCAACTTTATTCTTTATTGTAACCGTAACGTTAATTAGTGCGTTCCAAAGCTTTGGACAAATTGATATTTTAACGCACGGTGGACCGAATGATGCAACGAATTTAATTGTGTACTCGATTTACAAAGAGGCGTTTGTGAATCATCAATTTGGAACAGCAAGTGCACAAGCGATGGTATTATTTGTTTTCATTTTCATTGCTACATTACTTCAATTTAAGTTTGCTGAGAGAAAGGTGCAT
Organism: Bacillus cereus group sp. MYBK216-1; assembly: GCF_051916495.1. Lineage (NCBI taxonomy): Bacteria > Bacillati > Bacillota > Bacilli > Caryophanales > Bacillaceae > Bacillus > Bacillus cereus group sp. MYBK216-1. The sequence goes on from NZ_JBQAGT010000018.1 coordinate 51,595, forward strand.
TATAAATGATTGTTAAACAGTGGAAGCAAAATTTCCTATTATACATGCTGCTCATAATTAGTGCAGTAATGGTATTTTTTCCTGTACTGTATGCGTTTTTAATAAGCTTTATGACACCAGACGATATTCAAATGAGAAGGTTATTTCCAACTCAATTTACTTTTGATAATTTCATTAATATTTTTCAAAAAGTACCGCTTTTTACATACTTATATAACAGTTTAATTGTATCGATAGTCGTTATGATTGGACAACTTATCGTATCAAGCTTAGCGGCGTATGCTTTTGTTTTTCTTCAGTTTAAAGGAAGAAATCTTATTTTCTTCCTGTTTATTTCGACGATGCTTATTCCGTGGGAAGCAACGATGGTACCTAACTTTTTAACGATTCAAAACTTTGGCTGGATCAATAGTTTCGCTGGGATGACAGTGCCGTTTTTTGCGACAGCTTTCGGTATTTTCTTGTTACGTCAACATTTTATGACACTTCCGAATGAACTGAAAGAAGCTGCATTTATTGAAGGGATTGGAAATATAAGATTTTTATTCAGCGTTGTAATTCCGTATTGTAAAACGAGTTTTATTACGCTTGGAGTATATAGCTTTTTAACAACATGGAATATGTATTTATGGCCACTTTTAGTGACCACTGATGAAAAAGTAAGAACAGTGCAAATCGGTGTAAAGCAGCTTCAGTCTCAAGAAGTTGCAACTGATTGGGGAAGCGTAATGGCCGGTGTTACGGTTATCGTTATTCCAACATTGATTTTACTATTTTTAGGGCAAAAGCAATTACAACAAGGATTAACAAAAGGTGCAATTAAATAACTAAGAGAAGGTGAGATTTAAATGAGTCTAGTTAAAAAAGGTGCTGCTCTATTAATGGTAGCAACAATGGCATTATCTAGTGCCGCTTGTTCAAATAGTAAAACAGAAGGAAAACCTGAAGCACAGGCAAAAGTAGCACCAGTTGAAAAAAATGGTGATAAAACTGTAATTCGCTTCTGGCATGCGATGGGTGGAAAAACACAAGGTGTACTAGATAGTCTTGTTGCAGACTATAATAAGTCGCAAAATAAATATGAGATAAAGGCAGAGTTCCAAGGAACATATGAAGAGTCTTTAACGAAATTTAGAACGATGTCTGCAACGAAAGAAGCGCCAGCTCTTGTTCAATCGAGTGAAATTACAACGAAATATATGATTGATAGTAAAAAAATCACACCAATTGATAGCTGGATAAAAAAAGATAAGTACGATACGTCAAAATTAGAAAAAGCAATTACAAATTATTATTCAGTTGATGGAAAAATGTATTCTATGCCATTTAATTCATCTACACCAGTATTAATTTATAATAAAGATGCTTTCGCAAAGGCGGGCTTAGATCCAGAGAAAGCTCCGAAAACATATGCGGAATTACAAGAAGCAGCGAAAAAGTTAACGATTAAAGAAGGCGGAAATGTAAAACAATATGGATTCTCCATGCTTAACTATGGTTGGTTCTTTGAAGAATTGTTAGCGACACAAGGTGCTTTATATATAGATAACGAAAACGGTCGTAAGGATGCTGCAAAGAAGGCGGTATTTAACGGTAAAGAAGGACAGAAAGTATTTGGAATGTTAGATGATTTAAATAAAGCTGGCGCACTTGGAAAGTATGGAGCAAGTTGGGATGATATTCGTGCCGCGTTCCAGTCTGGACAAGTTGCTATGTATTTAGATTCTTCAGCAGGTGTTCGTGATTTAATTGATGCATCTAAGTTTAATGTAGGTGTTTCATATATTCCATATCCAGGGGATTCGAAACAAAATGGTGTTGTCATTGGAGGCGCATCATTATGGATGACGAATATGGTTTCAGAAGAAACGCAACAAGGTGCTTGGGACTTTATGAAATATTTAACGAAGCCAGACGTACAAGCGAAATGGCATACGGCAACAGGCTATTTCTCAATTAATCCAGATGCATATAATGAGCCATTAGTAAAAGAGCAATATGAAAAATACCCACAGTTGAAAGTAACAGTAGATCAACTGCAAGCAACGAAGCAATCTCCAGCAACACAAGGTGCTTTAATTAGTGTATTCCCAGAATCACGAGATGCAGTTGTAAAAGCATTAGAAGCGATGTATGACGGGAAGAATAGTAAAGAAGCGTTAGATGAAGCTGCCAAAGCAACAGATAGAGCAATTAGCATTTCAGCTCGTACAAGTCAAAAATAAGAGAAAGCCGTATCCTTAACATGAAGTGCACCCCAATTGTTAGACACAGTCTAACAATTGGAGGTGCATTTTTTATGGCTAAATTTTCTTCAAAAGAAAAAATCCAAGCGGTGAAACGATATTTAGATGGT
>NZ_JBQAGT010000019.1:0-48419 GCF_051916495.1 Bacillus cereus group sp. MYBK216-1
GGCAGAGAGGTCACACCCGTTCCCATACCGAACACGGAAGTTAAGCTCTCTAGCGCCGATGGTAGTTGGGACCTTGTCCCTGTGAGAGTAGGACGTCGCCAAGCAACTAAAAACACAAGTCATTTGACTTGTGTTTTTTTGTATTGTTAAAAAGAATAGGAAAGAAGTAATGGTAATACAAACACGTTGCCCAAGAGTTAATCATATTATATAAAAGATGAGTGTATATTTTTCTGTAAATTGTTAAGGATTAGAAGTATAAAATAGGTTCACTTAAATAGGGAGGGAAGGTTATGAAATTACAAAGTGAAGTTTGTATTGTTTGTGAGACAAAAAGAAAAGAAGGTATATATGTTTATAATAATTTAATATGCTATGAATGTGAAAAGGATATGGTGAATACAGAGACAGATGATCCGAAATATATACATTATTTAAAGCAGCTTCGAAAATTAGAAGTATCATATTTTTAAATAGGCATATGCCTATTATTTTTTTTGTTCTGTATAATAGATAGAGAATGAATAATAAGGAAGAGATGTAGATGAATCAAAATCGTATGCCTTTATATGAGGCGTTAATAGAGTTTAAAGAAAGAGGGCCGTTATCCTTTCATGTTCCAGGTCATAAGAATGGTTTAAACTTCCCTCAGGAGGCAATAAGAGAGTTTAAAGATATTCTATCTATTGATGTAACTGAGTTAGCAGGACTAGATGATTTGCATAGTCCGTTTGAGTGTATAGATGAGGCACAACAATTATTGGCTGAAGTTTATAATACAAAGAGGAGCTATTTTTTAATTAATGGTTCAACAGTCGGGAACTTAGCAATGATTTTGTCTTGTTGCGGGGAACATGATATTGTTCTTGTACAAAGAAATTGCCATAAATCAATTATTAATGCTTTAAAACTTGCGGGAGCAAATCCCATTTTTTTAGATCCATGGATTGATGAAGCTTATAACGTACCGGTGGGAGTTCGTAACGAAATTATTAAGAAAGCAATTGAAAAGTATCCAAATGCGAAAGCACTCATTTTAACGCATCCTAATTATTATGGTATGGGTATGGATCTAGAGGCAAGCATCGCTTTTGCACATGCACATAAAATCCCTGTTTTGGTAGATGAGGCACATGGGGCACATTTGTGCTTGGGAGAACCATTCCCGAAGTCAGCATTAACATATGGTGCAGATATTGTAGTTCATTCTGCACATAAAACATTACCCGCAATGACAATGGGTTCCTATTTACATATAAATAGTCACTTAGTAGACGAAGAGAAGGTTACTACTTATTTAAGTATGCTACAATCTAGTAGTCCATCGTATCCAATTATGGCTTCCTTGGATATAGCACGCTTTACAATGGCGCGTATAAAAGAAGAAGGTCACAGTGAAATTGTTGAGTTTTTACGAAGATTTAAGGAACAATTACGTTCTATTCCCCAAATCGCCATTTTAGAATATCCGTTGCAAGATGAGTTAAAGGTCACCGTACAAACTCGTTGTCAGTTATCAGGGTACGAATTACAGTCTGTATTTGAAAAGGTCGGTATATATACAGAGATGGCTGATCCGTACAATGTCCTATTTATTTTACCCTTACAAGTAAATGAGGGATATATGAAGGTTATAGAGATGATCCGAGTAGCATTGCAACATTATGAGGTGAAAGACAAGAGGGAATCTATTCGTTATACTTATAAAGGTGAATTCTCTCTTTTACCGTATACGTATAAACAACTAGACGGATATGAAACAAAGATAGTATCTATAGAAGAGGCTGTTGGAATGATAGCGGCGGAAATGGTGATTCCGTATCCACCTGGAATTCCATTGATTATGTATGGAGAGAGAATTACTTCAGAGCATAAAGAGCAAATTATGTATTTAGAGAGAGCAGGAGCTCGTTTTCAAGGGAATACGAAATATATGAAAGTGTATGATATAGAAAGTAGGTTTTAGGATGAAGGGATTATTTGTAACAATTGAGGGCCCAGAAGGTTCAGGTAAAACAACGTTAATTAAAAGCTTATTGCCATATTTTGAACAAAAAGCACAAAAGGTAATGGCGACAAGGGAACCAGGCGGTATTGCAATTTCTGAGGACATTAGGACGATTTTACATAAACAAGAATATACGATGATGGAAGCACGTACAGAAGCGCTTCTTTATGCTGCTGCGCGCAGACAACATTTAGTAGAAAAAGTTATGCCAGCACTTAATGAGAACTACCTCGTGTTATGTGATCGTTTTATAGATAGCTCTTTAGCATACCAAGGCTATGCAAGAGGATTGGGTATGGATAAGGTATTTGAAATAAATCGTTTCGCAACAGAGGACTGTATGCCTAGTTTAACAATTTATCTAGACATTGAGCCTGAGGTTGGTTTGGCTCGGATTGAAAAAGATGCAGGACGTGAAGTAAATCGACTAGATATGGAAGATATCTCTTTCCATAAACGTGTGCGCGAAGGGTATTTACAAGTTGTAGAACGTTTCTCGGATCGTATTGTATTGGTAAATGCTGATCAGCCGATGGAAAAACTTATAGAAGAAGTTGTTCAGCTTATAGAAGATAAATTGTTATAATAGAAGGAAAGAATGAAATAAGTGAGGTATGCATTATGACGAAGACGTGGGAGCAGCTTTCTGCTATACAACCCATCGGTGTAAAAATGTTGATGAATAGCATTGCAAAAGAGCGTATATCCCACGCTTACTTGTTAGAGGGAGGGAAAGGGACAGGAAAGTTTGCGACAGCAATTCAAATGGCAAAGAGTTTCCTCTGTTCTGAGCGAAATGGGGTAGAGCCCTGCCATGTATGTACAAACTGTAAGCGAATTGATTCAGGTAACCACCCTAACTTACATATTGTAAAACCAGACGGATTATCTATTAAGAAGCAGCAAATTCATGATTTACAAGAAGAGTTTTCAAAAACAGGATTAGAAGCAAATAAAAAATTATATATTATTGAGCATGCAGATCGTATGACAGCAAATGCGGCAAATACACTTTTGAAATTTTTAGAAGAACCAAGTAGTGATACAACTGCTATTTTACTTACTGAACAAAGTCATCAAATTTTAAATACGATTTTATCTCGTTGCCAAGTTGTTACGTTTAGACCGTTACCTACGGAATCTTTAATTAGAAGATTACAGGATGAAGGGATTACAGCATCTTTATCGACACTTGCTGCTCAACTTACAAATAGTTTTGATGAAGCTTTAGCTTTATGTAGTGATGAATGGTTTGCACAAGCACGAGCTTTAGTGATAAAATTATGTGAAGCGCTCGAAAAAGATAAAACCTCTATTTTTTTTGTACAAGAAAAATGGGGAAAACACTTTGGAGAGAAAGAACAATTACAGCAAGGTTTAGATATGTTACTCCTTATTTATAAGGATTTATTATATGTTCAACTTGGAGAAGAAGATCGTCTTGTTTTTCATGAGCAGAAAGAGATGTTTGAATCGTTTTCCTATGCTCAGAAGCGCATTGTATCAGCTCTCTTTAATATATTAGAGGCAAAAAATAGAATCAACGCTAATGTAAATGCGCAGCTTGTGTTCGAACAGTTAGTGTTGCGGTTGCAGGAGGGATGACCGTTTTGTATGATGTAGTAGGTGTTCGCTTTAAGAAGGCCGGGAAGGTATATTACTTTGATCCAAATCAGTTCGATATCTCTGAAAATGAGTTTGTCATTGTAGAAACGGTAAGAGGTATTGAATACGGAAAAGTAGTTATTACCAAAAAACAAGTTGATGAAAACGACGTTGTATTACCGCTAAAAAAGGTTATTCGTATTGCAAATGAAAATGATCGTACCATTGTTGAAGAGAACAAACATGCTGCCAAAGAAGCATATCAAGTCTGTCAACAAAAGGTAGTAGAGCATAATCTTGATATGAAACTTGTAGATGTAGAGTATACATTCGATCGTAATAAGATTATTTTCTATTTTACTGCGGATGGTCGGATCGATTTCCGCGAACTAGTGAAGGACTTAGCCGCAATTTTTAGAACAAGAATTGAACTAAGACAAATTGGTGTTCGTGATGAAGCGAAGATGCTAGGTGGTATTGGTCCATGTGGTCGTATGCTTTGTTGTTCTACTTTTTTAGGGGATTTTGAACCTGTATCCATTAAAATGGCAAAGGATCAAAATTTATCATTAAATCCTGCAAAAATCTCTGGTTTATGTGGTCGCTTAATGTGTTGCTTAAAATATGAGAATGATGAATATGAGGCAGCAAAGGAACAACTTCCTGATTTAGATCAACGTATACAAACCCCGCATGGTACTGGCCGTGTTATCGGATTAAATATTTTAGAAAGATTAATTCAAGTGGAACTAGTAGACAAGGAACGGATAGTAGAATATACGTTAGATGAGTTAGTAAATAAAGGGGTCGTTTCGAGTCAAACCACAGATTAATGAGGTGGGTGCTTGTGGAGAAAAAAGATATTTTTGAATCGGTTTCTAGTATGGAAGAGCAAATTGGACATTTATACAAACAGTTGGGAGAGTTAAAACAGCATCTTGCAGAGTTGTTGGAAGAAAACCAGCATATAAAAATGGAAAATAACAATTTGCGACACCGTTTTGAAGAAGTGCAGAATAAAGAAAAACAAAAAACTCAAAAACGTAAAGAAGTGAAGCCGAAAACAGATATTGGTGAAGGCTATGACAATTTAGCGAGACTGTATCAAGAAGGTTTTCATATTTGCAATCTACATTATGGAAGTGTACGTAAAGAGGGAGATTGTTTATTCTGTCTGTCATTCTTAAATAAAAAGTGAAATTACCTTTCCAATTATAATTGGAAAGGTAATTTTTTATACATGAAATAGGGTAGGTTAAGGGTAAGAAAAGGAGCAGTATATGAATTTATATGAAGATGAACGTTTAGATTACTTATTAGCACAAGACATGAAGATTATACAAAGCCCATCAGTATTTAATTTTTCTTTAGATGCCGTTTTACTTGCAGATTTTGCATGGATACCAATTCAAAAGGGGAATTTACTTGATTTGTGTACAGGTAACGCGGTTGTTCCCCTTCTATTAAGTACAAGAACAAAAGGAAATATTACTGGTGTGGAAATTCAAGAACGCTTATATGATATGGGAGTAAGAAGTGTTCAATACAATGGGTTGGAAGAAAGAATTCACCTCATACATGGAGATTTGAAAGATATGCCAGAGAAACTTGGGCGTCATCAATATGATGTTGTTACATGTAATCCACCATATTTTCAAACACCTCAAACTTCAGAGAAAAATATGAATGAACATTTAGCGATAGCTCGTCATGAAATTATGTGTACATTAGAAGATGTTGTATCTGCAAGTAGTCAGTTAGTAAAACAAGGTGGGAAAGTAGCGTTTGTACATCGTCCAGGGCGATTACTAGACATTGTCACATTAATGCGTAAATATAAAATTGAACCAAAGCGTGTGCAATTTGTTTATCCTAAGGTTGGAAAAGAAGCAAATACATTGTTAATTGAAGGAATTAAGGATGGAAATGCAGATTTAAAAATTTTACCACCTCTCGTTGTATATGAGAACAATAACGAATATACAAAGGAGCTACGTTCAATTTTATATGGAGAAGAATAAGCATTTTTTTTATGTGGTAGAGTGCTCTGATGGAAGTTATTATGCTGGATATACAAACCATATAGAAAAGAGAATTCAGACTCATAATAGCGGCAAAGGAGCTAGGTATACACGCGCCAGGCTTCCTGTCGTTTTAAAATATGTAGAGACCCACAATGATAAGCGTACAGCTATGCAAGCGGAGTATTACTTTAAGCAATTAACGAGAAAACAAAAAGAGGCATATATGCAAAAAGGAGAACGCTATGTGGCAACAAAAAAGCTTTCAACAAAATGAAAAGGGAGTTTTATATTTAGTACCAACTCCTATTGGAAATCTAGAAGATATGACATTTCGTGCAATCCGAATTTTAAAAGAAGTTGATTTAATTGCTGCTGAAGATACGAGACAAACGAAAAAACTTTGTAATTATTTTGAAATTGAAACACCTGTCACGAGTTATCATGAGCACAATAAAGAAGTAAGTGGGAAGAAACTATTAGAGAAATTAGAGGATGGAAAGAATATAGCACTTGTTAGTGACGCTGGTATGCCGTGTATTTCTGATCCAGGTTACGATATTGTTGTTGAGGCAGTAGCTGAGCAATACCATGTAATTCCGCTTCCTGGAGCAAATGCAGCCCTTACAGCATTAATTGCATCCGGCCTTGAAACACAGCAGTTTTATTTCTATGGTTTCTTGCAGAGAAACAAAAAGGAACGGAAGATGGAGTTAGAAAAGCTTCGTTATGTACAAACTACAATGATGTTTTATGAAGCGCCTCATCGTTTAGATGATACTTTAATTTCGATGCAGGAAGTGTTGGGAAATAGAGAGATTGTATTATGTCGAGAGTTAACGAAAAAATTTGAGGAATTTATTCGAGGAACAATCGAAGAAGCAATTGAGTGGACGAAGCAAAATGAAGTACGTGGTGAGTTTTGTATTTTAGTAGCAGGTTCAACAGAAGAACCAGCTCCAGAAGAACAATGGTGGGAATCTCTTTCGGTATATGATCATATTGAACACTATATAAATGAAAAAAGTATGAATTCAAAAGAAGCGATTAAAACAGTCGCTAAAGATCGAGATTTGTCGAAAAGAGATGTATATCAAATCTATCATGTCGATAAAAAATAAGCTTCTCATAATTGAGAAGCTTATTTTGCTGTTTCGATATAATCTTGAAGTTCGTTTAAGATTTGCTCAGCGCCTTCTTTGCTTAAGATGATTTTACCTTCAGCTAAAGAAAGGTTACCGTCAGATACTTCACCAGTTACTTGGCAAGTCATGTTTGGTTTATATTTCTTTAAGATGATTTTTTCGTCATCAACATAGATTTCAAGAGCGTCCTTTTCTGCAATACCTAAAGTACGGCGTAATTCGATTGGAATTACTACACGACCTAATTCATCAACTTTACGAACAATACCAGTAGATTTCATAATTTTTTTCCTCCTAAATAAATAGTTTATAAGTTTCGAGTCTATTTTTAGATTCGTCATTTTTCGACAAAATACCCTATGGACATATGATACCAATCATTTACATTTCCGTCAATTCTTAAATTCTATATTTTTTAAAAAGATTTATAGATTTCTTATTTCTTATATATAATAGATTGAGAGGAAATTCCACAATTATTTACGATATTTTCTGAAAAAATAATAAATTTAAAGTGGAGATTGTATATTTTTTTGAAATATGAGCAATAGATGATAAAGATATTGAGCATTAAGACCTAAATTTAAAATTAGGTTGGCGTAAAGAAGATAAATTAGATTTGGGCTGCTCGTAAAAGCCTAATTAATGTGGGCTAATAATTAGTGGGGAGGAACAAAAACCCTACTGATTAAAGTTTCACTTTATATATGAGTTTTTGATATACTGTTTATAAATACATATGAGGTTATTCGGGAGGTCCAAAACAATGACAGAGGAAAATAAGTCCTTTTATATTACTACCCCAATTTATTATCCAAGTGGAAAATTACACATTGGACATGCTTATACGACAGTAGCAGGAGATGCGATGGCACGATATAAGCGTATGCAAGGTTATAATGTGCATTATTTAACAGGAACTGATGAGCATGGACAGAAGATCCAAAAGAAAGCAGAAGAGTTAAATATTACGCCACAGGCATATGTTGATAACATTGTTTCAGGAATTAAAGAGCTTTGGGAGAAGATGGATATTTCTTATGATGATTTTATTCGTACAACTGAAGATCGTCATAAAGATGTTGTCGAAAAAATCTTTAAGCAATTAGTAGATCAAGGTGACATTTATCTTGATGAATATGAAGGTTGGTATTCTGTACAAGATGAGACGTTCTATACAGAGCATCAATTAGTAGATCCAATTATGGAAGGCGACAAAGTAGTTGGAGGAAAAAGCCCAGATAGTGGTCATGATGTAGAACTTGTTCGTGAAGAATCTTATTTCTTTAGAATGGGTAAATATGTCGACAGACTATTAAAATTCTATGAAGATAATCCACATTTCATTCAGCCGGAGTCTCGTAAAAATGAAATGATTAATAATTTTATTAAACCAGGATTAGAAGATTTAGCAGTTTCTCGTACTTCATTTGACTGGGGAGTTCGTGTTCCTGGTAACCCAAAACACGTTATTTACGTATGGGTTGACGCATTATCTAACTATATTACGGCGTTAGGTTATGGAACAGCAAATGAAGAGAAATATAAAAAATTCTGGCCTGCAGATGTGCATTTAGTTGGGAAAGAAATTGTTCGTTTCCATACAATTTATTGGCCGATAATTTTAATGGCATTAGATTTACCTCTTCCGAAGAAAGTCTTTGCTCATGGCTGGATTTTAATGAAGGATGGAAAGATGAGTAAGTCAAAAGGAAACGTAGTAGATCCAGTTACATTAATCGATCGTTACGGATTAGATGCATTACGTTATTACTTACTTCGTGAAGTTCCATTTGGATCTGATGGCGTATTCACACCAGAAGGATTTGTGGAGCGTATTAATTTCGACTTAGCAAATGACTTAGGTAATTTATTAAATCGTACAGTAGCTATGATTGATAAGTACTTTAACGGAGAAATCCCTGCATTTAAAGCAAATGTAACGGAATTTGATGAAACGTTAGTAGCGTTTGCGCAAGATACTTTGAAAAAAGTAGAAGAAGCAATGGAGAATATGGAGTTCTCTGTAGCGTTAGGATCTATTTGGCAATTGGTTAGTCGTACGAATAAATATATTGATGAAACACAACCATGGGTATTAGCAAAAGATGAGAATGATCGTGAAAAGTTAGCTTCTGTAATGGCTCACTTAGCAGAAGTACTTCGTCAAACAGGTATTATGCTTATGCCATTCTTAACAGTAGCACCAAGCAAGATGTTTGCTCAGCTTGGCCTTACTGATGAAGCTCATAAATCTTGGGAAAGTCTATCTACAATTGGCTGCATTCCAGCTGGAACAAAAGTAGAAAAAGGAAACCCAATTTTCCCTCGTTTAGAAATGGAAGTGGAAGTAGAGTACATTAAAGAACAAATGAAAAGCTCTGCTCCTAAAGTAGAAGAGAAAAAAGAAGAAGAACCGAAGGCAGAAGAAATTACAATTGATGATTTCTTTAAAGTAGAATTACGCGTAGCTGAAGTACTATCTGCTGAACCTGTGAAAAAAGCAGACAAGTTGTTAAAAATTCAACTAGACTTAGGCACAGAAAAGCGTCAAGTTGTTTCTGGAATTGCAAAATTCTATTCACCGGAAGACTTAAAAGGTAAAAAGGTTATTTGTGTAACAAACTTAAAACCTGTAAAATTACGCGGTGAATTATCGCAAGGTATGATTTTAGCGGGTGAAGAGAATGGCGTATTGTCATTAGCATCAATTGACCAAAATCTACCAAATGGTACAAAAATCAAGTAATTAAGACAAGAAAAGAGATGTTTCACGTGTAACATGTGTGAAGCGTCTTTTTTCTTTTTACACTCTCTATTTTTGCATTAAGATTGTAGTATTGTTATCGTTAAGTTATTAAAGAACTTATTTTTGTAGAATAAACTTGATTTCAATATAAAAGGAGTTATGTATTATGTTGTTTGATACACATTCACATTTGAATGCAGAGCAATTCGAAGGAGATTTGCAAGAGGTTATTGCCCGAATGAAAGAAGCGGGAGTTACTTATACAGTTGTTGTTGGTTTTGATGAAGTAACGATAAAAAAGGCGATGGAATTAGCTGAAGCCTATGATTTTATTTACGCTGCGGTTGGGTGGCACCCAGTTGATGCAATCGACATGACAGAAGAACATTTAGCTTGGTTAGAAGAACTTGCTTCTCATCCTAAAGTCGTTGCACTTGGAGAAATGGGCTTAGATTATCACTGGGATAAGTCTCCAAAAGAAATACAGAAAGAAGTATTCCGTAAACAAATTGCATTAGCGAAAAAAGTAAAATTGCCGATTATTATACATAACCGCGATGCAACTCAAGATATTGTTGATATTCTAGAAGAAGAGAATGCAGCTGAAGTAGGAGGCATTATGCATTGCTTTAGCGGCAGTGTAGAGGTAGCAGAGCGATGTGTTGATATGAACTTTTTAATTTCGTTAGGTGGACCAGTTACATTTAAAAATGCTAAGAAGCCGAAAGAGGTTGCTACGGAGATTCCATTAGAGAAATTGTTAATAGAGACGGATTGTCCGTATTTAACGCCGCACCCATTTCGAGGGAAACGAAATGAACCGAGTTATGTAAAACTCGTAGCAGAAGAAATTGCGAATTTAAAAGGAATTTCTTATGAGGAAGTAGCAGAAATGACAACTAAAAATGCAAAAGTTTTATTTGGTGTTGAATAAAAAGAACGGGGGAACCTGTTCTTTTTTATTTTGAGAAAAACTAGTAGAAGTGATGAAGAAAATAAATGTGAATGATGAAGTGTTACAATAAGGACAGAGAACAAAGATTTTTCTATTCTATTTTTTAAAATATAAGAATGGGGAAAATAATAATGGAAAAGTCGTCATTTTTTTGTTTTACTAAGTAGAGACGAAATGAGTGTGGAGGCAAGCATGAAAATAAAAGAGATTATCGTTGTAGAAGGTAAAGATGATACAGTTGCGATTAAGCGTGCTGTTGATGCGGATACAATTGAAACGAACGGTTCAGCAATCGGTGATCATGTTATTGAGCAAGTTAAATTAGCGCAACAAAAAAGGGGCGTTATTATTTTTACAGATCCGGATTATCCTGGAGAGCGTATTCGAAAAATTATTTCTGACAAGGTTCCTGGCTGTAAGCATGCCTTTTTACCGAAGGAAGAAGCGCTTGCTAAAAGGAAAAAGGGTGTCGGGATTGAACATGCTTCTAATGAGTCGATTCGCCGTGCTCTAGAGAATATACATGAAGAAATGGAAGCTTACACAAGTGAAATTAGTTGGAGCGATTTAGTCGATGCAGGCTTAGTGGGCGGAGAAATGGCAAAGAGCCGCAGAGAAAGAATGGGTAAGCTATTAAAGATTGGTTATACAAATGCAAAACAGTTACATAAACGATTACAGATGTTTCAAGTTTCAAAGGAATCATTTGCAGAAGCTTATAAGCAAGTAATACAGGAGGAAAAAAAATGAAGGATATCGCAACGCCAAATCGTACAAAAGACATTGTTGAAAAGTATGGATTTTCATTCAAAAAAAGTTTAGGACAAAACTTTTTAATTGATACAAATGTATTAAATCGTATTGTCGATCATGCAGAAATTGGTTCAGAAAGTGGTGCAATTGAAATTGGACCAGGTATTGGTGCATTAACAGAGCAATTAGCGAAGCGTGCTAAAAAAGTAGTGGCTTTTGAAATTGATCAAAGACTATTACCAATTTTAGATGAGACGTTAGCGCCATATGGTAACGTTACAGTTATTAATAAAGACGTACTAAAAGCAGATGTACATGAAGTATTTAATGAGCAATTTGAAGAAGGACAAGATGTAATGGTAGTAGCTAACTTACCATACTATATTACAACGCCAATTTTATTTAAATTGCTTGAAGAAAAGTTACCAGTTCGTGGATTTGTTGTTATGATGCAAAAAGAAGTTGGAGATCGTTTAGCTGCTAAACCTGGAACGAAAGAGTATGGTTCTTTATCGATTGCCATTCAGTATTATACAGAGGTTGAAACAGTTATGACTGTACCGCGTACAGTGTTTGTACCACAGCCAAATGTTGATTCTGCAATTATCCGCCTTCTAAAGCGTCCTAAACCGGTTGTAGAGGTGAAAGATGAAACGTTCTTCTTTGAAGTAGTACGAGCAAGTTTCGCACAGCGCCGTAAAACTTTAATGAATAATTTATCAAATAATTTAAATGGTTTCCCGAAAGATAAGGAGTTATTGGATCGAATTTTAACAGAAGTAGGAATTGATCCAAAGCGAAGAGGCGAAACGCTATCTATTGAAGAGTTTGCAACATTAAGTAATGCATTAGTTCTTCATAAATTATCATAAGAATATGAAAGGGACAGTTCAAGTTGAACTGTCCCTTTTGTCACCTTTCTCTCTCTAAATTCATACTTTAAAAACAGGTAAGATGGCCTAATGAGTTTGGAGGTAGGAGAATGGTTTTACATGTTGGAGAATTAGTGGAACGATATTCTCATAAGAGGGATATTCTTTTTCGTATTATAGAAATAAAAGGCGAGATAGCTATATTGTTTGGAGAGGAAATTAGACTGGTGGCGGATGCGCCACTTGAAGATTTAATTAGTATAGATCAAAGAGAACATAAAAAAAGGGTGAAGCGTGAGAAAGAAACAATGGAGCGCACGTACCGTTTGTTTCAACAAGATTATGTGCTGATGAAACAAAGGCATGAACATACTTCAACTGGTGGATATACAAGTGAGGTGAATTATTTTCAAATGCCGGGACGTGTATTGCATATAGATGGAGACCCTTTATATTTGCGCAAGTGCTTAGATTTATATAATAAAATTGGCGTTCCTGTTCAAGGTATTCATTGTAAAGAAACGGAGATGCATGAAAAAGTAGTAGACTTAATAGATCACTTTCGCCCAGACATTCTCGTTATTACAGGGCATGATGCATATACAAAATCAAAAGGAGTGAAGGGAGATTTAGCGGCATATAGGCATTCAAGGCATTTTGTACAGGCTGTTCGTGAAGTGCGAAAAAAATATCCATCATTGGATCAACTTGTTATTTTTGCTGGGGCATGTCAATCACATTTTGAGGCACTAATTCGTGCAGGGGCCAATTTCGCTAGTTCACCATCTAGAATTAATATTCATGCACTAGATCCTGTATATGTAGTTGGTAAAATTAGTTTTACTTCATTTATGGAGAGAGTCAATGTATGGGATGTCGTACGTAATACAATTACTGGTGAAAAGGGACTAGGTGGAATTGAAACGAGAGGGATTTTACGAACGGGATTACCTTTTCAACATTATGAAGAGTAAGCAGGGTACATATGTATCTTGCTTTTTTGTATGGAAGGATTTAAATGAATTTGGATAAAAAGAGGCAAGAACGTACAGACTACGTAATGATACTTTTACAATATAGTATTTCTTCTATCTATTCAAACGCAGGATGATATTAGCTGTGAATCGCGGTTAATAATTAGGATAGATATATCGTGCTTTAAGTGTTCAATCTAAATTACAGCGAGGTGTAGCGAAGTATATGTCAAAACGTTTAGATGAAATTAAAAGCGAATTAGATCACCATCTTGGACAGCGACTTATGTTAAAAGCAAATAGTGGAAGAAGAAAAACTGTGGAGCAATCAGGTGTACTAGCAGAAACATACCGTTCCGTTTTTGTTGTACAATTGGATCAACAAGAAGATGCGTTGCAACGTGTATCTTATAGTTATGCAGATGTTTTAACAGAGACAGTAGAGTTAACATTTTATGGAGACCCTCATAATGAGGTCATTTTATAATCCGTATATCATTACATATATTCCCAGAAATGAAAAGCTATATTATTTTGCATACTAACTATACCGTAGCAAAATAAGGAGGGACTCTGCATTGAGTAGTAGACGAAGAGGTGTCATGTCAAACCAATTTAAAGAAGAGCTAGCAAAAGAGCTTGGCTTTTATGATGTTGTTCAGAAAGAAGGATGGGGCGGAATTCGTGCGAAAGATGCTGGTAACATGGTGAAACGTGCTATAGAAATTGCAGAACAGCAATTAATGAAACGAAACCAGTAGTTGTAAGATACTTTCTATGCTACGGTAGCCGAGGAGACATTCCTCGGCTTTTTGTACTCTAAAAGGTGCCATCATTTTACATAAGTAGTTTCATTCTGAATGCTTTTCGTTATAATTAGGGAAGTGTCATCGTCTTACTATAAATTTATGGTAAAATAAACGATAAAAGATTGAGTACATAGAGTGGGTGAATAGATTGAAGCTACTAGTGAAAGCACCAGCAAAGATTAATCTGTCGTTAGATGTACTGGGAAAAAGACAAGACGGATATCATGAAGTGAAAATGATTATGACAACCATTGATTTAGCAGATCGTCTAGAACTAACGGAATTAGCAGAAGACCGTATTGAAATTTTATCCCATAATAGGTATGTCCCAGACGACCAACGAAATTTAGCTTATCAGGCAGCGAAATTATTAAAAGAGAAGTTTAATGTAAAAAAAGGTGTATCTATTACTATTGAAAAAACGATTCCAGTAGCAGCTGGATTAGCAGGTGGAAGTAGTGATGCAGCAGCGACATTACGTGGTCTTAATAAATTATGGAATTTAGGGCTTACAATTGATGAGTTAGCAGAGCTTGGCGCAGAAATTGGATCAGATGTATCGTTCTGTGTATACGGCGGCACAGCAATTGCCACTGGAAGAGGAGAGAAAATTGAGCATATAAAGACTCCGCCTTCTTGTTGGGTTATTTTAGCGAAACCACATATAGGTGTATCTACTGCTGATGTGTATGGAAATTTAAAGTTAAATCGAGTTACACATCCAAATGTAGATAAAATGGTTGATGTCATAAATTCTGGTGATTATAAAGGAATTTGTGATAATGTTGGTAACGTTTTAGAAGATGTAACATTTGGAATGCATCCTGAAGTTGCCCGTATTAAATCACAGATGAAGCGATTTGGAGCGGATGCTGTATTAATGAGTGGAAGTGGTCCAACTGTATTTGGACTTGTACACCATGATTCACGAATGCATCGCATTTATAACGGATTAAAAGGATTTTGTGAACAAGTCTATGCGGTACGTTTATTAGGAGAGCGAGAAACGCTTGAATAAAGACGTATAATACGTTATGATTTGTTTAGAATATTCGTGATTTGAGGTGAGAGTATGAAAATTAGAAGAAGTACAAGATTAGTCGATATGACTTATTACTTGCTACAAAACCCTCGTCAGCTAGTATCTCTCACTTTTTTTGCTGAAAGGTATCAATCGGCTAAGTCTTCCATTAGTGAAGATTTAGTTATTATTAAGCAAACGTTTGAACAACAAGGGGTCGGCACATTGCAAACGATACCAGGAGCAGCAGGAGGAGTGAAATATATACCGTATATAAGTGAAGAAGAGGCAGATCTAATTATTGATGAGCTTTGTGGCTTATTTGAAAACCCAGATCGTATTTTGCCTGGTGGTTACTTATACATGACAGATTTATTGAGTAATCCTCGCCATATTAATGGCGCAGGTCGTTTGTTTGCTTCTGTTTTTGCTAGGCAACCAATTGATGCAGTTATGACGGTGGCAACGAAGGGGATTCCACTTGCTTATGCAGTGGCAAATTACTTAGATGTACCAGTTGTAATTGCAAGAAAAGATAATAAGGTAACAGAAGGTCCGACTGTTAGTATTAACTATGTGTCGGGTTCTTCTAAACGAATTCAAACAATGACGTTAGCAAAACGCAGTCTTCCAGAAGGGTCGAATGTTTTAATTATTGATGACTTCATGAAAGCTGGCGGAACAATTCAAGGTATGATGAGTATGTTAGAAGAGTTCAAGGCTAATGTTGTTGGTATTGGTGTATTAGTAGAATCCACAGATATTGAAGAACGACTAATTAATAATTTTGTATCATTAATTCGTCTATCGGAAGTTGATGTGAAAGAAAAAACGATTCAAGTGGAAAAAGGGAATTATTCTCTTGCACCATTTGATGAAGGGCTTGTAGAGGCGGAATAAAAGATAGAGCAGATAGCTCTATCTTTTTTTATTTTATTTATAGATTATAAAATAGATGGACAAACTGCCTTTCGTACACTATTTTTAAAGAGTAAAATAAATAATAAAAGGGTGAAAAGTATGAAAGTTGTTCAAACAAGCAAGGCACCACAAGCAATTGGACCTTATTCACAGGGGATTATTGTAAATAACATGTTCTATAGCTCAGGACAAATTCCATTGACGGCAAATGGGGAGCTTGTAACAGGAGATGTAACAGCACAAACAGAACAAGTATTTCAAAATTTACAAGCGGTATTAGAGGAAGCAGGTGCTTCATTTGATACAGTCGTAAAAACAACAGTATTTTTAAAGGACATGGATGATTTTAATGCTGTGAATGAAGTGTATAGCTCTTATTTCTCTACTCATAAACCAGCTCGATCTTGTGTGCAAGTAGCAAAATTACCGAAAGATGTTTCCGTTGAAATTGAAGTAATCGCCCTAGTTAAATAACCTTTTGTAAGCGATAACCTCCACTAATCTCTATATTCAACTACTTTAAAAATTTTTATCTTAAAAATTTTTAAAAAATTAAAGGGAAAATAGAAAATTTGTGGAATTTATACAAATATATCGCTTATTTAGAAAAGGGTGGTGAACACAAGATGGAAGTGACTGACGTAAGATTACGCCGCGTAAACACAGAAGGCCGCATGAGAGCAATTGCCTCTATTACTCTAGACCATGAATTTGTTGTTCATGATATTCGTGTAATTGATGGTAATAATGGATTATTTGTAGCAATGCCAAGTAAACGTACTCCAGATGGAGAGTTCCGTGACATTGCACATCCAATTAATTCTGGTACACGCTCTAAAATTCAAGATGCGGTTTTAACAGAGTATCATCGTTTAGGCGAGTTAGAAGAGGTTGAGTTTGAAGAAGCAGGTGCTTCGTAAAATTCGAATGAAAAGGGCTTTTGACAAAAAGCCTTATAATTTTGTAGCAAACTCCTGTAAGCATTTACAGGGGTTTGTTTTTTTTTGTTTTATATTTGGAAACTTCATAATTTATTAACATAAAAAGAAGAAACTACTAATTTTTTCAAAATCATTTTAAATAGTATAGCTTATTTCTTAAAAAAGATACTAAAGAGTAAAACATCTTATAAGAATTATGGTAAAATTTAATAGTTAAAATGTGTTTCTTGAAATATATGATGATTTAGGATAATATCTTTAATGGATAAATAGGTTGCGATGGAGGGTCTATATGTCAAACAGATTTGCAGTGATTCTAGCTGCAGGTAAAGGCACACGTATGAAGTCAAAGCTATACAAAGTGCTGCATCCTGTATGTGGAAAACCTATGGTACAACACGTAGTCGATCAAGTATCTCAATTAGGATTGCAGAAACTTGTAACGGTTGTTGGACATGGTGCTGAAATGGTACAAGAACAGCTAGGGAACGTAAGTGAATTTGCATTACAAGCAGAACAACTTGGTACAGCACATGCTGTAGATCAAGCTGCAAGTGTACTTGCAAATGAAGAAGGAACAACTTTAGTTATTTGTGGTGATACGCCTCTAATAACTGCTGAAACAATGGAAGCATTACTTCAGCAACATAAAGAAGCAGGAGCAATGGCGACGGTGCTAACAGCATACATAGAAGAGCCTGCTGGATATGGCCGTATTGTTCGTAATGAGAATGGTCATGTTGAAAAGATTGTTGAGCATAAAGATGCAAATGAGAAAGAATTAGCTATTAAAGAAATCAATACAGGTACGTATTGTTTTGATAATAAGGCTTTATTTGCTTCACTTTCTAAAGTTTCAAATGATAACGTGCAAGGTGAATATTACCTTCCAGATGTTATTGAGATTTTAAAAAATGAAGGTCATATCGTATCAGCTTATCAAACAGAGCAGTTCGATGAAACGTTAGGTGTTAACGACAGAGTCGCTCTATCGCAAGCGGAAATTATTATGAAAAACCGTATCAACCGAAAGAACATGGTAAATGGTGTTACAATTATTGATCCAAGTAACACTTATATTTCTGCTGATGCAATTATCGGTAGCGATACAGTTCTTCATCCAGGAACAATTATTGAGGGGAACACTGTAATTGGTTCTGATTGTGAAATTGGACCGCATACAGTAATTCGCGATAGTGAAATTGGAGATCGTACGACAATTCGACAATCTACTGTACATGATAGTAAGCTTGGTACGGAAGTATCGGTTGGTCCATTTGCACATATTCGCCCAGATTCAGTTATTGGAGACGAAGTACGCGTTGGAAACTTCGTGGAAATCAAAAAAACTGTCTTTGGTAATAGAAGTAAAGCTTCACACTTGAGTTATATCGGGGATGCACAAGTTGGAGAAGACGTGAATCTTGGTTGTGGTTCAATTACGGTGAACTATGACGGTAAGAATAAATTCAAAACTGTGATTGGTAATGGGGTATTTATTGGATGTAATTCAAACCTTGTTGCTCCAGTAACAGTTGAAGATGGTGCTTATGTGGCGGCAGGCTCTACAATTACAGAGAATGTTCCATCAAAAGCATTATCGGTAGCACGTGCACGTCAAGTTAACAAAGAAGACTATGTTGATCAATTGCTGAATAAGAAAAAATCATAATAATGTGGAGGGTTAATCTAGATGTCGACTCAATATCTAAATTCTAATTTGAAAGTATTCTCTTTAAACTCTAATAAGGAACTTGCTGAGCAGATTGCAAAGCATATTGGAGTAGGACTAGGAAAATGTTCTGTTGATCGTTTTAGTGATGGAGAAGTTCAAATTAACATTGAAGAAAGTATCCGTGGTTGCGATGTATTCATTATTCAATCTACAAGCTTCCCAGTAAACGAACATATCATGGAATTACTTATTATGATCGATGCATTAAAACGTGCATCTGCGAAAACAATTAATATTGTTATTCCTTACTATGGTTATGCGCGTCAAGACCGTAAAGCGCGTTCTCGTGAACCAATTACATCGAAACTTGTAGCAAACTTGCTTGAAACAGCAGGTGCAACTCGTGTAATCACTCTAGATTTACATGCTCCACAAATTCAAGGGTTCTTTGATATCCCAATCGACCACTTAATGGGTGTACCGATTCTTTCTGATTACTTTGAAACAAAAGGTCTTAAAGATATCGTAATCGTGTCTCCTGATCATGGTGGTGTAACTCGTGCAAGAAAAATGGCAGATCGTCTAAAAGCGCCAATCGCTATTATTGATAAGCGTCGTCCTCGCCCGAACGTTTCAGAGGTAATGAACATTATCGGTAATATTGAAGGCAAAACAGCGATTTTAATTGATGACATCATTGATACAGCTGGTACAATTACATTAGCAGCAAACGCTCTTGTTGAGAACGGTGCTTCTGAAGTATATGCTTGCTGTACACACCCAGTATTATCTGGTCCAGCAATTGAGCGTATTCAAAATTCAAACATTAAAGAGTTAGTTGTAACGAACTCTATTGTATTACCAGAAGAGAAGAAAATCGACAAAGTACATGAACTTTCAGTTGCTCCATTAATCGGAGAAGCAATCATTCGTGTATACGAAGAAGAATCTGTGAGTGTATTATTCAATTAATTGGATAGAATGAGACGTAACCAAAATTGGTTACGTCTTTTCGTATCGAAAAAAGAAAGTAGTGGTACAAGAATGAAATTGATAGTAGGACTTGGGAACCCAGGTAGAGAATATGAATTAACAAGGCATAATATTGGATTTATGGCCATTGATGAACTTGCGAAGCGTTGGAACATTTCTTTGAATGAACAAAAATTTAAAGGTGTATTTGGTGCAGGGTTTGTTAATGGAGAAAAGGTAATCTTATTAAAGCCGCTAACATACATGAATTTATCTGGGGAAAGTATTCGTCCACTCATGGATTATTATAAAATTGATGTTGAGGACTTCGTTGTTATGTACGACGATTTAGACATTCCTGTAGGTAAATTGCGTCTTCGCATGAAAGGTAGTGCCGGTGGACATAATGGTGTAAAGTCAACGATTTCGCACTTAGGAACACAAGAATTTCAACGTATCCGTATGGGAATTGATCGCCCGAAAAATGGAATGAAGGTAGTCGATTATGTATTGGGACGCTTTACATCTGAAGAGATTCCGGATGTTAACCATTCTATTGAAAAAGCAGCGGATGCATGTGAAGAGTGGCTAAATAAGCCTTTTCTTCAAATCATGAATACTTTCAATAGTTAAAAATGAGATTGGGAATATTTCTCTTTTGTTTTACCCATACTAGTAGTAATTGAATTTTTAGGAGGCTAGTATGGAAGGGTATTATTATTGCAGACACTGCGGAGGTAATGTAGGCTCCATTAACGCAGAAAAAGTATATAGCGACGTTTTATTTCAACTAACGGAGCAAGAAGTAGTAGAAATGATTCATTTTCATGAGAATGGAAATATATATATAAAAACGATTTGTGAATCGTGTCAAGAAACGCTCGCATCTTATCCTGAGTATTATGAGTATGAAAAATTTCTGCAATAAAATGTTGTCGCTTTGGCATGTCCAAAGCATTTTTCTGTTTTCCTTTTCCAAAATATTTGCATAAAATAGAATGACTTGCTCTTTATGTTGAGAGGAGTTTTAAAAATGATAGGTTTATTAGAGCAATTTTATAAAAATGAAGAGATACAATCGGTTATTAATGGGTTAGAAGATGGGTTAAAAGAACAACTTATATCAGGGATGGCAACGTCTTCTCGTTCATTATTAATGGCGGCTTTATATAAAAAAACAAAAAAATCACAATTAATCGTGACACATAACTTATACCAAGCACAAAAAGTACATGAAGATTTAGTGGCGTTACTTGGTGAAAAAGATGTGTGGTTATATCCAGTGAATGAACTGATAGCATCGGAAATTGGAGTTGCAAGTCCAGAATTGAAGGCGCAACGTATAGAAGTGTTAAATCGCTTGGCTGCGGGAGAGAATGGAATCATTGTAGCGCCAGTGGCAGGATTGCGTAGATTTTTACCAATAAAAGAATTGTGGAAGCAAAAGCAAGTTGAAATCAATCTAGGGCAAGAGATTGATTTAGATGCGCTCTTGCATACTTTACATCATATTGGCTATGAACGTAAGTCGATGGTAGAAGCTCCAGGGGAGTTCAGTTTGCGTGGGGGAATATTAGATATTTATCCTTTAACTGAAGAACTACCATTTCGTATTGAATTCTTTGATACAGAAGTCGATTCTATTCGATTATTTGATGTGGATGAACAGCGTTCTCAAGGTAAAAAAGAAAGCGTTAGGTTTGGTCCGGCAACAGAGTTTTTATTTTCACAGGAAGAATTAAAATCAGGAATTCAGCATCTTGAAGAAGGCTTGACTAAGACGATGCAAAAACTTTCTGATGATAAACTAAAGACTAAAGTGCTTGAGACGGTAAGTCATGAAATTGAGATGTTGAAAAACGGGCAAAGTATAGAACAGATGTTTAAATACTTATCTATTTTCTATAAAGAACCTGCTAGTCTGATAGATTATTTACCAGAAGATGGTGTTGTAATTTTAGATGAGATTTCCCGTATTCAAGAGACAGCATCACATCTTGAAACAGAAGAGGCGGAATGGTATATATCACTTCTTGGTGAAGGAACAATTATTCAAGATTTATCTTTCTCTCACCCATTCGAGGGGTTTCTTCATCATAAAAAAAGAAGTTTTGTATATTTAACGTTATTCTTGCGTCATATCGCACACACACATCCGCAAAATATTGTTAATGTAACATGTAAAACAATGCAAGATTTCCATGGACAGATGAATTTGTTAAAAACAGAAATTGATAGATGGAATGAAGGGCATTTTACGACTGTTGTACTTGGAACAGATGATGAACGTGTGAAAAAATTACAACATATTTTAAGTGATTATGATATTGAGGCAGATATTGTAGAAGGTACAGATATTTTATTGCCTGGAAGGTTACAGATTACTGTAGGTGATTTACATGCAGGATTTGAAATGCCGATGCAAAAGCTTGTTGTCATTACTGAAAAGGAGCTTTTTCATAAGAAAGTTAAAAAATCACAACGTAAACAAAAGTTATCGAATGCTGAACGTATTAAAAGTTATTCAGAATTAAAAGTTGGAGATTATGTAGTTCACGTAAATCATGGTATAGGTAAATTTTTAGGTATTGAGACATTAGAGATTAATGGTGTTCATAAAGATTATTTAAATATTAAATATCAAGGTAATGATAAGCTATACGTTCCAATTGAACAAATTGATCAAGTTCAAAAATATGTAGGATCTGAAGGTAAGGATCCGAAAGTTTATAAATTAGGTGGTAATGATTGGAAGAAGGTTAAAACGAAAGTTGAAAAATCTGTACAAGACATTGCGGATGACCTAATTAAACTATATGCTGAGCGCGAAGCTTCAAAAGGCTATGCATATACGCCAGATACGGCAGAACAACAAGAGTTCGAATCATCTTTCCCGTATCAAGAGACAGAGGATCAGTTACGTTCTATTGACGAGATTAAAAAAGATATGGAACGCGGACGCCCGATGGATAGGCTCCTTTGTGGTGACGTAGGGTATGGAAAGACTGAAGTGGCTATTCGTGCGGCATTTAAAGCAATTATGGATGAAAAACAAGTTGCAATTTTAGTACCGACAACGATTCTTGCGCAGCAACACTATGAAACAATTCGAGAGCGTTTTCAAGATTATCCGATCAATATAGGCTTATTAAGTAGATTCCGTACGAGAAAACAACAAAATGAAACAATTAAGGGCTTAAAGGATGGAACAGTAGATATTGTAATCGGAACACATCGTATTTTATCTAAAGATGTTACGTATAAAGATTTAGGGCTTCTTATTATTGATGAAGAACAAAGATTTGGTGTAACACATAAAGAAAAAATTAAACAATTGAAGGCGAATGTTGACGTATTAACATTAACGGCAACTCCGATTCCGCGGACGCTTCATATGTCTATGCTTGGTGTGCGCGACTTATCTGTTATTGAGACACCACCAGAAAATCGTTTCCCAGTCCAAACGTATGTAGTCGAGTATAATCCAGCGTTAATGCGAGAGGCGATAGAGCGAGAGCTTGCAAGAGGTGGTCAAGTTTACTTCCTATATAACCGTGTAGAGGATATTGAAAGAAAAGCAGATGAAATTTCGATGTTAGTTCCAGATGCCCGCGTAACGTACGCACATGGGAAAATGAACGAAAGCGAATTAGAGTCTGTTATGCTATCATTTTTAGAAGGACAGCATGATGTTCTTGTAAGTACAACAATTATTGAGACGGGTGTAGATATTCCGAATGTAAATACGTTAATTGTATTTGATGCAGATCGTATGGGATTATCACAGTTGTATCAGCTTCGTGGGCGTGTTGGACGTTCTAATCGTGTTGCATATGCATACTTTGCATATAAACGTGACAAAGTGCTGTCAGAGGTTGCAGAGAAGCGTCTACAAGCAATTAAAGAGTTCACGGAACTTGGATCTGGTTTCAAAATTGCGATGAGAGATTTATCTATTCGTGGAGCAGGTAATTTGTTAGGGGCAGAACAGCATGGATTTATTGATTCTGTCGGATTTGATCTATATTCTCAAATGTTAAAAGATGCAATTGAACAGCGTAGAGGAACAGATGGGGCTGAAAATATAGTTAATGTTGAAATTGACTTAGAGGTAGATGCATACTTACCAGATGCTTATATTTCAGATAGTAAGCAAAAAATTATGATGTATAAACAATTTAGAGGTGTTTCTGCAATTGAGGATATTGAAGAATTGCAGGAAGAAATGATCGACAGATTTGGCGATTATCCACAAGAAGTTGGTTATTTATTACAAATTGCAAATATTAAAGTGTTGGCAATGAAAGAACAAATTGAATTAATTAAGCAGAATAAATTTGAAGTAACATTTCTGTTTTCTGAACAAGCAAGTCAAAATATTGATGGTGGAAAATTATTCATGCTCGGAAATAGTTTTGGACGTATGATCGGTTTAGGAATGGAAGGATCACAATTGAAAATTGTTATGAAAACAAATGGCTTAGAGACATCGAAGTGGTTAACAATTGCTGAAAATTTATTAAAAGGCTTACCAGATGTAAAAAAAGAAGTAATAAATGCCTAAAATAAGATAAAAAAATACAATTCGACGTGCATAGAAGAACTAATGTGTAAAATACTATATCTAACAGTTGGTGATTTTTACATGAACAGGTAAATTCACCACTTTGATCATCAGTAGAAAGTGAGGCAGCATTAGAATGAAAGCAACTGGAATCGTACGTCGAATTGATGATTTAGGCAGGGTCGTAATCCCGAAGGAAATTCGTAGAACTTTACGTATTCGAGAAGGAGACCCACTAGAAATATTTGTTGATCGCGATGGAGAGGTAATTTTAAAGAAGTATTCTCCAATTAGTGAGCTAGGTGATTTTGCAAAAGAATATGCTGATGCTTTATATGACAGCTTAGGACATAATGTGCTTGTGTGTGATCGAGATTCTATCATCGCAGTATCAGGCGTATCGAAAAAAGAATACTTAAATAAAAGTGTTGGCGATTTAATTGAAAAAACGATGGAAGAACGAAAGTCTGTTATTATGACGGATGAAAGTGATATTTCCATTATTGATGGTGTAACAGAAAAGGTTCATTCTTATACAGTTGGACCAATTGTTGCAAACGGAGATCCGATTGGAGCCGTCATTATTTTTTCAAAAGAAGCTATTATAAGCGAGATCGAGCATAAAGCGGTTAATACTGCTGCCAGTTTCTTAGCGAAACAAATGGAACAGTAAGGGTATATTGATTTTAGAAGTAGCAATCTTTCCTAATTATGATCTTTCTTTTTGAGAAATCAATTATTTGGAGATATATGTATATTGAATGAAGGTAGCACTTTGCTACCTTTTTTCGTTGAATATTTTTAACGTGTAGGAACTCATTATTACCCGTGTTGGTAAGGGAGTTTGTTCTTTTCTTTATGATATAATACGAGAGGTGAGAATAGAAAAAGGAGTTTTCTTGTATGGAAGCGAAGAAGTATCAAGCCTTTTGGCGTGGGGCTATTATATTAACGATTGCAAGTTTTGTTACAAAAGTATTAAGCGCTTTTTACCGTATTCCATATCAAAATATAGCGGGGGATATTGGGTTTTATATTTACCAACAAATTTACCCGTTTTATGGATTTTGTTTAATTTTAGCTACTTATGGATTTCCTGTTATCATTTCGAAAATGGTTGCAGAACGACTAGAGCGGGGAAAACAAAAAGAAGCAGAAGAAATTATTTGTGTATCTTTTTGGTTCTTATTAGGAATTGGTTTTATAGGCTTCTTTACATTGTTTTTTGGGGCTGAAACAATTGCGGTAGCTATGGGCGATATACACTTAGATAAGTTACTACGTGTTATTTCATTTTCATTCTTATTGATGCCATTTTTGTCTGTAGCAAGAGGGTATTTTCAAGGATTTAATAATATGATGCCAACGGCTGTTTCGCAAGTAATAGAACAAACAATTCGAGTTTCTATTATTGTATTTTTATCGCTATTCCTAATTGCTCACGGATTTGATTTATATACAGTTGGTGCAGGGGCTATGTTAGGCTCAATTGCGGGTGGACTTATTGGGATTATTGTACTTATATTGTATATGCGTCAAGATTTTCGTTCTATATTTTTCAAAAGTGCAGCGAGAATTAAGGGTAAAAGGAAGATAGTTAAAATCCTTTTTTGGCAGGGGTTAGCGATTTGTGTTAGTAATTTAGTGCTTATTTTTATACAGATGGCTGATTCAGTGTCCTTTTACAGCTTACTTATTGGTGCTGGAGAACAGGCTGAAAATGCAAAGGTATTAAAGGGTGTTTATGATAGAAGTATTCCGCTAATGCAATTAGGTACTGTTGTGACGACTTCTTTCTCGTTGTCACTTATTCCGATTATTACAGCGGCGAAGGAAAGAGGAGATCTTTCCTTTATTCAAGAAAAGGTAAAGTTAGCAATGAAAATAACATTTGTTATTGGACTTGCAGCAGCTATTGGACTAACTTGTATTATTCAACCTACCAATATTATGTTGTTTGAAAACAGTGATGGATCAGATGTTTTATCTATTTTATCGTTATCTATTTTATTTAGTTCATTGTCAATTACGACAGCTTCTATTTTACAAGGATTAGGGCAAACGTTTAAGCCAGCATTATTTGTTGTATTTGGAGGTTGCTTAAAGTTAGCGTTAAATTATATATTCATGCCTTATTTTGGTGTGAAAGGTGCAGCCTTTGCGACTTTATGTGCGTTAATTATAATCTCTGGACTAAATAGTTTGTTGCTTACGAGAGCTGTATCAGGGGCACTTATCAATAAGCGAAATATGTTAGGGATAGTAATTAGTGGCATTTGTATGGGATTTGTATTAATGATGTTCACACGTGTGTTACATATGTCTGGATTAGTAATTAATACGGAACATAGAGGAAGCGCGACGCTTGAAGCGTTGTTAGGTGTAGCCATCGGCGGATTGACATATATGTTTTTTATTTTGAAATTACGTGTATTTACAAAAAAAGAATTAGGAACCGTTATGAAACAAGAGGAAAAAGAAGGTTCATTGAAGAAGAGTGGATAGAGGTGACTGGTTGTGAGTGGAATCATTACTATTTTAGGTTTAGGAGCTGGTGAATTAGATCAGCTAACGATGGGTGTATATCGAAAAATAAAAGAAGCAGACCATCTGTTTGTTAGAACGAAAGAACATCCAGTTATAGAAGAATTGGAGAAAGAAGGCGTACAATATACGTCTTTTGATGCTGTATATGAAGCACATGATACGTTTGAAATTGTATATGAAACAATTGCGAATAAATTGCTAGAACAAGCTGAAGGTACAGAAATTATCTATGCTGTTCCCGGGCATCCACTTGTAGCAGAAAGAACAGTTCAGCTACTGTTGGAAAAAGGAGAAGTTTCAAATGTTGAAGTGCGAATTGAGGGTGGACAAAGTTTCCTTGATCCTATGTTTGCAAGTCTAAAGATTGATCCGATTGAAGGATTCCAATTACTTGATGCTACATCATTTGAAAGAGGGCAATTAGAACTGCGTCAACATTTAATCTTTTGCCAAGTATATGATGCATTCGTTGCATCTGATGTGAAATTAACATTAATGGAGATGTTACCAGATGATTATGAAGTGTATATCGTAACAGCTGCAGGAACTTCATTTGAACAAGTAAAGAAGGTACCGTTGTACATGTTAGATCATGAAACGGAATTGAATAATTTAACGAGTGTGTACGTGCCGCCAGTTCAGGAGCGTGCGTCCTTGTATCAACAGTTTGATGTTCTTAGAGAAATTATTGCGGAACTTCGTGGTCCAAATGGTTGTCCGTGGGATAAAAAGCAAACACATCAATCATTAAAGAAATATTTAATTGAGGAAGCTTATGAAGTGTTGGAAGCAATCGATGAAGAGGATGATGATCACTTAGTAGAAGAATTAGGTGATATATTATTACAAGTTATGCTTCATGCTCAAATCGGAGAAGATGAAGGTTGGTTCTCTATAGATGATATCATTCGAACTCTATCTGAGAAAATGGTTCGTCGCCATCCGCATGTGTTTGGAAATACGGATGTAAACAGCGCTGATGAAGTGATTGCAAATTGGGAAGAGATTAAAAAACAAGAAAAAGGATTCGTGAAAGAATCTGTTTTAAATGGCGTTCCAAAAAGTTTGCCGCAGTTACTACGCGCCTATGAAATTCAGAAGAAAGCTGGTAAGGTTGGATTTGATTGGGTTGATGTGCAACCGATGATAGAGAAAGCCTTGGAAGAATGGCAAGAGTTCCAACAAGAAGTTACAAATATGGATGAGGAAAAGATGCTAGGTGAGTTTGGTGATTTACTCTTTGCATTTGTTAATATAGCTCGTCATTACAAAATAGATCCAGAAGAGGCGTTACGTTCAACTAATGAGAAATTCACTGGTCGTTTTTTATACATGGAGGCAAAAGTAGCTGAAATGAATAAAGAGATGAAAGATTTATCATTAGAACAGTTAGATGTTTTATGGGAAGAAGCGAAACAGACAGAGCGTTAATAGGGGGATTTGATATGCGTCTAGATAAGTTTTTAAAAGTATCACGTTTAATTAAAAGAAGAACATTAGCGAAAGAAGTAGCTGATCAAGGAAGAATATCTATTAATGGTCAGGTGGCAAAAGCGAGTTCTGATGTGAAAGTAGCTGACGAATTAACAATTCGTTTTGGTCAAAAAATAGTGACTGTGAAAATAAATGAATTAAAAGAAACAACTAAAAAAGAAGATGCAGCAAATATGTATAGCTTAGTTCGTGAAGAAAAAGTAAAAGCGGAAGAAGGCTTGTTCTAAAATCATTTATCCCCTCATACATTACTATTAGCTAGTAAAAACCTATGGGGGGATTTACGTGAATAATGGTTACTCACCTACGTCTTCTAATCAACAAAATGTTTCTGTAGAGCATGACATTATTATGCGTGGCAGGCGTATAATTGATATTACCGGTGTAAAGCAGGTAGAGAGTTTTGATAGCGAAGAGTTTTTACTAGAGACCGTAATGGGTTTTTTAACGATTCGTGGTCAAAATTTACAAATGAAAAATTTAGATGTGGAAAAAGGTATTGTGTCGATTAAAGGGAAAGTTAATGAGATGCTGTATATTGATGAAAATCAAGGGGAAAAAACTAAAGGTTTCTTTAGTAAGTTGTTTAAATGAGCTTAACAATTCAGTTGTATACAATGCTTTCAATGATTGGAATGGGTGCTTGGATTGGAGCGTCTTTAGATACATATCAACGTTTTTTAAAGCGCCAAGAACGTAAACGTTGGCTTGTATTTATACATGATATATTATTTTGGATTGTCCAAGCATTATTCGTCTTTTATGTATTGCTTCTCGTAAATGAAGCTGAGCTACGTATATATGTGTTTTTGGCATTATTATGTGGTTTTGCGGCATATCAAAGCTTACTGAAGGCACTATACATGAAGCTGTTAAATTTTCTCATCTATATTTTTATGCAAACAACATATTTTTTTGTTCGAATTATACAGCTACTCATGATAAAACCTGTTATTATTATAGCGCAGCTATTTATTGCATTTATATTATTCTTATTTCGTATACTGCTTTCAATTGGACATGTGTTATGGAAAATGGTGATTTGGATATTACTTTTCATATGGAAAGTTTTTTTCTGGCCTGTTCGATTTATTGCTTCGCTCATATGGAAACTTCTCCCTAATCGTGTTAAACTTTTTATAGTGAAACATATAGGGTTCCTGCAATATATAGCAAAATTGAAGGGACATATCTTCCAATTATGGGAGCGTATAAAAAAGAAGTTAGGGGGACCTCGGAAATGAGGGAACTGAGACAAAGAACAATCGAAAAACAGAGTCCAAATCCTGTTAAAGAGCATATAATACAAACGGATGAGAACAGGAAGCGACTTTATCGCCGTTTAGCGGTTTTTCTTGTCTTTACTTTTACAATTATTGCGAGTATTAGTGTAACGTTTTATCAACAAAACAGTTCCATTAAAGCAAAAGAAGCAAAAGTTAAGGACATGAAAAAAGAACTGGATTCATTAACGAATAAAGAAAAAAGTCTAAAAGACGAAGTTCAAAAGTTAAATGATGAAGAGTACGTATTAAAGATTGCTAGAAGGGATTATTTCTTCTCTGGTAAAGGGGAGATAATTTTTCCTGTTTCTAAGTAGAGTATGTCTTATTGACACTATATTTTAGGATTATATATAATAAAGTAAAATTTGACTTTTTAACCACTAAGGAGGAGCATTTTTTTTATGTCAATCGAGGTAGGCAGCAAGTTACAGGGTAAAGTAACAGGTATTACAAATTTTGGGGCTTTTGTGGAGCTGCCAGAGGGCTTAACGGGTCTTGTTCATATTAGTGAAGTTGCTGATAACTATGTAAAAGATATTAACGATCACTTAAAAGTGGGCGACCAAGTAGAAGTAAAAGTTATTAATGTTGAAAAAGATGGAAAGATTGGTTTATCTATCAAAAAAGCGAAAGAACGTGAAAAAACAGAAGGAGATCGTCCACGCGGTGAATACCAACGCGGTGGTGATCAACAACGTTCTGGACGTCCACAACGTAATAATCGCTCTTTCAACAGAGATAATCGCGGTGGCGGTAACGACCGAGCTCCGAAAGAAACATTTGAGCAAAAGATGGCACGCTTCTTAAAAGATAGCGAAGATCGCTTAACTTCTTTAAAGCGTAACACAGAGTCTAAACGTGGTGGCCGTGGCGCGCGTCGCGGATAATAAGAACGTTTAGTTTTTAACATATAGAGAGGTACCCAGGGTGATGGCTCAGGGTGCTTTTTTATATGTAAAAATATATTTTTAAAAAAGTTTTTGAGATGTGTTGACTTTAATTAGTATCTGATGTAAGATACTAATTGTCCGTTAAATAAGACGACATGGCGGTGTAGCTCAGCTGGCTAGAGCGTACGGTTCATACCCGTGAGGTCGGGGGTTCGATCCCCTCCGCCGCTATATTTAATTTAACGGCCCGTTGGTCAAGTGGTTAAGACACCGCCCTTTCACGGCGGTAACACGGGTTCGAATCCCGTACGGGTCATCAAAAAAGATCATGCAAATTTGCATGATCTTTTTTTGTTAAATAAATTAAGATATACAACACTTCTACAAAATCACCCTATATTTTCTGAATATTTAATTAAAATATCAAAAATAACTTACATACCGTGTATATCTGTAGAGTTATTTCGAATAAAAAGTCGAACGATTATAAAAGTGAAAACTGTTGTTTTGACAAAAAAACCAACAATCGTCTTTTATAATGACAGTAATTAAACTATGCAGGTGGTGTTAAAAATATGCCTAAAGCAGGAAGGAATACTATGAATACAAGTGCATTGGCAATGAATGAGAGTCAGCTTGGAGGAATAAAGTGGACGAGTAAGTTGCGAATGAAATTTGAGCAAGTTTTCTTTAGATGGGGATTTATTATTGTTGTTATTGGTTTTCTTTTGGGACGAGCATATATATTAACAAATATTTTACCGTTTGCACTGCCATTTTTTGCTGCTGTTTATGTTATGAAGCGGGATAAGATGCCGCTAGCATTTTTAGCTCTAATGGGAGGAGCTCTTTCAGTATCGATAGATAATTTGTTTTTTACCTTTGCATCCATCTTTACCTTCTTCATTTATAATATCTTCTTTAGTCGATTTACACGTAAAACTGTTGGACTTGTTCCATTTCAAGTATTTATCTCCGCATTAACAGCACACTTAGTTGTTGTATATTTTGCGCAACAAACTGTCACCATGTACGATTTACTCGTTAGTACTATCGAGGCTGGACTTAGTTTCGTATTAACTATGATATTTTTACAAAGTGTCCCGCTTTTAGTGGAAAGGAAAGGAAAACAACAGGCATTAGAGACGGAAGAAATTGTTTGTTTGATTATATTACTAGCATCTGTTTTAACAGGTACAACAGATTGGTTTGTATATGATGCTTCTATTCAACATATTTTTACAAGGTATTTAGTGCTAGTATTTGCATTTATTGCGGGTGCTGCCACAGGATCTACAGTGGGGGTTGTAACAGGACTAATATTAAGTTTAGCAAATGTGTCTAGCTTGTCTCAGCTTAGCCTTCTTGCTTTTTCTGGATTGCTTGGTGGATTGTTAAAAGAAGGGAAGCGTTTAGGTGTTAGTTTAGGTTTATTAATTGGGACAAGCTTAATTACATTATATGTAGACAAACAGACAAATATTGTAACAACTTTAATTGAGTCAGGTGTAGCGATTGTTATCTTCTTATTAACACCGCAGCTTGTTTTGGATCGTATTGCTAAATTTATGCCAGGTACACAAGAGCATTCGCAAGATCAACAACAATATTTAAGAAGGATGCGTGATGTTACAGCAAATAAAATCAACCAATTTGCAAATGTATTTGCTGCTTTATCTAATAGCTTTTCTGTATATGGGTATGTAGAGGAAGAAGATAAAGAGACAGAAGCAGATTTGTTTTTGAGTACAATTACTGCGAAAACATGTCAAACATGCTTTAAAAAGGATCAATGCTGGGTAGTGAATTTTGATAAAACGTACGATTATATGAAACAAATAATGAATGAAACGGAAGAAGGAACCCTGCAACATAATCGTAAATTAGTTCGTGAGTGGGACAAGCATTGTGTGAGAGGGAAAAAAGTGACGGATTTAGTAGCAGGTGAATTAGATCACTTCTATGAGGGTCAAAAATTACGAAAACAAATGAAGGAAAATCGTAGAATAGTAGCCGAGCAACTATTAGGTGTATCAAAGGTTATGGAGGATTTTGCTAAGGAGATACAACGAGAGCGTGAAAATCATCAAGTGCAGGAAGAACAGATTATGCAAGCGTTCCGTGATTTTGGTGTCGAAGTAGAGCATGTTGATATTTATTGTTTAGATAGAGGAAGTATTGATATTGAAATGTTAATTCCAGTTGCATCTAATGAACATGGTGAGTGTGAAAAATTAGTTGCACCGATGCTTTCGGATATCCTTAAAGAAAATATTGTCGTTAAACATGAAGAAAAGTCTTCTTATCCAAATGGCCATAGTTTAATATCATTTGGTTCGGCAAAGACGTATTCTCTTGATACAGGATTGGCTACAGCTGCAAAAGGCGGTGGATTTGTTTCGGGTGACTCTTATGCGATGATGGATTTAAGTGTTGGTAAATATGCACTTGCAATTAGTGATGGTATGGGTAATGGGCAAAGAGCTCATATGGAAAGTAAGGAAACGGTGAAATTATTACAAAAAATACTCCAATCAGGCATTGATGAAGAAATAGCAATTAAGTCTATCAATTCAATTCTTTCTTTGAGAACGACAGAAGAAATGTTTACGACATTAGATTTAGCTATGGTAGATTTGCGGGATGCGAGTGCAAGGTTTTTAAAGATTGGATCGACGCCGAGTTTTGTTAAACGTGCAAATAATATTTTGAAAATTGAAGCAAGTAATTTACCGATGGGAATCATCGAAGATGTTGAAGTTGATGTGGTGGGTGAACAATTAAAAACGGGCGATATTCTTATTATGATGAGCGATGGGATTTTTGAAGGAGCGCAGCATGTGGAGAATCATGAATTGTGGATGAAACGAAAAATTAAAGAATTGCAAACCGAAGACCCGCAAGAAATTGCTGATATCATTATGGAAGAAGTGATTCGCTCTTGTGACGGTTATATAAATGATGATATGACTATTGTAGTGGCAAAAGTGAAGAAAAATATGCCCAAGTGGGCTACGATTCCGATTGTAGGAATGCAGGCGCAGTAAAATGTAAGTGGAATGTTTATCTATAATTTGATTTTAAAAACCTAGGTGTATACCTAGGTTTTTTTGTGGAAAAAGGTAATGTTATTAATTTTGTGAATATACACGGAGGATGTAAGATAAAAATGTAATTTTTGTATATCTTTTTTTTGCACAATGTTTGTAAAAGTTGTACCATTGTAGACAAGGCGACTAAGGTTGCTGTTCTTGTTTAATGAAAGGTGATTGCGAAGTTGAAAGATACATTTGTTGAAAAAGTAGATGACTTTGTAAAGCAGCATGATGTATTAAAGAATGATTCAACAATTGTTGTGGGAGTTTCTGGTGGTCCTGACTCGTTAGCGCTTTTATATTATTTATTAGAAAAAAGAGCGGAAAAACAGTTGAAAATTGTAGTTGCTCATGTGGATCATATGTTTAGAGGTGATGAATCTTATGAGGATTTACAATTTGTGCAGGGCCTTTGTGAAGAACTGGGAATTATTTGTGAAACGATAAGGATTAATGTATCACAATATCAACAGCAATACGGAATGAATGCACAGGTTGCTGCTAGAGAATGCAGATATGCATTTTTGGAAAGAATAATGAAGAAATATGATGCAAGATATGTTGCTCTTGGACATCATGGAGATGATCAAGTCGAGACAATTTTAATGCGTCTCGTAAGAGGGAGTACTCCGAAAGGATATGCAGGAATTGCAGTGAAGCGTCCTTTTCATAATGGATATTTAATTAGGCCGTTACTTGGCGTAACAAAGGAAGAAATTGTTGATTACTGTAATAAGCTAAATTTAATGCCACGTATAGATCCGAGTAATAAAAAGGAAGTATATACAAGGAATCGATTACGTAAATATGTCCTTCCTCATTTGAAAGAAGAAAATCCACAAGTGCATGAGAAATTCCAAAAATTTAGCGTGCAGATGCAAGAGGATGAGGCTTATTTGCAGGAATTAGCTTTTGAGAAAATGAATAAAGTAATTACAAAAAAAAGTGATAAACAAATTAGCTTATCAATTCCTGCCTTTGAATCCATGTCTATGCCTTTACAAAGAAGAGGGATTCAACTAATATTAAACTATCTTTATGAATATAAGATTCCATCTTCTCTTTCTTCCATACATATTGACAAGGTGATTGAGTTTTTTAAGCGGACACAACCTTCAGGTTCACTTGATTTTCCGGGTGATTTGAAAATTGTTCGTACATACGAGGAGTGTAGCTTTAGATTTAAACAAGAAATTGTTTCTCCTTTTTTACAAGATTTATCAGTACCCGGGACCATTACGCTATTGAACGGGGATGAATTTGTAACAGAGGTGAGCGAAGATATACCAAGTAACATGAATGAAACAGTATTTGTTGCTAAGTATAATGATATATCATATCCACTTCGTATTCGTTCTAGGGAAAATGGAGATCGCATGTCAATACAAGGTATG
Organism: Bacillus cereus group sp. MYBK216-1; assembly: GCF_051916495.1. Lineage (NCBI taxonomy): Bacteria > Bacillati > Bacillota > Bacilli > Caryophanales > Bacillaceae > Bacillus > Bacillus cereus group sp. MYBK216-1. The sequence continues at coordinate 34,692 of NZ_JBQAGT010000019.1, forward strand.
AATGGCACGAAAAAGATAAAAGCTATTTTTATCGAAGCAAAAGTACCGAAAGAAAAAAGAGAAGAATGGCCGGTCGTTTGTGATGCAAGTGGGACCATTATTTGGGTACCCTTGTTGAAGCGATCTGCATTTGCAATTTCGAAAGAGATGGCAAAGAAGGATAAATATATGATTATTCACTACAAAAGCAAGGAGTCTTCCGGGAGGATAATGAAATGATGAATCAAGATATCGAAAAAGTATTAATTTCTGAAGAGCAAATACAAGAAAAGGTGCGCGAACTAGGTGCAATTGTTGCAGAGGATTATAAAAACACAGTACCTCTTGCAATTGGTGTATTAAAAGGCGCAATGCCGTTCATGGCAGATTTATTAAAGAGAACAGATACATATCTTGAAATGGATTTTATGGCTGTATCTAGTTACGGTCACTCTACAGTTTCAACAGGCGAAGTGAAAATTTTAAAAGATCTTGACACTTCTGTAGAAGGTCGCGATATTTTAATCGTCGAAGATATTATTGATAGTGGTCTTACACTAAGCTACTTAGTAGACTTATTCAAATATCGTAAAGCGAAGTCTGTAAAAATTGTTACATTATTAGATAAGCCAACAGGCCGTAAGGTTGATCTGAAAGCGGATTATGTTGGATTTACTGTTCCACATGAATTTGTAGTAGGATATGGATTAGATTATAAAGAGCAGTACCGTAATCTTCCTTATGTAGGCGTATTAAAACCAAGCGTTTACTCAAATTAATTAAATATAGGCTTCACAATTGTATAGGAAAGTTTTTCTATGTTACGATTTACTATAGTGTTTATGCCGTGAGAGGAGGTTAGGAATGAATCGTATCTTCCGTAATACCATCTTTTATTTACTGATATTCTTAGTAGTAATTGGAATCGTGAGCTATTTTAATGGTTCGACACAAAAAACGACATCAGTTAGCTACGACAAATTCATTACTAAACTAGAAAGCGGTGAAGTGCGTAATGTGCAACTTCAACCGAAAAATGGTGTATTTGAGGTAAAAGGACAATTTAATAACTCTAGCCAAGGAGAACAATTTGTTACTTATGCACCAAATACTGAGGAATTACAAAAGAAAATTAATGATAAAGCGAAAGGTGCCGAAGTTAAGTATCAACCAGCAGAAGAAACAAGTGCTTGGGTAACATTCTTTACTTCAATCATTCCATTTGTCATCATCTTCATTTTATTCTTCTTCTTATTAAACCAAGCTCAAGGCGGCGGTAGCCGTGTTATGAACTTCGGGAAAAGTAAGGCGAAGTTATATAATGATGAAAAGAAAAAAGTTCGTTTCAGAGATGTTGCTGGAGCGGATGAAGAGAAACAAGAACTTGTTGAGGTAGTTGAATTCTTGAAAGACCCTCGTAAGTTCTCTGAAGTTGGTGCTCGTATTCCAAAGGGTGTCCTATTAGTTGGACCTCCAGGTACAGGTAAAACTTTATTAGCGCGTGCTGTTGCAGGTGAGGCTGGCGTTCCATTCTTCTCTATCAGTGGTTCTGACTTCGTAGAGATGTTTGTCGGTGTCGGTGCATCACGTGTACGTGATTTATTTGAAAATGCAAAGAAAAATGCTCCTTGTATCATTTTCATTGATGAAATTGATGCAGTAGGTCGTCAACGTGGCGCAGGTCTTGGTGGTGGTCATGATGAGCGTGAGCAAACATTGAACCAATTACTTGTTGAAATGGATGGATTCGGTGCAAACGAAGGTATTATTATCGTTGCTGCGACAAACCGTCCAGACATTCTTGACCCAGCGTTATTACGTCCAGGTCGTTTTGACCGTCAAATTACAGTAGATCGTCCAGATGTAAATGGCCGTGAAGCTGTATTGAAAGTACATGCGCGTAATAAACCACTTGATGAGCATATTAATTTAAGAGCGATTGCGACTCGTACACCAGGATTCTCTGGTGCGGATCTTGAAAACTTATTAAACGAAGCTGCTTTAGTAGCTGCACGTCAAGATAAGAAGAAAATTGATATGAGTGATATCGATGAAGCGACGGATCGTGTTATTGCAGGTCCAGCTAAGAAAAGTCGTGTTATCTCTGAAAAAGAACGTAATATCGTTGCTTTCCATGAAGCAGGTCATACTGTAATTGGTGTTGTTCTCGATGAAGCTGATGTCGTTCATAAAGTAACAATTGTCCCTCGTGGTCAGGCTGGTGGATATGCGGTAATGCTTCCGAAAGAAGATCGTTACTTCATGACAAAGCCAGAGTTACTTGATAAAATCACTGGTTTACTTGGTGGCCGAGTAGCTGAGGAGATTGTATTTGGTGAAGTGAGTACAGGTGCTCATAATGACTTCCAACGTGCGACTGGTATTGCAAGACGCATGGTTACGGAATTTGGTATGAGTGACAAACTTGGACCGATGCAATTTGGTAGCTCGCAAGGTGGTCAAGTGTTCTTAGGAAGAGACTTCCACTCAGAACAAAACTATAGTGATGCGATTGCACATGAAATCGATATGGAAATGCAATCAATTATGAAAGAATGTTATGCTCGTGCAAAACAAATTCTTACTGAAAACCGTGATAAACTAGATATTATCGCGCAAACGTTACTTGAAGTAGAAACGTTAGATGCAGAGCAAATCAATCATTTATGTGATTACGGCAGATTGCCAGAACGTCCAACATCTTCAGATGATGTGAAAGTAAACATCAACATGAAGAAAGACGATGAAGATAAAGAAGATAAGTAAGAAAAGAAGGAGTGACTATCGTCACTCCTTTTTTGTTTGTTAAAACCTTTGTTAATTACTATTGAGAACTTAGTGGATAAAGTAATTTAAGTAAAACTAGTATTAAAAATTGAAATAGAGAGCAATCTTTTTGTAAAATGATGAGGATAGGAAAGCTGATTATATAAGTATGTGTGATATGATGTTTTTATAAGTTTTATACATACTGCACAAATATAGATTAAATAAGATAAGTGGTGAGAATATGATTTTTGTATTGGATGTAGGGAACACAAATGCTGTACTAGGTGTGTTTGAAGAGGGGGAACTTCGTCAGCATTGGCGCATGGAAACAGATCGTCATAAGACAGAAGATGAATATGGAATGCTTGTAAAGCAATTGCTTGAGCATGAGGGTCTTTCGTTTGAAGATGTGAAAGGTATTATTGTGTCTTCAGTTGTACCACCAATTATGTTTGCTTTAGAGCGCATGTGTGAAAAATATTTTAAAATTAAACCGCTTGTAGTAGGGCCTGGGATAAAAACAGGACTAAATATTAAATATGAAAATCCGCGTGAAGTAGGCGCAGACCGAATTGTAAATGCAGTAGCAGGAATCCACTTATATGGAAGTCCGCTTATTATCGTTGATTTTGGTACGGCTACTACATATTGTTATATTAACGAAGAAAAGCATTATATGGGTGGAGTTATTACACCAGGAATTATGATTTCAGCAGAGGCTTTATATAGCAGAGCAGCAAAACTTCCTCGTATCGAAATTACAAAACCAAGCAGTGTTGTTGGGAAAAATACAGTAAGTGCGATGCAATCTGGTATTCTTTATGGTTATGTTGGACAAGTGGAAGGTATTGTTAAGCGTATGAAAGAAGAAGCTAGACAAGAACCTAAAGTTATTGCAACAGGTGGATTGGCAAAATTAATTTCCGAAGAATCGAATGTAATTGATATTGTAGATCCGTTTTTAACGTTAAAAGGTTTGTATATGTTATATGAACGTAATGCAAATTTACAGCATGAGAAAGGTGAATAAATACGTATGAAAGATTATTTAGTAAAAGCGTTAGCGTTTGATGGAGAAGTGCGTGCGTATAGTGTGCGTACAACAAATACAGTAAGTGAGGCGCAAAGACGTCATGATACATGGAGAACAGCTTCAGCGGCACTAGGGCGTTCTTTAACTGCGGGTACAATGATGGGTGCAATGTTAAAAGGTGAGCAAAAGTTAACAATTAAGGTAGAAGGTAACGGTCCAATTGGCCCTATCTTAGTAGATGCTCATGCAAATGGAGATGTACGTGGTTATGTAACGAATCCGCATGTTGATTTTGAAGGAACAGAACAAGGGAAGTTACGTGTATATCAAGCGGTAGGTACAGAGGGGTTTGTAACTGTAATTAAAGATATTGGAATGCGTGAGCCGTTTATTGGTCAATCTCCAATCGTTTCAGGAGAATTAGGAGAAGACTTTACGTATTATTTTGCAGTTTCTGAACAAACGCCTTCTTCTGTAGGTGTTGGTGTTCTTGTAAATGGAGATGATAGCATATTAGCGGCAGGTGGATTTATCCTTCAAATTATGCCGGGTGCGCAAGATGAAACGATTTCATTTATTGAAGACCGTTTACAAAAGATTCCGCCTGTATCAACGTTGATTGAACAAGGCCTTTCTCCGGAAGAGCTACTATATGCAGTTCTTGGAGAAGATAAAGTAAAAGTATTAGAAACAATGGATGTTCAATTTAATTGCACATGCTCACGCGAGCGTATTGAGAGTGTATTAATTAGTTTAGGTAAAACAGAGTTAGAGCAAGTTCGTGAAGAAGAGGAAGAGACGGAAGTTCACTGTCATTTCTGTAATGAACGATACAAGTTCTCTAAAGAAGATATTACAAATTTAATCGAGAATTTGTAATAAGGGAATTAAGAGGAGCAATCCTCCAAATGAATTGACAAACAGGGAATTTTCTGACAAAATCTAAATATAAATAAAACCAATAAAAATACTCGGTGTTAGGAGTGACAGGAATGCGAGTGGCACAATCAGTTTCAGAATTAATCGGGAAAACGCCGATCGTTAAGTTGAACCGCATCGTAGAATCAGACAGCGCAGATATATACTTAAAATTAGAATTTATGAATCCGGGGAGTAGCGTTAAAGATCGTATTGCATTAGCTATGATTGAAGATGCTGAAAAAAAGGGATTATTAAAAGAAGGCGATACAATCATTGAGCCGACAAGTGGTAACACAGGAATTGGTTTAGCGATGGTAGCGGCTGCTAAAGGATATAATGCAATCTTAGTAATGCCAGAAACAATGAGTATTGAGCGTCGTAATTTATTACGTGCTTACGGTGCGGAATTAGTATTGACTCCAGGGCCTGAAGGAATGGGTGGAGCAATTCGTAAAGCGACTGAATTAGCAAAAGAGCATGGCTACTTTATACCACAACAGTTCAAAAACCAATCGAATCCAGAAATTCACCGTTTAACAACGGGTCCAGAAATTATTGAACAAATGGGCGACCAATTAGATGCATTTATTGCAGGTATTGGTACAGGTGGAACGATCACTGGTGCTGGTGAAGTACTGAAGGAAGCGTATAAGGATATTAAAATTTATGCGGTAGAACCTGCAGATTCACCAGTATTATCTGGTGGGAAACCAGGTCCACATAAAATCCAAGGAATTGGGGCGGGATTTGTTCCGGAGACGTTGGATGTAGAAGTATATGATGAAATTATTCAAGTGAAAACAGAGCAAGCATTTGAATATGCGAGAAGAGTGGCTAAAGAGGAAGGTATTTTAGTTGGTATCTCTTCAGGCGCGGTTATTTATGCAGCAACAGAAGTTGCGAAAAAGTTAGGTAAAGGGAAAAAGGTACTTGTTATTATCCCGAGTAATGGTGAACGTTATTTAAGTACACCACTTTATCAATTTGAATCATAATTAAATGCGATTGAAAAAGCATCCTTGAAAAAGGGTGCTTTTTCTTTTGGGATTGGAAATAGGAAAAGAGTGAATGACTAGAAAACTTCATGTAAAATAAGAGGTAGTATAATTAAATTATTTTCACTAGCCTTCGAGTATAATCAATCTCTATATAAATAACTTATGTAGTTTGAGCTGGTTTATCTAAGAGGGTGGGATAAAAGAAGACGGGGTGTTGATATGCAACGAAGAAAATCTTTAGCGCTTTCTATTCCATATCAGTTAGATTTCTTTAAGCAATATAAATTTCTTTCTCAGGGTAAATCGCAACATATTTTGTTAGAAAGTGGCCGTGGCGGTCGTTATAACATTGTAGGGCTGAACCCAGTAGCGGTAATCCAAGGGAAGGATGAAACGTTACATATAAGTGAAAGTGGTAAGGAAACAATAAAACGAGGGAATCCGTTAGATTTAATGCAAGAATATATGGAACAATGGAAGACGGACTATAACCCAGAGTATCCGCCTTTTCAAGGTGGTGCAATTGGCTATTTCAGTTATGACTGTATCCGTTATATTGAAAAGCTGCCTTCTCTTGCGGAAGATGATATTAATATACCTGACATCTTCTTTTTATTATTTGATGACGTATTTGTCTATGATCAAAAAGAACAAGTGTTATGGATTATTACGCATTATGTAGATAAATATGAAGAGGCAAAAGAACGGCTAAATGAGTGGAAGGGTCTTTGGATGACGGAAGCGCCTGAAGTGACAGTGCCCTTTGAAAGTCCTGAAAAGAAAAGTGAAGCGGTTGCTTTTACTGAAGCCAGCTTTATGAAGGCAGTTGAATGTATTCAAGAATATATTGGGGCGGGTGATGTGTTCCAAGTAAACTTGTCGACGAGACAAGAAAGAACGTTACAGACACACCCACTAGAAATTTATACAAGTCTTCGTGAAATTAATCCATCTCCATATATGGGTTACCTGGAGCTTGGGGATTTTCAAATTGTTAGTGGATCGCCAGAGTTGTTAATTAAGAAACAAGGAACTGAAGTAAGTACAAGACCAATTGCTGGAACGAGATCTAGAGGCGCGGATGAGCAAGAGGATGAAGAATTAGCAAGAGAATTAATTGAGAACGAAAAAGAAAGAGCAGAGCATGTAATGCTTGTGGATTTAGAAAGAAATGATTTAGGACGTGTTTGTAAATATGGCACTGTAGAAGTAGATGAATTTATGGTAATTGAGAAATACTCACATGTTATGCATATTGTTTCTAATGTGCGTGGTGAGGTGGAAGAAGATAAAGATGCTTTTGATTTAGTGAAGGCTGTATTCCCTGGGGGAACAATTACTGGTGCCCCGAAAATACGTACGATGGAAATTATTGAGGAATTAGAACCTGTTCGAAGAGGGATTTATACAGGTTCAATCGGTTGGATTGGTTATTCTGGAGATACAGAATTGAATATTGTAATTAGAACACTTCTTGCTAAAGATGGAAAAGCTCATGTACAAGCAGGGGCGGGAATTGTAATTGATTCAAATCCAGAAAATGAATATAAAGAGTCGTTAAAAAAGGCGATTGCTTTATGGCGTGCAAAAGAACGTAGCGAAGAAACGGTTAGGTGAGAGAAATGATATTAATGATTGATAATTATGATTCTTTTACATTTAATTTAGTGCAGTTTCTTGGAGAACTTGGACAAGAGCTCGTTGTTAAACGTAACGATGAAGTGACCATTTCAGATATTGAGAATATGAAACCAGATTTTCTAATGATTTCTCCAGGTCCATGTAGTCCTAATGAAGCGGGGATTAGTATGGAAGTTATTAAATACTTTGCTGGAAAGATTCCGATTTTTGGAGTTTGTCTTGGGCATCAATCCATTGCACAAGTGTTTGGTGGAGAGGTTGTCCGTGCAGAACGATTAATGCATGGGAAAACGTCGCTTATGCATCATGATGGAAAGACGATTTTTTCGGATATTCCTAATCCGTTTACTGCGACGCGCTATCATTCCCTTATTGTTAAGAAAGAAACGTTACCCGATTGCTTAGAGATAACATCTTGGACAGAGGAAGGAGAAATTATGGCACTTCGTCATAAGACATTGCCGATAGAGGGTGTGCAATTCCATCCGGAATCTATTATGACTTCTCATGGGAAAGAGTTGTTACAGAATTTCATTTGTAAATACAGGCCAAGTGCAACATTATGTTAATTTACGTAAATGGTCAGTATGTAGAAGCAAGTGAAGCGAAAATTTCTCCTTATGATCATGGTTATTTATATGGTCTTGGAGTTTTTGAAACGTTTCGTATTTATAATGGTCATCCTTTCTTATTGGATGATCATTATGATCGTTTAATAGAAGCGCTGGATACATTGCAAATTAAATGGACAATGACAAAAAATGATGTGATGCTTATTTTAAAAAATTTACTCGCTAAGAATGAATTGGAGCATGCATATGTACGTTTTAATGTATCAGCGGGTATAGATGAAATAGGATTACAAACGGAAATGTATGAAGAGCCTTCGGTTATTGTTTTTATAAAACCTTTAACAGCGCCGGGGGATGTAGCGGAAAAAGAAGGTGTTATTCTAAAACAAGTGCGAAATACACCGGAAGGAACATTTCGCCTGAAGTCTCATCACTATTTAAATAATATTTTAGGGAAGCGTGAAATTGGAAATGTTGTGAGTAAGGAAGGTATTTTCCTTACTGAAGCAGGTTATGTTGCAGAGGGTATTGTTTCGAATCTATTTTTTGTGAAAGGTGATGTTTTATATACGCCTTCGTTAGAGACAGGGATTTTAAATGGTATCACTCGTGCGTTTATTATAAAGAGTGCTGAACAATTAAATATAGAAGTAAAGGAAGGTTTCTTTACAAAAGATGAGCTACTTTCAGCGGATGAAGTCTTCGTAACAAACTCCATTCAAGAAATTGTTCCGCTTTATCGTATAGAAGCGCAGGATTTCCCGGGTAAAGTAGGAGTGGTTACAAAAAGTTTAATGTACCTTTATGGAATGCAAAGAGAGAAATTATGGAGCAGAAATGAATTACGAAGAGGAGATGCGTAGTTTGAAGTGGGATTATGATTTACGCTGCGGCGAATATACATTGAATTTAAATGAAAAAACATTAATCATGGGAATTTTAAATGTAACACCAGATTCGTTTTCTGATGGTGGGAGTTACAACGAGGTAGATGCTGCGGTACGTCACGCAAAAGAAATGCAAGGTGAAGGTGCTCATATTATTGATATTGGTGGCGAATCTACTCGCCCAGGTTTTGCTAAAGTATCAGTAGAAGAAGAAATAAAGCGAGTTGTCCCGATGATTCAAGCAGTTTCAAAAGAAGTAAAATTGCCTATATCTATCGATACATATAAAGCTGAAGTTGCAAAGCAAGCAATTGAGGCTGGTGCTCATATTATTAATGATATTTGGGGAGCGAAGGCGGAGCCAAAAATTGCTGAAGTCGCAGCTCATTATGATGTACCCATCATTTTAATGCATAACCGTGATAATATGAATTATCGTAATTTAATGGCGGATATGATTGCTGATTTGTATGACAGTATTAAAATTGTTAAAAATGCTGGTGTGCGAGATGAGAATATTATTTTAGATCCAGGTATCGGTTTTGCTAAAACACCTGAGCAGAACTTAGAGGCGATGCGTAATTTAGAACAGTTAAATGTGCTAGGTTATCCGGTTCTCTTAGGTACTTCGAGAAAGTCCTTTATTGGGCACGTATTAGATTTGCCAGTAGAGGAACGCCTTGAGGGAACGGGAGCTACTGTTTGTCTTGGTATTGAAAAGGGCTGTGAGTTTGTTCGTGTCCATGATGTGAAAGAAATGGCGCGTATGGCTAAAATGATGGATGCGATGATTGGTAAGGGGGTAAGGTAATTGGATAAAATTTATATCCATGATATGGAGTTTTATGGTTATCATGGTGTGTTCCCAGAGGAGAATAAATTAGGTCAGAGATTTAAAGTTGACTTAACGGTGGAGTTGGATTTAAAGTGTGCAGGGGAAAGTGATGACTTAGAGCATTCGGTCAATTATGGAGAGCTTTTCGAATTATGTAGAAAAGTTGTTGAGGATAGAAAGTATAAGCTTGTGGAGAGTATCGCTGAAAATATTGCTGCAGATATATTAAAACAGTATGAAAGTATTTCGCGCTGTACAATTAAAGTAATTAAGCCGGATCCACCGATACCGGGTCATTATCGTGCTGTAGCAGTAGAAATTACGAGAGGACGTCCATGAACAATATAGCTTACATTGCATTAGGGTCAAATATTGGAGAGCGTTATACGTATCTAACTGAAGCGATTCAGTTTTTAAATAAAAATCCTTATATTCAGGTTGATGATATTTCATCTGTATATGAAACTGAGCCAGTTGGCTATACTGACCAAAGTTGCTTTTTAAATTTAGTTATAAAAATTTCTACCAATTTATCACCACAAGAATTATTGAAAGTAACACAAAAAGTAGAAAATGACCTAGGAAGAAAAAGGGAAATTAGGTGGGGGCCGAGGACTATCGACCTTGACATTTTACTTTATAATCAAGAGAATATTGAAGCAGAGAATCTTATTGTTCCGCATCCGCGGATGTTTGAAAGAGCTTTTGTTATCGTTCCGTTGTTAGAGATTAATCAAGACATAAAACAAAACATTTCACGTTCACAAGTAGAAGAAATGAAAAGGCGAGAGGGAGTAACGGTATGGAAGCAGAAAAATGGGGAAGACGCATTCGTGCTTTTCGAAAGCTAAAAGGCTATACACAAGAAGGTTTTGCTAAAGAACTAGGGGTATCTGTATCTGTTTTAGGTGAGGTTGAGAGAGGGAATAGATCGCCTTCTCAAGATTTTGTAGTAGAAGTTGCCAAGGCATTAAATGTTTCAATAGAGGAATTAATGCCAAAGTGATTGTACAGGAAGGAGTAGATTGATTGTTAAAGATTGCAAATATCGAGATGAAAAATCCGGTTGTACTAGCACCGATGGCGGGAGTGTGTAACTCTGCATTCCGTTTAACAGTAAAAGAATTTGGTGCCGGCTTAGTTTGTGCTGAAATGGTAAGTGATAAGGCAATATTGCTTAATAATAAAAGAACATTAGATATGTTATATATCGACGAGAGAGAAAAGCCATTAAGTTTACAAATTTTTGGTGGAGAGAAAGAAACTCTTGTAGATGCTGCGAAATATGTAGATAAATATACGACAGCAGACATAATTGATATTAATATGGGTTGTCCAGTGCCGAAAATCGTTAAATGTGATGCGGGGGCAAGGTGGCTTTTAGACCCGAATAAAATATATGAAATGGTAGCAGCGGTTGTAGATGCTGTTGAAAAGCCGGTTACAGTTAAAATGCGTATCGGTTGGGATGAAGAACATATTTTCGCAATAGAAAATGCTAGGGCTGTTGAGCGTGCTGGTGGCCAAGCTGTGGCGGTTCACGGACGTACACGAGTGCAAATGTATGAAGGAAAAGCGGATTGGGATATTATTAAACAAGTAAAACAATCTGTAAATATCCCGGTTATCGGAAATGGTGATGTCGCAACGCCGCAAGATGCAAAGCGTATGCTTGATGAAATTGGTGTAGATGGTGTTATGATTGGTCGTGCTGCTCTTGGAGATCCGTGGATGATTTATCGTACGGTAAAGTATTTGGAGACGGGTGAATTAATGCCGGAACCAACAGTGCGCGAGAAAATTGATGTATGTATGTTGCATCTAGATCGTCTTATCGACTTAAAGAATGAAAGTGTCGCTGTAAGAGAGATGAGAAAACATGCAGCTTGGTATTTAAAAGGTGTTCGTGGTAATGCGAGTGTACGTAATGGTATTAATGCTTGTAACACACGGGAAGACCTTGCGAATGTGTTAGGTACATTTGTAGAAGAAGTGGAAGCGAAACAACAAACAATTTACGTTGGTTAATAATGGACATAGGAGATTGACATTCTTCTATACACTTCCTATAATTACGTGAAAGAAAGAAGAGCTGCCAGTTAGTTGCTGGCAGTTTTTCTAGTTGAGTAGAAAATGCTATACTGTATATATTGTAAAATTAAATAGAGCTGGAGTGATATCAATATCATGGATAACATGAACCACGAAGAATTAAACGACCAATTGATTGTTCGTCGTGAAAAGCTACATAATTTACGTGAACAAGGAATTGACCCGTTCGGTAAAAGATTTGAACGCACAAATTCAACAACTGACTTAGTGAGTCTATATGGAGAGTTCTCTAAGGAAGAATTAGAGGAGAAGGAAATCGCTGTTTCTATCGCTGGTCGTATTATGACAAAACGCGGAAAAGGGAAAGCTGGATTTGCACACGTTCAAGATTTACATGGACAAGTTCAAATTTATGTTCGTAAAGATGCTGTTGGAGATGACGAGTACGAATTATTTAAAACAGCAGATTTAGGTGATTTAGTAGGTATTGAAGGTAAAGTGTTCAAAACAAACGTTGGAGAACTTTCAGTAAAAGCAACAGGCTTTACGCTATTAACGAAATCTCTTCGTCCATTACCAGATAAATACCATGGATTAAAAGATGTTGAACAACGCTACCGTCAACGTTACTTAGACTTGATTACAAGTATGGAAAGTCGTGAAACGTTCGTTACTCGTAGTAAAATCATTCGTGAGATGAGAAGATACCTAGATGACAACGGTTATCTTGAAGTGGAAACACCTATGATGCATGCAATTGCAGGTGGAGCTTCTGCGCGTCCTTTCACTACACACCATAATGCGTTAGATATGGAATTATATATGCGTATCGCAATTGAGCTACATTTAAAGCGTCTTATTGTGGGTGGTTTAGAAAAAGTATATGAGATCGGCCGTGTATTCCGTAATGAGGGTGTATCAACTCGTCATAACCCTGAGTTTACGATGATTGAATTATATGAAGCATACGCTGATTATAAAGATATTATGAAGTTAACAGAAGATATGGTTGCTCATATCGCGAAAAAGGTACTGGGTACAACAACAATCCAGTATGGTGATTATGAAATTAATCTAGAACCAGAATGGACACGTCTTCATATGGTAGATGCGATTAAGCAATACTCTGGAGCTGATTTCTGGAATCCGATGAGTGTAGAAGAAGCGCGTGAACTTGCAAAAGAACATAATGTAGAAATTAAAGATACAATGGAAGTTGGTCATATTATAAATGAATTCTTCGAACAAAAAGTAGAAGATAAATTAATCCAACCAACATTTATTTACGGTCATCCGGTAGAAATCTCGCCGCTTGCGAAAAAGAATGATGAAGATCCACGATTCACAGATCGTTTCGAATTATTTATCGTTGCACGTGAACATGCAAATGCATTCACTGAATTAAATGATCCAATCGATCAAAAAGAACGTTTTGAAGCGCAATTAAAAGAGCGCGAACAAGGTAATGACGAAGCTCATATGATGGATGATGATTATATTGAAGCTCTTGAGTACGGTATGCCTCCTACGGGTGGATTAGGAATTGGTATTGATCGTCTAGTTATGTTATTAACAAATGCACCATCTATTCGTGATGTATTATTATTCCCTGCTATGCGCCATAAACAAGACTAAGCTTTGGAGATTTCTCCAAAGCTTTTTTTATTTGAGCATGAGTTGCGCGGGTATAGTAAATCTTGATAGTGCGAGAAATTATATTTATATAGAAGAAATGTGCTGTTTTTATACTTTTTTACTAAGTTAAAAATTTTATTAGAAAAACTATTGCATTTTAATAATCAAACTGGTATATTTATATTCGTTGCCACGAAAGGTAACAAACAAAACAAACGAAAAACAACTTATTGAAAAAAGTTGTTGACGAAAATATAACGAAATGTTATATTGATAAAGTCGCTTCCGAGCGACGAAGTAGTTCTTTGAAAACTGAACGAAACAAACAACGTGAAACGTCAATTTTTATTTTAGATGCTAGACAAACTAACTTTATTGGAGAGTTTGATCCTGGCTCAGGATGAAC
>NZ_JBQAGT010000020.1:0-45666 GCF_051916495.1 Bacillus cereus group sp. MYBK216-1
TAATGATGGCAGAGAGGTCACACCCGTTCCCATACCGAACACGGAAGTTAAGCTCTCTAGCGCCGATGGTAGTTGGGACCTTGTCCCTGTGAGAGTAGGACGTTGCCAGGCTAATATTATTCCGCAGTAGCTCAGTGGTAGAGCTATCGGCTGTTAACCGATCGGTCGTAGGTTCGAGTCCTACCTGCGGAGCCATTATGCTTCCATAGCTCAGCTGGTAGAGCACTTCCATGGTAAGGAAGAGGTCACCGGTTCAAGCCCGGTTGGAAGCTTGGGAATAGGTTTAAAACTTTTTTGGCCCGTTGGTCAAGTGGTTAAGACACCGCCCTTTCACGGCGGTAACACGGGTTCGAATCCCGTACGGGTCACCACTTTTGGAGGATTAGCTCAGCTGGGAGAGCACCTGCCTTACAAGCAGGGGGTCGGCGGTTCGATCCCGTCATCCTCCACCATATATATTTAAAATGTCGGAGGGGTAGCGAAGTGGCTAAACGCGGCGGACTGTAAATCCGCTCCTTCGGGTTCGGCAGTTCGAATCTGCCCCCCTCCACCATTTTCTTTAAAATAACCTGAGAGGGTTTATTTTTTTGAAAAGATAACCATACTAGTAAATATTAATGGGCTATAGCCAAGCGGTAAGGCAACGGACTTTGACTCCGTCATGCGCTGGTTCGAATCCAGCTAGCCCAGCCATTTACGAGCCATTAGCTCAGTTGGTAGAGCATCTGACTTTTAATCAGAGGGTCGAAGGTTCGAGTCCTTCATGGCTCATCATTTTTGCGGAAGTAGTTCAGTGGTAGAATACAACCTTGCCAAGGTTGGGGTCGCGGGTTCGAATCCCGTCTTCCGCTTAATTAAGGGGCCTTAGCTCAGCTGGGAGAGCGCCTGCCTTGCACGCAGGAGGTCAGCGGTTCGATCCCGCTAGGCTCCATCTAAATAAAAAAGCTTACATCATATGATGTAAGCTTTTTTTGTGTTCAAAAAGACAACTTTTATACTTGTCGTTTAAAATGAAGAAAACGTAAAAATAAGGGATGGGGAGATAATTGTGAAAGTTGTTATTGCATCTGATTCATATAAAGAAAGCCTAAAAGCTATAGAAGTATGTGGAGCTATTGAAAGAGGTTTTAGAGCAATTTTTCCTAATGCAGAGTATGTGAAAATACCAATTGGAGATGGAGGAGAAGGGACGGTTGAATCACTTGTTGATGCTACAGGGGGGAGAATTATATCAATTAGTGTGACAGGACCGCTTAGAGAAGGTATACAAGCTTTTTATGGCATTTCTAAAGATAAAAAGACAGCGTTTATTGAAATGGCAGCAGCATCAGGATTACAGCACGTTCCAGTTGAAAAGCGCAACCCACTTATTACAACGACAAAAGGAACAGGAGAACTTATATTACATGCGCTAGATCAAGGAGTGGAGTACATAATTTTAGGACTTGGAGGAAGTGCTACAAATGATGGTGGGACAGGTATGTTAGCAGCTTTAGGAGTAAGATTTATAAATGACAAGGGTGAAGTAATAGATCCATCTGGAGGCACATTACATTCGATTGTTGCTATTGATTTTTCACGAATGGACCCCCGCTTAAAGGGGGTAAAGATAGAAGCGGCATGTGATGTGGATAATCCATTAGTCGGAATGCAGGGAGCATCTTTCATATTTGGGAGACAAAAGGGTGCAAATGTAGAGATGATGAAAGAGCTAGATGAGAATTTACAACATTATGCGAATATGCTTAAACGATATGTATCTTTTGATGTATCTGAAATACCTGGTGCAGGGGCAGCGGGAGGAATGGGAGCGGCTGTTATTTCAGTGTTAAAGGGAGACTTGCGGAGAGGCATTGAAATTGTATTAGATTATACAAATTTCGATAAACATATAGAAGATGCAAATCTCATTATAACTGGTGAAGGTAGAATAGATAAACAAACTGCATATGGAAAGGCTCCTGTGGGTGTTGCGGGGCGTGCAAAACGTTTTTCTGTGCCTGTAATTGCTATTGGAGGGTCTGTATCACCTGATTATTCAGCTGTGTACGAGAAAGGAATAGATGCGGTATTTAGTATTACAACGAGACCGATGACACTAGAAGAAGCATATAAAGTAGCAGAAGAAAATATTGAAATGACAACAAAAAATATTGCAACAGTATGGAAAATAGCATCAGAAAAACACTTCTAAATGTAGGAGTGTTTTATTATTATTATTTAATAATAGTGATTGCGATTGTTTCATTAAGTTAACTTTATACATAGAATAGTTTTAAAATTTGATTTTCAGTATAAATATAAGTGAATAAATTGTATATCCATACAGAAAAATGTCGAGTTGAGTCAGACTATATAAAAGATTTAAAATATTTAGTGAAGGCATAAAAGGGGGATACTATCTATGAAAAAAGAAATCTCAGTTATTGGAGTTCCAATGGATTTAGGACAGATGCGCCGTGGAGTTGATATGGGACCGAGCGCGATCCGTTATGCAGGGGTAATTGAAAGAATTGAAGAAATTGGATATGAAGTTAAAGATATGGGAGATATATGTATAGAGAGAGAAAAAGAGATAGATGAAAATACAAAATTAAGAAACCTTACACAAGTTGCAACTGTATGTAATGAATTAGCAAGTAAGGTGGATCATATTATAGAAGAAGGTCGTTTTCCACTTGTATTAGGTGGTGACCATAGTATTGCTATCGGTACATTAGCTGGTGTAGCAAAACATTATAAAAACTTAGGCGTTATTTGGTATGATGCACACGGTGATTTAAATACAGAGGAAACTTCACCATCTGGAAATATTCATGGTATGTCACTTGCAGCAAGTTTAGGTTATGGACATTCTTCACTTGTAGATTTATACGGAGCATATCCAAAGGTGAAAAAAGAGAATGTCGTAATTATCGGTGCGCGTGCATTGGATGAAGGAGAAAAAGATTTCATTCGCAATGAAGGTATTAAAGTGTTCTCAATGCATGAAATTGATCGTATGGGGATGACGGCTGTTATGGAAGAAACAATCGCATATTTATCTCATACTGATGGTGTACACTTATCATTAGATTTAGACGGTCTTGATCCTCATGATGCACCAGGTGTTGGAACGCCTGTAATTGGCGGTCTATCTTATCGTGAAAGTCATTTGGCGATGGAAATGTTAGCAGAAGCTGATATTATCACATCTGCTGAATTTGTTGAGGTAAATACGATTTTAGATGAGAGAAATAGAACGGCAACAACAGCAGTTGCTTTAATGGGTTCTTTATTCGGTGAAAAACTAAAATAAATGTAAGAAAAGCAACTGAGAAGTTGCTTTTTTTATTTGAAAATAGGCGTATAATAATGATTTATATTATACTGTACAATAAAAATGTTTGACATCTTACCAATTTGAGCTAAAGGGGGTTGTTTGTAATTGTCGTTTGTTTCATGTATGGTATAATTAACTAGTTGTTGGAAATACATACAGATAGAGCATAAAACAATATTTCAATATATGGATAGAATTGCTCGTAAGTAGGAGGAAGGGATAGCATGCCTTTTGAAGATACGACCATTTTGAAATATCTTAGTACGGCATTAGATATTGCCATTGTATGGTTTATTATATATAAGCTAATTCTTATAATCCGAGGGACGAAAGCTGTTCAACTTTTAAAAGGGATTACAGTTATTATCGTCGTTAAGATGATCAGTATTTTCCTTGAATTGCGTACGCTATCTTGGCTAACTGAACAAGTATTAACGTGGGGATTTTTAGCCGTTATTATTATCTTTCAGCCAGAATTGCGAAGAGCACTTGAGCAGCTAGGGCGCGGAAGCTTATTTTCGCGTGTTGGAACGCATGAGGATGATGAACCTGAAATGGTTGCAACAGCGATAGCAAAAGCAACCGAATATATGGGGAAACGTAGAATTGGTGCATTAATTACTTTGTCAAAAGAGACCGGTATGGGTGATTATGTGGAAACGGGTATTCCGCTGAATGCAAACGTATCATCGGAATTACTTATTAATATTTTTATTCCAAATACACCTCTTCATGACGGAGCGGTAATTATGCAAGGAAGTACAATTAAAGCAGCAGCATGCTATCTTCCATTATCAGAAAGTCCGTTTATTTCTAAAGAATTAGGAACTAGACATCGTGCTGCAATGGGAGTTAGTGAAGTTACTGATAGTATTACAGTAGTTGTGTCTGAAGAAACTGGTCAAATTTCTTTAACGAAAAATGGTAAGTTGCATCGTGATTTGAAGACAGAACAGCTGAAGGATATGTTATTAGCTGAATTTAGTGGAAACGAAAAAACGACTTCTTCGTCTTTATGGAATTGGAGGAGAAAGCGTCATGGATAAGTTAATGGAGAATCATTGGTTTTTAAAAGGGATCTCATTACTATTGGCGTGTATGCTTTTTATGTCAGCGACGTTAACTGAAAAAAATACGACATCAGGTATATTACCTTTTGCAAATGATACGAAAGAAACATTAACTAATTATGCTATTAATCTTAAGTATGATGAGGAGAAATATATTGTAAGTGGTATTCCAGCAGAGGGCGTTAAGGTGAAATTAGAAGGCCCAAAAGCATCAGTTGCTACAGCAAAAGCAAAAAAACAATTTGATATACCGATTGATTTGCGAGATAGTCCAAAAGGAACTTATGAGATTTCTTTAAAAACGAACGGGCTTCCAGATGATGTGAAAGGAACAGTTCAGCCATCAACAATTAAAGTTACTCTGCATGAAAAGGCGAGAAAATATGTTCATGTAGATCTGAAATTATCAAATGAGGATCAGATGCCAGCGGGGGCTACACTAGAAAAATCAAGCCTTAAACCGGATACTGTTGAGGTAGTTGGGACGAAAGAAGAAATTGAAAGTATTTCATCTGCCAAAGCGTATGTTGATTTAAAAGGTGTTAATAAAACTGTTACAAAAACGCCCGAAGTTACATTATACAATAAAGAAGGAAAACGTTTAAATGTAAGAACAAGTCCATCTAAGATTAGTGTAACGTTGAATGTGGCAATGCAAACTACAGCCAATAATACTGAAAAAACTGTTCCTGTAACGTATACGAAGAAGGGGAGTTTAGCAGAAGGATTGGCAGTTACAAATATCAGTGTTGAGCCGAGAGAAGTAACGATAGCAGGTCCAAAAGATATTTTGGATAATATACAATCGCTAGAGGGGGTCGAAGTAGATCTTAGTCAATTGACAGAGTCTACAACATTCGATGCCTCTGTTTTATTACCCAAGGGTGTAACAAGTGCAAAACCGAATCAAGTGAAGGTTTCGGTGGGAGTGCAAAAAACAAAACAAACGAAAACAAAAACGATTGATGGTATCCCAATCCAGAAAAATGGACTTTCTAAAGATGTTACTGCTCAGCTACTTTCGCCGCAAGATGGAAAGATAAGTGTTGATATTTCAGGAGAAGCAAGTATAGTAGATAAAATAACAGCTGCTCAAATAACAGCGGTAATTAATCTGCAAAATGTATCTCCAGGAACGAAAGATATTTCCATTCAAGTGAGTGGTCCTGGTAATATTTCAATAGAACCAAAACAAAAAAGTGCTAAAGTTACTATTGTGAAGAAAGAAAAACCAGATAAAGAAGTACAGGGTAACGGTCAACAACCGGATTCAAACACCGATCAAGAAAATCAAAATGAGAAACCAAAAAATCCTGAACCTGATTCAGAAAAAGAACAGGAAAAGAATCAAAACCAAAACCAAAATCAAAATCAAGATAAAGAAACGAGTCAAGAACCAACAGTAGATAATCACAATCAAAAAGAGCAAGAAAAAGGAGCGAATCATAATGGGTAAATATTTTGGTACAGATGGAGTACGCGGAGTTGCAAATAAGGAGTTAACACCTGAATTAGCTTTCAAAATTGGACGTTTTGGTGGTTATGTATTAACAAAAGATACAGATCGTCCAAAAGTAATCATCGGTCGTGATACACGTGTATCTGGCCATATGTTAGAAGGAGCTTTAGTAGCAGGGCTATTATCAACTGGAGCAGAAGTAATGCGCCTTGGCGTTATTTCTACACCGGGCGTTGCTTATTTAACAAAAGCACTAGACGCACAAGCGGGTGTTATGATTTCTGCATCTCATAATCCAGTACAAGATAACGGTATTAAATTCTTTGGTTCAGACGGCTTTAAATTAACAGATGAGCAAGAAGCTGAGATTGAAGCTTTATTAGACAAAGAAGTTGATGAACTACCACGTCCGACAGGTACTAATCTTGGACAAGTGAGCGATTACTTTGAAGGTGGACAAAAATATTTACAGTACATTAAACAAACTGTTGAAGAAGATTTCTCCGGCCTACATATCGCTTTAGATTGTGCACATGGTGCAACTTCTTCTCTAGCTCCATACTTATTTGCAGACCTAGAAGCTGATATTTCAACAATGGGAACTTCTCCAAATGGTATGAATATTAATGAAGGTGTAGGATCTACACATCCAGAAGGCTTAGCTGAATTGGTAAAAGAAAAAGGAGCGGATATCGGACTTGCTTTTGATGGCGATGGCGACCGTTTAATTGCTGTAGACGAAAAAGGAAACATCGTTGACGGTGATCAAATTATGTTCATTTGTGCGAAGTATATGAAAGAAACTGGTCAATTAAAACATAATACAGTTGTTTCAACTGTTATGAGTAACTTAGGTTTCTACAAAGCACTTGAAGCAAATAATATTACAAGTGATAAAACAGCAGTTGGTGACCGCTACGTAATGGAAGAAATGAAGCGCGGAGGTTACAACTTAGGTGGAGAACAATCAGGCCATATTATCTTACTTGATTACATTACAACTGGTGATGGAATGTTAAGTGCACTTCAACTTGTAAACATCATGAAAATGACGAAAAAGCCATTATCTGAGCTTGCAGGAGAAATGACGAAATTCCCACAATTGCTAGTAAACGTTCGTGTAACAGATAAAAAATTAGCATTAGAAAACGAAAAAATTAAAGAAATTATTCGTGTTGTAGAGGAAGAAATGAACGGTGATGGCCGTATTCTTGTTCGTCCATCTGGAACAGAGCCACTTATTCGTGTAATGGCAGAAGCACCAACACAAGAAGTTTGTGATGCATATGTACATCGCATTGTAGAAGTTGTGAAAGCTGAAGTTGGCGCTGAATAATTAGCTGAATTTATATGAAAAAGGAGCACAAAAAGTGTTCCTTTTTCATATGTTTTATAGACAATGAAAAAAATTTCATTGACGGTTTATCCATGTTTGTTATAAGATGGTCTTGTTCTTTTTCTCAAAGGAAATATTGTAAATTATAAAAGCGCCAGAACTACAAATAGTGTAGTTGACGAGGTGGGGTTTATCGAGATTTCGGCGGATGACTCCCGGTTGTTCATCACAACCGCAAGCTTTTACTTAAATCATTAAGGTGACTTAGTGGACAAAGGTGAAAGTGTGATGAGAGAAGAGGAACGGATGAAAACTAGCTGTATAAGTATATACGGACTTAAACCCAATCGAGAGGAAGGTGAAAGCCGTTACAAGCTTACAGGGCTAGCAATATGTAATCCGTTTTTTAGTATAAATAAAAATGGTATCGGACTATGTCGTTACATGTTCGCAGAGCAGTGTAAGCATTTGTAACGGCGACTAAACATGTGTGGAATCGTAGGATTTATTGGAGAGCAAGATGCAAAGGAAATTTTATTAAAAGGTTTAGAAAAGCTAGAATATCGTGGATATGATTCAGCAGGTATTGCAGTACAAGCAGAGAACGGTGTTGTTGTATACAAAGAAAAAGGCCGTATCGCAAAACTTCGTGAAATCGTAGATGAGAACGTAGCAGCAAGCGTAGGTATCGGACACACACGCTGGGCTACACACGGTGTTCCAAGTAAAGTAAACGCGCATCCGCATCAAAGTACATCAAAACGCTTTACATTAGTTCATAACGGTGTAATTGAAAACTATGAATTAGTGAAAAAGGAATATTTACAAGATGTAACGTTCGTAAGTGAAACAGATACAGAGGTTATCGTACAGCTTATGGAACAACAAGTGAGCACAGGATTAAGTGTAGAAGAAGCGTTCCGTAATACACTATCTCTTTTACATGGCTCTTATGCAATCGGATTACTTGATGCTGAAAATCCAAACATGATTTATGTTGCTAAAAACAAAAGCCCGCTATTAGTAGGTGTTGGTGACAACTTTAATGTTGTGGCAAGCGACGCTATGGCGATGTTACAAGTTACAGATCAATTTATTGAGTTAATGGATAAAGAAATCGTAATTGTAACGAAAGAAAGTATTACAATTAAAAACTTACAAGGTGAAACGATTGAACGTGCACCGTTTACAGCGGAATTAGACGCAAGTGATATTGAAAAGGGAACATATCCTCATTTCATGCTTAAAGAAATCGATGAGCAACCACTTGTAATCCGTAATATAATTCAAAAGTATCAAGATGAAAATGGCGAAATTGAATTAAATCAAGACATCCGCAATGCGATTTTAGATAGCGATCGTATTTACATCATTGCATGTGGAACTAGTTATCATGCAGGTCTTGTTGGAAAACAATTTATCGAGAAGTTTGCAAAAATGCCAGTTGAAGTACACGTGGCAAGTGAATTCTCTTATAACATGCCATTATTAACAGAAAGACCATTCTTCATTTACATTTCACAAAGTGGTGAAACAGCTGATAGCCGTGCAGTACTTGTGCAAACAAATGAAATGGGCCATAAAGCCTTAACAATTACAAACGTGCCTGGTTCTACACTTTCTCGTGAAGCTGATTATACACTTCCGTTATACGCTGGACCAGAAATTGCAGTTGCATCAACGAAAGCTTACACAGCACAGCTTGCAGTACTTTCAATTTTAGCAGCTGATATTGCTAAAGCAAAAGGTGAAGTTCTTGATTTCGATTTAACACACGAACTAGGACTTGTAGCAAATGCAATGATAGAACTTTGTGATCAAAAAGAAGAAATGGACGCATTAGCAAAACAATTTTTAGCAACAACGCGTAACTGTTTCTTCATCGGACGTAGCGTAGACTTCTACGTAGGATTAGAAGGCGCGTTAAAACTAAAAGAAATCTCTTACATCCAAGCAGAAGGATTCGCTGGAGGAGAGTTAAAACACGGTACAATCGCTTTAATTGAAAATGGTACACCAGTTATTGCACTTGCTACACAAGAGCACGTAAACCTTGGAATTCGTGGTAACGTGAAAGAAGTAGTAGCACGCGGAGCTAACCCATGTATCATCTCAATGAAAGGCTTAGAAATGGAAGGTGACAGCTTCGTATTACCAGCTGTACACGAAGCACTAGCACCGCTAGTAGCAGTTATTCCATTACAACTTATCTCATACTACGCAGCACTTCACCGCGAGTGTGACGTTGATAAGCCACGTAACTTAGCTAAGTCTGTTACTGTTGAGTAGGACGTTGGTAGGTTAATAAATATAGTATGCGTTTGAAATAAATTTTGATAGTTTATAAAAAAGTCTGATCGTTTATAATAAATTAAAACTAAGAAAAAAACTCTGTAAAAATCATTTTACAGAGTTTTTTTTAGTTATTTATTGTTTTACATAACAAATTGTTACTTGTTCGTCTATGTGGAAAATCTGTAATGCTTTACCATCTAAATTTTTAACCTCATATGATGAATAAATAGGTCTTTCCAATTTCACTTCTTGACCATTTTGAGTTCCTTTTTCCACCATTAGCGTTAACTGATGGGAAGAAACGTCTGCTTGGTATGTTCCTGTTAAGTAATTATCTTTATTTGGATAAGAACCATTTGCATATGTTTCAAATGTCTTATCTGCTTTTAGGACTAACGTAGTTTTGACTCCGTCTCCGTAATCAATACCCCAATTACCTACAAGCTCTGTACCGTCTTTATAGTTGTTCTGTACATTCTTAAACTTAGCGGAATCCTCGTCTGGTGTATCAATTTTTCCTTTGAATATACCAGTTTTATCTTGGGTACTGTATGTTTTAACTGTATTACCACTAGATAAACTCGGTGAGTTAGAAGAACTAGTACCACTTGTTGTAGAAGTAGTTGTTGAACCACCCTTAGCTTCCGCTTTTAACTTATCAAATACAGGTTTCCAAATGCGTTTTGCTTCATCTAATTTATTGTTTGCTTTATCTATGATTGCATCATCCGTATCTTTAAGTGTTTTAGAGTAATCAAATAACTTCGATACTTCTTTGAAAGACTCTTTTAACTTTTGAACAGCTTTTACAATTTCCTTATGGTCTTCCTTGTATTTTCCTGGTGCATCTATACGCTCTATTTTATTAAATACTTTATCTAAGTCTTTAATACTATCTCGTACCTCTTCATTTGACTTACTTCCCTTTTTATTATCCCTTACAGAAGCATCATAGTAATCTAGACGTCTTAATAAGTCTTCTTCAATGTCTACCATAAGTTGTGGGTAATCCTCAGGTAAAACCATAATCATCTTAACATCTTTACTTTCTTCTTTCGAGTTAGTTGATTTTTCCTTTGTTTCAGATGATTTACTTTCTGACTTAGTTGAACTTGTTCCTTCTGTCGTAGTTTCTTTACTTTCTTGTTTACCAGATTCAGCATTTGTTTTTTCTTTTTCTCCAAATAAACTAGTTACACTACAAGCTGACATAGAAACTACTAATCCGGATGCTAGTAAAATTTTACCTGTACTCTTTTTGAAATTCTTCATATGATTTTTCAATTCTCCCTCTAAAAACATAAAATAGATGTGCTTTAGCCCCTTTAAAACTAAAAAACATACCCCTTCTATATTTATTTTATAATACCTTTCTATGTGTAATATTTTACAATTAATTACAGATGCAGTCAAAGTTTATCTTAGTTTAACGATGTTCATAAAAAAGATGCGAAGCTTTATTCCTTCAAGTAAAGATTCTAAGTGAGTTTTGATTAAAATTTTTTTATAAAAATCTCATACTTAGTTAAAAAGAGTAATTCTATTTTGATCAATCGTTTTTTCAAAATGGATTTTTTTGTTGTTAAATAAAGATTTGTGACTTCATTTTTATCAAATTTTATTCCAAACCAACATATAGTTATAGCTTTAAAATAAACTTACAAATTTGTATCTAAAAGGGGTGTTTTTGTGTCGAAAAAGAACATCTAGAATTGGTAAGCGGATAGAACCCTATAGATTAAAGTTTTACTTTATCGAATTCACTTTTATTTATCTGAATTTTCCATTATCATTTTAAGTATTCGTGAACAATTTCCTTTATTACGACAAAAAGAGACGAGAGATTTATGGACATTTCAAGGGGGTATATTGATTAAAGTGAATGAAAAAACATATTTAAGTATAGAAGAGATTATTTCATTACCAACCTTATCAAGTACAAACATAAGTGATGATGGTAAAAACGTAGCATTTGTTAAGAAGACGGCTGATTGGAAAGAAAATACATATAGGAATCATGTATGGATATATGAAAAAGATAAGAAGCAGAGTTACCCATTATCAAATGGGGATATAGATAGTACACACCCATTATGGTCTCCAGATGCTAGGTGTATCGCATATCTTAGTCCAGTTGGTGATGGGAAAAATCAGATATTTGTTAAGTCACTAGATGGTTATAGAGAGGTTCAAATTACTGATGAGAAAGAAGGAGTCAGTACATTCAAATGGGGTCCTACTGGCAAGGGTCTTTATTATGTTACGCAGTCAAAAGAATGTGAGGAGATAAAGAAACGTAAGGACCTATATGGAGATTTTCAACATATAGGTAAGGAACACCAGAATAATTGTTTATATTACATTGAAATAGAAAAGGTGATACAAAGTAATACAGATGAACACGAGAACAGAGTTGTTTATCAATTAACGGATGGTAAGGATTTTCATATCCATGAATTTGATATTTCAAATGATGGTAAAAAGGTTGTATTTATGGCGACACCAAGCTCAAATATGGAAGATTATATAAATGGAGATCTATACATACTCCATATTAAAGCTGGAGAGCTACAAAAGCTGAATGTGAATAAGTTGTTGGGAGGGAGTGTTTGCTTTTCTCCTGACGGCAGTAAAATATGTTACACAGCAAGCATAAGAGAGAAGGATTACTATAGAAACCATATACAAGATAGTACGTTAGAGATATATGATATAAATACCGGAGAGCTAATTCAACTTTTAACAGATTTTGATAGTACGGTTATGCCATTACAGTGGACAGCTAAAGGGGTTTTAATTAGGTGGCAGAATAAAACGAATTATCTTATTGGATTGCTAGCCGAAGATGGCACTGTGGAAATATTAAGCGAAAAAGTAGATGGCTTTATAATGGATGCTTCTATAACAAAGGATGGCAAACATATATCCTACAATAAGGCAATAACAAATGAAACCTTTGAAATCTATTTAGACGATAAAAAAATAACGAATGAAAATAGCTTTTTCAAAGGGAAACTTAGAAGTAACAGGGAAATCATCTCATGGAAAAGTAGCGATGATCTTGAAATAGAAGGTGTTTTATCAACGCCAGTAGAGTTTGACACTAATAAAAAATATCCTTTATTAGTAGTAATTCACGGCGGTCCGGCTTGGGCATCTTTTCCGATATTTTCAGACTGCTTCAATGAGAAATATCCGATTGAACAGTTTATTGAAAAAGGCTTTATCGTTTTAGAACCAAATTACAGAGGAAGTTCAGGTTATGGTAATGAATTTTTAAAAGCTAACTATAGAAAACAGGGGATTGCTGACTACGATGATGTTATATCTGGAGTGGATGAACTAGTAGAAAAAGGGATGGTAGACAAGGATAGGGTAGGAGTTATGGGATGGAGCAACGGTGGATATGTATCAGCTTTCTGTTCTACATTTAGTAGTCGATTTAAAGCTATTTCAGTTGGCGGTGGAATCACTAACTGGAGTACCCATTATGTAAATACAGATATACCTTACTTTATTAGAATGTATTTAGGAAATACTCCATGGAATGATCCAGAGATATATACGAAGACATCACCTATGACGTATATTAAATCAGCTTGTACGCCTACCTTAATTCAACATGGGGAAAAGGATGCAAGAATTCCAATTACAAATGCATATGATCTATATCAAGGATTAATGGATATGGAAGTTGATACAGAATTAATTATATTTAAAGGAATGGCATATAGTTCTGACCAACCAGGAGTTCATGTAGCTATTATGAAGCAGAACTTGATGTGGTTTTCACACTATATTCTTGGAGAGAGTATGGAGGGTTTTAGGACTTTGTAATGGGTGTTTGTACAAGACATAAGGTTGAAACGGTCTTCATATTGAGATGATTTATTATAAAATATATACTTAAACTACTATCAGTACATACATTAGGGAGGACTAATATGACAGGGAATAAAAATGACTTACTAGTAGAAAAACGTGAAGAGTTATTGAAAGTATTGCAAGTTCGTTTTGAGAAAAACATGAACCGCCATGAAGGTCTTGAATGGGCTAAAGTTGAAGCGAAGATAGAAGGTAATGCTGAAAAATTATGGTCACTTAACGAAATGGAAGTAACTGGCGGTGAGCCGGATGTTGTCGGTTATGATGAAGAAAAGGACGAATATACTTTCTATGATTGTTCAAAGGAGAGTCCTAAAGGTCGCAGAAGTCTTTGTTATGATCTTGAAGCGTTAGAATCAAGAAAAAAACATAAACCAGAAAATAACGTTATTGATGTTGCCAATGCTATGGGCATTGAACTATTAACGGAAGAACAATATCGGGAATTGCAACAACTTGGCGATTTTGACATGAAATCATCAAGTTGGGTACAAACACCTTCAGATATTAGAGAACTCGGTGGTGCTCTATTTTGTGATTATCGTTTTGGACATGTTTTCGTGTACCACAATGGAGCAGACTCTTACTATGCTGCCAGAGGTTTTCGTGGCTCGTTAAAAGTTTAAATTAGGATAAATAAGAAAAAGAGCCTATATTCAGGCTCTTTTTCTTATTTATATTTTAAAAGTAAACTGTTACTACGCAGTTTTACTTAATTTATATGTTCCGTGGTTGTTTTTACGGAAAAGTTTAGGGAAAACAGAGCCATCTAATCCAATACGTCCAGCGTTCTGCCCTGCAACTAAAATGAACATAGTCAAAATAAGCAGGTTTGGGTTTACACTAACAGTTCCACTTAATAAAAATGAAAGATTCATTATGATTCCGAAAAATGCAGCTGTTTTTGTTAGTCCGCCTAAAATTAAACCTAGACCTACTAAAATTTCTCCCCATTGAACTAAAAAGCTAAATAGGTCTGCGTTTGGAAGGACAAAATGTTGAAGAAAATCTGCCCACCAACTTTGTACTGCAGGGTGGTCACCAGATGCTTGAGCAATAGCACCCTTTAGAAAGCCACTTGCGTCAAAAGATTGTCCGAAGACTTTGCCTATCCCAGCAGCGAGCCATGTATATCCTATGTAAAGCCGTAAAAGTAATAATATGAAAGTAGCACGTTTATCAGTTCTTAAAAAATTGATAACCATTGAAATCCCTCCAATATTGTATTTACAAGTTTATTATATATCCATTGTGAAAAAATTCACAATGGATATAACGTGAACAAGGATAGGCTGTGAGTAATTGTTTTATTTTTTGTAACATTTTATCTGTTTTGGTAAACTAAGAATAGAGATATATGGAGAGGAGACAACGACTCAATATGTGGATGAACTTGTAATGATTAGAAACTACTAGATAGATGAATTTTTCCCTCATAAGCGAGGGTTTATTTAGTTATCTGTAAATCATTCAAGGAATGCATATTTGGCTTGTATATCCCTTTTGTAAGGATAGATACCTATTTTATGTATCTGTCTTTTTTGTGGGAAAGTTTATATCTCTTATATAAAATATGCGTCCTTTAAATTTGGAGGAGTATATGATAAACCAATTAAAAAATAAGGTAGCAGTTATTACAGGGGTAAGTCGTCTAGATGGTATAGGCGCAGCGATTTGTAAAGAATTAGCTGAATCAGGATACGATATATTTTTTACGTATTGGACAGCTTACGATAAAGAGATGCCTTGGGGCATTGATGAAAATGAACAAATACAATTAAAAGAAGAGCTATTACAAAAAGGTGTTAGAGTATCGAGTATGGAGTTAGATTTAACTCAGAATGATGCACCGAGAGAGCTTATAAATAGAGTTACTGAACAAATTGGATACCCTCATATATTAATTAATAATGCAGCGTATTCTACGAATAATGATTTCTTTAATTTGACTGCTGAAGAATTGGATAGGCATTATATGGTGAATATTCGTGCGACTACATTGCTCAGTAGTCAATTTTCCCGGGGATTTGATAAGAAATCTGGTGGTAGAATTGTGAATATGACTTCGGGGCAATTTCAAGGTCCTATGGCAGGAGAACTAGCTTATGCGACAACGAAGGGAGCTATTGATGCTCTTACTAGTACGTTGTCAGCAGAGGTAGCTCATTTAGGAATAACAGTGAATGCAATTAATCCAGGACCAACCGATACAGGATGGATGACTGAAGAGATAAAACAAGGGTTAAAGCCGATGTTTCCTTTTGGCAGAATTGGTGAGCCAAGGGATGCAGCTAGACTCATTAAATTTTTAGTAAGTGAAGAAGCTGAGTGGATTACTGGGCAAGTTATTCATTCAGAAGGTGGATTTAAAAGATAAAAAGAAGGTATCTCACCTTGGTGAGATACCTTCTTTTTTAATCTTTCTTCAGTCTTCGTGCAACACCATTCCCTAAAGATTGTAATCCTTGAACGAGGATAATTAAAATAAAGACCGTTGCATACATTACTTCAGGCTCGTAGCGTAAATGTCCGAAGCGGTATGCTAAATCCCCTAATCCGCCAGCCCCTACAAGGCCAGCCATTGCTGTTGCGCCAATTAAGCCAATTGTTGCAATTGTTAATCCAAGTACAAGGGAGGGACGAGCTTCTTTCACCATGACGTGCCAAATGATTTTTATAGTAGAGACTCCCATCGCTTGGTAGGCTTCAATGACACCGCGATCGACTTCTAGTAAAGCTGTCTCCATTAAACGTGCGATATAAGGGGCTGTGAAGACGACAAGCGGTACGATAACACCTTGCACGCCAATGGATGTTCCCATTAGAAACTTTGTAAAAGGCAAGATAAAGAATAATAGAATGATAAATGGAAGAGAGCGAATAACATTAATAACCGTATTAAGAATAGGATAGATGATTTTATTTTCACGCTGCCCACCAGGTCTCGTTAAAACAAGTGTGACGCCAAGTGGCAGTGCAATAAGGATCGAGATGAGTAATGAAATAGATGTCATTTGAAAGGTTTGGATTGTGGCTTCCCATATGACTTTACCCCATTCATCCAAAAAGGACTTGTTTCCCATAATCTGTTCTACCTCCTTCTACGATGATTCCTTGCTCTTGTAAAAATGATAAAGCACGGTGGATTTCATTTTGTTCCCCTTGCATATGAACGACTAGTTTCCCATATGCTTCATGTTTTAACTGCGTAATATTACCGGATAAAATATTCGGATACACTTGGAAACGTTTTGTGGCAACGGCTAAGGCAGGTTCCCCTGAAGTAGTGCCAATAAATGAAAGTGTTACAATTTCTCCAGTACGTTGTAGTTCTTTCTGTACCTCTTCTGGAATTTTCGCTGCAAATGCGCTATTTACAAATTTCTTCGTTGTTACATGTTGTGGGTTTGTGAAAATATCTTTTACAGTTCCACTTTCGACTACAGATCCATGTTCCATAACAGCAACGCGGTCACATATACGCTGGATGACATTCATTTCATGTGTAATGAGTAAAATCGTAATTCCGATTTCTTCGTTAATCTTTAATAGCAAATCAAGGATAGAATCGGTTGTTTCTGGATCTAATGCGCTCGTTGCTTCATCACTTAATAACACTTCAGGTTCATGTGATAGCGCACGAGCAATTGCAACACGCTGTTTTTGACCACCAGAAAGTTCGCTTGGATACGCATCTTTTCGATTAAAAAGATCGACAATGCGTAAATACTTTTCTACTCTTTTTTCAATTTCTGCTTTTGGAATGCCAGCAAGCCGTAACGGTAATGCGATATTTTCATAAACGGTAACAGTTTTAAGTAAATTGAATCCTTGAAAGATCATTCCGATTTTTTGTCTCGCTTTTGCTAGTTCTTTTGTCGATAACGTTGTTAAGTCTTGTTCGTTTACAATGATATTTCCTGTCGTTGGTTTTTCTAATAAATTTACACATCGAATCAATGTACTTTTACCAGCGCCACTATACCCAATGATTCCAAATACCTCGCCTTTTTCTACTTTAAGGGAAGTAGACTTAAGAGCCTCAACATTCCCTTTTTTTGTTGTAAATACTTTGGATATGTTTTGTAATTCAATCATTATCGTCAGCTCCTACCAAGATGGTAAAACTGAACCATCAAATTTTTTCTCGATAAACTCTTTTACTTCTTTAGATTGATAAGCTTTCTTTAATTTATTTACAACGGCATCATCTTTATTTTCAGTACGAACAACAACCCAGTTCACATATGGTGAATCTTTTCCTTCGCGGAAAATAGAATCTTTCGCTGGACTTAATTTTGCACCTAATGCAAAGTTTGTGTTAATTGCAGCTGCTTTCACTTCACTTAGTTGCGTTGGTAATTGAGATGCCTCTAATTCGACAATCTTTAATTTTTTTGGATTTTCAATTACATCTTTTGCAGTCGCTTTTTCTGTAGCCTTTGGATCAACTTTTAAAACCCCTGCTTTTTCAAATAATTTTAAAGCTCGAAGTTCATTTGTTGGGTCATTTGGTACAGCAATTGCGTCGCCCTCTTTTAAATCTTTTACATCTTTTACATCTTTAGAATATACGCCCATAGGGAATGTTACTGTTGAAAATACTTCAGTTAATTTCATATTGCGTTCAGCTTTAAATACATCTAAATAAGATTTCGTTTGGTAGCTATTTACATCAAGGCTTTTTTCATCTAATGATACGTTTGGCGCTACATAATCATTAAATACTTTTATATCAATTTCGAGACCATCTTTTGCTGCAACTTCTTTTACCTTTTCAAAAATTTGTTCATGTGGTCCACCTGTTACACCGACAGTAATCTTTTTCTCGTCTAATGCTTTTACCTCTTTATTTGAACTCACGCTACATGCGCCTAATAACAATACTGCTCCGCTTACAATGCTTAATAATACCTTTTTCATCTATAAATCCCCCTTCATATACGTTCCAAAATAAAAAGCACCTCCCAAAAATAAGAGAGGTGCCGAATAGACGAAATAGATTCCTCTCTTATCTTCCAAAACGAAAAATCGTTTTGCAGGAATTAGCACCTTAGCTTATACGTCATAAGCTCGGTTGCCGGGCATCATCGGGCCAGTCCCTCCGCCACTCTTGATAAGAGTATGTGTATGTAGTTTTAAATATGGTACTAATAGTAAATCGTACAAAAAGAATTGTCAATAATATTTTCAGAATATATTTTATTTTAAGGTAATCGAAACGTTTCCCTTTTTATGTCCTTTTTCTACATATATATGAGCTTCAGCAATTTCTTCTAATCGGTAAGTTCTATCAATAACAGGTTTTAGCTTTTCTGTTTCAGCTAGTTGTTTTAGCAGGTTCATATCTTCTTTACTGACCTTTGCCATCATTCCGTTCACAGATACATATTTTCCATTAGGCATTAATGCATCTGTACAAAGAGACTTTTTATATTTTCCAACTGCATCAAATATAATATCGTAGTGCTCGCCCTGCTTAGTAAAATCTTCTTTCATATAATCAATTACGTTGTCTGCCCCTAATGTTGTTACTAAATCGAAATTCGAACTACTACAAATGGCTGTGACAGTCGTCCCGAAGTATTTAGCAAGTTGTATGGCAGCTGTCCCTACTGACCCAGAGGCGCCGTATATAAGTACTCGTTGCCCTTTTTTTATCTGTCCTTTTCTAAGGAAGTGTAATGCTGAAGTTCCGCCAAAAGGAATAACGGCAGCTTCTTCATATGTCACATTGGTAGGTTTTAATGCTATTAATCCACTTTCATGCACGCATGTGTATTCCGCATAACCACCAAGGTTTAGTTCTGTTAATGCAAAAACTTGATCTCCCTTTTTAAATTGTGTTACATCTGTTCCAATGTCTTCGATTTCACCGGATAACTCTACGCCAAGTATAGGTTTTCTCGGTTTTCTGAAACCTAATATGATCCGCATAGGAATCCAAAATAAGGGGGGGCTATTAAAGCCACGTATTCTACAATCTCCAGTCGATACACTTGTTGCGTGAATTTTAACTAATACTTCATTTTTTTTAGGTTTAGGCTTTTCTACATTTTGAAGCTGGAGAACATTAGGTGGTCCGTACTTTGTACAAATAATCGCTTTCATAATGACCTCCTGAAATGAGTTGTTATTATTTACAACATATTTAAAGTTTTTCTCAAACATGTTGCTATATAGAAAATAAATTTAAAGATAAATATTACGAATTATATAGATTTCATAGGAAAAGAGATGATATTATTTTTGGGAAGGAGGGGACGTTATGAAAAAACTTATTTTAATTTCAAGTTTAGTACTTGCAGTCGGTCTAGGAGTAGGGTGTAGTAATGAGAAAACAAAAAAGACTGACGAACCGAAAAAAGAAGCTGTGCAGAAGGAAAAGGAATTAACAGCGAAGGATGTTTTTAATAAAGCGAATGAAGTTTTTAAAAACGAAGAAAATGTAACGATGACATATGATGTGGGAATAAAGGCTGAAGGAACAGAGATGAATGTAATAAAGGCTAAAATGCAACTAGAGCCGAAGAAAAAAAATTCTCGTTCTGAAATGAATGTTTCTGGTACAGAGGTTGTTGTTTATGATGTGGGTGGCAAAATTGCTGGTCAGTTAAAAAATCCTAATACGGGTGAAATTATGTCTGTACCAGAGGAACAATTGAATGCTAACGGAATGAACGCGACTCAAGGAATGGTAGATAATTTAGAGATTCCATCGGAAATTTTAAATAAAGTGAAGATGGAGAAAAGTGGAGATAATTATAAGCTGAAGTTTGCATTAAAAGGGCAAGAGACAGAGAGTATGCTAGCTAGTATGGATGAAAAGCAGAAACAAATGCTACAAGGCCAAAATGCAAAGATAGAAGAAATAGATGGGGAATATATTATTACAAAAGAATTTAAATATGAATCAGCAAAGATAGATATGGTTATGAGTAGCAATGGTGAGGATAAAGCGCACATTATTACGGATGCAAAGTTTACATCGTATGATAAATTTGATCCAATACAATTGCCAGCAGCAAAGTAATCACTGTCAAGAGAGGTACCTGAAAGAACGGGTATCTCTTTTTGTTGCTAATAAGGAGAGTGTCCTTTGAAAAAAAGAAAGATAGCAGTGGTCATTGTCGCATATACGGTTTTGCTTGCAACGTCTGTACATACGTATAAAAAACAAATTGATCATCCTATTATGAGTGATGTAGGTAAATTGCTTCCGACAAAAATAAAACGTGTTGAAAGTGCTACGGAAGAGCACTCGTTAATAAAATTAGTGCGAGATGCAAAAGTTTCAGGAGAGAAAATTTCCATTGCAGGCATGCAACATAGCCAAGGAGGACAGACATATTATCCGAATGGCACGATGCTCGATATGAAAGGATATAATAAAATATTAGAATTTGATCCAGAGAAGAAGCGGATTACAGTGCAAAGTGGTTTCACCTGGAATGATATTCAGAAGAAAATAAATCCTTATGGCCTTGCGGTACAGGTCATGCAGTCTCAAAATATTTTTACTGTTGGCGGTTCATTAAGTGTAAATGTACACGGGCGTGATATTCGTCATGAGGCACTGATTGATACAGTAGATTCATTTAGATTGTTAATGGCAGATGGCACGGTACGTAATGTAAGTAGAGAAGAAAATGCAGAGTTATTTCCATATGTCATTGGGGGTTACGGTTTATTTGGAGTTATTTTAGATGTGACGCTGAAGTTAACAGATGATGAATTATATGAAATGCACACGAGAATGATAGATTATAAAGAATACGTATCTTATTTCAAAGAGAAAGTGAAAAGAGATGAGAATGTTCGTATGCACTTAGCGCGTATTTCTGTTGCTCCAAATTCATTTTTAAAAGAGATGTATGTGACAGATTATACTTTGGCACAAAATCAAAATATGAGAGAAGAGTACAGTGAATTAAAGGAAGAAAATATTATAGCTGTACCGAAATTTTTACTTGGGTTATCACGTTATAGTGATTGGGGAAAGAATACATTTTGGGATATACAAAGAGGTTATTTTGAACGTACAGATGGAAAGTATGAGACGCGTAATAATGTTATGAGATCAGATAGTGCTTTTATGGAATATGAAAATCCAAATAGGACCGAAGTGTTACAAGAATACTTTGTGCCTATAGATGCTTTCACAGAGTATATAGATGATCTACGTAACGTATTAAATGAAGAAGAGTTTAATTTACTCAACATTACGATTCGTTACGTGGAAAAGAATGAAAATGCAGTTTTGTCCTATGCGAAAGATGATATGTTTGCGCTGGTTCTTTTGATTAACCAGGGACGCTCAGAGAGTGAGATAAAGAAAACAGAGGATGTCATTCGCAAGATGATTGATGTTACTTTAAAGCATAACGGTAGTTACTATTTGCCGTATTATTCTTATCCAACGAAAGAGCAGTTAAAGAGGGCATATCCTCGTATTGAAGAATTTCTCAAGAAAAAGAAGGAAGTAGATTCAGAAGAGAGATTTGTGAATTTATTTTATAGGGAGTATACGAAATGACATATAGAAGATTTGTGGCCTCGCAAAGTATCATCATGATGGCAGGAAGTATGGTATTTCCTTTTTATATATTATTGCTTCGAAACGTTGGAAATAGCTTCTCGCAATTTGGCTGGGCGTATGGCTTATTTGCTTTAACATCAGCACTTGTATATCCACTAGTGGGGAAGGTATCTGATCAAGTAGGTGATAAAAAATTATTAATCATATACGCTTGGTCCATGGCAATCTTAATGCTTTGCTTTCCAATTGCCACGGAAGTTTGGCATGTGTATATTCTTCAAATTGTAATGGGCGTTTTAGGTGCTGTGCAGCGTAATACTGAGAAGACTTCGTTAGCACGAAAGGTTGCGCAGGAAAAGGCTGGTTATGAGATTGGAAAATACCATGTGTGGACATCCATTGGCGGAGCAGTAGCGGTTATTGCCACGGGATATTTAGTAGATTTCTTTACGATTGGTACAATTTTTTATATTGCATCTATTCTATATGTAGTGAGCGGGATTGTATTAAGTAGTAAAAAAATATAACTATTCCTATTTTCACCTTAATACCCTTTATTTGTTATACTAAAAGGGAATACAAAAGAAAAGGGGACAGTGCCTTTGATGAAATTTGTAGTTTTAGCTATTCTTACTTTGTTTTTGATTCCATGGACAAGAAGTAGTAGTAAGCTTCGAGCAGTGGATAAGAAGGGAGATAAGAAGATTGTAAAGGGTAAGAAATCATCTATTTTAGTTATTCCTGTTTTATTTTGGATAGGTATTGCAATCTATGAATACTTTTGGCTAATTGATGATCGAGTAGATTCGATTCTTACTCATTATTCTGTTGCAGTAGCAATTTTAATTGGGCTTGTTTTATTTTCACAAGATCAAATAGGGAAATTAGAAGGTACATTAAAAGGACTTCTAATGTTTATTTTACTCGCAGGTTACGGCTACTTTGGTTATTTGCACGATATAGTAATCTCGCAAAAGAAATATGATTCTGTTGTTAAGGTAGAGAAAGATATTTCAGAGCCATTTACTGAAAATGACCAGCCGTTTACAGTGCCGCCAAAGACAGCGGAGAATAAGATGAAAAAAGTATTTGGTGATATTCCAAAAGTAGCTTATTTTGAGCTAGGAGAATTAACGCCACAAATGGTAAACGGCGAGGCTTTATATGTAGCGCCGATTGAAGTTTCAGGATTTTTTAAAGCGCGTAAAGCTGAGACAATTCCAGGGTACGTAACGATGTCAGGTACGAATCCTGATGCGGAAGCGAAACTGCACCTCGGTTATAAAATGAAATATGTGCCAAGCATGTTTTTTGGTAATAATTTAGAGCGTGTGGTAAGGCAAGCAGAACCAAATTTAATCTTTAAAGGAAAACCTAAATTTGAGGTTGATGATAAAGGAAAACCATATTATACAATGACGTATGGTGAATTTATTTCAGGAAGATCTGGATTTGAGGTAGAAGGTGTTGTCGTAGTAGATGCACAAACAGGTGAAGTGAAAAGATATGATAAAGGAAAGGCACCTAAATTTGTTGATGGTGTATTAAATCATGAGACTGCATCTACGTTAAATACGTACTTTGGTAAATATATTCACGGATTTTGGAATACGAAATTCTCACAAACAGATATGAAAATTCCGACTGAGTGGGGAACGAAAGAAGGCGTGACCCCGATTTTTGGTAAAGATGGAACACTGTATTATTTTACAGACTTTACTTCTCCAAAAGAAGGAGTAGATTCAGCTCTAGGCTATTCATTAGTAGATGCACGCACAGGCAAGCTATATTACTATAATGGAAAAGAAGTAAAGGGGATTATGGATGGTTCAGCAGCTACAGAAGTAGTAGATAATTCCTTTAAGAGAGAGAAATGGCATGGGACAATGCCTGTCATTTATAACGTATACGGTAAACCAGCTTGGATTATTCCGGTTGTTGATGACGGAGGCCTAGTACGTGCGCATACAGTTGTATATGCTGCTAATGCAAAAATATTTGCAACAGGTTCTTCGCAGAAAGAAGCGCTTGAGAATTATAAAAACGTAATGAGCGGTAATGGTGATACATTTAGACCAACCTCAACAGGAAAAGAAGCGCAAAAAGAAGGTATTGTACAACGTGTATATAAAGAAAAATCAGGTGAAAATACAATCGTGTACGTACTTTTAGAGAATGAACAAAAGGTATTTATGATACCAGTGAAGAAATTCCCATATGCTATGTTTACAGAAGTAGGAGACCCAATTCAAATTACATATTTAGATACGGGAGAGACGATGGCCTCAGTATCTAAATTTACGAATAGCAATGTGAAAAAGTAAAGCGATAGAATTTCTATCGCTTTTTTTACATTATGAAAGAGGAAAATGCAATGTACTTGACGTATGTTTATGATGTAACTATAATTGTTACGATTCGGTGTGTATAGGAAAGGGTGAATTGGAAAAGTGAATGAAGTTAATCACGAAATATATAAACCTGTAAAGGCAAACAGGTTATGGATGATTCTTGTATTAGGAACACTTACGGCGATTGGGCCATTATCTATTGATATGTATTTGCCTTCATTACCGAAGTTAACGGATGACTTGCAAACAGGTGCATCCCTTGCGCAACTTACATTGACAGCTTGTTTACTTGGGCTTTCAGTAGGACAATTATTTGTCGGTTCGATTAGTGATATTTACGGAAGGCGCAAACCTCTTATTATTGCACTTATTATTTATGTAGCTTCTTCTTTACTTTGTGCTGTTGCGCCATCTATTTGGACATTAGTGTTATTGCGCTTCCTACAAGGAGCTTCAGGATCAGCCGGAATTGTTATATCACGTGCAATGGTAAGAGATATGTACTCAGGTTCTGAAATGACGAAGTTTTTCTCACTGCTTATGTTAGTAAACGGAGCAGCACCTATTTTGGCACCAATTATTGGAGGGCAATTGTTACAGTTTACAACGTGGCGCGGTGTCTTCATCGTCCTTGGGGCAATTAGCATATTCATGTTAATCTCAGCTACTTTCGTATTGCGCGAAACATTACCTCCTGAAGAAAGAGAAACGGGTGGTTTGTCAGGGACTTTGGCGACGTACGGGAAATTGTTAAAGGACCGTCTGTTTATGGGATATGCATTGTCACAAGGATTAGTAACAGCGGCAATGTTTGCATACATTTCGGGCTCACCATTTGTGTTGCAGAACATATACGGAGCATCACCACAGCAATTTAGTTTATTTTTTGCGATTAACGGCATCGGTATTATTATTGCTAGTCAGGTAACGGGTCGTTTAGCGGGGAAAGTAAATGAGAAGACATTATTTGTTGCGGGTATTATTATCGCAGCTGTTGGTGGTCTATCTTTACTACTGACAATTGTATTAGGAATAGGTTTAATTGGTGTTTTATGTTCGTTATTCCTTGTCGTATCAAGTGTCGGGGTTGTATCAACAACTGGGTTCTCATTAGCGATGAGAAATCAGAAGCAAGCTGCAGGAACAGCATCAGCTTTATTAGGTTTATTACAGTTTATTTCAGGAGCTCTTGTTGCTCCGCTAGTAGGTATCGGTGGAAGTAATACAGCATTACCGATGGGTGTTGTTATTGCGCTTTGTGAAGTAGGAGCAGTGTTATGTTATCTATTTATGGCTAGAAGAAGTGAGAAGCAGTTTGAACTGCAACAAAAACAAAATCTAGAGGCTTAACAAAAAAGAACTGATTCAAAGGGAATGTTTGGATCAGTTCTTTTTTTCATTTCTTTGAAATACCTCATACAGTTTTGTAAGGTGATGTAGTAAAGCATTGCAAAAGTTATTTGTATAAAGTGACGATACTGTGACAAACATGTTGGTATATATATTACGATGTCGTCTTAAGTGTAAAAAGTAGGATGTTCTCGGTATAATAACAAGTGGAGATAAAAGAAACTATAATGAGTAATAGTTGTAGATAAAAGGAGAAGAAGAGATGAAGAAGGTTTTGGGTATTGCCGTAATGGGAGGAATGCTCCTTCTAGCAGGGTGTAATGGAAATAAAGATACGAAAGAACCGAAAGAAAAGGTAGAGCAATCTACAGAACAAACAGAAGAGATGAAAGAATACCGTGCAGTACATGAAAAATATGATTTGAAAATGAATAAAGAAATTAATAAAGCACTGCAGTTATTTGAAGTAGCAAAAGAAAAGGGCGGTAAGGAAATAACGACTGCTACATATAAAGAAGATGTGCAAAAGGTAACAACGAGCATGTTAGAAGATATTGATCATATACGTAAAGAAATTCGTGTGCCGAAGTCGAAAGAGCAAGAACATGAAGTATATATTGGTTTCTTGAATGAATCGGAGCAAGCGATGAAAAAATTACAGAAGTTAGCTAAAGAAGAAGATTCATCGTTGATTCGTGATATAGAAATTAATTTTGCAACAGCATCGACATACTATAAACGTTTTCAAGCAGAAACGAAAAAATAACCTTGCCTGTGCAAGGTTATTTTATTTCTCTTTTGTATTCTTTTTTCGTTCCATCAGAGAAGACAACTTCTAAATCGAATTTTTGATAGTCTTTATCAAGTTTGAACACGTTCACTACTTGATCGATTACTTCTTGGTCAGGAGTGTCTTTATCAAATTTTAATTCTTGTAGAAGTGGGCTTAATTTTGTAATAGCCTCGTCACCTGTAAACTTTGCATTTGTTTTATGATCTTCAAGCTTTGCTTCCATTTTCTTATCAGCCGCTACATTTTTATAATCAGCTTCGTAGTCTTTCTTCGTATCTTCATAGTCTGCATCTAAACTAAATTCATTAAAGTTTAATTTTAAATCTGCAGGAGCCTCATTTTTTGCTTCTTCAGTCGTCTTTTTATTAGAAGTTGTGTCTTCTTTTGCAGGAGCTTTACATCCTGTTAATGCAGGTACTAGCATAAGAGCTAATAAAACTGATAGTAGAATTCTCATTATAAATTCCTCCTTATGTAAATTCGTTCTATACAAGTTTTTCCCAAAAACATGTAATTATGTATGTGTTGAAAATAAATTATTATTCTGCAGTCACAAGGGCTAATCCGCAATTTAAATCAAAAACGATTTGTATGTATATGGTAAATTGAAGTTGTGAGGGAGGGACTAAAATGCATGAAGAATATAAAGAGATAATAAAAAAATCAATTGAATATATAGAGAATCACTTACATGAGGAGCTTACAACAGAAAGAGTGGCATCTCACAGTGCAGTATCGATGTACCATTTTCATCGCATCTTTCAAAGATATGTTGGGATGAGTGTAACGGATTATATTCGAAAGAGAAGGTTAACTCATGCTGCACAAGTTTTAGTGTCAACGGAGAGAGCTGTTATTGATATTGCAGTGCAATACGGTTTTTCCTCACAAGAGGCATTTACGAGAGCTTTTAAAAGAATGTTTCAATTGCCACCAAAGAAATATCGAAAGTACTTCCAGTCATTTTATATAGAAAGAGAGGGTGTTTCAATGCAAAAAGGTATACCAAAAGGATGGGTATTAAGTGGAAGTCATCCTGCTGAATATGAGATGGGGTTAGATTATGAAGTTGTCCATCAAGG
Source organism: Bacillus cereus group sp. MYBK216-1 (assembly GCF_051916495.1). Classification (NCBI taxonomy): domain Bacteria; kingdom Bacillati; phylum Bacillota; class Bacilli; order Caryophanales; family Bacillaceae; genus Bacillus; species Bacillus cereus group sp. MYBK216-1. Next base: position 27,483 of record NZ_JBQAGT010000020.1, read on the forward strand.
AAAAGTATCTGCATACATAAAAGCAAAAGAGAATGTTACGCATGGAGGATTTTCAACATTAATGCAAATCTTCCGAGCCGATAAATATGTAGGTAAAAGATTACGTTTTACAGCATTTGTTAAGAGTGAGAACGTAAGAGATTGGGCGGGGTTGTGGATGCGAGTAGACGGAACCGATACGGAACCGCTCGCTATGGATAATATGCAAAATCGCCCAATTAAAAATACAAATAACTGGCAATCGTACTCGGTTGTATTAGATATAAAAGAAGGAGCGCTTGGTATTGCATTTGGCGTTTTATTATCAGGAGAAGGCTGTGTGTGGCTAGATAGTATTCGATTTGATGAAGTGGATGAAAAAATTCCTTCAACAGATTTGTCTGAAAACTTTTATGAAACACTACTAGAAGAACCGGTAAATCTGCAATTTGAAGAGATAGAAAAGTAAGGAGAAAATGTATGTTCAAATATGTAAAACTAATAAGTATTAGTTTAGTAATATCGTCTTGTATTATGGGAATTAGCTATTTCATTAGCTATCTGTGGTCAGGGCATATACCTTCTTTGACGTGGAGAACATATTTAATGTTTGTGTTTATATTTATGATGAGTTTTGGTTCAATGCAAAAAGAAGGAAAAGAGGATTATTGAAAATAGTCTTCTTCGCATTTCTTTCATTAACACAAATGTTTCTAACTGTGTTTGGAAACGCAGGTATGATTTTTAATATTATCTCGCTATCACTACAACTTGTAAGTTCGGGTGTAATTGTACCGCATGAAATGCTTTCTAAAACATATCAAACAATGGGTGAAGTATTTCCCGCAACATATGCAGCAAATGGCTATTATACAATAATATTTGGGGGAGTTAGTCTAGAGAAAAATATTATTTCATTATTAGTCATTATATTAGTTACGCAATTGGTAGCGGTAATTACTGTATCTATAAAAGGAATAGTAAAGAGAAGAAGTCATGTAGTTAAAGAAGTATAAAATAAAAAGGTATCCTGTGATTGGATACCTTTTTATTTTATTATTTTGCAACTTCTGTCCACTTGTAGTTAAATTCACCGCCGAAGTCAGTTGTTACAAGCCCTTTAATGAAAGAGCGTTGTAGGTAAGAACGACCTTGTTGGTATAAAGGAGCGACAGCACCGTCTTGTAATAGAATTTTTTCAGCTTGCTTCATTGCTTCAAAGCGTGCTTTTTCATCGCCAGCTAAATCTGTTTTCACTTTATGAATTAGCTCATCGTACTCTTTGTTAGAGTATTTATCGAAGTTATAAGCACTATCTGTTGTAAATAAATCTAAGAATGTAATTGGATCAGCGAAGTCAGGGCCCCACCCGTCAATACCAATTTCATAGTCACCACTTAATAGTAGTTTCAACTGTTGTTTGCGTGGTTGCGGTTTTAAATTCACTGTTAATCCATCTAAGTTTTTTTCTAATTCACCTTTTAAATATTCACCAGTCTTTTTAGCTAAAGCATTATCACTTGTTAATAGTTCGATTGTTACTTTGTCAGTACCAAGTTCTTGTTTTGCTTTTTTCCAATTTTCTTTCGCTGTTTTCACATCATCCTTGACTAGATTTCCATTTTCTTTACGGAAGTCATTGCCTTCTGGGCTCTTTGCAAATTTCGCAGGAACCATTCCTTCAGCTGGAACAGCGCCGTTATTTAAGATTGTTTCTACGTAAGCTTTTTTATTCATTGCGCCGTTAATAGCAAGGCGTGCATGTTGATTTTTTAATGTTTCATTTTTCTGATTTAGTCGTAAAAATTGAATGCCGACTTCAGCGCGTTCCTTGAAGTTTGGATCGCTTTTATATTTATCAACAAACTCTGCAGTTAAAGCAACACGATCAATTTGTCCTGAATCATATAAGTTCACTTCTGTAGACTTATCTTTAACGACATTGAAGTTGATTTCTTCTAATTTTACAGTTTTAGCATCCCAATAGTTAGGGTTTTTCTTCAATTGGAAGCTTTGTTCATGTTTCCAGTTCTCTAATGTGAAAGCACCGTTGTAAATTAAATGATTTGTTTCTAAACCATATTTATCGCCTTGAGACTTTAAGTACTCTTCATTAATTGGTAAGAATGTTGAGAATGTCGTTAAGCTTAAGAAGTAGGGAACAGGACGGTCTAGTTGTACTTCTAACGTTTTGTCATCAACAGCTTTGACCCCTAGTTGATCAATTGGCAATTGTTTTTGGTTTATTTGTTTCGCATTCTTTATATCGAAGAATAAGAATGCGTATTCAGCTGCTGTATTAGGATTTACAGCACGTTGCCAAGCGAAGGCAAAGTCCTTTGCTGTAACAGGAGTACCGTTTGACCATTTTGAATCACGCAGATGGAATGTATATTTTGTTTTATCGGGACTAATGTCAACCGACTCAGCGACGCCAGGAACCGGTTTATTATCTTCTCCCATTGCATATAACCCTTCAAAAACATTGCGCATTACGTTCATGGATTCCCCATCCGTTGCTTTTGCAACATCCATTGTTGGAATTTCTGAAGCGAATGATAAGTTAATTGCCTGTTTATCAGGTGCTTTATCGTTTGCTTTCGCTCCGCTTGCATTATCTTTATTTCCCCCGCAAGCAGTTAGTAATAGACTTGCCCCTAAAACAGATGCAACAACAGGTACAACTTTTTTCTTCATTGTTCGTTCCTCCCTAAATGTGTTGTTCGTAACGTCATAATGTCCGTGTCTTGAAGTGGCTATAGAAGGAGATAAAACCTATTATAAATATTTGTTTATAGGTAATCATGTGTTCTATATGTATATACATGTTGAACTATAATCTATCGTTATGTGTTTCAACGTAGTAGACATTATATTTTGATGGTGAAATATTTTGTTTCTTTGATTATTTAGAATATTAGCACTGGAAAGAACTATATGTCAATAGTAAAAATAGATTGTTAATTTCTTAGAATAATATATTAAAAAAGCAGATTCTCATGTGTGAGAGAACCTATTTTTAATATATTTTGCTAAAAAAACAATTGGTGTGGGCTAATAATAAGTGGGGATGAAGAACCCCCCACTTATTAAAGTTTCACTTTATTTTTCAATTTTTGCCCACTTGAAGTTTAATTGACCTGCAAAGTCTACTTGCACAATTCCTTTCACATAAGAACGTTCTAAATAAGATTCGCCTTTTTGGTAAAGAGGAGCGATAACAGAGTCTTTAAATAATATTTTCTCGGATGCTAGTAATGCTTCCCAGCGAGCTTTTTCATCACCAGCTAAAGTTGTTTTCACTTTTGCTATTGTTTCATCGAATTCCTTATTAGAGTAATGATCTAAGTTATAAGGGTTATTCGTTGTAAATAGCTCAAGGAATGTAATTGGATCCGCAAAGTCAGGGCTCCAGCCATCAATTCCGATTTCGTAGTCACCTTTTAATAAAAGCGAAACTTGTTGCTTACGCGGTTGCGGTTTTATATTTACTGTTAATCCATCTAGATTCTTTTCTAGTTGTCCTTTTAAGAATTCACCAGTTTTCTTATCAAGGTCAGCATCACTCGTTAATAATTCTAATGTTATCTTTTCCGAACCAAGCTCTTGTTTAGCTTTTTTCCATAACTCTTGTGCAGATTTTGTATCAACTTTTGTTAAATCGCCGTTTGCAGTACGGAAGTCTTTTCCTTCAGGTCCTTTTGCAAAGTTTTTTGGAACGAGACCAAATGTTGGTGTAGATCCATCATTTAATAACGTATTTACAAAGGATTTTCTATCAATTGTTTGATCAATTGCTTGGCGTGCAGAAACGTTTTGAAGCACTTTGTTTTGTTGATTCATACGTAAAAATTGTACGCCTACGTTTGGACGTTCTTTAAAGTTAGCATCCTTTTTATATTTATCGACGAAGTCAGATGTTAGTTTTATACGATCTAATTGTTTTGACTCGAATAAATTTACTTCTGTTGATTTTTCTTTTACGACGTTAAAATTGATTTCTTCTAGTTTGACAGTATCTTTATCCCAATAGGTAGGGTTTTTCTTGAATTTAAAGCTTTGTTCGTGCTTCCAATCGCTTAGTGTAAAAGCTCCGTTGTACAAGATTGTATTATCTTCTAAAGCGTACTTATCACCTTGTGCTTTAAAGAATTCCTCGTTAATTGGTAGAAATGTTGGGAACGCTGTTAAGCTAATAAAATACGGAACAGGACGCTCCAATTCTACCTCAAACGTATGGTCATCAACTGCTTTTACACCAAGTTGGTCGGCTGGAAGTTCTTTGTTGTTAATTTTTGTTGCGTTTTTAATATCAAAGAATAGAAATGCATATTCAGAGGCTGTTGCTGGATCTACGGCTCTTTGCCAAGCGAACACAAAATCTTTAGCTGTAACAGGAGTGCCGTTTGACCATTTTGAATCTCGCAAATGGAATGTGTATTTCGTTTTATCGCCACTTACTTCATGAGATTTTGCAACACCAGGAACAGGTTTGTTACCTTCACCAAGATTATACAAACCTTCAAATACGTTTCTCATTACTTGACCAGAATCAGTATCTGTAGCACGAGCCGTATCCATTGTTCGTATTTCAGTAGGTGAAGATAAGTTTAAAACCTGTTTACTAGGTGCCTCGTCTTTTGCATTTGCTCCGCTTGCTTCGTTTTTATAACTACCGCAACCAGTTAATAAAATACTTACTCCTACAACTGATGCAATACCGGGTACAAACTTCTTTTTCATTTGATTTTCCTCCTAAATAATTAAGTTTGGATGATGATGAGGGAAATGAAAAATAAAAAATCCCTCTTTTCATATTGAGAAAGAGGGATTTTTACGTACAAGTTATGCACCCGTATATAAACGAAGTCCCTCATTCTATCTTTCAAGCATAAAGCTTGCAGGAAGTGGCACAGTATTCAAAATGAACCTGTTGCCGAGGTTTCAAAGGGCCAGTCCCTCCACCTCTCTTGATACAATGAGTAAACGAATAAATTTTATTAATTTTTGTGTTTCTTTGATAATTCAAAATCTTACACCTTGAATAATGAAGTGTCAACTGAATGGAATATAGTTTAAATTTTCAGTTTTCTTAAATAAAAAGACCACTGCATATGGCAGTGGTTTTTCTACTAGAAGTTAAAGTTATCTGGATCTGGACCAACGCGACGATCTTCATTTAAAGCTTGAATTGCTTTCATATCATCAGCACTTAATTCAAAGTCGAAGATGTTTGCATTTTCAATAATGCGATGTTCTTTAATTGATTTAGGAATTGTTACAACTTTGTTTTGTAAATCCCAGCGTAAAATAATTTGCGCAGTTGATTTATTATATTTTGTCGCAATTTCTTGTAACGTTGGATTATCTAGTAGTTGTCCTTGCATTAATGGTGACCAAGCTTCAAGCTGGATATTATGTTCTTTACAGAATGCATGTAACTCTTCTTGTGCTAAACGTGGGTGGTATTCCACTTGGTTGACCATTGGCTTAATTTCAGCAATTTCAAATACGTCTTGTAAGTGGTGAATGTGGAAATTACTCACACCGATAGCGCGAACACGACCATCTTTATAAAGTTTTTCTAATGCTTTCCATGATTCAGTATATTTCCCTTTTACAGGCCAATGTACTAAATATAAATCTAAATATTCTAGACCTAATTTCTCTAATGTAGTTTCAAATGCTTGAAGTGTTGTTTCATATCCTTGATCGCTATTCCATACTTTTGAGGTAATAAATAATTCTTCACGTGAAACACCGGATTCACGAATCGCTTGTCCAACGCCTTCTTCATTTTGATAGATTGCTGCAGTATCGATGCTGCGGTAGCCATTTTTAATTGCTGCTTTTACAGAATCAATTACTTCTGAACCATCTTCTACTTTAAAAACACCTAAACCAAACCAAGGCATTTTTACACCGTTATGTAATGTTGTATAGTCTTTTAAACTTGTTAAAATCATATTATTTCCCCCTAGCTTTTTTGTTTGTTGCTTCTACTGCTTTTTGAATTGCCTCTGAAAAATTATACTCGTATAAAGTTTTGAGACCCTCAGCTGTGGAACCACCTGGCGTTGTTACTTGTTCGCGGAGGTTAGCTGGATTTTGCGTTTGTTCGAGCATAGAAGCAGAGCCAGAAATCATTTGAATGACAAGATGTTTTGCGGTTTCTTCATCGACTCCATAACTTTTTGTTGCTTCAATTAAGCTTTCAGCAAAGTAATAAAGGAAGGCTGGTGCACTTCCAGTAACTGCAGTAAGCTGATGAACTTCTTCCTCAGTACAAAGTTGCGAAGTACCAATACCTTTTAAAAGTAGTTGCAGGGTTTCTTGATGTATCTCGTTTACTGATTGTCCTATTGTATATAAGGAGATAGACTTTCCAATTTCAGCAGCTGTATTAGGCATAATCCAAGCAACAGGCGTGCCTTTTGGGAGTCTAGCTTCTAAATAAGATGGTCCAATGCCAGCTGCTACTGTTACGACTAGTTGATTTGATAGTAACGGAGATAGCTCAGCTAATAACTCTTCATGAGCAGAAGGTGGCATTGCTAAAACAACCGTATCAACAGATGTAACATGCTGCTTCCAATCTGTTGTAGTAGACACATCATATCGCCCTTGTAATTGCTTTAGCTTTTCTACGTTGCTTCGGTTAGAAACGATAATTTCTTCGATGTATTCTTTGCTTGTTTTAAGTAATCCGGAAAATATAGCTTCTGCCATACGACCAGCACCAATAAATAAAATTCGATGTTTAGTTAGCATATCCTTTATTCCTTTCTAGTAGAGATATGTTATAAAAACGATATCATCTTTAAGAGAATTTTGTAAAAAGAAAAGACTTACCGTAGATGGAATGGATAATGAGAAGGCGGAAATTCATGGTAAAGGAAGGAGCTATTCCTTATATTGGTTTATACATCATGCTAATATTAACTGTTATTAATCTCTTTATATGTGTAGCTGGTTTGCTAGAGTGGAAGAGCAATTATAAGGGACAAGAACATAAAAATAACTATATCTAGAAAATAATTAGAATTGAAAAACCCCTGAAGCATATATGCTTCAGGGGTTTACTAATAGAATATAAGATTATGCTTTTGTCATACCAAGTAATACAGCGCCGCCGATAATTAAAACACTACCTAGTGCAATAAAGATCAATTGACGTTTTGTTTTCTTTTCACCTAAGAATACAATCGCACCGAATGTTGAGATAACGATTCCAGTTTGAGATAATGGGAAGCTTGTTGCTACTCCAACACGTGGTAATGAAAGAAGTAAGAATAAGTTTCCAGTTCCCCATAGTAAACCAGACAAAGCATTACGGATTGCATATTTGTTAAATGGTTTATGTTTAGACGTCAGTACAACCGCACCAACAAACATACCAACTGCTTGTGGTAAGATAGCAGACCAACCATCAATATTATACCAACGAATAATTATTACATATACAAGATAGCCGAAAGTAGAAACAATTAAAGTAAGAAGTCCTTTTTTCAATTGTCCAGGTGGCTGAGCATTTTCTTTATCATCTAATGATGTGAATACAACACCAACTACGATTAATAGGATTGCAATCGTTCCCAGAATGATTGTTGTCGTAGTAGTCCACTCACGGAAAGCGATAACCCCAAAGATAGAAGTTGCAACAAGTTGCATACCAGTAGAAATCGTTACAGTAGTTGAAACACCTAGTTTTTCAACTGTTTTTAATTGGTTTACTTGTCCTAAAGCCCAGAATAAACCTGAGATAAAACCAACAATTAAGATTGTCATTGTTAAAGCTGGTTGAGTAAATACATACATAATTGTTGCGAAGAATAGAGCACCGATTGTCATACCTACCGTTTGGCTATATGCACCACCGCCCATTTTTACGCTTACTAATAAGATGTTTCCCCATGCAATTGCAGGAAGAAGCGCTAATAAAATGTCCATTACAAGACTCCCTTCGGTTTGCTATACCAATATAGTTACATATCGTTCTAACGATCGGTAATGCACCACTAATAGAGTAGAAGATTACCGATCGCTAAAACAGGATGAAGAATTCACGATATAAATGCGTTTTCATTTCTTCATTTTTTGAAACACCTCCATATAATAACAGGAAATTGCCTATTTTAGAAAGTGAATTCAAATAAAATGTCTATTTTAATAAGAGGTAAAATTCAGTTATTTCCCATTGGTATATTTTATTTCCTAAGAAATAAAGAAGCAGCTTTGACAAAAGCTGCTTTAAGAGTTAGTGATTCTTTTATTAATAAGTTGAATACATAGTAGAAATACGAGTGACATACCGATAGTAATAACTACAAGTGTCCAGGCGAGTTGCATATTACTTGCATCAATAGCCATGTAAATTGCAGTTGGGATTGTCTGTGTTTTACCAGGAATGTTCCCGGCAAACATAAGTGTAGCACCAAACTCTCCGAGTGCGCGGACAAAGCTCAAAATCATCCCGCTTAGTAATGCGGGAAATGCGAGTGGAAGTGTAACGTGTAGAAAAACTTGATATTCACTTGCGCCAAGGTCACGAGCACTTTCTTCAATTTGTACATTTGCGATAGAAAACCCTGTTTTCGCTGATTGGTACATAAGCGGAAATGCAACAACTGTAGAAGCGATGATCGCAGCAGTAGATGTGAACATAATAGACTGCTGAAATAATGATTCAATCCACTTTCCGATCGGGCTGTTGTTTCCAAAGATGATAATGAGAAAGAAGCCGATAACAGTTGGTGGAAGTACCATTGGTAATAAAAATATGGTTTCTAATAGTACTTTATATCGCCATGAGGAGCGAGCTAGTGCTCGCCCGACAATTGTCCCTAAAATTGTAACGAGAATAGTGGCACACGCAGCTACTCTTAAAGATAGAAAGACAGGCGATAAAATAGCATCAATGCTCATAGTAATTACGACAGGACTGTAAATCCATATTTCTTAAAGATAGATTGTGCATCTTTTGACTGCAAATACTCATAAAATGAGGTCGCCTCTTTCTTATGTTTAGATTCCTTTATAACACCTAAAGGATAGTGGATTGGCTCATGAGAAGTAGCTGCTGCTGTCTCACCAATCTTTACTTTATCCGAAATGAGAGCATCTGTTTTGTATACGATACCAGCATCGACATTCCCTGTTTCTACATATGTTAACACTTGGCGAACATCTTTTGTAAATACGACTTTATTTTGAACATCATTCCAAAGGTTTTCGTGTGTTAGAGAAGCCTTTGCATATTTGCCAGCAGGTACAGATTCAGGTGTACCAAGTGCAATTTTTTTGATTTTCTCATCTTTTAAATCTTGAAATTTTGTAAGAGAACTATCTTTAGGGATGACTAGAACTAGTTCATTTCCAAGAAGATTTTTCCCTTCTTTTTCATTAATGAATCCTTTTTTTACAAGGGTTTGGAATTTATCTTCTGCTGCTGAGAAGAATAAATCAGCAGGTGCACCTTGTTCAATTTGTTGTTGAAGTGCTCCAGAAGCACCGAAGTTAAAAGAAAGTTTGATATTTGGCTCTTTTTCTTTATATTGTTTTTCGATTTCTTTTAATGCATCTTGTAAGCTTGCAGCAGCTGAGATAGTCAGTTCAACTGTTTTATCCTCTTTAGCAGCTGAATTTGTATGCTTTTCCCCACTTGTACAAGCAGCGCTAAATATAAGAAGGAAAGAAAGTATAAGTGCCCCGATGGAACGTAATATAAATTTATTCATAAAAAAATACCCTTTCATTTTGATACATCTAATTATAACTAAATATAACTAAATATAACTAGTTATAATTGAATATAATTTGAACATATATCTATTTTTTAAAAATAGGAGAAATATTCTTTTCTTTGTTACAATGAAAGGAGAAAGTGAGGAATCGTCTATGGATCATCATTCCTACACAACGGAAGAAGTAGCAAAGCGATTAAAAGTATCGAAATTAACTGTATACGACTTAATTAAAAAAGGAGAACTTCCTTCTTATAGAGTTGGTAGACAGATGCGCATTGATGCAGCAGATTTAGATCAATATATAAAGCAAATGAAAACAGGAAAGGTACAAGTTAATCCTGTAAAAAACGATGGTAGTAGTAACTTGAACACGTGTATTATTAGTGGTCAAGAACTAACGTTAGATATGTTAGCTAAACGTATAGAAAATCGTTTGCCAAGTTCTAATGTTTTAAGAGCGTATCAAGGTAGCTTAACAAGTTTGGTGAAAATGTATCAAGGAGAAGGAAGTATCGTTAGTTTGCATTTGTTTGATGGTGAAACGGGTACATATAATATTCCTTACGTAAAACGCATTTTAGTAGGACAGCCATGTATTATGATTAATTTATTGTCCAGAAATGTGGGATTTTATGTCCGAAAAGGAAATCCGAAGAGAATAAAGACATGGGCTGACATATCCGGGTCCACTATAAAGTTTGTGAATCGAGAAAAGGGTTCTGGTATTAGAGTGTTAGTGGATGAACAATTACGAATCCAAAAATTAAATAAAGCTGATATTAGTGGATATGAATGGGAAGAATCGAATCATCTTGGTGTTGCCACGCAAGTTGCAAATGGAAAAGCTGATGTAGGAGTAGGTTCAGAAAAGTTTTCGCAAATTGTAAATGTGGACTTTATTCCGATCATGAAAGAACAGTATGATTTAGTAATTTTGAAGAATAAAGAAAATGAAGAGCTGATTGAAGTTGTGAAAGACATTCTGCAATCGGAAGAATTTCATAATGAATTAAATGCGATTGGCGGATATGATATTACGAAAACGGGTCAAATTATATATGAAATAAAGTGAAACTTTAATCAGTGGGGGGTTCTTCATCCCCCACTGATTATTAGCCCTCACCAATCGGACTTTAATGGGCAGCCTGATCCCTACCTAACTTCTTTGCTTTCGCTGAATTTCGAGGTGGGGGTCTTACTGCCCATTAAAGCGGGACAAACTAAAAAGCTGCTTGTCTATAAGACGAGCAGCTTTTTCTATATATAAAGGGGTTTGGGGAAACAAAGTGTTAAACAAGACCTTGAGCAAGTGTATAAATGAAAGCCGTAAGAAGAGTAGCTCCACTTGCAAGTCTGATAAAGTCTGATTTGTTGAAAGTAATGTTGTTCATTATAATCTCTCCTTATTTGTTTAATGTAGTTGCAACAGCTTTTGCATCGACAAGTGCGGATAGCACCATGCCCATTGTATTTAAAAATTTATTTGATTTCATATTGTTCATCATGCGTATCCGCTCCTTTTCGAATTGTTGTTGCCCTGCTTATGTCTTAATTATAGGGAATATGGCTACTTGCAACTATCGAATTAGCTTACGAAAGACTTACACTTTTGTAAGAAAAAAAGACATTCATGTAAGAATGTCTTTCACAGCATATTGATATGATGATGGTCTTCAATTGTTTTTAAAAAACTACGCATTGAATTTGTCATATAGCTATCTTTACGGCGTATGAAAACCGTTGAAATACTGCCGTATTTTTCAGGGATTGCATGACAATGTACCTTACCTGCTTTAGAAAGATGATGGACAGCAGACTGTGGTACGAGTGTAATTCCGAGACCGAGTGCAACACTGTTTAATATTGTCTCTAATATATTGAATTCCATAATTCTTTTTGGTAGCAAACCTTCATCTTTAAGCCAACGTTCTAGTTTGGAGCGGTATCCACATCCTTGGTTAAAAACGAGTAGAGGCGTTGTTGTAAATTCTTCTATATGAAAGGCTTTATTTTGTGTTATAAGCATTAATTTCTCTGTACTAACATCGTATTGTTCGATTAGTGAATGTTTAATAGGACCTGATATAAAGGCGCCATCTAATTGATGATCAAGTACTTCTCTAATTAATTCTTCTGTTAGACCCGCTTGTAATGATAAATCGACATTCGGATAGCTTTTATAGTAAGAAGATAAAATGGTAGGCAGTGTACTTACTGTTTCGACTGTACCGATTTTTAATATACCAGAAGGTGTTTCGCTATCCAAAAATACTTGTTTTAGTTCGTCGACATCTTGCAAAATTTTACTAACATAAACGAGCATTTTTCTTCCTTCAGCTGTTAAAGTCATTCCTCGTTTATGGCGGTAAAAGAGTGGGGTTTTTAATTCGTTTTCTAGTTGTTTAATACGTGCAGTTACATTTGATTGTACATAATTTAATTCCTTTGCTGCGCTACTTACACTCCCCTGATCGGCAACGCTTTTAAAGATTTGTAAGTCTCGTAATTCCATTTTGTAATCCCCCTTGATGTTAACTATCATTATAAATGATAGTTAACATCATTTTGAATCATTTTACGTGATATATTTTTTCTTTTACAATTCTCTTTGTGCAAATAGAAAGAAACGGGGGATTGCGGTGAGGAGAGGTCAAATGATAATAGGGGCTTTAGCGTGTTTAATTGCGAGTATGTCATGGGGAGCGATGTTTCCAGTTGCTGATCATGCGCTAGAATACATAGATCCATTTTATTTTTCGCTTATTCGCTATGGAGCAGTGGCGATAATGCTGATTGTATTGTTGTTAATGAAAGAAGGAAAACAGGCATTTCGTTTAGAGGGAAGAGGAAAGTTACTCGTCTTTTTTGGAACGATGGCATTTACAGTATATAATGTCCTCATATTTTTAGGGCAAATGTTGATGGGTAAGTCGGGTGTAATGGTAGCTTCCATTATGGAAGCACTTATGCCGATGATTTCTATTTGTATTTTATGGGGATATAAGCATATAAAACCGAAGAAGTATATGATAACGAGTATGGTTATTGCTTTTGTAGGAGCTGTGTTTGTTATTACAAAAGGTGACATGAGTTTCTTTGTAACATTGAAAGATAATATGTTCCCATTAGCATTTATATTTATTGGTGTTGTAGGCTGGGTTATTTATACGATGGGTGGTCAAACTTGTAGTGATTGGTCAACATTACGTTATTCTACGTTGACGTGTGTATTCGGTACGACTGTTACAGCGATTATAACGGTAATTATTACGTCGCTTGGATATATTTCAGTTCCGAGTATGGGAACGATTTCTATTGTGAAATATGATTTGTTATTTATGATGACATTGCCAGGTATTGTAGCGCTACTTGCTTGGAACTATGGTGTGAAAATTTTATCATCCATTAATGGGATTTTATTTATTAATTTTGTACCAATTACGACTTTAGCTATTATGATGATGCAAGGGTATCAAATCACAATGTTTGATATTATAGGGACTGTACTTGTTATTGCAGCGCTTATTCGCAATAACGTTTGTCAGAGAAAAGAAGAAAATATAAATAAGAGAGTTTTACAAGAAGAACAATTACGTCAAGCTGTTTAATAGGCAAATGGAGGATTTTACATGTTAGAAAGTTTATTGTTTTTCTTCGCCGTGGGAGTTGCCTGTGAGCTTGCAGCAATTAATCGAAATGGTCGTAAAAAGATAAAACAACAAGCTGAGCTGATACAGCTTTTAAAAGAATTGAAAGAAAGAAAAAATTAAAAAGACGACCGGGCATAGACGGTCGTCTTTTTCTATATAAAGGGGAAAGGGGACACAAAGTTATACAAGCGTAGCAGCGTAAATAAAAGCAGTAAGAAGAAGAGAGCCGCTAGCTAATCCTAAAAAGTCTAATTTGTTAAAAGTGATGTTATTCATAATGAGTTCTCCTTACTTGTTTAATGTATAAGCAACAGCTTTTGCGTCGAAAAGAGCTGATAATACCATGCCCATTGTATTTAAGAAATTGTTCGTTTTCATATTGTTCATCATATCAATCGACTCCTTTTCGAATAGTTGTTGCCCTGTTTCTGACTTAATTGTATGAAATATAGTGAGAAGTAACTATCGAATTAGCTTACAAGAAAATTACACTTTTGTAAGAATTGAAATTTAACAATTCATACTTATTTTTATTACCAACTCCTAAAACTTAGTGTTATAATCATTGTAAGAATATGATTATACTTCGGATGTTTAGAAAGGAACGAAATAAATGTATAAACCAATTACATTTTTGTTGAAATATATATTTAAAACAGCTGGGAAAGTAGAAGTGCAAGGAAGAGAAAAGCTACCAGAAGGTGGTCCGTATGTTGTTGCGTGTACACATACAAGTTTTATGGATGTATTAATGTTAGCTACAGGGATGTACCCAACAGAGATTCATTACATGGCAAAAAAAGAATTATTTGAAGGGAAATTCAAAAATTGGTTCTTTAAAAATGTAAATGCATTCCCTGTAGATCGCGCGAATCCGGGACCGAGTACACTTAAAATTCCATCACGTTTATTAAAAGAAGGAAAGGTAGTAGGGATTTTTCCGAGTGGAACGAGATCAGCGGAAGATGTTTCATTAAAAGCGGGTGCTGTGACAATTGCGATGCGTTCTAATGTACCTTTAGTGCCGGCAGCTTATGTTGGTCCATCAAGTGTAAAAGAATTAATAAAGGGGAAAAAGGCACAATTGATTTTTGGAGATCCGATTCAAATTGAGGCTGGAGAACAAATAGATCGAAAAACCGCTATGAAAATGATGACAGATCAATTAAATGAGAAGTTTGAGGAGTTAAAAGAAGCTTTGCAATCAAATCAAAAATAAGAAAAGACGACCGGGCATAGACGGTCGTCTTTTCTATTACTATTTATAATAAAGGGGAAAGGGGACACAAAGTTATACAAGCGTAGCGGCGTAAATAAAAGCAGTAAGAAGAAGAGAGCCACTAGCTAGTCCTAAAAAATCTAATTTGTTAAAAGTGATGTTATTTATAATATATTCTCCTTACTTGTTTAATGTAGAAGCAACAGCTTTTGCGTCGATAAGAGCGGAAAATACCATGCCCATTGTATGTAAGAAATTGTTCGTTTTCATTTTGTTCATCATATTAATCCGCTCCTTTTCGAATGGTTGTTACCTTGTTTCTGACTTAATTGTATGAAATGTTGCGGAAAGTCACTATCGAATTAGCTTACAGAAAAATTACACTTTTGTAAGAGAAACGAATGAAGGTGTAATGATAAGAAGATTTGACATATGTTCATGAGATTCATTAAGTTAAAGATAGAGGTGAGTGTATGGCTAATATTAAAGATATAGCAAAGATAGCGGGAGTTTCAGTTACGACTGTTTCGAGAGTGTTGAATGATCACCCATATGTAAGTGAAGAAAAAAGGAAAGCGGTTATAGAGATAGTTGAGAAATTGAATTACTCGCAAAACGCAAATGCTGTTCATTTATCAAAAGGAAAGACGAATATTGTTGGTGTGATTTTACCGTATATTAATCATCCGTGTTTTGATGCGATGGTGAGCGGAATGATGGAGATTGCGTTAACTCATAATTACAGAGTGTTACTTTGCCAAACGAATTATAATAAAAAAGAAGAAATGAAAAGTTTACATATGTTAAAAACAAAACAATTGGATGGTCTTATTATTTGTTCACGTGCAAATGATTGGGAAACGATAGAACCGTATGCTTCTTACGGCACAATAATTGCTTGTGAAGATAATGATATTTCAAACATCTCAAGTGTATATACGAATCATTCAGCGGCCTTTCAATTAGGAATGGATTATTTGATTGAGAAAGGTTATAAAAAAATTGGTTATTGTACGGGAAGAAAATTAGGGCCGAGTAGTCAAAAGCGTTTTGATGTTTATAAACAGCGATTGCAATCTATAGACGAAGAGGTTAATGAAGAATGGATTTTTACAGAATGTTTTACACTAGAAGATGGTGTAAAAGTGGCTCATAAGTTAAAAGAGATACAGGATCTTCCTGAAGCATTAATAGTAGCAGGTGATGAAGTTGCGATTGGGGTTATGACAGAGGTTGAAAAACTAGGGATTCAAGTTCCTGAGGATTTAGCGATTATTGGCTTTGATAATCAACCTATCTCGCAAGTGTTACAATTGACAACTATTGATCAAAATTTAAAGGAGATAGGGAAAACTGCTTTTGAAATGTTGCATAGAAAAGTGAATGACGAGAGTTCTAAACAAGAAAAGCTGGAAATTCCATACGGACTTGTGGAACGCTCTACAGTTTAATCTTAATCCGTTATGTGTATAATCGCATAACGGATTATTTTTTTGAAATATCTTTGACAGGAAACGCGTTTCATACTTTATAAAGGAGTTAAACCGGTTTGTAATAATCCATGGATTCTTTTCAAGTGTTAATGCAATGAATAGAATTTGGAGGAATATGCATGAATGAACTTTTATCGAGTATGAAAAAGTATGTAGATGATGATGAAAAGATTCTGGCTTTTGTGGTAGGGATCTTTGAGAAGGATAATTTCATGTTATGTTATCAACATGGAATTTTTGTTGCCACTACTAGACGTCTCCTTTTTTACGGGAAATTTCCGTACTATCCTTCAACATTTAAAGAGTACTCATATTTGCATATAGATAGCATAGATTTTCATTCGTACTTTGAGTTTACTTATAATCATGAAACCATTCGCGCTAAGCATATTCAGAAAGGGAATGTGGAGCAATTTATCCATGCAGTTAGAGCAAATATGAATAATTAATCAACCCTCTGTTTAAACATAATATTTCAATTTTTAAGAGGGAAAATGCGGAATAAAAACCACTTCTAAACCTCTAGGAGATAGTGATACAATGTCAAATGGGGGGAGGGTATGAACTATGGTTAATCAACGTATAAAGGAAATAACACTAATTACAATTGGTTCATTATTATTCGCAATTGGTATTAATTACTTTGCAATTCCAAACCGTTTATCGGAAGGTGGAATTATTGGTTTAACGGTTGTTACGTACTACTTATTTGATTGGTCACCAGGGATTGTGAATTTTGCTATAAATGCAATTTTACTAGCTATTGGTTATAAATTTTTTGATAAGAAAACAATGATTTATACAATTTTAGGGATTGTAGAAACATCTTTGTTTTTATACGTTACAGAACATATTGAGTATCATGTAAATAGTGATACATTATTAGCAGCTTTATTTGCTGGTTTATTTGTGGGTATTGGATTAGGCTGTATGTTCAAAGCTGGAGGTACATCGGGAGGATCGGCAATCTTAGCTCAGTTAGCAAATCAATATTTAGGTTGGAGTGTAGGTAAAGGCGTACTAATTATTGATATTGTTGTAATTGCTGGTTCAGTATTTATAATAGGGCAAGAAAAGGCAATGTATACACTTGTAGCTGTGTTCATTGGAGCGAAGGTGATTGATTTCATTGTAGAAGGAATGGACACAAAAACGGCTGTTACGATTATTTCGAATCAACCAGACTTAATTCGTGAAACTATTACGAAAAATATGACACGCGGTGTTACTGTATTAGAAGGGCGCGGCGGATATACTGGTAAAAATAAAGAAGTTTTATATGTTGTTATTAATAAACAAGAGCTTGTTAAGTTAAAACAAGTTATTAGCCGGGTAGATGAAGATGCTTTCGTTGTTATACATGATGTACGTGATGTACTTGGCGGTGGCTTTAAAGCAAGCTAAAAGGTGAACGAGTAAATTCGTTCACCTTTTTTAATTCTTACAAAAATGTAAGTGTAATGTAATGAGATTCAATAGTAGATTTTATTCCCCCTTTTTAAAATGGATGTATATATATCCTGCAGAGGAGGAATGTTTATTATGAGGAAAAAAATGATCACTACTATAATAGCGATGATAGTGATAGTAGTAATGTTACTGCCTACGAAACTTGGACCGGTTATCGATAAATATAATCCATTTTATAAGACGAAAGAATACTATACGGTTGTGAATACAATTGGTCAGCATATTGGTGATGAGTGGTATGAATATGAATTTATTGCATTCGATGAACGTGGTAGAGAGCAGAAAATAAAGAAAACGGTTAAGCATATGTTAAAGAGAGATGAAGCATTAAAGGTTTTTGCAAAAGGACGTTACGGTGAATCGATTGAAGAGATTGAGGTTGCAAATATTCCTATAAATGCGAAGAGCAAACTTTTAACGATGAGATAGTGAAATATACCCCCGGCTATTTTTTGTCGAAAATAAAAATACTGGGTAAGGGTATTTTTGAGGTTAATAAAAAAGCCTTAGTCTATATTGAAGTGCACCCCAATTGTTAGACACAGTCTAACAATTGGAGGTGCATTTTTTATGGCTAAATTTTCTTCAAAAGAAAAAATCCAAGCGGTGAAACGATATTTAGATGGT
>NZ_JBQAGT010000021.1:0-37511 GCF_051916495.1 Bacillus cereus group sp. MYBK216-1
ATACAGAAAGATTCCAAGAAAAACTTCACGGCCTTTCCCCGATAGAATATCGGGAAAAGGCCGTGGCATAATACTCTTTTTATTACTGTCTACTTGACAGGGAGATGACCAGTGGCGCCCTCTTTTTTTGTAATATCATACATTACGACCATATTAATTTAGAAATAACATAAGTAGCAACAGGGAGAAAAAACATAAGAGAAAGTGTTCCATGATTCTACGGGCATCGTACATACCTTGCCTAAGTTTCGTTAATAACATCGAATACAAACAAAAAGGAATATATCTATAATTGATGAGAGGTCTCCTGAATAAACTGACCTTTTCCTTTGAATTCCGCAAAAAATTTGGTGTCTATAATTCCAAAAGCGACTTTACACGGAAATGGGTTTTTATCTTCTGAAGCAGCATGCATACAAGAAAGTACCCAATGTTCTAATTCTAAGGGTAAGCGATACACTTGGATACTACTATCATTGTTTTTCACTGTCACGATCGGTGCATTTATCCTGGTTGCAGCAAAACCATCCGTTGTTATCATTGGTACTGCATCATTAGCTTGAAAACCAGCACTTAATACCTCGTAAATTACTCCGTCTTTCTCATTAATAATCATAGGTATATTTAGAAAGGAATAGCTATTAATATTATTATGAATAATTGCTCCTGCGGCGTTCTTTCTTATCTGATTACCTTGCATTTTTACACTCCTTTAAATGATCTAAACTTAATAACATCAATTTATGCTATTTAACATCTATTATATTAGAGAATTGCAGTTTCATCTTGTTATAAAAAGCATCTGTACATACAACAGCGCTATTTGAAGGGTCAATATCAACAACGGTCATATAACTAGAGAGCAAATAGCCATCCTCATAATATGTGATCATTATTTCTTCTTCAGATACTAAGGAACATAATAACATATTTTCAATTCGTTCTTTTTCTTCAGTTGTTAAAATCGGACGGGTGACTTTGTGTTGTTCCCTAATGATTTCACGTATCCCATCAAATTGGGGTGTTAATGCTGCGAAAGGAGCCCATTTCACCATTCCGCGCCCCTTTGGCATATTAGAGTTGCTCATTTTTTGTGTCCTCCTATCAGTGTGTTTCTATATCTAGCTGTGGCGCTATGCGTGTAGGAAATTCCCCGTAATATGCTGTTCTTCCCAAACCTTGTGCGTATTTCATCCATTACTTTTGTTAATTTTACCTCTTGTTCTCGCTGCGTTATATTATCAAAAAGAGAAATTTGTTCCTCTCCTTCTTGGATTAGGTTCGTTAGAGAAATGCTTATGCTGCGAATGGGTTCTCCAGTATATTGTTGATGTAAAAAGTATGTACAGATCTTATAAATATCCATTGTTAGGTTAGTTGGCCGACTTAAAGTATGTGTTTTTCTAATACCACCGTTATAACTCTTGCTATAACCAACAGAAAATTGAACGGTTTGAGCAAGTTTATTTTGTCCTCTAAGCCGATAACAAACTTCTTCAATATGTTCCAGTAGAATAATCGGAAATTCTTCTATTGTGTAATCGCGCATGAGTATTTGGCTTTTCCCAACAGAAGTTGTGGCAGGAACATATTTTTCTGAAATGCGACTAAAGTCAATTCCGTAGCTATGTAAGTGTAATTCTTCTCCAATCTTACCGAAGCTCTGTTTTAAATATTTAAGAGGGTAATTGGCTAAATCTCCTATAGAATGTATTCCTTTTCGATTCAACTTTTCTTCCGTTTTGTACGAAATGCCCCAAAATGTATTAAGCGGTCGTATGCCCCATAATTTTGTTGGGACATCTTCATATTTCCAATAAGCAATGCCGTTTTGATTCTTCTTTGCTTCAATATCTAAAGCTACTTTGCTCATTAAAGGGTTAGGGCCAATTCCTATTGTGCATTCGATCCGTGTTTTCGCATATATTTCACGTTTAAATTTCAACGCAAACTCATAGGGATCGTTAGCAAATAAATGAATACTATCCGTAATATCCATGAAGAACTCATCGATGGAATATTGGTGAAAATCCTCAATAGGAACGTACTGTAAAGCTAGCTTTGTTATGTAATTAGAGCATTTAATGTATGTTCCCATAATCGGATTTACAACAAGAATGTCTTTTCTGCGAGGAATCTCGTATAATCTGGCCATCTTCTTTACACCCAATGCTTTTAATGGTGGAGTGGCAGCTAGAACGATTGAACCATTTCTATTTACATCACCGACTACTGCTAATTTTGTATGCATAGGATCTAACCCCATTTTGATGCAACTTACTGAAGCGTAAAAGCTACGTAAATCCACACATAAGATGATTCTATTCGGTAAGATAGAATAGTCATACACTGTTATTCCTCCCTAAATTAAAAGAACGTTTGTTCTTATTATATACGAACTTGCGTTCTTTTATAAAGAGTTTTTGTTTAAAAATAATTTTTTGCAAAGAAAAGACACTCTTATACGAGTGTCTTTCAGATATTCTGCTTGTGGGAGCAGCAATTCTAACACAAATCAGCAATAAGAGGGAATAGATATATATCCTCTTACTATTGATTAAAGGCACGAAACATAAAAGAAGAGACACTATGCAGTGTCTCTTCTTTTATGTTGATTTAGCTCTAAAGAAAATGTAGTGATTAATCAAAAATCGTTGGATGCTTCTTGGTTAATTTTATTATAACAATAATCTAAATGTTTATATATAAAGATTTAGATTTATTAAGATGTACTTTTCGATTGATACTTTTTGTTTTATGCACAACAAGAATATTGAAAAGGGGCTGATAAGAATATCAAACCCTATTGACTATGTAAAATTATTTCACTGCCTCTTTTAATTCTTTTCCAGCCTTAAAAGCAGGTGCTTTTGAAGCCGCAATTTGCATTTCTTCACCTGTTTGTGGGTTACGTCCTGTACGTGCAGATCTTTCACGTACTTCGAATGTACCAAATCCAAGAATTTGTACTTTCTCTTCGTTAGCTAGAGCGCTTGTTATCGTATCTAATACAGCTTGTGTTGCTGCAGCTGCATCTTTTTGTGTAAGTTCTGTTTTTTCCGCTACTACTTTTGTTAATTCTGTCTTATTCATTTTTGCACCTCTTCATATGTAATTAGGTGACTATTATAACTTGTGTATACTTATGATGCAATTAATACTGTATACAAAAGTTGTCCCCTAGCAAGAGCCAGGGGGAATTTTGAGTGGTAGTAAGAAAGAAAATTATGTTCATCGTACAATTTATATTGTAACATCTCCATTAAATGATAAAAATTGTTTATTCTAAAATGAAAAATATCCTTCTGACTCATTTCATCTTAGAAGGATATTTCCAATCTTTTTCTTTTCTATTATTTAAAGCGGGTTTAGATAAATTTGTTGGAAGTGTTTGCTTTTCTATTTTAGCTATTCTCTCATCAAGTTTTTCAATAGCTTCTTTTGTTTCTTTCAGTTCTAATTTAATTTCTGTCAGTAAGCGAAGTATTGCATCTCCTTTTGTCATTTTCAACAGTAATCGCTCCTTTACTTAATAAAACGGAAATAACGTATTTATAGATATATAATAGCATTACTATTGAATCCCTAACAATTTAATTATAAAAAGGAATATATATACAGGAAGAAAAAACGTTATACCACAGATTATAATGCGTACAAAGTGAGCTAGAAAAAATAATGACTTACGCTAAGTTCTAAAGA
Organism: Bacillus cereus group sp. MYBK216-1; assembly: GCF_051916495.1. Classification (NCBI taxonomy): domain Bacteria; kingdom Bacillati; phylum Bacillota; class Bacilli; order Caryophanales; family Bacillaceae; genus Bacillus; species Bacillus cereus group sp. MYBK216-1. Next base: position 3,703 of record NZ_JBQAGT010000021.1, read on the forward strand.
AAGAGAAAACAAGATAAAAGACGACAAAGCAATTTAGAGATATAATTGTAGTATTGCATGCAGAGGATACCAGAAAAACATCATTGAATTCGCTTGTTCATATGTAATTATTAGTTAGAAAAAAGAAAAGGTGGTATAAACATGAAATCAACGGGTGTTACACGAAAAATAGATGAATTAGGGCGAATTGTTCTTCCGAAAGAGTTAAGAAGAACGTTAGGAATTGCAGAAAAAGATCCTATGGAAATATTTGTAGAAGAAGAAAAGATTATTTTACAGAAATACAAAACTTATGATGCTTGTGCAATAACTGGTGATATTTCAGAAAAAAATATATCATTGGCAAATGGTCAAATCGTTTTAAGTCCTAAAGGGGCTGAAATTTTAATTAAGCAAATCCAACAACAATTAGTTAAGTGAGTTCATTCTTCTTATTGCATATAATTAAGAAAAGCCATCTATATTGATGGCTTTTCTTTGTGACATTGAATAGTACATTTTACAAACGAAGTGTATTGCATATTAAAAAAAGAGCACCTACGCTAAGAGTATGCGAGATTTTATATAGTTTTTTGGCTAATTCAGTAACAAACGAGAAACCTAAAACCGCGCCATAATAGAGATGTATAAAAAATGTATAGGTCCATAGAACGAAAAAATGAAGTAGTGTAAATTATCAAGACCTAAATGCAAAAAACACTTAAAATATCAAGCTCCTAATATACTATATATGACTAATATGTTAGGAGCTTTTATTTTTGATAATGAGTTTCGAAGCTGAGTTTGAATATTATTTATCTAATGCCTATATCCTTGTGTCCATTCTTCTGAAAATGTGGCTTTTAAATAAAGTTATGATGTTTATAAAAAAGACGCGATGTTTTGAATAATGTCACGATGTTTCAAAGAAAATTTCTTTTTTATGATTTAAATGTATTTTAATTTTATTATAAAAGAGCCTAAATCATAGCCGGTTTTTATTATAGCTATAGCTGAAATTAGGGCTAATGGATATTTAATAAATGGATTCCCTAGGCATTTCTGTATATTCCTCATGTTGTAAACCTCCATTCTCGCTTTATTCAACACCATTTATTGTAGTCTCATTTTGTAAAATCATAACTTTTAAATGTTCTGTTATAACCTTCATGTTATCAATAGCATATCTAATTAGACTCAATATGTCTTTTTCTATATTAAGTCCTTTGTGAAATGTTTCGCCTAAGTTATCAATATTTTCAATATTACTATTTTCAAAATCAAAATTAATTCTCGTAAACGTCATAACATAATCAGCCGTTTCAATATTTTCAATCATTTTTTTCATTAAAGTTTTATGAAAATTTTTTGTCTTTTGAATATCCTCAAATACTACATTTTCACCAAATCCAAATCTTAAGAATTCTTTATGTGTTGTTTCTAGAGGATGAGCAATTATATATGATCTAATCGCTTTGAAATAATCATATTTATCCCTATTTATACTTTTAACTTTAACACCATAAAACTCCTCTTTGTCGTTCTTTTTGTCATAGACTGTTAATTTTTTTAACAAATATTCTATTGATGTTAATATCTTGTCTGAAACTGATATTAATTCATATACATTAATATCATCATTTTTATTGTTTATATCTTGCAAAGCATAATTTATAACTGCTCTAGCTGACATAATTTTAGTGTTTATTTCAAAATGTTTATTAGCGTCTTTTTCAAAGTAATCATTACACACTTGATTAAATTCATCGAATGCTTCTCTATTAATTTTCACTAATAATCAAATCCTTACATTAAATTATTTTTATAATATATATTATTTACTTTTTTAACAAAAATATTTTTGTAATGTATTGCGCTTACCAAACTTCTACTGAAATTTTAAGTTACGCTGTTTTCCTCTTTTAATTAAAGAATTCTAAGTGAATTTTAATAAAACATTTTTATAAAAAAGCATGTTATTTGACTAGAAAAGACTTCGTTTTGATTAATCTTTTTTCAAAACGGAGTTTTCTTATCTACCATATAATATGGGTTTGTGGAGCTTTTTTAATTAAATTTCATTTCAAATTAACAGAAAAAACCATTTTTAATTTGTCTTTAAATTGATATTTAATAAAAAAATGCCTGTCCAATCGTTAGATCTGTGTCTGACAATTGAATAGGCAGTTCATCATTGAATGCTTTATTCCAACATGGTAATTTCGTAGTCTTTTTCGCCATTTGGTGAACCATTAACAATTCTAATTAGAGACGTTTTTTGTTGAAATAGGTTGTTAACGTAGTTATTTGTTACCGTTTCTTGATTGCCAATCTCAAGAATTACATCTCCATCATCATTAAGTATACTATTTATTTTGAATACCTTATTTTGGGATATTATGTCAGATATAAAAATATTACTTTTTGTTTTTTTTGAAGTACGTATCATATCAAATAACCCTCTAAATATCATTCCATTATTTGAATCTGTGGAGAATTGCATTGATTGTTTATCACTATTAATATGTAAACAAATATATATTACTTCGTTATCCTTTAATAGTTTAAAGATTATAGAATAGTCTGTTATAGAAACTTTTTGATTGTATTCTAGAATAATTTGATCTCTTGTGTTAATGGATATCCTCAGTGTAGGACGAATTAAATTTTTTATAGTGTCATTTTTGGTTAGTATATTGTTGAATCGAAAAAAGTTTAATAATTCATTATAGCTACATTTATTATTCTTAGTTATTATTAATGATTTATTTTTATTGAACATCTTAATAATTTTTGGTATAAACAAAAATACTGCTATGAGTATAAAAGAAGCAACCATAATTAATATTCTTTCGGTCCAAGTTTTCGCATTTAGAGCATAACCTAAAGATCCAAAAAACCAAAGTGCTACTAGAACATACAGTATAACTTCAAAAAAGATTAAAGTAATATTATAAACACGGTTATTCGATAGAACTTGTATTATTTTATTAAACTTATTGCTCAACTCACTATATGGTAAGTCTTGTTTATTATCTTTATTTTCCTGAAGAATTGATTGAATTTCTTCTACGATGTCATTAGATTTTTCTATTGAGCGTTCGTTATAATGTGTGAAAATTATTGTTGTTAATGCTATTATTCCTCCAACAATTGCAGTTATCCACCCAAGATATTCTACTGAATAACTGTCAAGGCTTTTTATTATTTCACAAACTTTACACATGTTTAAAACTCATCACCAACTTTTAGTAACTTAATTATTTTTAATGCAATACCAATAATTTTTTCAATAATAACTTGATCATTAGTCATGCTGTAAGTAATTAATCCATTCGAATAGATTTTTAACAAACTATATTTTCCATCAATATTCAAAATGACACTTATACCAAAGGTATTCTGAGATTCTATACTAACAATTTCTTTAATTTCATGCTCATCGAATTGATACTCTAATGGAATTTTAACTATCTCAGTTTTTAAATTGATACTGAATAATTGCTCTAATATATAACTCAATACTTTATAATTTTGAACAGACGAGGTAAAAAGAATAAATGTGTTATTTTTTCTCATAAAATTTATCAAGTTCATTTTACCGTAATGAAAAGATTCAGACCAATGAATTTCACCAATTGTCTTTTCTGGATTATAAAAGTTAATTGAATAAAAAGCATAATCATCTAGCCCTTTTTTGGGTTGAGTAAAATGACTATTCCTCAAAAATTCATCAATAGGTGTCACACCATTAGCTTTTACAATAATACATGAACTCGATAAAAACATATTTTTCTCCCCTTTGTAGTATTAATCGGAGACATTATAGGTACTTTGAAAAAAGCGCTTAACCTCCTCGGATTTATCTGGAAGTAAATCCGTTAACTCATTCTTTAACGTATACATAAATAAATTAAATTGTGGTCTATTATCAAATGCTACACGTTGCATTTTTTCTTTTAATAACGTTTGACCTATCTCTATAGTATGTTCGTCATCCATTAATTCGTTGATACCATTAAAAAGATCGACGCATGCTTGAGAGACGGTAAAGGTTCTTTCATTCTGATTATCAAAAATGAACTTTATCATTCCTCTAAAATCAATAGTTAAATCCGTAAGGAGTGCAGCATTGCCATCAATCATTTTCATAATGTTTACAGTGAACTTGGTTATTTTGTCTGTACTATATATTCTTTCTACAACGTCTGGGTCTTTAAACAGGTCAGCACCGGTTAATTTAGCATTTTTAATTCTTGGTGCGTTTTCATTGTTAAATGATAATGAATCCACACTGTGTACAATATATCCCATGTCATTAAATTTCTTAAAGATTAAGTTGATTACCAGTAATGTTAATGAAGCAAAATCGCTAGTTGCAGCATTTTTAATATATCTTATGTTTTGCTGTAAATAATATGGTTTAATGTTTATCCGAGGATGATAATTATGTTTAATTAAATCAATTAATTTATTGATTATTTTGTTATATCCGACCATTGATGTTATATATAGCTTGTTTTTTAGGTCAAATATTACACGAATCGTACCACTTTGAATCTCACGTCCTGGTTCATCTGTTTTCGGATCAACATAAAATTCTGTATATCTACATTTGAATTCAACAATTTCATTAATATTATCAATAGTTACTTCATGGCAATCAGAGAAAATAAGATTTTCATATGAACAGTTTTTTTTTAATAAAAGTTCTTCTAATAAATTTTTGATTTGTTCTAAATTTAATACGGTTTCTAATTCTGACACTGCGTAGGGCTGACCTGCTGAATATCTTTCTATTATTATATCCGCGATATCTCCTAAGACGACATCACTAATGTCTGGATTTTCTCTAATCATCTGTAAAATGAATGCTAAACATTTTTCAGTATCATTTTCAAATGTTATATCAATGTCATGGTTAAAATCTAGATATTCTTCGATTGCTAATAGTCTTTTATCTTTATTAGATCTCATTCTTTGTCCAAATAGTGTTTCAAATTTTTGAATATCCATAATTAATTCCTTTCATTAATTAGTATATTCTATTAAGTATAAAAGATATCTAATGTTACATGTGTCGAAAACTGTCGAAAAAAAAGACGGAATATAATTAATTAATATACAGGTGTTGTTCAACAAACTAGCCAGATAGTTGAAGAAGGAGAACAGCGTTCCCTTATTGACTACAACTTTCTATAAACATCTGCGTAAGCTATTTTCAGTTGTTCTCTTAATTTCTTGTTTTCATCTTCTAATTTCTTATTTTTCCTTTTTAGGGATGCAATCAGGGCATCCTTGTTACTTTCATTCATTTCTCGCTTTACTTGTTTCGATGTAGGAACTTGTAATTGTTAATTTATTTTTTATTGTTTTGCTCTGTTTTTATATCAAATGTTTATAATTTATGATAAAATGTTATTAACGGATAACAAAAAGTGTTATCCTTGAATAAATTATTGTATGACTGAGAACACTAGTCTTAATATTGGATGTGGTTTTATTGGCAGCATTCAACGGAGCTACACAGGCCCAGGTTGAAGATATTTTAAAGAAGATTGTTGATTGCATTAATCGGGGAAATGACCATTTTATCCTTTTAGCACAAAGAGATAAGAATGAAGCTACTTTGTTGGAATTAGGATTTAGACCCGCAGATGTAAGACGGATTGTTGAAGAAGAACTAACTTATGAAGATTATTACAGAGGACCAAATCCAAATGGTAGCAGTAATGTTCCCCCACGATTGCGAAGTAGTGATATGTGGGAATTTGGAAAGGTTGTTACTGGAAATAAAACGATGGAAGTTTATATTAAGTTTAGTTTTATTGAAGACAATGATGGTCCTTTTACCTGTTGTGTTTCTTTTCATGAACCAGATCGTACAATCACATACCCCCTCAAGGAATCATGAGGGGGCATGAAAAACAGGAGGAAAAAGATATGACGTTACAATTAAAATTCTGTGTTCATTGTTTTGAACGAACTCCGGTTGAACATAAAATTGTTAAAGATAAAGTTGAATTGCATGGCGAAACTATCATATATGATGCTGAACGTTATGAGTGTACTAAATGTGGACAGTACACAGATAACGATGAATTAACAGATAGAAACTATAATAAGATTTATCGTAAATATCAGGAAAAGAAAGATATGCTAAAAGCAGAAGATTTTTATTATGTTCGTAAGGAACTTTATCAGGTTAGTACGCGTGTAATGGCTAAATTAATTGGATGGAGCCCGGCTACTATCTCTCGATATGAACATGGAAGTTTACAGACGAAAAAACATGATACTCATTTTAAAACATATTTAGATCCACGCGCGATGAAACGAGCATTTGATAATTATCGTGATGAACTTGAAGATAAACCTAAAAAAGCACTTGAAGAAAGGTTATCTTTTTTATTAGATACAGTAAAATCGGGTGAGTTATTAAAGGGATTAGATGATAGGCTTACTTTATTAAATATAGAAAATATAGATGATGAATGGCAAATGACTTCTATAGAATCAGTAGAGAAGTTTTTTATTATAAAAGGGCAAGAATTTAATGAGAGAGATGAAGACGATTTAAGAGTTTCTCCTTTAAAACTTCAGAAATTAATGTATTTTGCTCAGGGATGGAGCCACGCTTTCACTGGACACGATTTATTTGAAGATAATTTCCAAGCATGGCAACATGGTCCGGTAATTCCTGATTTATACCATCGCTATAAATCATATGGTTCGAAAAGAATTGATAAGGATTTTAATGTATCTATCCATGATTTAGGTTTAACATCTGATCAGTTGAGTATATTACATTGGATATGGGATAAATATAGTAAATTTGAAGCGAAATTTTTAGAAGACTTAACACATATGGAGTACCCTTGGCGAAAAACGCGCGCAGATTTATCTGATGATGCGAGTTGCGATTGGGTAATTGAAAAAGAAGATATTCATCATTTCTTTGATTCAATGTATAGAACATTAAAATTGCTACAGAGAAATTAATCTAAAGTTTATGTAGTCTGTGATAAATAAAAATCGATAATTATGTAAATGAGCTGTCCAAATGGATGGCTTATTTTATTTTTTGTTTAGCGTGGTTTTTTCCGAAATGCTAGCGGTACACCTAATTTTAAAAAATATAATCAGGCTATTTTTTAATAGAATGATACTTAATTTAAATTAAATTTTAGTGATTGACATAATAATCTCTAGAATGCTACGGTTTTAATGGTAAAGTAATAAGAGGTTTAATGTTTAGATATTACGTATATGATACTAAAGACGCCTGAATACTATTAGAGAAAGAGACTCTATATCCGTATAGTCCATAAAGTTCAATATATAGATAATTCGATTAATTAAACCGTAAATATGGAGAGGAAGAAAGTAAGATGCTTAAAAAAGTTACATCGATTGTAGCTTCTATTATAGGAGCCAGTCTGCTACTAACAGCTTGTAGTAGTGAAGATAAAGAAGCAAAAAATAATGCAAAAGCAATTGACAAGAATGAAACAAAACAGTCCATTAGTTTACCGTATATAGCGGAGATCCCAACAATGGATGTAACGAAGGCAACGGATAGTGAATCAATGAATGTAATGCGGAATGTGTTTGAAGGTCTGTACATACTAGGAGAAGATAACAAATTAATTCCTGGTGTGGCAAAATCTTATGAAGTGAGTGAAGATAAAAAAACATACACATTCCATCTTAGAGATTCAAAATGGTCGGATGGAACACCTGTAACAGCTGCAGACTTTGTATTCTCTTGGAAACGTGCTGTGAACCCTAATACAGCCTCGGAATATGCATTTCTATTCTTTGATATAAAAAATGCAAAGCGAATTAATAGTAAAGAGCTACCTGTAGATCAGCTAGGGGTAAAAGCAATTGATGATATAACATTTGAGGTGCAATTAGAGCAGCCTGTCCCTTATTTCATTGATTTGACAACGTTTGCAACATTTTTACCTATTAACGAGAAATATTTTGAATCACAAGGAAAGCAGTATGGCTTAGAAGCAAATCAATTGGTTTATAACGGAGCGTTTACTCTGGATAATTGGAAGCATGAACAAGGTTTTCAGTTGAAAAAGAATCCGAATTATTGGGATGCTAAAGCTGTAAAATTAGACAAAATTAACTTTGATATTGTTAAAGATAAATCAACAGAGATAAATTTATATGAGTCAGGTCAAATTGACCGTGTAGGACTAACAGGTGAGTTTGTAGATAAATATAGAAATAGTTCTGATTTCAAAGAGCGACCTGAAGTAACTATGCAGTTTTTACGTATGAATCAAAAAAATGAGGTACTAAAAAATAAACATGCTCGTTTGGCAATTAGTCAAGCAATGAATAAGAAAGCTTTTGTAGATACAGTGTTAAACAATGGTTCACTTCCTGCAGTTGGTTTTATACCAGCTAATTTTGCTAAAGGATCTGACGGAAAAGACTTCCGAAAAGAAAATGGGGATTTAGTAAAAGATGATGTAAATGCAGCGAAAGAGAGCTGGAAAAAAGCAAGGCAAGAACTAAAAAAAGAACAGATAACATTAGAAATGCTAACAAGTGATAATGCAATAGCCAAGAAAAATGCGGAGTATTTCAAAGGTGAACTAGAAAAGAATTTAGAGGGATTAACGGTCCATGTTAAACCACAGCCACGCAAACAGCAAATTCAGTTGCTGCTGAATAGTGATTATGATTTAGGTATTGATGTATGGGGGCCTGATATTCCTGATCCGATTACATTTTTAGATTTGTTCACGACAGATAGTAGCTATAACTTTGATAAGCATTCAAATAAGACATATGATGAACTAATTCATCAAGTGAAAACAGACTTAGCTGGTGATGAAAATGCTCGTTGGGAGACAATGAAACAAGCAGAGAAAATATTATTAGAAGACGGAGCGGTAGCGCCTTTATTTCAGCAAGGTAGATCATATTTACAGCGTTCTTCTATAAAAGGTATTGTGACAAATGATTTTGGTGGAGAATTTAACTATAAATGGGCTGAAGTTAAGAAATAGAGAAAAAAGGATTCGATTTATTCGAGTCCTTTTCGTTTGCATTGCCTTACAATTATGCATAATTACATATTTAATTATCTTTTTGTATCGACAAAAAACGACATTTTTTTTGATACGCTTATATTAGAATCAGATATAATGATATTGGGTTTTATAAATATACTGAGGGATATTGAGGAATTCTTGTTTTTTTAGAAGGGAAAATATTATGAATGAAACACTTAAGAGAGAAGATAAAATTTCAGAACAAACATTAAACAAATTCTTGAGTAAAATTATTGATGAGATTGATTTCCAAAGGAAAAATCAAGAGGATATCGCTAAAATAATTGGAATTTCTTCAGGAACGCTTTCGAAGAATTTAACAGGGAAAAATCAATTTGGATTTTGGAATATAATTAAATTATTGAAGCTATTGTATGCGGGTGATATTAATAAACAACGAAAGATGTTACACACCTTCTGTTCTGTCACAACAAGCAAGAAGAACTTAAGAATTGCTATGGAATACGCCAATGCAAAAGGTGATTTATCACTTCTTAAGCTATTAGTAGAACAGGAAAGAAAGTCTTCACTTGCAATGAATAGGGAATGGGCTTATGTATATGAATTGGTATTACTTAGAAGTAATGGGACAATTAAAAAGCAGGAATTATTATCTAAGCTTGAAGATCATAAAGGTAGTAAGATAATTAAGACAAACGAGATGAAGGTCTTATGTGGTATATTAACTTACTACACTATGTATGATTTAGAAAACTATAATTCTCTGTTCAAATATGCTGAAATGTTACTTCCAGATGTAGATGCAATTACTGACAGTTTTATTAGGTCATCTTATCTAGGTAGGATTAAAGAAGGGTTAGCATATGCCTATTTAGTACAAGATAATCTTGAAATGTGTAGGAGTTTGTGTCAGGAGATTTTAGCAATAGATGACTCTAAAGATTGTTTCCATCTTTTAAGGGCATCCGCACTTGCATATATAGCAGAGTCATATACTTTCGATTGCTATGATAGTGCATCTTGGTATATGAAAAAGGCACTGAAGCAGTTGGGAGCATGTAATTTTGAAAGGGAAAAGCATAGAAAGCTATCAATTCTTAACACATATGCTTTCATTAAGTTAGTAAATAAGCAAGAATTAGAGAATATAGTTATTTATCATTCTGCAGAAAAGTCTTTTTTAGAAATCATTAAGGGGAATTACAAAAATGCAGTTAAGATCCTGAGTGATTTAGAAAAGAAAAATGGGATGCTAACTCCGATGCAATATTGTTATTTAGGAATAGCAAAGAATGATATTTCATTAATTGAAAAGTCGATTGTGTTACTAGAGTGTGCTGGTAATAGGTTCTATTGTAGATTCCCTAAAAAAATAGTGGTAGAATTTAATAAAAATGGTATAATGTACGAGGGTGGTGCTATATGAAGAAATTATTATTTGTAGTAACAAGTATTGTTTTAACAGCAGGAATTGTTTACACTGTTGTTGGTAGTAAAGAGCAACCAAACAATTTAGTAAAAAAAGATTCAGAACAATTATTAGCTAGAATGGGTGACCCTGGAAGTGGAATGGGTTAACCTTTAAATAATTAGAATGCGATTGTCTCATAGGAGGCAATCGCATTTGTTGTTTTTAGGGATATTTCCTAAATATCAAATTCGAAATACAAGAAAAGTTTGTGAAACATTCACAAACTGATAGCTAATACGAAATCAAAATTTTAAACTATATTGTTAGTAAAGTTGCAAAAACCTTTGTGTTATCAAATCTACTGATAACACAAAGGTTTCCAAAGATTATTCCGCGAGGGCGGGGCATTGAAAATGTGTAGGCCCTTTTACAGGTTAATACTACACAAGTGCATTTAACTCACGTATCATATAAAATTTACTGAAAAATAATTTTACATTCATTTGGCAAAATGCTTTTTTATGAAATAGGTGTAATCAATAAGAACCTCTAACACTTCTTGCTGTTTTTGTGGAGGCAGATCAGATATTGCTACTTTAATTAATTCTAATTTACTTTCCAGGGGTGCATTTCGCCCAAATAGTTCATCTATGGAGACATTATGTATTTCAGCAAGATTTATGATGGAATCTGCATCAGGATCAGCTTTCCCATATTCCCAATTTGCATAAGTAGTGCGGGCAATGTTTAGGCGATGTGATATATCGGATTGTGTATATCCTTGTTTTTTTCTCAATTCAGCAAGTCGTTTGCTTAGATGGGACATATCATCACCTTTTCCTTTCTGATTTATAAAGTTAGTGTAAAACAGAAAAGGTAAATTGTGTCCTGATGACTAATAATAAGTCATAATTAAATTTTCTTTGTAATAATTAGTTTAAATGTTATGATGATAGAGAAATATTTAGAGTTCTATGAGCAAAAAAAACAGGAAGAAATCGAAACATTAAATCGAGTTTCTTCCTATTATATATACTAACTAAAATAATGAATTTCCTATATCTATTGTGGCCAAGTTTTGACGTCTTGTACGCTCTCTTAAATAACGTTCTGTAGTCATGATAGATTCATGCCCTAAATAGTCCCTTATTTTTTTTAGTTCAATACCCTTTTCCATTAAGTAATTAGCCATGAAATGCCTACAAGTGTGAGGAGTGATTCTATCCTGTCGGTAACGCAGAAAATCTAAATTTATTTCTTCTATTTTTTTGGCCACAAGAGAAGAGAGATAGTCCGCTCGATAATTTGATCCATCAGCTTTAGGGAGAAAAGCAGAAGTACTCGATGTGTCTAGTTCTGTTGTTTGTTTACGTAAACTTCGAACATGGCATAAAGCATCCAATGTATCTTCAAAGATGCGAACTTCCCTACTTTTATTCCCTTTACCAACTACACGAAGTAGATAGGCATTTAAAGATGAATGAAAGACCAAATCTGCCCATTTAGCAGTTGCGATTTCTTCAATTCGTAGTCCTGTTGTAGTTAACAGGAAAAATGCAGTGTAAACAAAATAGTTGGATTTTTTTAGTTCATCTAAGATCTGGTTAACTTCTTCTGGATAAAGGTCACGATTGACCAGCTCTTCTTTTTTTACGGATACTTTTTTAAGGCGACTACTAAAGTTGTCTGAGAGTCCGTTGTTATCGTACACATATTTTAAAAACTGCTGAACTATTGTTTTCTTTTTACGTAATGTAGTGGCAGCATATTTCTTACTTAATTCATAGAAATAGATTTCCATATCATTATGGGATAACTCCTGAATGGTTCCGATTGTTTCTTTTATGTAACGAAGAAAATGAGAAAGATCGTGAAGATACTGTTGTTTTGTTCGCTCACTTCTTTTTTTCGTTAAAGAAGGCTCATCGTGTAAAAATAAATAAACTAATGATTCTTCACTTAATTGGGAGTAGTCAATATTACGGATACCCAAACCCATAATTTTTTCAAAATGACTGCTATCAAAAAAATCTGATTTTGATTTTACAATTTGGTTATTATGTTCGTAATTTATAATATTCAAATTTAAACACAACCTTTTATAGAATGAAATATTAAACAAATGTTTTTATATAATTTTTTACGATTCTAATTATACCACAATAAACAGATTATTTACCGTGGTATAAACTTAAATGATTAAAATAATATTTTTACCTTAAAATTTAACGTTTCTGTTTAGACGATATATAATGGAAATGTTAAACTCGTTTTTTTGTACATTTCAATCCAAATGCGGTAGGAGGAGATTTTTTTGACTCATCTTCGTCGAAAAATTTTACAAGAAATCCATAATTTAGAAGATACACATTGTTCAATTTGCCCTCTGAACAATCTATCAGTGAATTGTACAGATGAGCAAGAACAGGCAAAACAAAGAAACTACAAACATTGTAAAGGGTGTCCCATTTTCGATTCCATCCGAGAGAAAGGAGATCAATTGAATTCTTTGTCGAAAAAGAGTACATTTAATAAGGTACGAGAACGTTATATGGAAAATCCATTTAAATATCTGCAGTATAAGGAGTACTCAATCAAAGATGTAGTAAAAGAAACAGGTTTAACAAAGTATCAACTAAGAAAATTTAAAGAACAGCTAGAATGAAAGTTTCGGATGAGGTGAGATATGAGCTATTTATCTTTAGAAGAGGTATGCGATCGGGTAGGTTTAACAAAAAATCAATTAGGTTATTTAATTAAGTATAAACACATCGAACCTATCAATCTAGATACCTGGAAAGCAGATGGGGGATATTGCTTTGAAAAAGAGGATGTAAAAAAGCTAGAGGAATTATACAAAGATTGTTTAACATTAAAAGAAGCTGCTGAATTTCTAAACAAATCTAAGACATACGTTCATAATGCAGCAAAAGATGGGATATTGCCCTTTAAAGAGATTGCTAAAGGGAAATCTACTGAACGATTATACTTAAAATCCGATTTGGAAATTTTCAAAGAAAGAATTGAAAATAGATCAAAAGAGGAGTCGAAAGAAAAAAAGCAGCATTTAAGTCTATACCTTGATGAAAAGGTATTGGAAGCAATAAAGAAAAAGGCTGAAATGAAAGGGTATAATGGCTACAAGAAGTTTGCTGAAGACATTTTAACCGCAGAAGTAAAAGAAGACATAGAAGAATAGAAATTCCAGAGAAAATAGACCCCAAAAAATAAAAAACGTTATAAGGGGTCTATTTTTATTTTTAAGCAACCTTTTAACTTTCGAGTGTAATTGCATTATCTAATGATCGAAAAACGATTACAGACGATTTTGAGGGGTCGTTTTTCGGGTGCATTCCTCAAAAAATCACTGTAATTACAAAAAAAGGGTTAATATATATAAATTAGAAAATAGAGGAAATGGCAATGAATAATTACAAGGGCGTTTTATTTAAAATTTATATTCTCAAAAAATAGCATATGAAACTAAGGTCAATTATGAAAAATCCAAGAAATATAGTATACATATTTAGATTATGGTAAACTAAAATCTTATAAAACTTCTCAACTAAAAGATTATATACAGACTAAAATTGGACAGATTTTCTATTTTAGAGTGTTGAAGTATGGTAAAATAGAAGTATAACTGTATATCGTGTGAAGGTGGGCTTGTTATTATCCCTTCTTTCCATTTGGAAGGAAAGGGGGTGATATAACATGGAATTTTTGTTTGAACTTTTAAAAGAAATTGCAAGAGCAATTGTGCGTGAGGTTTCAGCATACGCACTGAAAAAGCAATTCGAAAAAAAAGACAACAAAAAACCCGCGCTTCACCGACCAAAGTACAAGCGTGGGTCTAAAAGAAAAAGATAATGCATAATAACAGCCACCTTGACAGTAGCAGTTATGAGACGGGATGTTGACAGCATCTCGTCTTTTTTAGTTTATGCAATTCAGTTAAGTACTATACTTTATATATACTGAATATGCATTCAATATATATCTAATCTACAGTAAACATACCATATTTTTATTTTTTGGTCAACGTTTGGGAATATGAGGACTAATGTTGGTTTGGAATAAAGTTTGATCATTTTCTACCGATGATCTTAAACAATTGCGCCCGTTTGCTGTATTTTAAATTGTTACCCCTTTGCCCTTTTTGGCCAAATAAAATTGCTTATGGCAATCACAAAATCAATACCTAACACAAGTGTCCATAATTTTAGAAACCCAACCAACACTTCTGTCCGGGAAAAATCGTTAATTAAATAGATTAGGACGAGTAAACTGCCAGCACCTATTAGAAAGGCAAGCACATGTTGGCCCCAACTTTTAAAGTAGTGTTTCGCATAATCGATGCCAAATCTTTTAACTGGTTTCGATCCTTGTTTCATCACATAATATTGAAAGCGTATATCAGCCCATTCAATCATACTTCTACCGTATGCGATAGAGATTCCAATATACACAGCAGCAATTGCATGCACTTTGGTAGCAGTCGCACCACGATACAAGTCTACCCCCGTAGCAACCAATAAAATTAAATCAATGACAGGTGTCAAGGCTAGGAAAAACATTCCTAATTTATTTCTTTTAAGGATATATCGTGTGAATAGACCTAAAGTGATAACAACCCAAAACCCTATTTCACATGCAACGATTAACCACGCAATTACATTCACCCCAGCACCCCTTTGTACGACGTACGCAATTACTTGTTTCCTCTTAATAGTTCAACAAAATGGCCCGTTCGTATAACCTTATATTACTTTTACCATAGGAACCCCCTTCAGATAAAGCATATCCAAAGGTGCAAAAAGGTGCAACTTTTTTATAAACGGTTCATCTTTTTTCAAACCCACTTGATAGATAGTCTTTTATATATTTTACTGCAATCAATTTATCGATATCTTTGTGCAAATTGCTCGCTATAAGAATCAACTAATCTTGTTTTAGGAACGGATATTTTCAAATGATAACCATTAATGAAATAATGATATGTTATAATTTTCATAATATATATGCAAAGAAGGGATGGAATGAGCACACAAATTAAGGTAACACCGGAACAATTAGAACAAGCTGCTAAAACCGTAAGAAATACGAGATCATCATTAGAATATATACATAGTGATTTATACTCTCAAACTGAATATATAGCTTCTCAGTGGAGCGGAGCAAGCAGTGATCGTTTCTATCAGATGTTTAATGAAGCAAAGCCAATGATGTTTAACATTTTGCAAGAATTAGATAAAATTGCAGTAGAATTAGAACGTGCAGCTGTTAAATTCCGAGAAGCAGATGAATTGTATGGCGGAAATTTAGTTGATTCTGATATTCAAGAAGGTGCCATGTGTGGAAAACTCCCTCCAAAATCAGAAGATTCATTTTTCAATAAAAAGGATTTAAATGCTGCATGGACTGGTATTTCTACTGGTTTTGTAGATGGTGCAGTGGATGCTTGGGAGGGACTAATATCCTTAGGTGATAAGGAAACCTGGCTGAATATGCGAGATGCGATTGTAAACTATGAGGAAACTATTCCTGCTGCATTGAATGCTCTTTCAGATTCATTTGTAAACAATCTTTGGCATGGAGATATGGAAAGTAGAGAGCATTATGTAGCTTATGGTATAGCAACGTTAGGACTTGGGTTTCTGGGTGATAAGGGTCTTAGTAAAGCAGGACAAGTTGGAAAGGTAGCTGCTATTACAGGTTTTACTAAAGGAAAATCACTTGTAATTAATTCTCCGGCATACAGAAATGCATTACATATATTAAACAACTATGAATTCAAAGCTGGAAATCATCTTTCATATGCGGGAGTCGGAAGTATTCAAAAGTATTTGCGGAAAGCAGCTCCATATACTTATGAAGGTCCAAATGGCCCAAAAACAATAAGGTTAAGAATGGGTGAGTTAGCGGGGGACAAACATCCTGTTACAGGCATTCGATATGATTTAGATGGTTTTCCTATTTTTAAAGCTGTTTCTGAAGTTAAATTAAAAGAAGCTGATTTTAAAAAATCTAGACCAACACATGATAGAATATGTAGTAAAGCATTATACGAACAAATAATGAAGGACCCTAAGTTAGCTGCAAAATTCACAGAAGAAGAAATAGAGTTATTTAAGCTAGGCGAGGTACCAGAAAATTATACATGGCATCATCATCAAGAAGCAGGACGAATGCAACTTGTTGACTATGAAACACATAGGAAAACCGGTCACACTGGTGGATATAAAATTTGGGGAAAAGACAGCGATAAGTAAGGAGGAGTATATATGAGCAACGTTACTTGGATTGGAGTAAATAAAAAAGAAATTACAGATGAAAACATTCAGAAAGTAGAACAATATTTCAATATTAAGCTCCCTATGGATTTTGTAGAATGTGTAAAAAAATATGATAGTGGTTATCCAAGACCAAAAATATTTGATGTACCCGGACAGGATGAGAATGTATTTAGTAAGCTTTTAACTTTTGATTTAGAAAGTAGAAATTCAATTATTCAAGTTTATGATGATATAAAAGATAGATTAGCAAATAAAGTATATCCCTTTGGTAAGGATTCATTTGGGAATCATCTGTGTTTTGATTACCGTAGCAATCCTGAATCACCAACAGTAGTATTTTGGGAGCATGAGGAGGAAAACATAGAGGAAGCAATATATCCTGTTTGCTCAACATTTACAGAATTGCTTGCTAGTCTACGTGATTTCGAAGGTGAAGAAGATTGAGAGTACTAAAAAAACGGCCTAGAATTCTAGACCGTTTTTTTATGATTTACTAATTTTCCAACCTTCGTCAGTTTTCTCTAATTCAATTACGATTACTTTTTTATAATCGTTTTTAGAATCTTTTTTATACACAGCATCAACAGTTACTGTAGCAATTTCGTTTTTCTCTTCAACTTTTCTAATCTTATAGCTTTTAAGATCTTCATTAATTGATTTCATTAATTCTGCATTTCCGCCAATAAAACCAACTATTTTTTTTGCTTCTGGAGTAAATAACTCTCCAAAGTCTTTTGCATTTCCATCTTTTGCATCTTCAAAATAAGCTGTAGCAACTTCTTCAGGATCACGATTATCTCCACATGCTGCAAGTGCTGAAATTGATAATGTCATTACCGCCATTAACATGATCATACGCATAAATTTGTTTTTCATTCAAACCACTCCTTATATATAACATAATTTCAACTTTTAGAAAGAGCTAAATCACTTGTATAAGTATATAATAATTAAAACATTAAAACTATATATATTTAGATATAGTTTTAATGATATTGTTGTTATTAAAAAGAAGGGCAGCAGGGGGAATCTACTAATTACTATAATATTGATTTCCATTATATACATTAGTATAATAATAATGTCAGCGTTATAGGGGTATAACAGACGACGTTCATTTTTAAAATCATAAAATCGGATTCACTTATATGAAAGATAAAAGCCCTTCTTTAATTAGGAGGGCTTTTATCTTTGCTTGAAGAGTACAGCATATTCATGAGCGGAAATGTAGTAATAGTTATGTATTATGTACCTGCAGGTGTGGTTCCAGAAGGCACGATATGTATTTATCTTTATTGCTTATTCATAATATAATGGTATTATTACCTTTAAAAATTGACTATCTAAGGAGAAAATCACAATGAAACTCAACAAGAAAACTATCGCTTTTACCCTAGCCTTATCAATAGGAGTAGGAGCTTGCGGAATCCCGAAAGAAAAGGAAGTTGATCCGAAAGTATCAATGAATTCTAAAATGGATTACTAAATAGTAAATAGTATAAAAAGAGAGCCATGCTCTCTTTTTTATTTCTCAGAAAAACCTAATTAAATGTGAAGTTCAACTAAAATTTAATTCTACATAAGTAACAAAAGACAATCATGAAGGATCTACTTTCTTGTCTAAAAAGTATCAATTTTCATGTTCTTGTACAGTTATTTCTTTTATTGTTAAAAATATAGTTATCTAAATAGAATTCCTATTTGTATTTCATAAAAAAATATCACCACTTCCTTATTACAGTATATAAGGTTATTATAATAACTGGAGTATTAATATTTACTAAGTTAATTATTGTAGGGAGAGAATTTAATAGTATGGACATTTTAATAACAATTTTAGTATTTGCTTCAATCGGTTTATTAGTATACTCACTAATACAGAAAATAAGAAAAAAACCAGCTATCATATGGCTTAAAATTGCTGCTATACCATTCGGTCTTGCTTTAATTGTATCTGGATTTTCTGTTGGAGTAAGAGGTGGATTTGCCGCAATAACGTTTATTATTGGAGCATGCGCTACAGTAAAACTAATTATACAATTTGTAAAAAAACAGTCGGGAAAATTAAAAACTTTCATTGTGGTTCTTATTGCATTTACCACGTATACCATACTAGACAATGTAATTCCATATAGTACAAGTGTTGAAAGTAGCGATGGAAATGTTACAAGTCAAAAGAAACCTGCTGTAGATGTGGGGAAAGTAGATACAAAAGAAGAATCTAGAGAACCTACTCACAAACAGTATAGTACGGAAGAAATTAAATCAATGTTTACTATCGGGATGAGTATAAAGGAATTTGAAGAAAAAAAAGAAGACAGTAAGATAAAAGTTCGAAACTATAACAATTACAATCCAGCCGGATTATACTCATTTGATACTAAAGATGGGCAAATTGTAGTAGTGGTATTAAATGCAAAAGAAGTTACTAAAATAGAAACATTAACTGACGAAGCTTCTTTAGGAAATTTCATTAAAGAAGAAGAAAATAGAATGAACGAAGAAAAAAGAATTGCTAAAGAAGAAGCTGATAAAAAACTAAAAGAAGCATACGAAAATAATAAACAAAAATTAGAAGGATCTGGGGATTCTGTCACAAATAAAGTCAATCTAAAGTCAGGTTTGGCATTTTTTGATTTTAATAATACAGGTTCAAGAAACTTTATTGTACATTTAAAAAATGCTAGTGGCAATGACGCTGGATTGTTAGTAAATACAATTGGTAGCTATAAAGGAAAAGTATCAACTACAATTCCGGCTAGTGGAGAATATTATTTAGAAGTGAAATCGAGTGGCGATTGGAATGTAGCAATAACGCAAGAAACACCACTTGTATCAGAATCGGTTCCAGGGACAATTAACGGGCATGGTGATGATGTAGTATTCATTAATATCCCAAGCGGAAATCATATTGTTAAGTTAAAGCATACAGGTTCAAGAAACTTTATTATTAAAGTGAATGATCAGAATTTATTAGTGAATAAAATTGGTTCTTATGAAGGTTCTTCTTCTCACGTTTTCAAAGATTCAGGGATGTATAGTTTTGGAGTAAAAGCAGATGGAGATTGGAGCATTACAATAGAATAGTACTATAAGGGTGGCCACAAATATAGTTATAGCTTTAAAATGAAGTTTAAATTAAAAACCTTCGTTAAATTTAATGAAATATTGATTTAAGACGTTTTTTGGGAGTCTTAGATTAAACCCTTGTATAAAAAATAATTTTATATGACTAACACGAGAATCTATTTTGATTAATCTTGATATGCTCCCTATTAGGTAGACAGATAAAAAATAAAAATCTGTTATCTAAGGGGAGTATTTTTTATGGCTAGAATGAAATATTCTAAAGCTGAAAAATTGGCGATTTTAGCTCTTTATAAAGATGGTCATCATTCAATAGCTGACATTACGGCAAAGTTTTCTGTTGATCCTGGGACGATTAGAGATTGGAAAAAGAGGTATGAAGTGAATGGTGAAGAAGCACTACAAGATAAACGCGGTCGAAAGAAAGAAGAATATGAATTAACAGCTGAAGAAAAGTTTAAACTGGAAATGAAACGTTTAGAACGAGAAAATGAACGATTACGTGCAGAAAATGCTTTTTAAAAAAAGTTAGAAGAACTCGAAAGGAGGCGTCGTTAACAAGCGTTCGTCTACAAAATAAATATAGAGCGATTCAAGATTTACATGCGAATGAAAATTTGGCAGTAATCCTTTTATGTGAAATTGCCGGTGTATCTCGTGCTGCTTATTATAAATGGCTACAGCGTACGCCAACAGCTAGAGAATTAGAGAATGAAGCAATTCTTCTGGATATTCAAGCTATTTATGCACGAGTAGAAGGCATTTATGGGTACCGAAGAATGAAATTAAATATTAATAGAATGTATCATAAAAAGTTTAATCACAAACGCATTTATCGCTTAATGCACATTGCTGGATTACAGTCCGTGATTCGTCGGAAAAGAAAGCGCTATGTTCCCTCAACTGCGCAATATGTCGCTGAAAACCGACTAAATCGTGAATTTACTGCAAGCAAACCCAATGAAAAATGGGTAACAGATGTCACGGAGTTCAAATTAGGAAACGGAAGGAAAACGTATTTAAGCGCCATTTTAGATCTTTATGATGGGTCTATTATTAGTTATGTATTGGGACATTCAAACAATAATAAATTGGTATTTCAAACATTGGATCAAGCTATCACTATATTAAAAGAGAATGAACATCCATTGATTCATAGTGATCGAGGGTATCAATATACGTCACATGGGTTTAAGAGAAAGATAGAAAAGGCAAAAATGATTCATAGCATGTCACGTGTAGGAAAATGTATAGATAATGGACCAATGGAATCGTTTTGGGGGACGTTGAAGTGTGAAAAGTATTACCTACATAAGTATGAGACATTTGAAGCGTTACAACAAGCGATAGATAATTATATCCAGTTTTACAATAATGAACGTTACCAAGAAAAATTAAACGGCTTAAGCCCATTAGAATACAGGGTTCAAGCCGCTTAAAGTGTTTTTTATTATTTCCACTGTCTACTTGACAGGGAGCTGTTCATCTTTTTTCAAAATGGATTCTTTTTCTTTATCGTAAAACATGTTTTTATGCAGAAGGAAATGAAACTGGATACTAATTAATAACGTAAAATATCTAATTACCAATAAAGAAGATTCGTTTAATACTTGTTTTCTTGTCCAAAAACAATAATAAAAACAGAAGTATCCACTTTCTTGTCTAAAAAGTATCCATTTTCATGTCCTTGTACAAACAACAATAGGAGGGGGGGAACGTCTTCATCATCCAAGTGTTCGTTAAATTCACATTTAACGAACACTTAAATAAATAAAAAGATGTTATAATATTAATATAGAATAAATAAGAAATCTGGAGGTTTTTATGCTTAAGCCTAATCAAGAGATACATAAAGTTATGATTTCTACCCCAGCAAGATTTGTAGGAAGCTACATGTCTGAGGATACTGCTATAGATTTATCTTTTTCAAGCAAAAATTTATTATTTGATACCGTAGAGAATCCTAATTCTAGAACTTTTCTTGTAGTAACTTTCCGTTATGCTCATGATGGTTCTATGATTAGAAAAGACCTATCTGTATATGGTGATTTCTTTTGTACAATTTTATCATTATTATATGGAAAAGAATTTAAAAATCATGGAATGTTAGAATCTTATGGTATTCATAGAACACCAAATATTGCATTAGCACCAAACGAATACTTTTATCAACCTCAATACAACTATCAACCAAGAAAAGATTTATTAATTCCATTAGATTTAAGTTGTTTTAAATTAATTGAGCCAATGCTTTTAGAAAATGAATTATCAGATGGTTTTCGTCAAATGATTATGGCTGCCGGCAAGTTCTATAATAGGGCTTTAAGCATTTATCCAACAGAGCCGGAACTTGCCTTTTTAGACTTAATTACATGTGGAGAAATTATTTCTAATTTTAATGAAGAACAATACACTGAAGATCAACTTTACGATGCTAATTTACTTGCAAATTTCGAAAGGATTCTTACCTTAGAAAAAGGAGATCGAATAGTACGAGATTTAAAGAATAGACTTTTTCAAGTGAAAAGAAAATTCTACTATTCATTAATAGAACTATTAAATGATAATTTTTATGAAAATACCGAAGTAATTCAAGATAAAGGAAAAATAACTAAAGATACAGTAGAACAAAATATAAAGTTTTCATATGACTTAAGAAGTTTATATGTACATACCGGACTTGAATTTGGAGAACGTATAAAACCTATTAAAAGTTTACAAAATGAAGTTGTTATAGGTGAGATTAACCACCCTACTAAAAATGCTGAGAAAGCTTTAAATAACACTCTTACTTTTACAGGTTTAGAAAGAATAATTCGATATGCCCTTCTAAAGCTAATTCATGATAATGGCGTTAAGATTGATGATAAGTTAGATTAAGTTTTCATTAATCTATTAATTGAATTTAAACTATTCGTTAAAAATGTATTTAACGAACAGTTTGATGGATTTCATAGAATTGAGTATAGTAGAGGTATCAATCATATATTGATACCTCTCTTCTTTTTCAAAAACTAGTATGGTATCCATATATAATCAAGCTATATATTAAAATCGTATTCTAGCTCAAAAATTCGAATGGTTAGTTTAAATATCGGTTTAAGTATTGGTTTAAAAATTAATTTACATTATTTGATTTGAGGTGTACAACATGAGTAACCAAGAAAAAGAAAAGTTTAAAATACTAATAGATAAACATAAAAGTAAAATGCCCTGGTATATCATAGAGTATGCAGAAATGAAAACAGCCCTCTCCCCTGCTACATTGTATGCTTACATTACTGAATTTGAAAAGTTTCTAAAATGGCTTATAAGTAATCGATTAGCCGTTGAAAACGGTAAGGTGGTCACTAATATATGTGATGTACCAATTACAGCACTAGAAAATTTACCATTAAATGAAGCTAGAACTTTTCAAAGATATCTCCAGGGAGAAAGTATTGAGACAAGAGCCATAAACAGAACTTTCTCTGCTTTAAAATCACTATTTAAGTATTTAGCTCGGAATACAGAAAATGAAAAAGGAGAAAATTACATCTCACGTAATGTTATGGAGAAAATTGAACTGCATAAGGAGAAAGTAGATGCAGCAGCAAGAGCAGATGACGTTGCAAACATGATATTTAATGAAAAAGATGATGTAGCTTTTCTTCAATTTCTAGCAAATGATTATGGTGAAATGTTGAAAGATATATCACCAAAAAAGTATAGTTTTTTCCAACGTGATAGAGAAAGAGACATAGCTATTATAAGCCTTATTTTAGGTACTGGACTTCGAGTTTCTGAGGTAGCTAGTCTTACTATCTCTAGTATAAATTTCCGTCAGGGAACCGTTAAAGTGACTCGTAAAGGTAATAAAAGATCTTCCATATTAGCCACCCGCTCATGCTTAGATGATGTTCAAGAATACATTAAGGTTCGTCCTAGTAAATATAACTGCCCTCAAGATGAAGACTTACTCTTCGTAACAAATTATAAAGGGAAATATACACAGTTAACTGTTAGAGCTATACAGAAGTTATGTGACAAATATTCAAGTGCATTTGATGAGAAACGTAGCCCTCATAAACTACGACACACATATGCAACAAACCATTATAAAGAAAACAAGGATCTTGTATTGCTTCGAGATCAACTTGGTCACACTTCTGTAGAAGTTACTAGTATCTATACAAATATTAATAATGAGAAGAAACGTGAGGCTGTTGATCGCTTGGAAAGAAGACAATTTGAATAAAAAATACTAATAATTGCACAAAATCAACACTTTGTGCAATTATTTTTTGAAATATATTTATAAAGCTATATATATAAAAATTTCAAGAATCATTAGGTTTTACTCCTATCACTTCTTATTCCATTTGAATCAACTTGGAACATACTTAATAAATTACTATTTAAATCCCTCATCTATTTCAACAGATATAATACCATAAATTAGTATGGCAACCTTGAAATTAGGTATATAAATCCAAAAATAAAAAACATTGGGGACGAATTTATCGTTTTCCGACAGAAGACTCCTTCCTCAAAAGTGTGAAGGTGTGAACACACCAATTTTAGGTGGGAGATGAATGCCAGTTGGCATAAGCCAACATGTTTGCTACCATATACTTGTACAGATTGCTCTTTGAAAACTGAAGATATGAGGTTGGTTGCAGAAAAACGTTGCAACCGTAAAATCTTCAACGTTCTTTCGACCCACGTTTGCTGAAGTTGCGAAAACCAAGCTAAAGTAGGAAGCGTGGTGAGTCAACGTACAAGATACTTATCTTTTCAACGTAGGGACTACGAGCAGAGCTTGCTAAGAGAACCGGTGGATACATCGGTGTTCGCAGGAATCTCCCACTTCAAAAAGTCCCTAAGGATGTTAAGTGGTGAGTAATTCAATTCTAAACGAGCATTATGTAACTCTTAGCCTTACTTATCTTAAATTTCCTCATTAACCATGTCTGGTCCCTTAAAGAAAACATTAAATATATCCTCTATTATTAACGAATACTTTATCCTATCGGCTTATTCCTTTTTCTTTAGAATTAGATGCTAATAATAACCTATACTTTCTTTATTTTATCGAGTACAGATAGTTGTATGTCAAAAAACAAAGCCTGAATTAAAATTTCATTCTTTTGACATACAACTAAATATAGGTATTTATTCTTAATTCGACTTCCCTAATTATATTATGAGGTGTACCCGCTACTGTAAACCCTATATTATCCCAATTTATTTGTATTAGTTATTACTTTCTGGTTGGATCAGTCCATTCTATTTGTTTTTGATTTCCTGGAGCGATTTTATTATAAATTCTATTAAAATAGAAAAAATATCCATTTCTAACAATGTTATTTTCTATAAATTTCCTTGTGTCTTTCCAACTTTTTGTAAGGATTAATTTTCCATTAGGTGTAATAATGAAAATTTCATTATCCTGTTCAGGGAATCTCTCATTATCTTGTTCAGTAGCATGATTAACTACGGTTCCACCCTCATAACCTGAATCTCTAGCAGCTTTATTTAAAGCATCAATGAGATCTACTTGCCAATTAGGCATTTGCCCCATCCCGTCGAAAGACTCCCTTTTTAATCCATACTTAATTAATAAATTAGTGATATTTTTTAGCTTATCTAGTGGTTTCTTATCAATTACAGCTTGTTCCCATTCTTGAGTAGGTATATACTTTTTAATTTCTGTTAATGTAGGTGATAATGCAAAAAGATCGTAATCTGCTGTTAAAGGCTTATTAATTCCATTAACTATCTTAGCCATCACCTCTAAATCTTTCCACCCAAACTTTTCTCCTAAAATTGTATGTTTTCCGTTTTTGGTTTTATATTGTACTTCATGACTTAATCTATCTATCCTAAAATCATATATCCAATTTTCTGTCTTTATGATATTGTAATCTTTTCCATTATCAGAAATTTTTTCTCTAATGCTTATTAAGCCTGCTTTTTCCAAGTCAGCAATGCGATTATCATCTAATTTTAACTTCACCTTACTTATTTCATTCTTATGTTCTTGTAAAGATTCTCTATTGTCAGCATTACCTTTTTCAACAGCAACTTTATTTTCATGTTTTTTAGACAAATTTTGGTCAAACGGAATATAACCTGCAGCGGGTCCCCAATCCGAACTTTTTCCATGAACATTCATTCCTTTTGTGGCTGCTCCCTCTTTAATTAAACTGGTCGCTAATTTGTTAACTGGTCTTACAAAAATAAAAACATTTCGTTCTTTAGCTACATTTTTAAACTTTTCCACATGTTCTGGAACTAAACCTGATCCTTCTACTGCTATATTTCCTTCTTCAATATTTATCCCGTCTAAATCTATATTAAGCGATGTACTTGTAGTATATTCTAGTGCATTAGCTGTTTGGATTGGTGAAAATCCTATTACTGCTGCTAGAGCAACGGTAGGAATGGTTGCTTTCCCTATAAATCGTTTCATATTATCCTCTTCCTTTCTTTCATATCATTGTATTTATATACTTTTAGTTACTTCTATTAATTACTTAAACTTTTGATTACTATAGATAAAGTAATTATTCTATATACAACCTATTTTAAACCCACTCTAAACAGAGGATATATATCTATTTTGTCCATTAATTTTATTTAAAAAGGCAAATTTATATATACATTTAACACATCCAATTGTCATGATAAATGTCCAGTGAAAAGTTTATAAATTTTATTATTAAAAACCCAAAAAGTGAGCACGGTTATAACATAATATAGTGCTTAGCTGAGTTTAATAAAATAAAAATATGAGATGCCCTAACATCTCGTTTCATAACTGCCACTCTATAATTTATGTTATTTTAACCGAAAAAAGTTTTGAAAATTAATTTTTATGAAATACTTTTCACAATTAATCTCTGAAAGAATACAACACAAACATTGGCTATATTGGTAATTTTATAACAAAGAATGTGCCATTTCCCGGTGTTACTAACGTTTGTAAATACCTGCCCAGTCTATTGTTAGTAATCAAGTTTTTATCAGTTGTTAAATTCATATTTTAAATATATAATTAAAATTTATAAAAACAGTGCCCTATTCAAGTTGTTTATTGAAATTAAAACTAACTATTTATTATTTGAGGTGTGTAGAATGGGAAAGCCAAGGGATCAGGCAATCGAAAATATTTTACTGGCTGCAAAAAAAAAATTTGGAGAACACGGCTATGAAGGTACAAGCATACAAAAAATTGCAAAAGAAGCAAAAGTTAATGTTGCCATGGCTTCTTACTATTTTAATGGAAAAGAAAATCTTTATTATGAGGTATTTAAGAAATATGGTCTTGCTAATGAGTTACCCAACTTTCTTGAGGAAAATCAATCTAATCCCATAAAAGCTCTTAGACAATATTTAACTGTGTTTATTACACATATAAAACAAAATCCTGAAATTGGGATATTAGTGTACGAGGAGATGATTAAGGAAAGTGATCGATTAGAAAATATTAAACCATATATTATAGGTAATTTTGAACAGTTAAAAGCTATATTAATAGAAGGCAAGAAAAAGGGGATTTTTCATTTCATTTCCATAAATCATACTATACATTGGATTACTTCCATTGTTTTATTTCCAAAGTTCAAAAAATTCATTGACCCTATAGACAAAAATGAAACAATTGATATAAATAATGAATGGATAACAGAGGAATTAGTGAGCAGTATTATTTCTTCATTAAAAAAATAATTCTAAAATGTGTATTTTTTATGGTTCATTCATAAATGGATAATCAATTGATTTAATCAAAATTTATTTTAATGCTACAAAAAAAGCCAAATTTTGTGTGTGATAGAATACCTATTAGGAAAACAAAAAGAATTCTTTCATAATGGTATGATTCTTCATAGATATACAGAAAAAAATCCGTTTATCTATGAAGTAAATCCGAATAGTGGTACATGAAAAACACCTCCATTAAACTCGTATACTAAGTATGCAATTTTAATGGGTGTTTTTCGTTTGAAGACAAAATTCCACTAGTCAGAAGAAATAAAATGAAAAGTAATTGAGATGATAAAATGGTTATTCAAATCGTACCATTATGGAGTCACACAGAATTAAAGATATTTTCCAAATTAATACATGGATGAAACGGTATTGTACAGGTCAACCCTATTGTTTTTTACAACCTGTAGGAAAATAATATTCTTATAGAAAAGGGCCAAAAGAGCTAAGTAAATTGTGGCAGCTTTGATTAGAAAATAAATATTTAAAAACAAAATTAACCGTACAAGAACTATTTAAAGTATCAGAATTAAATCATTTCACATTTTATCATTAAATACAGATAATAGAATACCCTAAATACGAGATAGAAGAGAAAATAAAGAAGATCTGCCTGAGGCATAAATTTACGATATAGGTACAAAGAGTAACCTCTCCTCTTCAAAAATGTACTGTTTGTGAATCATAAAAAAGGATTACAGAGCATGAAACCATATTATATACTCTCGAAAGTATGTCGTAAGAAAAAGAAATATATTAATGGTGCTGAACCAGTCGTAGCCCTTTATCAATTAGAACGTCAATTTCAATCTTCAACCCAAAATAAAAAGGCGTTAACGGGTATTACTTATTTATTCTTTGAAGAACGTACATTGTATTTATCTTCACTCAAACCAAGGAAGTATTTATACTGTGAAGAAATTTTAAGCATATGCTAAAGAAACAAGCATTAATACCAGCATATCCTGCTTTTGGGTTTCATTTCAATATTTTGGGCGTTTTTATGTTTAGGATTAAATATTCTAAACATGAAAATTTGTCTATATGGGATCTCGATTGCATACTATACAATGGAAAGATAATAAATCTCATTTTCCGTTTCTCATAATCTAATCTTAACCCTTGGACCTTTGGATTTCATTCGTTATCTACCTAGACCTGGCCCTTTTGCTTTCCCACGTTTTTCTTTTAATCCTTTGATACCTTTATCAACTTCAAAGTAATTCGCCCAGCCCCTTACAACTGCTGTGATGCATGCCCAATTAATCTACAGCTTTTTCTTATGTTCTACATCGTAAGTGACTATAATTTTCCCCATAGTCCCCTCTCCATAGAAACCATTTTTCCTGTCTACTATAAATTGATCATACTTATAGTAAACAGGAAAAATAAATTGACTATGATTATAATTGGTTATCGTACTAGTAAATCCATCATATTTGAATACAGTTTAAGATACTAACATTCTTCCAAGCAAACGAATTTTTTATGCATTCGATTTTGAACATTTATGAGTTTTGTAACTCCCTCGGTGGATTTATAATAATTATGCAAAATTACATAATTATTATAATGGTATTAATGTATAATAATAAACAGATGTTAAATGCTTTTTAAGTTACTATTTTAATTCAAACACCCATCTAAAGTATCTTAAAAAGATAAAAATACATTCTTTTAGAACTATTACACCATTTTACTCCTATACGTTAAAATAAAATATATTGTAATAATATAGAATCTATTCCATAGGAATTAATAACGAAATAATTTTTTCAACATTTGAATTATTAATACTGTAGTAAATTTCTAGGCCTTTTCGATCTCCTTTTAAAATTTTCCCTTTCATTTTACATAAATGCTGAGACACAGTCGATTGTGGAAGATTTAAGATTTTATTTATTTGTGTTCCATTTAACATTTTATATTTATAGAGTGCGTAAAGTATCTTTAAACGCCTAGGATGTCCCATTATTTTTAAAATCTCAGCATTTTCTTCAAGAACTTTTTCATGATTTATAACTATTGTCATTGTAATTCCTCTTTCTTTACTCTTTGTCATTATATTGCTTATATTTTTACGTACATGTTCAAATTTATAATTAGAATTTTATGTTTATTATTTCTATAGTCCATTTAGTTAGTTCGATACCTAGATGACCCCTTTTAAAAGTAAATAAAGTTAATGAAACTTTATTTACTCCTAAAATCTTCAATATTTTTTATAAACTATATAAATATCTTTTTATGAAACCGGATTGATACGGAATATTCAAATGATTATATATATTTTCAAAGATCTCCTTTTATCATTCATTAGCTTTATAGTAATGATTCCAACTTTCTGATACACAATCATTTAAAACGACACCTAAAAATTTCCCATTTGCTTTTTTTAATAATCCTGCACCTTTTACTACATCTTCTCTTTTGGTCACCCCACTACGGATAACGAAAAGAGAAGCGTCACATTGATTTGCCATAATTCGTGCATCTGTGACCGCTAATATTGGTGGTAAATCGAGAATTACTAAATCATAGATACTATACGTTCTATCGAGTAATTTGCACATTGCCTTCGAACCTAATAGATCGACCGGATTTGGTGGAATCGGACCACATGATAAACAATGTAAATTCTCAACTACTGTTTTTTGGATACATTTTTCCAACTGTTCATTTTGAATTAGCACATTTGTTAACCCAAAAATATTATCTATTTGAAACATTATATGTACAGTTGGCTTTCTCATATCAGCATCAATTAATAATACCTTTTTTCCTTGTTGTGAAAAAACAACTGCCAGGTTTGCTGCCGTCGTCGTTTTTCCCTCACTTGGATTTGCGGACGTTATCAACAATGACTGAATATTTTTCTCGACTGCTATAAATTCAATATTTGTACGAATGTTACGATATTGTTCAAAAATCGGTGATTTCGGTTTTTGGTGAGCAATTAATTGATAACGATTGCGATTGTGTTTTTTATTTCCGAATAATTTTTTAAAAATCAATTCATCTTCTCCTTTCTCTTATTGATAAGAAATGTTCCAAGCCTGTCTTTGTATCTTCATCGATATGGAAACTAACACTGATATTAGTAACATTTATAAAAATTAATATCCCTTTCATTTAAAATCATAATTACTAAGTGTATTTATTAAAATATCCCAAACAGATCTTGTATTTTCTTATGAGAAACTAACAAACTTATTTTATACTGAAAAAAATTTTACAAAAAGCATAAAAATCTCCTAACAAAACGGATGTTTTTATGCTTGACTTTTTTAGTATGATTTCAATTTCCCTCTCTGAATAAATTGAAACACATAAAAATTCCATAAAAATAAAAGCATAAAATAACCCTTTGTAAAGGGGATAAAATATAAGGTTAAATTATTTTTTAGAGAAAAAGCAACTTAATGTTAAATGTCAAAATTAAATATAATACGTATTAAGACGTCATTAGATTTAATAACTCCAAACTATTTTATGGTCCTAAAGCGTAAGTAGCCTTAGTTAAGTATTGGAAACTTGCAAAGTCATAGTACTTTAGGATAATGACCTGAGGTGGAGATTTAACCAACATTCAATTTTTTATATCCAGATCTTTCTTAATCACTAAAGTACTATCACAAATGCTCCTATTACAACACATTTTTTTATCATTGTATCCCTGCCCCATCATTTTATTTACAAAATTGATACTTTTTAATTAAATTCTGACATTCTAAATAAAATAATATCACTTGTCCACTATAACCATAGTGAAAACAAAAAATTAAATTCATATTTAAAATCCTTGTTTATATTCGCATTTCATGGTTTAATGTTATTTGTCAATAATTATGAATTTTATTGTCCCCAATAAGTATGGCAACTTAGTATAGATAACTAAATAAAATCTCAATAATTACTAACAGATAGAATTAATAATTTATGAAACTCACGATATTATGATGAATCACATTACTATTTGTGAATTTATGGAGGTACAAAATGGAAAGAGATATAACACGTCAAATTGATATACTCAAAATATTGTGTGAAGAGAACAGATGGTTTACTATATTAGAACTAGAGCATAAGCTAGGCTATTCAAGTAAAACTATTCGAAAAGATATATCTATTATTAATGATTCACTTTTGCCAAAATCTACAATACGTTCAATTAAGGGACAAGGTATCCGTCTCTTTTTAGCACCTGATGAATCCATTACTAAAATTATTTCTAATTTTTTCAAACGCTCTCTCACATTTCTTACATTTCAACAATTATTAGAACACGATTCCAATACCATTGCATCTCTTGCTGCCAAACTATATATACCACTTTCTTCAATGAATAAAGTATTAAACAAAGTGGCAGCACGCGTAGAAAAATTTGGCTTATTCCTTGCGAAAAGACCCTTAAGAATTGTAGGAGAAGAAGTACACATATTATTCATGTTTTCTGACCTGTATCTAGAAGCATTTGTAGGGGAAGAGTGGCCATTTACGGAATATAACAAAGATGTATTTGATAGTTACATTTCCTATATTGAAAAAAAGCTAGATATTACACTTTTCATTAGTGATAGACGTAAATTAATCTTTTTCATAGCAATTTTTTTGAAACGTAGAAAACAAGGGTATAAATTAAATTTAAATAAAAAGATTATTGAATGTAATGTTGCGTCATTGTATTATATAAAAGCATTTGAAACAAGTGGAAAAGCACCAAATAAAGATGGGATACTTCAAACAATTGAAGAGAAAGTCCTCTTCATAATTGCACTCAAAATGGCTAGATATAAAATTAACAACGAAGAAAAATCTAAGCAGGAAGAACTTATGCATTATAGGGAAGGAAAAATACGTTCTTATTTACCCATCGCTCATCTTATTCAACTATTAGAGCAAGCAGTCGGTATAAAATTAAAAAGAGATGATGAATTTATTTATGGAATGATAAATTATTGTAGGAGATTCTTTTATAAATTGATACTTAAATCTAACCTAAAACAACCTAAGAAGTGTACAACAACTTACATAAAAGAAAAATACAATACAACATTCTGTTTGGTAGAGAGAGCATTTAATCAGTGGGGAGAAACACTTGGCCTCAACTATATACCTGAAGAAGAAGTCGCAAAAGTGACTATGCGTATAATTGCTAAACAGGTAGAAACACATCTCGAGCAGAAACGAGCATTATTGATTACAGACCAAGGATCGAGTTGGAAATTATATATGAAAAGTGCATTAATGAGACAATTCGGTAATAAATTAAAGATTGAAGATGAAGTATATGGAGCAGATTTGAAAGGAATCATACAATATATGGATATCGATTTCATTGTTACTACAGTACCTCTTTCAATTGAAAAAATACCCCTTATTTGCGTATCAACAATACTTCAAGAGCGGGATTTCAGGGCAATTGAAGCATTTTTAGACTAATTATCGTTCTCTTTCATGAATTTCCCGAATGATATTAGCAAGTTACATTAACAAAGTGAGCAAGCAATACATAGGGATTTTAAATGAGAATAGTTCAAGACATATATGTTTTGATAAGTGATGGATACTTATGACATGCCATAAATTTAAAAAGGCTAAACTTTTATTTCAGCACTATTCAATACAAAACTAATTTACGTAAATATATCCTAAGAACAAATCATTAAGTATAACAAAAACATTGAATGATCTTGTAACCCCTCTATTTCCAAAGCATCTAACTACTCCTAAGTACTAAGAAATATACATTATTTTTCTTTCTTATTATAAGATGAAACAATTTTTTGAGGATAACGTGTCTCTTAAGATAAAATCAAAATTCATTTAGCTTCTTAACCAAAAAATCAATTTTCTTAATAAAATCTAATCATTTATATAGAGGTATATTAAAAACCCAATGGTTTATTTTTAAAAGGGGGTTCCTTCAAGTGATAAAATAGATACTTGTGGAAACACCCCTTCTTTACATAATTAATTATTAATTTTGAATTTTTATTTGATTTCTAAAAAATAATATAAGACTTATCATCATAAAAACTATTCCTACATATGGTTCCATAGTTTTTTTCTGTCCTGCCTTTGGTAGTTCTTTTTTCAATTTTTCTGGTTCTACTAGTTCTGGTGTTTCTGGTTCTACTAGTTCTGGTGTTTCTGGTTCTGATGGTTCTGGTGTTTCTGGTTCTACTAGTTCTGGTGTTTCCAGTTCTACTAGTTCTGGTGTTTCTGGTTCTGATGGTTCTG
>NZ_JBQAGT010000022.1:0-33378 GCF_051916495.1 Bacillus cereus group sp. MYBK216-1
GAAGGAACCAGAAGTGAAGCCGGAAGAGCCGAAAGAACCGAAGGAACCAGAAGTGAAGCCGGAAGAGCCGAAAGAACCGAAGGAACCAGAAGTGAAGCCGGAAGAGCCGAAGGAACCGAAGGAACCAGAAGTGAAACCGGAAGAGCCGAAAGAACCGAAGGAACCAGAAGAGCCGAAAAATCTGGAGAAACCGGAAGTAAGACTGGAAAAGTTAATTAAAGAACCGCAAGTAAAAGTAGAAAAAGAATTACCGAAAACAGGGGCAGCACATTCATGGATGATGTCAGTTGGTGCGGGAATTTCATTCTTAGTTGGCGGAGTATTATTCGTATTAGGTAGAAGAAGAAAATAATAATTTTTTAGACGAAAAGCACACTGAGTTCGATAGTTTATCGGACTCAGTGTGCTTTCATGTTATATAAAAGGAAAGCTCCTTCCACGTATGGAAGGAGCTTTATTTTTGCATATTAAAACATACTTGAGCTATGCATCGGTTGAAGTTTTGCATTTGGATCGAAGTAAGCTTTTGCATTGTTTACTGCTGTCGGTGCTTCGCCAAATCCACAAGCGATAAGTTTTACTTTTCCTTCATATGTACAAATGTCACCAGCAGCGTAAATGCCAGGAATATTTGTTTCCATTTTTGAATTCACAAGGATGCTGTTTTTTTGTATATCTAAGCCCCAGTTTTTAATTGGGCCAAGAGAAGAAACGAAGCCGTAGTTTACAATTACATCATCAACATCGATGATAACTTTTTCTTCAGTTTTTACGTGCTGAAGAACGACTTGTTCAATTTTGTCATCACCGATAAGTTCTACTGGAACGTACGGTGTACTTACTTCTGCACGAGAATTTATTAAGCTTTCTACGCTATGTTCATGCGCACGGAATTTATCACGACGATGAACGATTGTAACTTTTTCAGCGATCGGTTCTAACATCATTGTCCAGTCTACTGCTGAGTCGCCACCGCCAAATACTACGACGCGCTTACCAGCAAATTTATTCATATCATCAACGAAATAATGTAAGTTTTTCTTTTCGTATTTCGCTGTACCTTCTAATTCTAAGCGGCGTGGTTGGAAAGCACCATTGCCAGCAGTAATAATAACTGATTTAGAATAGTGAGTTTGCTTATTCGTAACAAGTTTAAATATACCGTCAGCTTGTTTCTCAAGCGTATCGACAGCTTCTTCTAAACAAACAGTTGGGTCAAATTTCTTCATTTGCTCTTTTAAGTTATCAACTAATTCTTGTGCGCGCACTTTTGGAAATCCAGCCACATCATAAATGTATTTTTCAGGGTAGAGTGCGGATAATTGTCCGCCAAGTTGAGGTAAGCTTTCAATAATTTTTACACTTGCTTGTCTCATACCGCCATAAAATGCTGTGAACAGTCCCGTTGGACCACCACCAATAATTGTTATGTCGTAAACTTTTTGATTTTCTGCCACTTTCATTCCCCCTATAGATGGAATTTTGATATTGATTTCATATATTGTTCATATGTACACGAAAATCCTGCAAATGATGACACTTTCAAATAAATGATAGCATATTTGAGTTCATAATACTTCTGAAAACGACTGAATTGTGTGTAAGTTTTCGTATAGGTTCTTTTTTGTTTTATAAAATATACAGAAAGGAAAATACATGAAAAAAAGGCTAAAAAACCCTTGAAAACGCTATGTTATTTTAAAATATTGATAATTCTCCAGACGCTTGAATTCTGGAATAAAACCGACTAATATAGGGAAGTATTATGTTAAATTTCTATGACAAAATTCGTACGATTTTTTGACTGCGTTTTGTTACGATATAGAATGTGATAAATTCCACATTCTTGACAAATAGAGTTTTTAGTACTTGGTATTATTTTTTATTACTATTATATAAAGAAAAGGGTTGTGATTTGGTGAAGACTCCAAAAATCGTAGTTTTAGGTGCAGGTTATGGCGGGATGATTACGACTGTTCGTCTGCAAAAAGCATTATCTGTAAATGAAGCTGAAATTACGCTAGTAAACAACAACAGCTATCACTACCAAGCGACTTGGTTACATGAGAGCGCAGCTGGTACATTAGAAGATGAAAAAATCTGTCTAGATATTCAAGACGTTATTGATACAAATAAAGTGAACTTTGTGCAAGATACAGTAGTAGAAATTAAAGCTGCTGAAAAACGCATTATCTTAAAAGACGGCGAGTTAGAGTATGACTACTTAGTAATCGGTCTTGGTTTCGAATCAGAAACGTTCGGAATTACAGGATTAAAAGAGTACGCATTCTCAATTGCTAACATTAATGCAACTCGTCAAATTCGTGAGCATATGGAAGCTAGTTTCGCTAAATATGCAGATGAAAAGCGCGATGAGTTAGTAACAATCGTTGTTGGTGGTGCTGGATTTACTGGTATCGAGTACGTAGGTGAGCTTGCAAACCGTGTTCCTGAACTTTGCAAACAGTACAATGTACCACGCGAAAAAGCACGTATCATCTGTGTAGAAGCTGCTCCAACAGCACTTCCAGGTTTCGATCCTGCATTGGTAGAATACGCTGTAAAACAACTTGAGAAAAAAGGCGTAGAATTCCGCATCGGTACAGCAATTAAAGAAGCAACTGAAGAAGGTATTATCGTTGCAAATGGCGATGATACGGAATTAATTAAGTCTGAAACAGTAGTTTGGGCTGCAGGTGTTCGTGGTAACGGCATTGTGGAAGAGTCTGGCTTTGAAGCAATGCGCGGACGTGTAAAAGTTGATGAGTACATGCACGCTCCAGGATACGAAGATGTATTCATGGTTGGTGACGCAGCGCTAATCATTAACGAAGAAATTAACCGTCCATACCCACCAACAGCACAAATCGCAATTCAACAAGGTTACAATATTGCACACAACTTAACTGTATTAGTTCGTGGCAAGGGTGAAATGAAGAAATTCGTATTCGATAATAAAGGATCTGTATGTTCTTTAGGCCATGACGATGCAATGGGTGTTGTTATGGGCAAAAAGTTAACAGGTTGGAAAGCTTCCTTCATGAAGAAAGTAATCGATAACCGTTACCTATTCTTATTAGGTGGACCTTTATTAGTTCTTAAAAAAGGTAAATTAAAGTTCTTTTAATATATAGTAGAAAAAGCAGAAACGGCTAAGAGCTGTTTCTGCTTTTTTCATATTAAAAATATAGTATAATATATAAAAAGAAAGAATATTCTGTCCGTTCTAATAGAGGAGGTTATTACATCATGGAGAAACGAGGGAAGGTATGGCTAGCTGTTAGTGGCCTAGTAGCTACAAAAGATGGTAGATGGCTATTTGTTAAGAAGAAATACAGTGGATTAAAAGGGAAATGGTCTTTACCGGCTGGTTTTGTAAATGAAGGTGAGACGGTTGATGAAGCTGTGAAACGCGAAGTGTTAGAAGAGACAGGCATTGTCGCTCATGTGAAGGGGATCATTGGTGTTCGATCGGGTGTTATTCGTAATGAGATTAGTGATAATATGATTATTTTCCTTTTGGAGCCTGAAGGAGAAAATATTATTGTACAGGAGAAAGAATTGTCTGAAGTGGTGTTCTTACATCCGGATAAGATTGCGGGTGATCCGAATACGTCTGTGCTTATTAAATATTTGTTAGAAGGAAGATCAGAACTACATCTTGAAGTGGACAAAACATTAAATCCAGGAGAACCATTTGGTTATACAGCCTATCACGTATTTACGGCGCATGCGAAGGAGAGGGAGAAAGAGTGAGTATACCGGTATTACTTATTTCAATGATGTTATTTTTTATTTTGTTCTTTGGAATTGGATTTTTACTCAACATGATTTTGCGAGCTACTTGGGTAATGGTTATTGTGTATCCGATTGTTTGTATGCTTATTATTAATAAAGCGAGTATGTGGGATTATTTTTCAAAACCGAAAGAAACATTTTCTTCATTTGGGACAAGTGTATCGCATTTAGGACAAGCAGATGTGTTTATTCTATCTACTGGATTAGTAGGGGCTGCTTTAGCAGGAGTCGTAATCAAGAAACTTCGGAAAAGCGGATATCAAATGTTTTAATCTCCAATTAAGTTGGAGATTATTTTTTTTTGCATATTCCTTCATCTTATAGGGAATGATTAACGATGAAGGAGTGTGGAATATAAAAATGTTAAAACGATATTGTATTCGCATTATGATGACTTGTTTACTTGCAATTGCATTATGCGTAACATGGAAGGCTTTCACAGGAGTTTCTTTATTAGAGATTGTAAAGACATATGAAGGAATGAGTGCAAAAGAAGTACATGCAGCAGAAGTTAAGAGAAATGTTGCTCCGAGTAAAGAAGTGATAAATGCTTTAGAGCAGGCAAACGACTGGTCTAAATATCGTTCAATTGAAATGACTGCAACAGGTTATACATCGGGGATTGAGTCAACCGGTAAGAGGCCAGGGCATCCAGAGTATGGTATTACATATTCAGGTGTCAAAGTGAAAAGGGATTTATATTCCACAATTGCTGCGGACTTACGCGTATTTCCGATTGGAACGATTCTATTCGTACCAGGTTATGGATATGGTGTAGTAGCTGATAAGGGCGGTGCAATAAAAGGAAACCGTCTTGATCTATATTATGATACGGTGAAAGATGTTTATAGCCAATGGGGTAAGAAAAAAGTCAATGTGTACGTAGTAAAAGTAGGAAATGGT
Source organism: Bacillus cereus group sp. MYBK216-1 (assembly GCF_051916495.1). Classification (NCBI taxonomy): domain Bacteria; kingdom Bacillati; phylum Bacillota; class Bacilli; order Caryophanales; family Bacillaceae; genus Bacillus; species Bacillus cereus group sp. MYBK216-1. The sequence continues at coordinate 4,702 of NZ_JBQAGT010000022.1, forward strand.
AAGTTTACAGAAGAAGAGTTAACGATGTTAAATCAAGACGAAACGATGCAAGTGTTTCGTGGTCAATATTTAAAACAAAGATAGTCTAGTCGTAATTACGCTAGACTTTTTTTCTTGGCTTATTTCATAATAGAGGAGATTTTACACGTCATATAACTGTAGTTAGAATTGTCGCATTTTATCGAAAATAAAGTTATAATGGTGATAGAGAAATTTAGGGGGTCTGAACATGTTTCAAGTACAAAAAGAATTAGCAAGCCATGAAGCGGTAATTGTTGCCTTATTTGAAGAAGAGAAAACAAGTAGTTTTGTACAAGAACTGGACAAAGCGTTTGAAGGACAATTACAAGTTTTATTAGAAGAGAAAGAACTTTCTACTAAGAAGAAAGCTATTTCAAAAGTACATAGTTTAGGAAAAACAAATGTGAAACGTTATTATTTCGTTGGTTTAGGTAAGAAAGAATCTTATACGACGGAAACGTTACGTGTAGCTCTTGGTAAGGCATTTAAAACACTGCAAGCAGCAAAAGTACAAGATGCAGCAATCTTACTGGATTCTTTCGTAACAGAGAAATTAGACGCGATTGATGTCGCTCATATTGCAGCAGAAGTACAAGGTCTTGGTACATATGAATTAGAAACGTATAAATCAGATAAAAAGGATCGTGTGGAATTAGAGAAGTTTACGGCTATTACAGCGGAAGATGTACAAGAAATTGAAGCAGCATTAACAGTTGGCTACGTACATGGACGTGCAACAAATTCAGCTCGTACACTTGTAAATATGCCGCCAAACGTATTAACAGCGACAAAGCTTGCTGAGTATGCTGTTGAGTTAGCGGAGAAGTATGATATGGACTATAAAGTTCTTGAGAAAGAAGAGATGGAAGATCTTGGTATGGGTGCGTTGCTTGCAGTAAACCAAGGTAGTGTAGAGCCACCAAAAATGATCGCTCTTATTTATAAGGGAAAAGAAGAGTGGAAAGATGTCATTGGGTTCGTTGGAAAAGGTATTACATACGATACAGGTGGTTATTCTTTAAAACCACGTGAAGGCATGGTCGGTATGAAAGGTGATATGGGCGGTGCAGCTGCTGTATTAGGTGCGATGGAAATTATCGGTGAACTTCGCCCAGAACAAAATGTGATCGCTGTTATTCCTTCAACTGATAACGTTGTAAGTGGTACGGCATTTAAGCCAGACGATGTAATTACATCAATGAGCGGAAAAACAATTGAAGTATTAAATACGGATGCAGAAGGTCGTCTAGCTTTAGCTGATGGTATTACGTATGCCAAAAAACTTGGTGCAAACTACCTTGTTGATGTTGCAACATTAACAGGCGGTGTAATTGTTGCACTTGGAAACCATACGACAGGCGCAATGACAAATAATGAAGAGTTGTTTGAGCAAGTACTAGAGGCTTCTATGGAAACAGATGAGCCAATTTGGCAACTACCGATTTTTGATCGTGATAAAGAACGTGTGAGAAACAGTAAGTTTGCTGATTTAAATAACTCACCAGGTCGTGAAGGACATGCGGTTATGGCAGGTACATTCTTAGGCGAATTCGCTGAAGATACACCGTGGGTACACTTAGATATTGCTGGAACATCAGAAACAAAAGGCGCGCACGACTTAGGACCAGCTGGAGCAACTGGTGCAATGGTACGTACACTTGCAACACTTGTGGAGCGTTTCGGAGAAGAATAATTTTTTGAAGAAAAAGCTGTCTCAAATTTTTGAGGCAGCCTTTTTTATTGGTAATTCGATATAACTTCGTTTGCTACTACATTATTGAAAAAAATGTTTATAAAGAAATCGTGTATAAGATTCTATTTGAAAAAGGAAGTACGGTCTGTTTCTTTACAGAACCAAGTGCATCGCTTTTTTCGGGTAAGCCAATTGTAACTTTGAGGCGTGTCCCGAGCTCAAGATTAATTTCTGTAATTATGTTAATGAAAGAATATTAGCAATGAAGACGATACGATTATTTTAACGAGAATACATTATCATGAAGATGGTTACTTTTCGAAAATTTTGATTTCATTAATGAGCGTGTAATGCTGTTTTAGCTTTGTCTATTAGAAATACCAATATGGATGAGAGACCTCTTTATTGGTATTTAATAGTTGATTTTCAATGTTATACTTATGTGATATAATCTTTCCTGTATTAGAAGTAAATAACAATTGAATAGGGAGGGGAAGAAGAGAGTGACAAAAATAGAAGCACTCTTATTATTATGAGGGAAGGAACTTTATCTCAACAAAATATAGTTGTATTGTTTTTTAAACAGTTACGCCCGAAACAATGGACTAAAAACTTGCTTGTATTTGCAGCGTTAGTCTTTTCAATAAAACAAGTATCTTTAACTATGGTGGCACAAGCTGCAATTTGTTTTGCGCTATTTTGTGCAATATCTGGCTGTGTCTATATTTTAAATGATTTTATGGATATCGAGGCAGATCGACAGCACCCTGTTAAGCGATATCGACCAATGGCATCGGGTGCATTAAATCCGTACTTTGCTATTACGGCAGGTTGTGTTATTTTAGTAGCGTCTTTAGTAGTTTCATATGTATTAAATCCGTTATTGTGCTTAGTATTAGCAGTCTATTTTATTTTAAATGTAGCGTATTCAATTCGTTTAAAGCACGTTGTAATCATTGATATTTTAATTATTGCATCTGGATTTGTTTTACGAGCGTTGGCCGGTGGATTAGTTATTCAAGTGCCATTTACACCTTGGTTTTTATTATGTACATTATTACTGTCACTATTCTTGGCTATTAATAAAAGACGACATGAATTAGTATTGTTACAGAATAATAAAGGTTCTCATAGAAAAGTATTAGAAAGTTATTCCTCTGCTTTGTTAGACCAATTAAGTACAATTGTTACATCGGCAACTATTGTAACTTATGCTATCTTTACTTTTAATGCAGGGAAAAGTATCTATTTAATGTGGACAATCCCATTTGTAATTTACGGGATTTTTCGTTATTTATATTTAGTTCACATGGAAGATAAAGGTGGAGAACCAGATAAAGTTTTATTAGAGGATCAGCATATTTTAATAACAGTGTTGTTATATGCGATAACAGTTATTATTATACTATTGAACTTTTAATTACTCTATTCGGGTTTGTTAAAACGTTTAAGAGGAGTGTCTTAAACGTTTTTTATTTGGAATAAAACATTTTTTGAATATAAACAGTTAAGGAGTATAGAGATGCAACAATTTTTGATGATTATTTTATCAGTTGGTATGGGAGTTGTAGGGCAAATTTTATTAAAGTTTGGCGCAATGAAATCACAAAGTTCAGCGGCTGTAGGTATTATGAATTTCATTAACGTACCGAACTTTTTCGGATTAGCTTTTTACGGTTTAAGTGCATTATTATGGATGATTGTGCTGAGAAAGGTTGATTTAAGTTATGCATACCCAATGGTGAGTTTCGGATATGTATTTGTTATTATTGCGTCAGCATTATTATTTGGTGAAACAATCAATTTCATGAAAATTGCTGGAATGGTATGTATAGTAGCTGGCATTTTATTTATTGCAAAATCATAGGAGGTAAAGCAATGGGAACATATTTATATTGTATACTTCCATTTATAGCTTGGGTAGCTTCGGGAGTATTGAAATTTTTAGTGAATTATCTTCGTTCTGGAAAAGATGCTTTTCGTTTAGTAGGAAATGGTGGATTTCCTAGTACGCATACAACGATTTTATCAAGTATGGTCATGACAATAGGGTTTCATGAAGGGTTTAATACACCGATGTTTGGAATCGGGATGGCAATTTTAACAATCGTTATCATTGATGCCACAGGACTTCGCCGTACAGTTGGTAAACATGCAAAAATGTTGAATAAACATATAAGTTCGGAAGAAGAGAAATTAAGAGAGCGCCAAGGACATCATTGGCATGAGATTTTTGGTGGACTTGTGTTAGGAACAGTTATTGGGTACGTGGCACATCTAATTATGGTATTTCTACCTTAGAGAGGAGAAGAAGTGTTGAGTATTTGGAATGGTTATAAAGGAAAGGGGATATTAGCCCTTGTCCTTTTCATTTTTTATTGGTCATTTTATTTTTTTATCGGTTGGAAAATGGAAAACGACTCTAAGATTTTAACAGCTTCCTGGTATGACATGTATTTTTCTTTTGATCAGGGTTATTACATTTTAAGTTTTTTCTTGGCTAAAATACCAATTGCAGATGAAGTGTTGTTTCGACATCCATTTTTAAATTTTTTAACTGAGGAAATAGCAACAGTGGTATCATCACTAGGTGTAAAAAATGTAGTGCAAGGTATTATATTTTTCCAAGCATTCTTAAGTACGATAAGTGTAGTCATGATTTACATGTTATGTTGTAAAATTTGTAAGAATGTAATTGTTTCTTTCCTATTAGCGGTTATGTACGGATTTTCAGCTACTCTGTTAGTTATTACGTGGACACCGGAATCTTTTGTTTACGCCAATTTCACATTGGTACTGATGTGCTTTGTATGTTATCCGTTTATTACAGGAGAAAAAGAAGCGAAAGCAGGATTCAGCGCTGCTAATATGTTATTGGCAATAGGAATAACGGGAGTTACATTAACAAATTCGTTTATGTGGTTTTTAGGTAGTGTAATGAGTTATAAAACATTAAAGAAAAGAATCATTTGGACTGGTATTTCTATCATTGTGGTTGTTCTTCTTTTCGCATTAGTGATTATAGAAAATAACATATCACTTATTGATGTGATCAATACTAATATTAAATTTACAGAGAAACAAGGTTTTTCAGAGGAATATGTAGGGTCTAAGTATATACTAGCATTTCATTTGGTATTAGGATCTTCATTCATCTTTGGACCATTCTCGGAAGTTACTTTAAGACAAGGTGAGCAATTCGCACAATTAAATATGCTTCCATCGCATACTATGATCGGGTGGATTGTGATTGTATCTGTGTATGCTTTTATAATAGTAGCTGTATGGAAAAACTTTAGAAAAGAGCTTTTCGTAAGGTTTTTAAGTTTCTGTTTACTATTTAATATTGTTTTACATGGAATTGTTGGTTTTGGAGCATCTGAAGCATTTATTTATGGCGCACATATGGTATTTACAATACCTTTGTTATTAGCATATGGCTTTAAAGTGATGAGACGTGTAAAAGTAGTTGCTTTATGTTTAATATTAATATTAATAATTATAAATAACTTTGAAAGTATGCTATATTTTTATCATTTTGCAGTCTCCAATTATTCTTTATAATAAAATAGATTTTTAATAAAAGGGTACTTTAGATAGGATTTCTAAAGTACCCTTTTTTATTATTTCTTAAAAATAGATACAAAATAATAGCTGGAAGTAAAGCATTTTAGAAAAATGTAGTTGTTATGAAAGAGGTCTAAACATGTTTTGAGTACAAAAAGAGTAGCAAGCCATGAAGTGATAATTATTGTACTTAGACATCGCTGTGAGCACATAATTTATGGTCAGCTCGAGCAATGGTGTAGGTAATTCGATATAACTTCGTTTGCTACTACATTATTGAAAAAAATGTTTATAAAGAAATCGTATACAAAATCCCATTTAAAGCAAAAGAAGTACGGCCCGTTTCTTCAGAGACAACTAATATAAGTGCATCACTCTTTTCTGATAAGCCAATTGCAGCTCTGTGACGTGTTCCTAGTTCAGGATCAACTTCTGTACTTTTCGTTAAAGGAAGAATATTAGCAGCTGAGACAATATGATTATTTTTTACGAGAACGGCACCGTCATGAAGAGGGTTACCTGGATAAAATATTGATTCGAGTAATGGTGCAGTTAAATGAGCGTTTAATGTCGTTCCAGTTTGAATGAAAGCTTCAAGCGTCTCGTTTCGTTCTACAACGATAAGAGCACCATGTTTTCTAGCGCTTAAATGTTGGATAGCTGTCGTAATAAAAGATGAACTTTCCGTATAAGGTGATAAATATGCCTGAATATAGTATGTAGCTGCCAATGTTTGTACATTTGCCAACATATGATGAATATCTTCCATTTTGCATAAAATACATTCGTCTTCTTTATCGATTGCGTTCCTCATAATCGATAGTTCTCTTTCAACAATTTCAATCATTTGCTTTGTTTGTATTTTGAGTTCTTCTGACAAGCCCCATTCGTGCATAATCCTCATTCCCTTTAGTGGAGTATTTAACAATAGTGTATACAAATATTCCTAGTAAAATCCTGCTAGATTTTATAAAATATTGAGATACAGCATGTTTTTTTCATATAATAAAGGTATGACGAGCGAGAGGAGAGAGAAGAATGAATTGGAAACAAGAATTTAGTCGCTGGCTTTCTTACGCACAATTAGATGCAGAATTAAAAGAACAGCTAGAAAATATGAAGCAAGATGAGAAGAAAATCGAGGATAGCTTTTATAAAAATCTAGAGTTTGGCACAGGTGGTATGCGTGGTGAACTTGGTGCTGGTACGAACCGTTTAAACGTATATACAGTTCGTAAAGCAACAAAAGGATTAGCAAGCTTTATCGAAAAGTTAGGTGAGGAAGCAAAAAAACGCGGTGTTGTTGTAGCCTATGATTCTCGTCATAAATCACCTGAGTTCGCAATGGAAGTTGCTGCTACACTTGGTGCACACGGCATTACAACATATGTGTTTGAAAGCTTACGTCCAACGCCAGTACTTTCTTTCGCAGTTCGTCATTTACATACAGTAAGTGGAATCGTTCTTACGGCAAGCCATAATCCGCCTGAATATAACGGATACAAAGTATACGGTGAAGATGGTGGACAGTTACCTCCAAAAGAGGCAGATGAGTTAATTAGCTACGTAAATGCAGTAGAAGATGAATTAACAGTTGAAGTTGCTGATGTAGAGCAATTAAAAGCTGACGGTTTATTACATATTATTGGACAAGAAGTAGATGATGCATATGCTGCAGAATTGAACAATGTCATCATTAATAAAGAAATGGTGCAAAAGGTTGGTAAAGACTTGAAAATCGTCTTTACACCATTACACGGAACATCAAATATTTCTGTACGCCGTGGTTTAAAAGAAGTTGGATTTACAGATGTAACAGTTGTAAAAGAGCAAGAGTTACCAGATCCAAACTTCTCTACAGTAAAATCACCGAACCCAGAAGAGCACGCAGCGTTTGAGTATGCAATTCGTGACGGTGAAAAGGTAGGCGCAGATGTATTAATCGCAACTGATCCTGACGCAGATCGCCTTGGTGTAGCAGTGCGTAATCATAATGGTGAGTTCCAAGTATTAACAGGAAACCAAACAGGTGCATTAATGCTTGATTACTTACTATCTCAAAAGAAAGAAAACGGAACGCTTCCAGAGAACGGTGTCGTATTAAAAACAATCGTAACGTCTGAAATTGGTCGTACAATTGCAAAAGCATACGGTTTAGATGCAGTTGATACGTTAACTGGATTTAAATTTATCGGTGAGAAAATTAGGCAGTATGAAGAAAGCGGACAATATGAATTCCAATTCGGTTATGAGGAAAGCTATGGTTATTTAATCCGCCCATTCTGCCGTGATAAAGATGCAGTACAATCTGTCCTATTTGCATGTGAAGTAGCTGCATACTACAAATCACAAGGGAAAACGTTATATGACGGTCTATTAGAAGTATTTGAGAAGTACGGTTTCTTCCGTGAAGACCTTGTATCGTTAACGTTAAAAGGAAAAGATGGAGCTGAAAAAATCCAAGAGATGATGGCAACGTTCCGTGAGAATCCTCCGAAAGAAGTAGCGGGCTTAACAGTCGTAGCAGTGGAAGACTATAAAGCAAGCATCGTTACATCTTTACAAGATGGACATAAAGAAGAGATTCACTTACCGAAATCAAATGTGTTAAAATATCAATTAGAGGATGGTTCATGGTTCTGCCTACGTCCATCTGGAACTGAGCCGAAGATTAAGTTTTACTTTGGTGTGAAAGATAGTTCTTTACAAAATAGTGAACAAAAGTTACTTACTATTAAAGAAGACATTATGAATCGTTTATAATACAAAGTAATTTTAAGTAGTAAGGAACAAAAGGGAGCGAAATCTCCCTTTTGTTTTATGTAGGAAATGATTGCTATTGATTCCGACAGGAGAGAGGGTATTTTGTGATGAAAAAAGTAAGAAAAGCGATAATCCCAGCAGCTGGATTAGGAACACGTTTTTTACCAGCAACGAAAGCAATGCCAAAAGAAATGTTACCGATAGTAGATAAACCGACGATCCAGTACATTGTAGAAGAAGCAGTGAAATCGGGTATCGAAGATATTATTATTGTTACTGGTAAAACAAAGCGTTCTATCGAAGATCATTTTGATAACGCATTTGAACTAGAACAAAACTTATTAGAGAAGAAAAAATATGAGTTGCTTGAAAAAGTACAAGCTTCTTCAAAAATGGTAGATATTCATTATATCCGTCAAAAAGAGCCGAAGGGACTAGGACATGCTGTTTGGTGTGCGCGTAAATTCATTGGTGATGAGCCGTTTGCAGTGTTACTAGGTGATGATATTGTCCAAGCTGAGAAACCGTGTTTACGTCAATTAATGGATGAGTATGAAAAAACACTTTCTTCTGTTATTGGTGTACAAACTGTTCCAGAGTCGGAAACACATCGCTATGGAATTATCGATCCATTAGAACAAGAAGGTCGTCGTTACCAAGTCCGCAATTTCGTTGAGAAACCAGCACAAGGTACAGCTCCTTCAAACTTAGCAATTATGGGTCGTTACATTTTAACGCCTGAAATCTTTATGTTCTTAGAACAGCAACATGTCGGTGCTGGTGGTGAAATTCAGTTAACAGATGCAATCCAAAGCTTAAATGAAATCCAACGTGTATTTGCTTACGATTTCGAAGGAAAGCGCTACGATGTAGGTGAAAAGCTAGGATTCGTTCAAACGACAATCGAAATGGCCCTGCAACACCCAGAATTACGTGATGACATGGTTGCAATGATGAAGAAAATTTTAGAAGAACAATCGAATCAAGATTCATAATAAAAAAATGAGTTATTTCAGTATACTGAAATAACTCGTTTTTTTTATTATGAAATCGTTGAATGAGAATGCTGATAAGCAGAACGACGCACAGCATAGTATATGCGAGGTGCGATAATAGCACCGATAATTGTAAATGCAATATCTTTTACTGCAAACCACATCATAATCATCCAAGCAGCTTTATAGCTCATATTACCGTCCATAAAGAGATTGACTGCCCCGTACATGTAAGTAGTACCGATTATATAAGTTAAAATAATTCCTGTGAAAGAGGCAATTGCAAATGTAATGAATGTTGGTCTTTCTTTTTGTTCTACTAGTTTTCCCGACACATAAGCAACGATAATAAATGCGATAATAAAACCACCAGTAGGATCTAAAAGTGCTCCAAATCCAGCCTTGAAGTTAGCGAAGATTGGTGCGCCGGCTACGCCAACGAGCATATATACAGTCATGGATAAGGCACCAAGTCTACTTCCAAGAAGAAGACCTGCTAAAATTGCGAAAAATGGTTGCATAGATAATGGGATGCCTGCTACTTGAAGGAATGGTGCCCAAGATACAATATTTGCACCGATGGCCATAAGAGCAACGAACATGGCAGCTAATGCTAAATCTAAAACATGAAATCTCCTCATAATGTTAACCTCCTGTTGTTTTTAGGTTAACATTATCGTAGCGAAAATATTTACTTGTTGTCAATCAAAATATTTTGATAAGAAGGCTTTAAATAGTCTCTTAGCAACGTATATGGAATACGAAATTGCGGAATTCCACTTGAATAGGGAGCAATCTCATATAAAGGGAAATAAATGACGAGATTGTCTGGCTCTAAAAAGAAGTGAAACTTTTTCATACTCATTACCTTTTCAGTTGCATCAGGAAAATAAATGCTTTCATTTTGTTTAATTTGTCGTACAATCTCTGCACGGATTACATCTTTATAATTATCCTTTTGTTGAAACAAATCGTCTAAGTGCAGTACCTTTTTTTCGTTTAAATCAAATGTATTTGCCTTCCACGTATAAAGACCGTGTGCTCCGCCAGTATATTGATAGTAATTCACATATAGGCTAAGGAAAGGTGGTTTGTTTAAAGAGACTTTATAATCAACATTTGCTACGTACGGATGAAATGGTGTACTAGATCCTTCTGTCTCTTTATAATATTTTTTTGCTTCTTTTTCTAATTTGTTTTTAAATTTGTCGGTGGATTTTTTGTAGTATAAATTGAGTTTGTTTTGAAATTTAGAGTCAGAAAAGTTGTGAAAAGAAGGTCTATTTATTTGATATTCTATATAAGGTTTCTTACCTTTTTGCGTTACAGTCTTAACATCGATTGTCAGGTTAGATGCTTTGGCTGTTATTGCACAATTTGGTACAATAGTCAGCAAGGAGAACATAAGCAGTAATATACAAAATTTCTGTTTCATTTAGGTGAAGCCTCCTTATATAAGTGTTATAAGTAGTTTGAAAATAAATAGGTAAAATTATACATTTAATTAAAGTAAGAGAAGGGGGAAGCGATATGGCAAAAACTTTAATGGATTCACTTGGAATTGAGTTGTTAGAGATGACAGAAGATAAGGTGGTTGCTACGATGCCTGTTGATGAGCGTACGCATCAGCCGTTTGGATTTTTACATGGCGGTGCATCGGTTGCATTAGCGGAAACAGTGGCAAGTGTTGGTTCATACAATTTAATTGATCAAGAAAAATGTATTTGTTTCGGATTAGAAATTAATGCAAACCACATTCGTTCAAAGAAAGATGGAATTGTAACAGCGATCGGAACACCGATACATAGAGGACAATCGACAATGGTTTGGGATGTTCGCATTATTGATGAAAATGATGATTTACTATGTATTTCAAGATGTACAGTAGCAATTAAAGAAAAACGTGAAAAGTAAAAAAGAGGCGCTCTTATGAGCAGCCTCTTTTTCTTATAATTAGAACTGGATTTTCTTCTCTAAGAAACCTTTTAGTTCACTAATTGGCATACGAACTTGTTCCATTGTGTCACGGTCACGTACTGTAACAGCTTTGTCTTCAACTGAGTCGAAGTCGTATGTGATACAGAATGGTGTACCGATTTCGTCTTGACGACGGTAACGTTTACCGATAGAACCAGTTTCATCAAAGTCTACCATGAAGTCTTTAGCTAATTCTGCGAATACTTCAGTAGCACCTTCAGATAGCTTTTTAGATAATGGTAAGATAGCTGCTTTGTATGGTGCTAAAGCAGGGTGGAAACGAAGAACTGTACGAGAATCGTTTTCTAATTGCTCTTCTTCATATGCATCACATAAGAATGCTAATGTTACGCGGTCTGCACCTAAAGATGGCTCGATGCAGTATGGTACGTAACGCTCATTCGTTTGTGGATCGATATAATTAAAGTCTTCGTTTGAGTGTTCCATGTGACGTTTTAAGTCGAAGTCTGTACGCGATGCAACGCCCCAAAGTTCGCCCCAACCGAATGGGAATTTGAATTCAATGTCAGTTGTTGCATTACTGTAGTGAGATAACTCTTCTTCACCGTGGTCACGAAGACGCATGCTCTCTTCAGACATACCAAGTGAAAGTAACCAGTTTTTACAAGTTTCACGCCAGAATGCGAACCACTCTAAATCTTCACCAGGCTTACAGAAGAATTCAAGTTCCATTTGTTCGAATTCACGTGTACGGAATGTGAAGTTACCAGGTGTGATTTCGTTACGGAAACTCTTACCGATTTGGCCGATACCAAATGGAAGCTTTTTACGCATAGAGCGTTGAACGTTTTTGAAGTTTACGAAAATACCTTGTGCTGTTTCAGGACGAAGGAAGATTTCGTTTGTGCTAGACTCTGTAACACCTTGGAATGTTTTGAACATTAAGTTGAACTGACGGATTTCAGTGAATTCTTCACTACCGCAATCAGGGCATTTTACTTCATGTTCTTTCATTAAGTCAGCCATTTGGTCGAAAGTAAGACCGTCAACAACCATTTCGATGCCTTTTGCATCTAAAGCATCTTCAATTAATTTGTCAGCACGGTGACGAGCTTTACATTTTTTACAGTCGATCATTGGATCGTTGAAGTTACCAACGTGACCAGAAGCGATCCAAGTTTTAGGGTTCATTAAAATAGCTGCGTCTAAACCAACGTTGTGTGGAGATTCTTGAATGAATTTTTTCCACCAAGCTTTTTTAACGTTATTTTTTAATTCGATTCCAAGTGGACCGTAATCCCAAGTGTTTGCAAGACCACCGTAAATTTCAGAACCAGGGAAAACAAAACCGCGATGTTTCGCTAAGTTTACAACTTGTTCCATTGAATACATAAGAAAATCCTCCTTTTGAAAGTTAACGTATTGGCGATGACATACTCTGATACTTTGGAAACGAGCAGTATATGCTAAAAAGAACATAAAAAAACGCTCATCCCAAGGCTTATTTGCCTAGGGACGAGCGTTTGCCCGCGGTTCCACCCTAGTTGATACACAAAAGGTGCATCCACTTTATCATGTATTGCTCAGGACTGCCGTTTCCTTGCGGCTTCAGGCTTTCACTATCCCTGAATCGCTTTTTATGCAAGTACTTATAAGTCCGTCATCGCTACTTATATTAATAATAATGAACATATTCTAACACGTTCTTTTTTAAATCTCAATAGAGGAACGTGTCTATCTATGATAGAGTCTCGCCTATTTTTTCATTATTTATTCCGTAATTTTGTTTAATATGCTTAATTGCTTCACGCTTACTTAATGGAGCGAGTTCATTGTTTTGCACGTATTCCCAAACTACATCCGGATTTGTTTTTGCATATTCACGAAGGACCCAGCCAATCGCTTTTTGAATGAAAAATTCTTTTGAAGAATGTAGTTGTCCAATAATCCAGAAAAGAAGTTCTTCATCCATCTTTTGTTTATATTTTAGTTGGAATAAAATAGTGGCACGTTGTAACCATATGTTATCTGATGCAATCCATTTTGGAATATAGGCAGAAATTAATTCTGGATGTTTTAAAAAGATATCGCCTAAAAATGTAGGGACGATGCTATCAACAGTGTCCCACCAAGATTTTGTGACAAGGAGTTCTTCTAAAAACGGGATATGAGTTTCGTTTATATGCTTTTTATATTTTTGCATAATATCGAGTGCTGCTGCTTGAAATTCACGTTCTGGTAAATCCCAGAGTTCACGTACGATAATTTGGAAATCTTTTGGATTTGGGAGAGTATGTATTTGAATGATGTCTTTTAATAATTGACGTCTTTCCGGTGTTTGAATACCTAGAAAGGGGAAGTGATTTTTCATATAACGAGCCATAGGTTCTGCTTTTTCAGGATTTTGATGAGCTGTAAAATGCTCTTGTAATGCTTTTACAAATGGATGCATAGGTGTTGCTCCTCTCTTATTCTCTTTCTTTTCTTATTATACAAAGAGTTTGGATAAATTTTAAAACATAACTTGCAATGTAATGAAATATGTTGAAAGTAGAGAGGAGAGGATAAGATGGAGGATCAAGGCGTATTAGCAGGTTTCTTTGCTCTTAGTTTTGCGTTTATTCTTGTTATATTGATTTGGGCAATTATTTCATATTTGTTAACGGCTTTTGCACTTTATTCGATGGCGAAAAATGATGGTGCAACGGACGGGGTGCTTGCGTTTATTCCGTTTTTGAATAGTAAGACGTGGGGTGACTTAGCGAAAGATAAATTACCAGATTTTTTGAAAGAAGAAGCAGGGTGGAAAGTATTTGGCATATACGTTGCATGTTTTATTTTTAATTTCGTACCAATTATAAGTTTACTAGCAACAGCTGTATCGATTGTATTGTCCATTTACCTTATCTACGCTATTTTAGACAGATACGGAACGAACTCTATATTATTTACGATTATTCATGTAATCACATTTTCGGTATTCTTACCGATTCATTTATTTATTATTCGAAATGAACCGGTGAGATATAAAGAATAGATTTTTCGTTTTTGTTGATAAGTCGATATATTTTATATATAAGTAAAAAAGCGCCCTGATTATCAGAGCGCTTTTTCTACTACATAAGGTAGCGTAAATAAATATAAATGTGAGAAATGATTAATGAAACGATCATAATTGGGAAACCGACTTTTAGGAAGTCCATGTAACTAAATTTATGTCCTTCGCGGCTCGCGATACCTGCAACGATTACGTTAGCAGAAGCTCCGATTAACGTTCCGTTTCCGCCCAGACAAGCACCTAGTGCTAATGCCCACCATAATACATCGATTTGTGCGTCAGATGGTGATAAGCCTAGCCCAACTGCCATATCGTTAATAAGTGGAATCATTGTTGCAACGAATGGGATGTTATCAATTGTTGCAGAGGCGATACCAGATACCCATAAAATAAGGATGGATGCGTAAGAAATATCTCCGCCTGTTATACCGATTACTTTTTGAGCTAACATTTTGATAAGACCGATATCGATAAGTCCTCCAACAAGTACGAATAGCCCTGCGAAGAAGAAGATTGTTACCCACTCTACGCTTGCAAATACTTCCTCAATTTCATGCTCTTTCACACCAATTAACATAAGTACAGTAGCACCAGTTAAAGCGATGATAGCTGCATCAACGTGGAAAATCGAATGAGTCATGAAACCTACAATTGTAAGTCCAAGTACTGTTAAAGATTTTTTCATTAATACTGGATCTTTAATGTATTGTTTTTCATCTAGGCTCATTAATTTCTTAACTTGTACAGGATCGGCAATTAATTGTTTGCGATACATAAAGTAAAGTATTATCGCTGTAACTGCAATAATAATAATTACGATTGGTGCTAGATTCAATAGGAAAGCATTGAAGTCTAAATGCTTATTGGCAGAACCAATCATAATGTTAGGTGGATCACCAATTAATGTTGCTGTTCCTCCAATGTTTGAAAAAATAATTTCAGAAAGTAAATAAGGAACAGGATTTACTTGCAGTATGCGCGTAATAGATAAAGTAACTGGAACAACAAGAAGTACAGTTGTAACGTTATCTAAAAATGCGGAGCCAAGCGCGGTAAGTAAGGAAAGTGAAATTAAAATTTTAATTGGATTTCCTTGAGCTCCTTTTGCTGCTTTAATAGCAACGTATTGGAAAACACCTGATTTACTCGTAATGTTCACCAAAATCATCATACCGATAAGTAACGTAATCGTTCCCCATTCAATATGTTTCGTAAAGGCGTTGTGTAAATCGACGACTCCCACAATTACCATGAGTGCTGCACCAAGAAGTGCGATGACAGCACGATTAATTTTTTCAGAAATAATAATGGCATATGTAATTAAAAAGACTGCGATAGCAAAATAATACTGCCAGTTAGCGAGTTCTTGCGTTGTTTCGTGCAAAAATCTCATCTCCTTTCATTCACTTTTTCTTAGTGTGTCAAAAATGTTCTAGAAGAAACACACATAACGTCATTATAAAGTAGGAAAATGGCGGATGTAAATGAAAGGGGGGATTTTGTCATATTTTCTGCATAGGTCATTTTTTCTTATTTTTTAAAATATTTGTGGGCATTTGACATATATATAAGATACATCCAATCTGAATATTTAAAATGGAATTAGCATTCGAGCTTGTTCGTGTAGGAGTGTCAAATAGAAAGGAATGACAAAAATGATAAGGAAGGGATCGTATGGATGAACAACGATTTTTATTTTTAGACTTTGAGTTTACGATGCCCCAGCATAGAAAGAAACCGAAAGGATTTTTTCCGGAGATTATTGAGGTAGGACTCGTTTCAGTTGCTGGCTGTAAGGTAGAAGATACGTATTCATCACATGTCAGACCGAAAACATTTCCCTCTTTAACGGATCGATGCAAGAAGTTTTTAGGAATAAAACAAGAAGTCGTGGATAAAGGGATTTCATTTCCTGAACTCGTTAAGAAGCTTGCAGAATACGAAACGAAATGTAAACCGACAATTGTAACGTGGGGAAATATGGATATGAAAGTGCTGAAGCATAATTGTGAAATGGCAGGGATAGCTTTTCCATTCTTCGGGCAGTGTCGTGATTTATCGCTTGAGTATAAGAAGTTTTTTGGAGAAAGAAATCAAACAGGATTATGGAAAGCAATTGAGGCGTATGGAAAAGTAGGGACAGGGAAGCATCATTGTGCGCTTGACGATGCGATGACGACGTACAATATTTTTAAACTAGTAGAAAAAGATAAAGAGTATTTAGTAAAACCAGCACCTCCAACGTTAGGGGAACTCGTTGATTTTTCAAAAGTGTTAAAGAAAGTGAGCACACAGTAACGACCAAATTGCACAGTATGTAATTTGGTCGTTTTGTTTTTTTAAAGTTTGTAGTCCTTTTTTAACTGTTCTAATGTTTCTAGACTACGAACCGCAAAAGGTGAATCATCTTCAGAAAATGAATTCATTTGAGTTTCCAATGCTAATTTTAGTGACTCGGTATAATCCGGAATTTCTCCTTCATATTTCTTTACCATTTGCTCTGGAATGTTCGTTTGCTCACGATAAGCTAAAGCACGTCTTTCGTGGAAAAATGGCACGTCAGCTTGTTTTACGTTATGTAAGTCACCTTGCACCGGATGTTTTAAAACAGCTAATACTTTTACGACATAACTACCAGGACGGCTATTTGTAATTTCGCCGATGTATTTTCCTGTTTTATAAATACCAGTAACGATTTCACCAATTTCAAATGTTTCTCTCATATTTTTCACCTCAAGTTTATAGTAAGGAAAGTACGGGAAGGAGTCAAAGAAATCATTCGTTTTCAGAACGCCCCTTGAGAATATGGATAGGTTCCACTATAATTTAAAATAATATAACAGAAAATTCTGATGTTTTATAAATCCTATAATAAGGAGTGTTCTATATGATGCCTTTATATTTTCCGGAAGATAAAACAGAATATATTATTCCAGGGATTGTTTGCGTTCTATTTATTATCGGTGCTATTGCCACGTGGCGCATGTTTATTCGTGTATCAAAAAGAGAAGCAGAGCGATTACAGAAAGTTGAAGAAAAACTATTAGCTGAAAAGAAACAGTAACGCATTTTTGTATGTTTCCCTCTATGCTCGGACAATCTAAGGGCAGAATATATTTTGGAGGGAATAGAATGAAGAAACGGCTTTTTTTCAGTTGTTGTTTATTATTTCTGATGGCAGGTTGTGACCAAGGAAAGCCGAAAGAAATTGAAGTGAAATTACATAATGCTTCAGGAGATGAAGTAGGGACTGCGAAAGTAGTTCAACAAACAAGTGGAGTGAAGATTACGATTAAAGGGGAAGGTTTCACGCCAGGACCACACGGACTACATGTACATGAAATCGGAGAGTGTAAGGCACCTCGTTTTGAATCATCTGGGAATCATTTTAATCCCGATGATAAAAAACATGGTCTTCTTAATCCGAAGGGTGCAGAAAACGGTGATTTACCGAACGTAGTTGCAGACGGTTCTGGAAAGATTAAAGCGGAAATCAATGCCCCACACATCACACTTGAAGAAGGAAAAACGACGATTCATAGAAAAGATGGAGCGTCTATTATTATTACAGAAAATCCTGATGATGGTATGACACAGCCGACAGGTAAATCAGGGGATCGAATTGCTTGTGGCGTAATTGTAAAAAAAGCATCGGATATGAAGAAAAAGTAAAAGCTATCGTGAATGGTAGCTTTATTTGTGAAATGTAATTGAAAATATATCAGCGATTATTGGAATATATCGACTTACCGACAAAATATGACAAAGGAGTCTGTCCAAGAATGATTCGGGACAGACTCCTTTCTTATTATGAAAACGTATGACGCAGTCTGTTTAAAATTTCTTCTAAAACAGATCGTGGACAGCCGATGTTAATTCGAATATGTTCTTCGCCACCTAACCCGTATTTCTCACCAGGTTCAACAATGATTTTTCCTTTTTCCTCAAGTAGTGCGGTACGCTCGTTTTGAGAAAGCTTTAGACGAGAACAATCAATCCATAATAAAAAGCTACCTTCAGGCTTCGTTACGGAAAGAGCAGATATGTGAGTTTTAATATATTCACAAGCAAATTGAGCATTATCTTCTATATATAATCGAATTTCGTTTAGCCAATCATTACATTCTGTATAGGCACTTCGCATCGCTGTATAAGCGAAGATATTTAACCCGTGGAAGCCTTGTCTATACTGGATAGCTGTAAAGGCGTGACGGAGTTTTTCGTTTGGAATGATAATAATCGACGCTTGTAATCCAGCGATATTAAATGTTTTACTTGGAGCCATACAAGTGATAGTGCGCGCTGCTAATTCTTCAGATAAGGAAGCGAACGGTGTATGTGTATGGTCTGCATAAATGATATCGGAATGAATTTCATCCGCGACAACGATTACGTTATATTTAGTACATAACGATCCGAGCTGCACAAGTTCCTCTTTCGTCCAAACGCGTCCGATTGGGTTATGAGGGCTACAAAGAAGCATGAGTTTGACGCCTTGCTGAAACTGCTTTTCTAAATGCTCGAAGTCTATCACATATGTATCATTTTGTTTCTGTAATGGACTCACACATAACTGCCTATTATTTGTTGTGACCATTTCGAAAAATGGAGGATAAATAGGTGGTTGTACGAGAACGGATTCGTTTTCTTTTGTAAAAGCCTGTATGCTCGTACTAAGAGCTGGAACGATCCCTGCACTAAAGACGATCCATTCTTTTTGAATGTCCCAGTCGTATTGTTGTTTTGTCCAGTTACAAATAATATCCCCAATATTTTCAGGGGGAAGTGTATAGCCAAAAATCGGATGTTCGATCCGTTGTTTTAAGGCAGTTTGAATTGGTTTTGGTACTTCAAAATCCATATCAGCAATCCAAGCATGGATAAGTTCTTCGTTTTTATATGTATCCCATTTTATACTATGCGTTCCACGTCGATTGATTGCTTTATGAAATAGTTGCATAAGTTTGCCCCCTTCTTCTGTAAAACCAATAAGTTACGAAAGTTCTCTCTCTTCTTATAGAATAGCTGATGTGATAGGATAAAGAAAAGTATTAAAAAGTGAAAAGGCGGGAAGCGAATGGGTACATATGAAAAGATGATAGAGGTTGTGAAGAATTGGGATCCGTTTCAAATGGGACCGGAGTTTTATGAAACAGAAGCGAGCGATGTTGTGAACGTCGCAAGTGTGTTTGATGATCCAAAATACATCGCAAAGAAGATTCAACATATATACTTTATGTCTTTTGAGGAAGTACCTGCGCTTGAAAAATGTGAGAAGTTAGCTGTGGAATTACTTGTAATAAAAGAAGGCGGAAGTTGTTCATTATAGGCTGTCGGAATTTCCGACAGCCTTTTTTATATTATCCCGCTATTTGCTTGGTAGTAAGACCCCACCTCAAAATTCAGCGGAAGCAAAGAAGTTAGGTCGGACTAATTAAATTTTCACTTTATTGCGCGGAAAAAGCGATAATTTCTTCATAAACATGTTTAGGCTTTTCTTCAGGTAGTAAATGTCCTGTATTTTCGTAAGAAATAAATTTTGAATTCGGTAAATCTTTGTGTAGACGATGACCTACATGTACAGGGACGACGCGGTCTTTTTCACCCCAAATGAGCAAGATAGGTGTTTCGATTTTTTGTAATTCAGTTGAAGATAAGTCACCTTCACGGTCTCGTATCATGCGAGTTAAAGCGGGAAATATACGGTCGTCATAAAAAGGAGCGGAGTAACCTTTTTTCATTTCATCGTCAATTAATGAGTGATCATGAACGACATTCATTAAGTTATGAACGATGCCGCGCCTAATAATCCAGTTCTTTACGTATAAATGAAAGAACGGTAAATAAGAAGAGTATAGTAAAGGTAAGGTTGCACGTGCTAAATAGCTAGAGCTGCATAGTAAAATCGTCTTTGAAATGAGTTCAGGACGTATACGGTTTACATAGAGAGAAATTTGCCCACCCATAGAATGTCCAACTAATACAATGTTTGAGAGAGATAAATGTTCAATTAAATCAATAATAATCGTTGCTAAATTATGATAAGAATACTTAAACAGATGAGACTTATCACTTTTTCCGAACGGTGGTAAATCAAGAGCGATGACTGTTCCTTCCTTCGATAGTAAAGGAATGAGGCGGCGGTAACTGAATGAGGAAGATAAAAAGCCGTGAACTAGTACGAAAGTAGGACGTTCTGTTTTATTATCATGTTCATACAATTCGTAATGAACAGTAGTGCCGCGAGTGGAAAAAGTGAAATAAGGACAAGTATATTCATGATTCATTTTTTGTCACTCCATTGATTTTTGTTCATATCATCTCCAAGGAAGAAGAAAATATGTTAACAAAAAAAGGCAAGATGACGATGTCATCTTGCCTTTCACTTATTCCGTATTACCCGCGCACAATATTAGGCGGTGTTTTTCCTTGTAATCCTGCAACTAAATTTTCAGCGGCGGTCATAGCCATTTGCTGACGAGTTTTTAATGTTGCAGATCCGATGTGTGGTAAAGTCACAACATTTTGTAATGATAAGAGTGGATTATCTTTTTGAATCGGCTCTTGTGTAAATGTATCGATACCTGCTGCAAAGATTTTCTTTTCTGTTAAAGCATGGATTAACGCTTCTTCATCTACTGTTTTGCCGCGAGAAGCATTAATGAAGATTGCTGTGTCTTTCATTAATGAAAATTCCTTTTCTCCGATAAGGTGATATGTTTCATCTGTTAATGGAGTAAGAAGAACAATAAAGTCAGACTGCTTCAGTAGCGTCTGTAAATCACAATATGTAGCATCGAATTTTTGTTCAGCTTCTTCTTTACGACGGCGGTTATAGTAAAGAACATTCATATCAAATCCGAATTTTGCTCGTTTTGCAACGGCTTCTCCAATTCGGCCCATACCGATAATACCAATTGTGCTATGGTGTACATCTAGTCCGAAGTGTTCTTTTCCGATTTCAGCGTTCCATTCACCATTTTTCACGTAAGAATTGAGTTCGCAAACGCGGCGCCCAGCTGATAGCATAAGGGCGAAAACGAGATCAGCTACTGTATCATCTAATACGTATGGTGTATTCGTTCCGATAACATTTCGGTTTTTCATCGCTTGTAAATCAAAATTATCGTAACCGACAGAAATGTTGCTCACTACTTTTAAGTTAGGAGCTACTGTCAGTAATTCTTCATTAATAGCAGATCCGAAATTTAATAACCCATCTTTATCTTGTATTTTCTCTAATAGAATATCACGAGGTACTTTCTCATTTTGATCCCATTTTTCATAATCACAGTGTTTTGATAAATAGTTTTCTACAAATGTTGGAACTGGTTCAGCAATATAAACTTTTGGTTTCACGGTTCCATCCCCTTTCGCTTTATCCCACATTTTTCCGCTGATTAAAGTTTCACTTTACCCCGCTTTAACGGACAGTAAGCCTCTCGCCTCAAAAAGAAGCTCAAGCAAAGAGGTTAGGCGGGATAGCAACTGTCCGTAAAAGCCCGATTGGTGTGGGCTAATAATCAGCGGGGTAAAGCATTCCGCTGATTAAAGTTTCACTTTATTTTGACATAATTCAATAGAAAAATCTTCTTTTCAAACTGGAAAGGGTATTTGTATAATTTAGACACAAACGAAAAGGAAGGATGATTTATATGGTGACAGAAAAAGAATTAGAATTATTAGCTTGTCTTGAAAAGAGTAGTCGATTATCTGTAGATACATTAGCGAAGCTGTTAAATATAGAAGTAGAAGAAGTAAAGAAGATGGTTGCAAGATTAGAAAATGAAAAGATTATTGTGGATTATGTAACACATATTGATTGGACGAAAGTGAAAGAGCATACAGGTTTAACGGCAATGATCGATGTGAAAGTTACGCCAAAGCACGGCGTTGGGTTTGATGCGGTTGCTGAACAAATTTATCGTTATTCAGAAGTGAAATCCGTTTATTTAATGTCAGGAACATATGATCTTTCTATTACATTAGAAGGGAAAACGATGGGGGAAGTAGCGATGTTTGTTTCTGAGAAATTAGCAACAATTGAATCTGTCGTTTCTACAACTACTCATTTCATTTTGAAGAAGTATAAACATGAGGGCGTTATTTATGAAAAAGACGATGATGATAAGCGAATTGTGGTGACACCATGAAGCAATTTGAACTATCTAGATCAGCAGAATCTTTAAAACCATCTGGTATTCGAAAATTTTTTGATTTAGCAGCAAATATGAAAGGTGTTATTTCCCTCGGGGTAGGAGAGCCGGATTTTGTTACACCTTGGAATGTAAGGCAAGCATGTATTCGTTCTTTGGAACAAGGGTATACGTCATATACAGCAAATGCAGGATTATTGGAGCTCCGTCAAGAAATAGCAAAGTATCTAAAAAAACAATTTGCAGTATCTTATGATCCAAGTGATGAAATCATTGTTACAGTTGGAGCGAGCCAGGCGTTAGATGTAGCGATGCGCGCCATTATAAATCCTGATGATGAAGTGCTCATTATTGAACCAAGCTTCGTTTCTTATGCACCACTTGTGACATTAGCTGGAGGAGTTCCGGTTCCTGTGACGACTACGTTAGAAAACGAGTTTAAAGTACAACCAGAACAAATTGAAGCAGCTATTACAGCGAAAACAAAGGCAATTTTACTTTGTTCACCAAATAACCCGACAGGTGCAATGCTAAATAAATCCGAGCTTGAAGAAATAGCAGTGATTGTTGAGAAGTACAATCTAATTGTATTATCTGATGAAATTTATGCAGAGCTTGTATACGACGAAGTATATACGAGTTTCGCGAGTATTAAAAATATGCGTGAGCATACGATTTTAATTTCAGGATTTTCAAAAGGATTTGCGATGACAGGATGGCGCCTCGGTATGATTGCAGCTCCTGTTCAATTTTCAGAATTAATGCTCAAAATCCATCAGTATTCAATGATGTGTGCACCGACGATGTCTCAGTTTGCAGCACTTGAGGCGTTACGCGCAGGGAACGATGAAGTAATTCGAATGAGAGATAGTTATAAGAAGCGTCGTAACTTCATGACGACATCTTTCAATAAAATGGGCTTAACGTGTCATGTGCCAGGCGGAGCATTTTATGTTTTCCCTTCTATATCTTCAACAGGATTATCTTCAGCGGAATTTGCAGAACAGTTATTGCTGGAAGAAAAAGTGGCCGTTGTCCCTGGTAGCGTATTTGGCGAAAGTGGTGAAGGTTTTATTCGTTGTTCTTATGCGACGTCGCTTGAACAACTTATGGAAGCAATGAAGAGAATGGAACGGTTTGTCGAAAATAAAAAAAGGACAAAACGTAATACGTTTTGTCCATAAAAGGGGGGGAATACTAGAAAGCCATGTGTTAGTAGTCTATCCCAATATTGGAGAATTATACTTCTTTAAGGGAAATTTTTCATGAATTTTGAATGAGTTCTGTCATAGTGGTATAATTTACTAATATAAGGTATACGCATTCTAGATAACGTTATCTAGAATGCGTACTAACCAATCGGATATTTAAAATAAATATATCTGCTTTGCTCTCTATAATTGTAGAGAGAATGGTAAACGTATGGGAGTGTTTCATATGTCAGAACAATATACAACAGGAGTGGTTGTAACAGGGAAAGTGACTGGAATTCAAGATTACGGTGCATTTGTAGCGTTAGATGCAGAAACACAAGGACTTGTGCATATATCTGAAATTACAAATGGATATGTAAAGGATATTCATGACTTTTTAAAAGTCGGCGATACAGTAGAAGTAAAGGTACTTTCAATTGATGAAGAGCACAGAAAAATGAGTTTATCGTTAAAAGCGGCGAAAAGAAAGCAAGGAAGGATTCTTATACCGAACCCATCTGAAAACGGATTTAATACGCTGCGAGAAAAGTTGGCAGAATGGATTGAAGAGTCCGAGTTAACAAAGTAAAAGAGGAACGCATATGAGCGTTCCTCTTTTACTTTATCTTATGATATATATTTGCAAATATGATTGCATGCAATCATATTCGTATGTCGGAGGTGAAAGGACATACTGATTATCGAATTTCGTTTGTTTCTGGGTGCGTACCAAGATTTTCAGATGGTTTAAACAGTAAACCAAGGTTGATAAGCCCAGATATACCAACGATGCCGTAAATAATACGTGCAAGAGCTGAATTTTGTCCACCGAAAATGGCTGCTACTAAGTCAAACTGGAAAAACCCGATTAGTCCCCAGTTCACAGCGCCAATTACAGTAAAGACTAATGCGATACGTTGCAGAGTACTCATGAAAAAGCCCCCCTTTTAATTGTGAAGCATGAGCAAGCGATGAGTTAATTAACTCTTTTATAGAATGGGGTAGTTATGTTGTTTTTATACATAAAAAATGTTCGAAAGACGATGTATATACATCTATACCGAAAAATACGAATTTTTATGCAAAAAATGAACTTTTTCTAAAAAATATATATTGGTTACGTTTACAATGTTTGAATCGCTTGATTTACAACTTCAGTTTCGCTAAAGTGAATACAGAAATACATATCCATAATTGGAGGGAAAAAGATGAGTACACATGTAACGTTCGACTATTCTAAAGCGTTATCCTTCATCGGTGAACATGAAATCACTTATTTACGTGATGCAGTGAAAGTAACACATCACGCAATCCACGAAAAAACTGGAGCTGGGAACGATTTCCTTGGGTGGGTAGATCTTCCGCTTCAATATGACAAAGAAGAATTCGCTCGCATTCAAAAATGCGCAGAAAAAATTAAAAATGACTCTGACATTTTACTTGTTGTAGGTATTGGTGGTTCTTACTTAGGAGCACGCGCAGCAATCGAAATGTTAAACCATTCTTTCTACAACACGCTTTCTAAAGAACAACGTAAAACTCCACAAGTGCTATTTGTTGGACAAAACATTAGCTCCACTTACATGAAAGATTTAATGGACGTATTAGAAGGTAAAGACTTCTCTATTAACGTTATTTCCAAATCAGGTACAACAACAGAGCCAGCACTAGCATTCCGTATTTTCCGTAAGTTATTAGAAGAAAAGTATGGAAAAGAAGAAGCTCGCAAACGTATTTATGCAACTACAGATAAAGCACGTGGTGCATTAAAAACATTAGCTGATAACGAAGGTTACGAAACATTTGTTATTCCGGATGATGTTGGAGGTCGTTTCTCTGTATTAACGCCAGTTGGTTTATTACCAATCGCAGTAAGTGGCTTAAATATTGAAGAGATGATGAAAGGTGCAGCTGCTGGTCATGATGACTTCGGAACATCAGAACTAGAAGAAAACCCAGCTTACCAATACGCAGTCGTTCGTAATGCTTTATACAATAAAGGAAAAACAATTGAAATGCTTGTTAACTATGAGCCAGCACTTCAATACTTCGCTGAGTGGTGGAAACAGTTATTTGGTGAAAGTGAAGGGAAAGATCAAAAAGGTATTTTCCCATCTTCAGCAAACTTCTCAACTGACTTACACTCATTAGGTCAATACGTTCAAGAAGGTCGTCGTGACTTATTTGAAACAGTTCTTAAAGTAGGTAAATCTACACATGAACTAACAATCGAATCCGAAGAAAACGATTTAGACGGATTAAACTACCTTGCTGGTGAAACTGTAGACTTCGTAAACACAAAAGCATACGAAGGTACATTACTTGCACATAGCGACGGGGGAGTACCAAACTTAATCGTCAATATTCCTGAATTAAATGAGTACACATTTGGTTACCTTGTATACTTCTTCGAAAAAGCATGTGCGATGAGCGGCTACTTATTAGGCGTAAATCCATTTGACCAACCTGGAGTAGAAGCATACAAGAAAAACATGTTTGCTTTACTTGGTAAACCAGGATTTGAAGAATTAAAAGCAGAATTAGAAGAGCGTTTAAAATAATAAAAAGCGGCCGTAATCCGGCCGCTTTTTATTATTTCATCGAAAAGTCCATTAGTATATTCAAACTAGAGTGGGTATGCTAAAGAAAAAGTCTAGGAGGGATGGGCTTGATTCCGATTCAATCAAATTTAGAGGGACGTACATATGCGTTATATAAGTTAGAAGAAATAATGAAGCCACTTGGGTATAGCATTGGCGGCAATTGGGATTATGAGAAAGGATGCTTTGATTATAAAATTGATGAAGAAGATGGCTATCAATTTTTACGAGTACCATTTACAGCGGTTGATGGAGAACTAGATGTACCTGGTGTAGTAGTTCGTCTTGGAACGCCGTATATTCTTTCGCACGTATATCAAGACGAACTAGATGATCATGTTAATACTTTAACAGCCGGAACGAGTGGAATGGATCAATTTGCTGAGCCGAAAGATCCAGATGGAGATGTAAAAAGAAAGTATATCGATATTGGGAAAGTACTCATGCAAGAACTAGAAAAACATTTTACTAATGGTGAATAACAATGAGTATGTCGCTTTGAATGAGAACAAAGGAATGAACTGGATTAATCATATATTGTTCGTCGCGCTTTATACCTAGTAAGAGAATGTTTTGCTTTAAAAGAGTATAGCTACAATTTGCAAACGTTTGTCCGGTGCAGGAAGATGGAAGTTCCATCAGTTGTAATTTATTATCAGAGATTTCATTGTAAAGTGAAAATAGTACACCTGAAATGGAAGGGAATAAAAGAGAAGCGGTAAATACATAGCTCGTTAATTTATTTCCTTCTATAATTTCTGATGCGCCAGCTCTCGTTGCATTTTGTATTTGTTCAGAAGTAAGAAGTTCAGCGATGCAGTGAATGTTTGGGTTGAGCCCTTTTGCGGTTAAAATATTTAAAATGGACTGTGTATCAGCTAAGCTTTCGTTTTTTTCTTTATCAGCAGTTATTAATATAGTGTGAGCGGTTGTAATATTAGCTTTTAATAATGTTTGATCGTGATGGGGGCATCCTTTTATAAATTCTAAATGATGAAATGGTTTTGGCAGTAAAGAAAGTGTTTCATCAATTAAAACGATATCCAGGTTAGGTTGTAAGATGTGCATTTGTTTTACAACATGTTTTGCCCGTTCGTTCCAGCCGACAATAATCATATGACTGTTAGAAGTCGCGGCTTCTTCTCCTTTAACTTTCATATATTGTTTATTAATCATATCAGTGGCGAATAGCACCATATAATAAGAACAAAAACCAGTTCCAAATAAAATAATACCCATACCGATAAGTTTGCCGATTAGTGTATGCGGGGCAAAGTCACCATAGCCAACAGTGAAAATTGTAACGATTGACCACCAAATTCCATCAAACCATGTGGTAAAGTGAGATGGTTCTAATCTATGTATAAGAAAGCCGGAAAAAGCGGTAAGTATAATAATAAAACAAATTAAACGAAAAATAATGGAATCACGAAATGTATCTACTAATTTTGGACGGGATTTCAATTGCCAATTCCTCCTTATTTTGCAGGACTACATTCATTGTTGCCATTATAGAAAAAAGAAAAACTCTCTAATTTATAAAGAGAGTTTGTTTTACGTTACATACTTTCCACTTCAGTTTGTTGAACACTTTCAAGATGCTGGAGAGCATAGTAAACATCGGCAGTATGTCTTTTTTGATCGATACATAATTTAAGATGTAAATAATGAGAACCATTTTCTAACGTTTTAAGCTTCATATTCTTCACTTTTATATCCATTTCTTTTATTTCTTCAATTACAACTGGGATATTGTCCATATTTCGCACAACAAGTTTTACTACGATATCACGTTGACGAAATGATCTAGGTCCTACGAATTTCATTGTTAACGGTATAAGTTCAACACTAATCATAAGGAAACACATCCCGAAAATTGCTTCGATATAGAATCCAGCTCCAACAGCAATACCAATACCAGATGCGCCCCAGATCATAGCAGCAGTCGTTAGTCCTGCAATACTATCGTTTCCTCTTCTTAAAATAACACCGGCACCTAAAAAACCGATTCCTGATACAATTTGGGCGGCAAGTCGAAGTGGATCCATATTCATATGATCGGTATGTGGTAAATTGTAAGCTGCTTTAATAGAAACAATCGTCAGGAGGCAACTGATAATAGAAATAACTAAACACGTTTTTAAACCAAGTGGTTTACGTTTTAATTCGCGCTCTAAACCGATGGCGAACCCTAAAATAGCCGAAAGACCTAGTTTGATTAATAAATCGGTATAGTCCATATATATTCCTCCTTGTATGATATCGTATATAAATAAAACGTTTATTATAGAAAGAAACGTTTTTGGGTAGAGTGACTTTATATAGAATATATGTAGGAATCTCTTAGAAATGAAAGAGATATTTCGTTTAAGTATATGATAATAAAAAAGGAATGTAGTTAATTTAAAAAAAGTTTATAAAAGGTGTTGCATTTCATTTTACTGCATGATATATTAATAACCGTCGCTGATGCGGAAACGCAGAAAACGACAAAAAAGAAATTGAAAAACTTAGTTGACATCGAAAAACGAAGATGTTAACATAAGGAAGTCGCAAATGAGCGACCAAGTAGTTCTTTGAAAACTGAACGAAACAAACAACGTGAAACGTCAATTTTTATTTTAGATGCTAGACAAACTTTATTGGAGAGTTTGATCCTGGCTCAGGATGAACGCTGGCGGCGTGCCTAATAC
>NZ_JBQAGT010000023.1:0-29284 GCF_051916495.1 Bacillus cereus group sp. MYBK216-1
ATGATGGCAGAGAGGTCACACCCGTTCCCATACCGAACACGGAAGTTAAGCTCTCTAGCGCCGATGGTAGTTGGGACCTTGTCCCTGTGAGAGTAGGACGTTGCCAGGCAATATTATTCCGCAGTAGCTCAGCGGTAGAGCTATCGGCTGTTAACCGATCGGTCGTAGGTTCGATTCCTACCTGCGGAGCCATTGGAGAGCTGTCCGAGTTGGCCGAAGGAGCACGATTGGAAATCGTGTATACGTCACAAGCGTATCAAGGGTTCGAATCCCTTGCTCTCCGCCATAGGATTTATAATATTTGGCCCGTTGGTCAAGTGGTTAAGACACCGCCCTTTCACGGCGGTAACACGGGTTCGAATCCCGTACGGGTCACCACTTTGGAGGATTAGCTCAGCTGGGAGAGCACCTGCCTTACAAGCAGGGGGTCGGCGGTTCGATCCCGTCATCCTCCACCATATAATTTTTATATGAATAGTATTATCGCGGGGTGGAGCAGCACGGTAGCTCGTCGGGCTCATAACCCGAAGGTCGCAGGTTCAAATCCTGTCCCCGCAACCAAATGGTCCCGTGGTGTAGTGGTTAACATGCCTGCCTGTCACGCAGGAGATCGCCGGTTCGACCCCGGTCGGGACCGCCATTTTAATAAGGCTCGGTAGCTCAGTCGGTAGAGCAGAGGACTGAAAATCCTCGTGTCGGCGGTTCGATTCCGTCCCGAGCCACCATTTATTTTAATAAAATATGCCGGCTTAGCTCAATTGGTAGAGCAACTGACTTGTAATCAGTAGGTTGGGGGTTCAAGTCCTCTAGCCGGCACCATGTAAGTTTCGGAGGGGTAGCGAAGTGGCTAAACGCGGCGGACTGTAAATCCGCTCCTTCGGGTTCGGCAGTTCGAATCTGCCCCCCTCCACCATTTACATAGGGGCATAGTTTAAAGGTAGAACTGAGGTCTCCAAAACCTCCAGTGTGGGTTCGATTCCTACTGCCCCTGCCAAATATATATTTACACAACATGGCGGTTGTGGCGAAGTGGTTAACGCACCGGATTGTGGCTCCGGCATTCGTGGGTTCGATTCCCATCAGTCGCCCCATTTTTATTTTAAAAATTACAAATAATCTAATGGATACTTACATATAATTAAGTAAGAATTCGATGGGCTATAGCCAAGCGGTAAGGCAACGGACTTTGACTCCGTCATGCGCTGGTTCGAATCCAGCTAGCCCAGCCATTTTTGCGGAAGTAGTTCAGTGGTAGAATACAACCTTGCCAAGGTTGGGGTCGCGGGTTCGAATCCCGTCTTCCGCTCCAATAAAATTTTATATGGCGGCATAGCCAAGTGGTAAGGCAGAGGTCTGCAAAACCTTTATCACCGGTTCAAATCCGGTTGCCGCCTTTTCTTTTGTGCCGATGTGGCGGAATTGGCAGACGCGCACGACTCAAAATCGTGTTCCTTCGGGAGTGTCGGTTCGACCCCGACCATCGGTATCATGAACGGCGTAAAAAAGCTCTATACAATTAGTATAGAGCTTTTTTGTTTTCTTTTCATTACATGACAAAATAAGCAGAAAAAATATTGCATATACAATATTCCTTTCGAGCACTCTAGAGAGAATTTCTCCACCCCGGTGACATGAAGTTAAATCCGACACCACCAGTAGATATTAGTACATTATCAACGGTTAAGTTTGTAATTTCTAAAAACTTCTTTTCAAACTCTTCTCTGTTGTACTTATACATAGTTGAGTGGCACGCCCACATATGTGTTGAAGTACTTAACCAGTCCCCTAATTCCTTCAATTCAGGAAACGCCTCAAATTGGATTGTTTCATCTAATTTCATGAATCTTACTTGATAGATAGTTGGGTTTAACTTATCTCCTATTCCTTTAAAAGCATGTGATTTTTTGTCTTTTGAATGTGTCATAATTCTCCCTCCATCTTTTCTTCAAATTATTTCCTATTTTTATTATATAACAATAGAAAGTAATTATGGAAATATTATAGAAATCGGTATCGGCAATATAAAAAGACTCTAACAGAAATGTTAGAGTCTTTTTGTTAAATTATACTATGTGCTTCTAAAATTCGTAATAAACGTAGGAATTCATGTATAATATAACTTGTCGAAAGAACAAAATGATAGTGATTTATATTATGTCTGTAATATGAATCAAAAATGAACTTTTTATATTTCTTTTAAAAATGTGTTGAACACACATTATATTTCATATTAATATTTTTATGTAGATTTAAAACGGGAAAGAGAGTGGAAAGTATGGGCCGTAAATGGAACAATATTAAAGACAAAAAAGCATCAAAAGATGCAAATACAAGCCGTATATACGCGAAATTTGGGCGTGAAATTTATGTGGCAGCAAAACAAGGCGAGCCAGATCCAGAATCAAACCAAGCGCTAAGAGTTGTATTAGAGCGTGCGAAAACATACAATGTTCCAAGAACAATTATTGATCGTGCAGTTGAAAAAGCAAAAGGCGGTTCAGAAGAAAATTATGACGAGCTTCGTTATGAAGGATTCGGACCAAATGGAGCTATGGTTATTGTAGATACACTTACAAATAACGTAAACCGTACTGCAGCAGATGTACGAGCTGCATTTAGCAAAAATAGTGGTAATATGGGTGTGAACGGTTCTGTAGCTTACATGTTTGATGCGACAGCTGTTATCGGCCTTGAAGGTAAAACATCAGATGAAGTTCTTGAAATTTTAATGGAAGCAGATGTAGATGCACGTGACATTCTAGAAGAAGAAGATTCTGTTATCGTGTATGCTGAACCAGATCAATTCCATGCAGTACAATCTGCACTTAAAGGTGCTGGCGTTGAGGAGTTTACAGTTGCAGAATTAACAATGCTTGCACAAAGTGATGTAACACTTCCTGAAGATGCTCAAGCACAATTTGAGAAAATGGTTGATGCATTAGAAGATTTGGAAGATGTTCAACAAGTTTATCACAACGTAGACTTAGGAGAGTAATACGATAGATGACCCTTTTCGCTTAGCGGATAGGGTCTTTTTTATGAAGTTAATTAAGGTGATGAAGTATTAAAGGTATTTTGTTGTAGGTAGTGAATATGATTATAGGGATATATATAATATTCATTATCTCTAGGAGGCTTAATATGGAACATAAGACACCAAAGCATATAGTTGCTGTAGCAGGTTATTTAACAAATGAAAAAAATGAAGTGTTATTAACAAAAGTGCACTGGCGAGCTGATACGTGGGAGTTGCCAGGAGGACAGGTAGAAGAAGGCGAAGCGCTCGATCAAGCTGTCTGTAGGGAAATAAAAGAGGAAACAGGGTTAACGGTGAAGCCTATCGGAATTACAGGGGTTTATTATAATACCTCTATGCATATTCTAGCTGTTGTTTTTAAAGTAGCATATATAAGTGGTGAAATAAAAACTCAACCTGAAGAGATACAAGAGGCTAAATTTGTTGATTTAAATGAAGAGAACATAGATGAGTATATAACGCGTCCTCATATGAAATCCAGAACGCTTGATGCAATGAGAGCAACACATTTTATTCCGTATGAAACGTGGGAAGTACAGCCGTATAATTTAATAGGAAGATTGTAAAGAAAAGAGTAGCCGATTTGAGATACATTCGAATCACTACTCTTTTTTGTATACTGTTTAAGAAAAAGGTCAAAATAATAATAGCACTAGTATTGATTTTTAGAACGTTTGTTCTGTATAATAAATCTATATGTTATATACATTTAGATTACTAGGTAGTCAAAAGTATATATATTTGTAGATGATATAATTAAAGTGTAAAGTGAAAATATAATAGTCTTAAGGGTTTCTCTTTTATTGGTTATTCGTGCTTTAACATAACCTATATTCAATATTTCAGATGAATAGTAGATAAAAAAATACTGTGATACAATACTTTTTTATCCCACTATTTGCTGGGCAG
Source organism: Bacillus cereus group sp. MYBK216-1 (assembly GCF_051916495.1). Lineage (NCBI taxonomy): Bacteria > Bacillati > Bacillota > Bacilli > Caryophanales > Bacillaceae > Bacillus > Bacillus cereus group sp. MYBK216-1. The sequence continues at coordinate 3,947 of NZ_JBQAGT010000023.1, forward strand.
TAAGCCTGATTGATGAGGGCTCATTAAAGTTTCACTTTATACCTTACAATGATGTAAGGTACGTGTAAGAGAAATCGATGGGATATTTTTTTACAACAATGTATTCTTAAAGTAAGAGTTATATGCTGTGTGGAAAAGAGGTGTTCAAGATGAAAGAACGAGTATTATCTAGGGTGAACTATCATCAAAAAGTTGCATTAAATCCAATGACTAAACTTTTTTATAAAGCCATTATATTATTATTATTGTTAAGTTGTACGTTATTATTCATTGGAAATGTAATGATTGAGAAAAGTGATATTAGTAAATTACATGTACCGGCTAAGTTAGAGGTGCCAGAATCATTAACACATGCATTTATTGCGACAGAAGATAAAAGATTTTATCATCATAACGGTTTAGATTATATAGCAATTATTAGGGCCTCAGTTGAGAATATAAAGGCTGGTGGTGTCGTGCAAGGAGGAAGCACGATTACACAACAGCTATCTAAAAATGCCTTTTTAACAAATGAACGTACATTTTCTCGTAAGTGGAAAGAGATTTTTTATACGAAAAAAATTGAACGCACATTTACGAAGGATGAAATTTTAAAATTATATGTAAGTAATATTTATTATGGAGAAGGAGCGTGGGGAATTGAAAAAGCAGCAAACCTTTACTTCGGTAAAAAGGTGAACCAATTAACGTTGGCTGAAAGTGCAATGATGGCTGCTGTAGTAAAAGCACCTGCTTATTACTCACCTGCCCAAAACTATGATAAAGCAGTAGAGAGACGAAATGTCGTTTTGAGACTAATGGAGAAAGAAGGCTATATAAGCCATGATGAGTATGTTCAAGCAGTTAGTGAGAAATTAGTAATTCGTCATGATATAAAAATAGAGCAGTCGATGTTAAATAGCGCGCGTAAAAAAGCAGTAAGTTAAGAGAAGTTCCTACAGAGGAGCTTCTTTTTTTGAATAAATTGTGACAAATTGTGACACAATATCGTCACAATTATTGTGTTTTTGTAATTTATGTGAGCGTGTTCATTGCGTGACGTATATAAGTGTTGATATTATGTGTATTGTGTACAATGCTGTATACAGAATATGAATTTAAAGAGGAATGTATATGAAATCAAATAAACTCATGGCTCTTGGTATAGTTTTTTCTATCGCAGTATTGATTGTAATTGGAACAATTGCGTATAGCATCATAAATGACAAAAAAGATAAAGGGAATGAGATGTTTGCTTATTCTACGCAACAATCTTTAGGGAAAGATGATGCTCCAGTTAAGGTAGTTGAATTTGGAGACTTTAAATGTCCTGCTTGTCGTACTTGGGATGTAACAGTATTACCTCGATTAAAAGAAGAGTATATTGATAAAGGCAAAGTGCAGTTATATTTTATTAACTTCCCATTTATCGGAAAAGACTCGGATTTAGGTGCAGCAGCTGGTGAAGCAATTTATAAACAAGATAAAGATTCATTCTGGATTTTCTATGATGAGATTTATCAAAATCAAAAGAAAGATACGGAAGAATGGATTACAGAAGATTTGCTTCTTAGCATTGTGAAAGAAAAACTTCCAAAAGTTGATGTAGAGCAATTTAAGAAAGATTTACACAGTAAAGACATTAAAGAAAAAGTACGTAAAGATTCAGATCGTGCTCAAAAATTAAAAGTTCAAGGTGCTCCTTCTGTATATGTAAACGGAAATCTTGCAAACCCTGATTTCGATAGTATGAAGAAGGCAATTGATAAAGAATTGAAAAAGTGATGAGGTCTCTCATCACTTTTTCGACTTTTTTCGATAAAATTCTTGCCTCTACTTTTTTTACATGCTATACTACTTTACATAAGTTATTCTAATATCTTATATGTAATTCATATTTGCGGGTGTAGTTTAGTGGTAAAACAAGAGCCTTCCAAGCTCTGGTCGAGAGTTCGATTCTCTTCACCCGCTCCAAATTTTATTAAATGTTTTTCTATAAATTGTGATCAACGCAGTGTTTCGTTTCCGAGATAAACGAGGCATTGCGTTTTTTAATGTTTGAAAAACCTAATTACATGCGAAAATAGAAGTAAATAATAGTATTCCAAAAGTGAATTACTAACCAATAGAGTCGTTACATAAGGGATGGATTCATCTGAGGAGGCGATTAAGAGTGGATTTTGAACAATTAAAGCAAGATGTAATTGCGTATAGTAAAACAATTGGCATAGATAAAATAGGCTTTGCGAGTGCTTCTCCTTTTGAGGAATTAAAGCAGCGCTTAATCCAGCAACAACAATTAAATTATCAATCTGGATTTGAAGAGCCTGATATAGAGAAGAGAACGAATCCGCAACTGTTATTACCGGGTGCTAAATCAATTATTGCGATTGCTTTAGCATATCCTTCAAAATTAAAAAATGCACCATTAAGTAAGCGTGGAGAACGCCGTGGGATTTTTTGTCGTGCTTCTTGGGGACAAGATTATCATCTTGTTTTACGAGATCGTTTGCAAAAATTAGAAGCATATTTAATTGAAAAACTTCCGGATATAGAAGTGAAGTCCATGGTTGATACAGGTGAATTAAGTGATCGAGCTGTATCAGAGCGTGCAGGCATTGGATGGAGCGGTAAAAACTGCTCTATTATTACACCTGAATTTGGTTCGTACGTATACTTAGGGGAAATGATTACAAATGTTCCATTCCCGCCAGATAAGCCGATAGAAGATCAATGCGGGGGCTGTACGAAATGTATCGATATTTGTCCTACCGGTGCTTTAATACAGGGGGGACAGTTAGATTCGAAGAAGTGCATTGCGTTTTTAACACAGACGAAAGGATTCCTACCTGAAGAATATCGCGATAAAATAGGAAATCGTATATATGGATGTGATACGTGTCAGACTGTTTGCCCGAAAAACAAAGGAATGGATTTTCATAATCATCCTGAGATGGAGCCGGATCCTGAGCTAGTTAAACCATTATTAACGCCACTTTTAACAATTAGTAATCGTGATTTTAAAGAGAAATATGGGATTATGTCAGGGTCATGGAGAGGGAAAAAGCCACTGCAAAGAAATGCGATTTTAGCATTAGCACATTTTAAAGAAACATCGGCAATTCCTGATTTAATTGGTGTTATGAAAGATGACCCAAGACCAGTATTACGCGGAACGGCAGCATGGGCACTTGGGAAAATTGGCGGAGATGGAGTAGGCGAAGCGATTGAGAAAGCGATGGAACGTGAGAAAGATGAAGAAGTGCTTCATGAAATGAATCGCGGGCTTGAATTGTTAGCACAGAAAAAAGAGTAGATAATATTTCCCTTTTTCATATTGTAATATGGGAGGGAGACAGAATGGTTGTAAAAACGAAGATTGAAAACCAATTACAACAATTTTTAGCATATATAACGGAGAAAAGAACGAATGTGGATGGTATTGCTGAGGATTTACTACAAATGGCACTGAGAAAGAAACAATTGTTTCAAAGACGTAGTGCACATATAGTGAAAGCAACTGCGGATGTTTCTTTCATTAGACAATTAAATAGTAATGACCATCAAGAAATTGATTATCAAATACATTTTAAATATTTAATTAAGCATAAAGAATTATTTTATATTGAAGAGGAACAATTAAAACGAAGAGTTTGTTTAAATAATAGTCGGATTATAGGCGATTATGCTATTGAAGTGTCAGAAGAAATTAGAATGGGTGAGACATTAGAAAGGGAAATTACGAAAGAGAAGTACGGTTCTTATCAGTATAATCGTTTAGAGGCAGTGAAATATGCAGAGCGTTGGTGGGATGACCGAAATCCTATGTATCGTAATTTCCCTGATAATTGTACGAATTTCATTTCTCAATGTCTTCATACTGGAGAAGTACCTATGAGCGGATATCCCAATATTCGTAAAGGATGGTGGCAAAGGGAGAATCAGTGGAGCTGGAGCTGGGCTGTTGCACATTCTTTTTATTGGTATTTGTCAGGTGCTACAACAGGACTTCGAGCAGAGGCGGTAGAGAGGCCAGAAGAACTTATTCTTGGAGATGTCATTGCTTATGATTTCGAGGATGACGGAAGATGGAATCATACGACGATTGTAGTAGCAAAAGATGCAGATGGTATGCCGCTTGTAAATGCACATTCAGCGAATAGCCGTCGACGTTATTGGAACTATGAAGACTCTAGTAAATATACACCACAAATGAAATATAAATTCTTTCATATTATTAATGGGTAGAGATTTTTCGCTCAAGTGGTATAATACGTAGTAGACAAAAAACAGAGGTGAATATCGCGTGGGAGTACATGTTGTTTTATATCAGCCAGAAATTCCAGCAAATACAGGGAATATTGCTCGTACTTGTGCAGCAACTGGAACAGAATTACATTTGATCAGACCGCTTGGATTTTCAACGGATGATAAAATGTTAAAGCGTGCAGGATTAGATTATTGGCAGCACGTAAAAATTACGTACTATGATTCAATTGAAGAATTTTATGAAAAAAATAAAGACGGTGAATTCTTCTATTTAACAAAGTATGGCGAGAAAGCTCATACAGCGTTTGACTATAGCAAGCGCGAGAAGGATTACTATTTTGTATTTGGAAGAGAAACAAACGGCTTACCAGCTAATGTAATCGAAGAAAACTTTGATCATTGTTTACGTATTCCAATGACAGATAAAGTACGTTCATTAAATTTATCTAATACAGCAGCAATTTTAATTTATGAAGCGTTCCGTCAACAAAATTACCCTGGATTAGATTTAGAAATCGTTTATTAAAAGTCGCCATATGGCGACTTTTTTTTATAAAATAAAAATAATATATAATCATACATTTAAAAGAGGAGACATAATCATATAGAATGGGATATATGATTAAAAATAGATAAGACGGGTTGAGATAAATATGAAGGAAGAATATAGTAATCAAAATACCTTTTTAAGTATGATAGATATGGATTTAATTAGACAAGGATTATTACATGCTATTCAAGATTTAGTATTCATATTGAAAGTTATTGATAATGAAACGTTTCAATATATGTATGTGAATAAAATAGGAATGGATTATGCTAGGTTAAGCGAAGAGTGCTATGGAAAAACTTTTGCAGAAGTATTACCAAAAGATATAGCGGGGATATTGCAAAGGCAATATGCAAAAGTAGTGAGAGAAGCGAAAGCACACACCTTTTGTGATGTAGTCAATTTACCAAAAGGTGAGATACATTATGAATCTTCACTTAATCCTGTCTGCGACGAAGAAGGAATATGTCAATTTATTATTTGTATTACAAGAGATATTACAGCTCAAATTGAGGAGAAGACAGAGATAGAGGAAAAACAAATGTTATTTAAGTCGTTACTGGAATATAATAATGACTCAATTATATCTATAGATTCTATAGGGAGAGTTACATATGCAAATCCGGCAACGTATGAAATATTTGGATACCGGTATGAGGAATTAAATAATAAATTTATTTTTGAATTCATTAATAAAGAATATGAAAAAGATTTTCAAATTATATTTAAGGGATCGATGCAAGGAAAAGCAAAACAAATTGTTTCAAAGAAATATGTTCATAAAGAAGGGTACGAGCTATATATTTCTTTGAGAACTATCCCGATTATTGTGAACGGTGAAATTGTTGGGATTTATATTGTTACGAGAGATGTTACAAGGCAAGTATTAAACGAAATGCGAACAGAATATTTAGCTTACTATGACCAGTTAACGGGATTAATGAATAGAATTTCATGTACAAATAAGTTAAATACTTTTTTAAATGAGAGTGTAAATTTTGCACTTGTATTTATAGATTTAGATGAGTTTCATCGTATTAATGATACATTTGGTCATAAAGAGGGAGATAAAGTATTACAAAAAGTTACAGAATGTTTAAGCAATCTAAAAATAGAAGATATGCACTTATTTAGATAACACGATGATCAATTTGTTATGTTGATAGAAAATATAACGAAAGAATATGTAGAGGAAATTGCAAAAAGCATACTGAAAAATATTAGTGAATCTTTTGTAATCGAAGAAGAAGATGTATATTTAAGTGCGTCAATTGGAATTGTAATGGTTCCAGCAGATGGAGAAGATGAAAAAATACTATTTCAGAGAGTCGATGCTGCTTTAGAAAAAGCAAAAGAAAAAGGAAAAGGACATTATCATTTTTATTGTAGTGGATTAGACTGTGAGCGTGAACAAAGGTTTATAATAGAAAACCAGTTACATCGTGCTATAGAAAAAAATGAATTTTTCTTATATTATCAGCCACAAATTAATATTGAAACGAAAAAAATAGCTAGTATGGAAGCTTTAATAAGGTGGGAGAATAAGGAATTAGGACTTGTTTCTCCAAACCAATTTATTCCGTTGGCAGAAAGAACAGGCTTTATTATTAAGCTCGATGAATGGGTAGTAAATCAAGTGTGTCAGCAACTGCGCGAATGGTTAAATAAAGGATATGAAGTGGTCCCAATTGCGGTTAATATTTCAGCTAGACACTTTCGTTCTATTACATTAATAGAGATGATTACACGGGCTTTACATAAGTACAATGTACCGGCTCATTTATTAGCGATAGAGGTTACAGAAGGAGCTCTTATACATAAAGATATATCGAAGAGAGTGTTAATACAATTAAAAGAACAAAATTTAAAGATTCATTTAGATGATTTTGGAACAGGCTATTCATCTTTAAGTTATTTAAAAACATATCCAATTGATACTTTAAAAATTGATCGTTCTTTTATGGAGGGTATACATATAGATGAACGTGATACGAATATTACAGCTGCAATTATTCATTTAGCTCATACTTTAGAATTGAATGTAATTGCAGAGGGAGTAGAAAAAAAGGAGCAAATACAGTTTTTGAAAGAAAAGAATGTGAAGCTTGTACAAGGTTATTATTATAGCCGACCAATATCCAAATATGATATGGAAAATATGTATTATAAATAAAAAAATGATGTGCTAAAAGCACATCATTTTTTATGTGTACCTGGTTTGTCGTTGTAACCGGATGTAAAAATAGCTGTAAGAAATGTGAGTGATACACCTAAAATTAATAATAATTTCATACTAATATCCTCCTTACTTTTTTCGGTTCATGAGTTTTATTTATTATCCAAAATGTATGTAAGGTTCTTAGAAGAAAAGAATTTATTTATAATGAATAGCAGTGTAAAAACGTTAATACCTATATTATACAGAATTTTCTTTGAATTTTGGAGAGAATTTTAGCGTGCTATTATATATTTCGTTTTGATTTAAAGAATGTTTAAGGACATCCTAGCATACCTTTTATAATAATCCGATTGAACAAGGAGATGGGGGAGGAGCTATAATGGATATTCTAAAAAAGATTGAACAGCACCGAGAAGCAGAAGAACGTTTACAATGGGAAGGTACGTTTGCGGAGTATTTGGAGCTTGTGAAAGAAAGACCATGGGTGGCTCAAACAGCACACTCTCGCATTTACAATATGATAAAAGATGCTGGAATTGAAGAAGTTGATGGTAGAAGAAAGTATAACTTCTTTAGTAATCAGCTCTTTGGATTAGAGGATGCTCTAGAACGTCTTGTAGAGGAATATTTTCATCCATCTGCAAAACGATTAGATGTTAGAAAAAGAATTTTATTATTAATGGGGCCTGTTAGTGGAGGGAAATCAACGTTAGTTACAATGTTGAAACGAGGATTAGAAACATATTCAAGAACAGATCGCGGAGCAATTTTTGCAATTAAAGGATGCCCAATGCACGAGGATCCACTGCATTTAATTCCACATCATTTACGAGATGATTTCTTTGATGAGTATGGGGTTAGAATTGAAGGGAATTTATCACCACTAAATGTCATGCGTTTAGAGCAAGAATACGGATCAAGAATTGAGGATGTAGTTGTAGAGCGTATTTTCTTCTCTGAAGATCGCCGTACAGGGATTGGTACATTTAGCCCGTCTGATCCAAAATCACAAGATATTGCAGATTTAACAGGTAGTCTGGACTTTTCTACGATTGCAGAATATGGTTCAGAATCAGACCCGCGTGCGTATCGATTTGATGGAGAATTAAATAAGGCAAACCGAGGAATGATGGAGTTCCAAGAGATGTTAAAATGCGATGAGAAGTTTTTATGGCACTTATTATCACTTACGCAAGAAGGGAATTTCAAAGCGGGAAGATTTGCGCTTATTTCAGCAGATGAATTAATTGTAGCGCATACGAATGAAACAGAGTATCGCTCATTTATAGCAAATAAGAAAAATGAAGCATTGCACTCAAGAATTATTGTAATGCCAGTTCCTTATAATTTACGGGTAAGTGAAGAAGAACATATTTATGAAAAAATGATTCGTGAAAGTGATGTATCGAATGTTCACATTGCACCACACACACTTCGCGTTGCAGCAATGTTCACTATTTTAACTCGTTTAAAAGATCCGAAGCGTCCGGATATTGATTTAATTAAAAAGATGCGTTTGTATGATGGAGAAACGGTAGAAGGTTATAATGCGATTGATGTAGAAGAATTACAACGCGAATATCAAGATGAAGGTATGAAGGGTATTGATCCTCGTTATGTCATTAACCGAATTTCGTCTACAATCATTCGAAAAGAGGTACCATCTATTAACGCGTTAGATGTACTTAGATCTTTAAAAGATGGGCTAGATCAGCATCCATCCATTAGTAATGAAGACCGTGAACGTTACATGAACTTCATCTCATTAGCGAGAAAAGAATACGATGAAATCGCGAAGAAAGAAGTACAAAAAGCGTTTGTTTATTCATATGAAGAATCAGCTAAGACGCTTATGGATAATTACTTAGATAACGTCGAGGCGTACTGCAATAAATCGAAATTACGTGATCCGTTAACAGGAGAAGAAATGAGTCCAGATGAAAAATTAATGCGCTCAATTGAAGAGCAAATTGGAATTTCAGAAAATGCTAAGAAAGCGTTCCGTGAAGAGATTTTAATTCGCATTTCTGCTTATGCCCGTAAAGGAAAACGCTTTGATTATAATTCACATGAACGTCTTCGTGAAGCGATTCAGAAAAAACTATTTGCTGATTTAAAAGATATAGTGAAAATTACAACATCAACGAAAACGCCGGACGAAAATCAGCTTAAGAAAATCAATGATGTTGTTGCGCGTTTAATTGATGAGCATGGCTATAATTCTTCTTCAGCAAATGAATTACTACGCTATGTAGGTAGCTTGTTAAACAGATAGTTTGATAACAAAACGCTGTCTCTTGTATTTTGCGGGACAGCGTTTTATTATCCGTTCATATGTGTATAAAGTGTCATACCTTGTCCAAATGTAATAAATTAAGATGCAATTTTATGAATTTATTGTCAATTATTTTTACAATATGCATATGATAGAGTAACCAACCATTCATACGAAAAAAGCCAACACAATACAATATGTTGCAAAGTGAAAATGTGTGCAACAATGCATTGTGTTTCTTTCTTATCGACGGTTAAATGTCATTTCTATTATATGAGTGGCAAAATTTTGTTTAGGATGCTCGGAGTATTATATGAAAAACGTTATATATGTTTATGGGATGATTTTCGATGGGCAGTTACCTTTCATTCTTGCTTGCACAGTATAAAACAAAATTTCTAGCTTGCTGTTCATATAGGAAGACAATTACAGTAAGGAGGGAAAGAAATGGGTGAAGAAAATCAACCAAATTATACGATTTCACAGGAAAACTGGTCCCTCCATCGCAAAGGATATGACGACCAACAACGCCATCAAGAGAAAGTGCAAGAGGCAATTAAGAATAATTTACCCGATCTTGTAACAGAAGAAAGTATTGTTATGTCTAATGGTAAGGATGTTGTGAAAATACCGATTCGTTCTTTAGATGAATATAAGATTAGGTACAATTATGATAAAAACAAACACGTTGGGCAAGGAAATGGTGACAGCAAAGTTGGTGATGTCGTTGCGAGAGATGGATCAGGTGGTCAAAAGCAAAAAGGACCAGGAAAAGGGCAAGGAGCAGGGGATGCGGCTGGAGAAGATTATTATGAAGCTGAAGTCTCTATTTTAGAATTAGAGCAAGCATTTTTCAAAGAATTAGAATTACCTAATTTAAAGAGAAAAGAAATGGATGAAAACCGGATTGAACATGTTGAATTTAATGATATTAGAAAAACTGGATTATGGGGCAACATCGATAAGAAAAGAACGATGATATCCGCATATAAACGAAATGCGATGCGTGGTAAAGCATCTTTCCACCCAATTCATCAAGAAGATTTAAAGTTCCGCACTTGGAATGAAGTATTAAAGCCAGATTCAAAAGCTGTTGTATTAGCGATGATGGATACGAGTGGATCGATGGGGATATGGGAGAAATATATGGCACGGAGCTTCTTTTTCTGGATGACGAGATTTCTACGCACAAAGTATGAAACAGTAGATATTGAATTTATTGCCCATCATACGGAGGCAAAAGTAGTTCCAGAGGAAGAGTTTTTCTCAAAAGGAGAAAGTGGCGGAACAATTTGTTCTTCTGTATACAAAAAAGCACTCGAGCTAATTGATAATAAATACTCACCAGACCGCTATAATATTTATCCATTCCATTTTTCAGACGGTGATAATTTAACATCAGATAATGCTAGATGTGTAAAGCTTGTTGAAGAGTTGATGAAGAAGTGTAATATGTTTGGGTATGGGGAAGTGAACCAATACAACCGCCACAGTACCCTCATGTCAGCCTATAAAAATATTAAAGATGAGAATTTCAGATATTATATTTTAAAGCAAAAAGCAGATGTATTTCATGCGATGAAGAGCTTCTTTAGAGAAGAAGCAGGAGAGAAAATGGCGTAACCCCTTGTAAAGGGGTTATTTTTTTGTAAACTTTTTATTTTTTAGATTGACAATAATTATAGCTACCCTACGATCCGTTTCTATCCCCTGTAATTTCCAGTATAGAAAAATTATTTTGGATTTGTTGTATAAATAAATGGGTATAACTGGGTTTAGGGAGTTTGACGCATTCCCCTTCTTCAAAGTAAAATGAAAACACTAAGGAGGGGAAAATAGTGGAAATTAAATCTATGCATCTCAATATTAAGATTAGAATAGTTACATCTTTTTTAACTCGTACAGTAGGAATTATGATTTTTCCATTTATGGCAATTTATTTTTCCATAAAATTAGGAGCAGCATTGGCTGGATTTTTATTGTTATTAAATGTAATTACATCACTTATTGTAGGACTATATGGAGGTTATATTTCTGATATATTAGGGCGCAAGCAGGTCATGATTATCGGACAAGTGATACAGGTGATTTCCATCGCCTGTATGGGAATTGCAAACTCAAATTATATTGATTCACCTGGGTTTACATTTTTGTTTATGCTTATAAATAGTATTGGTGCTGGATTAATGAATCCGGCAGCAGAAGCAATGTTAATTGATGTGAGTACACCAGAAAATAGAAAAATGATGTACAGTATTAATTACTGGGCAGTCAACTTGTCTATAGCGATTGGTGCTATTCTTGGAGGAATTCTTTTTGAACAATATCGATTTCAATTATTTATATTATTGACAGGTATTGCATTATTAACATTATATTTGATTACATTTTATATGGAAGAAGTATATGTAGTTCAAAAGAAAATTGAAAAGAAAAATGTGTTGCAGGACATGGTAAATAATTATCGAGTTGTAGTAAAAGACCGAGCATTTATGATACTATGCTGTGCAAGCCTATGTACATTGTCATTAGAATTCCAAATCAATAATTATATCGGGGTCCGTCTGCAACAGGAATTTGAAACGATAACATTTTCATTATGGAATGGGAATTACTTTGATTTAACAGGTATACGTATGCTTAGTTGGATCTCCGCTGAGAATACAGTATGCATCCTTCTATTTTCAGCTTTTATCGTGAAGTTTATGAAATATTTTCATGACCGAAAAGTACTATTTATTGGTTTATTTTTGTATACAATGGGATTTATGATATTGGGATCAAGTAATAGCTTTTGGATTTTATTACTAGCAGGTCTACTTCAAACGATAGGAGAGATGATGTATGTTCCAGTAAGCCAGTCACTTCGAGCAGATATGGCCCGTACTGACGCTAGAAGTTCGTATATGGCTATTAACGGAATGATATTTCAAATTGCAAAAATGGTTGGAGCGTTTGGAATTATGATGAGTTCTCTAATTAATTCTTTGGGGATGAGCATCTTGTTTGGACTTATAGGGATAATTAGTATTCTTTTATTTAAGAAAGCACTTGATATGTCTCAATATCAATGTGGGAATGTAGAAAAGATAATGTAATGATATAACGAAGCTACTTGTTTTTACATAATAAGTAGCTTTTAGAAAAATATTAAAGTACCTCTTCTTTTTTTATAATAATTATATAAATAATACATTTTCAATTAATAGTAAGAATATAAAATAATCTAAATGGAAAAGAAGATATTGAATGTAAAATTAACTTAAAGTTTGTGCAATAGTCGTTATTTTGTATAATGAAAGAATTCTTTTTGGGTAAAAAATACAAAAAATAATGTATAAGGAAAATTATAAATAAGATTACAATAGTGAAGAATAAAAAATGAATTCGGAGAAAAGCGGAATGGAGATACATACAAAAAAATTGATTAGAAGCTTAGAACAAAAAATGGCGTTTTGCGTAAAGGTAGTATTTAAATCCATACGATATGATGAAGAAAAAAAATTAAATGAAGTTATTTATAACAGTATAAGCGATATTAATATGATGCTGAGTCTAATTGAGACTTATATGAAGGTTGAAAAAGAATCTACAAAAGAGCTCAAACAGCTTCAAAAGCAATTAATACAAACCCGATCATATATTGAATTTGAATGTAATAAGTTAAAAATTAGTATTTAAAACCTGATTAAAAATGTAATTATATCTTTACATGTAACTATAGGGGGATTTAAAAATTATTATAAATTGTAAGTTTTAAGGTCTTTAGAGGGAACTGTATATAAAGTAAGATTTAATTTAATCTATTTAGTAAGGGAGTCTTAAATCTACTATGTAAAAATATATATTATTACACTTAATTATGTTTTCTATACATATAGGTTTCAACGCATAAAAAAATGTAAGGGAGATACATGAAAAGAGGAGTCTTATGGAAATATACGTGGTTAAAATAATTGATATAAATAGTGAACAGTTAGATGAATTAAGTTTATTAATTGACTCAAGAAAAAGACATAGAATTGAAAAGTATGTGAAAAAAAAGAATAAACTTCAGACATTAATCGGAGAAATATTGTTAAGAGCGATAATTATTCAAAAACTTAAAATTAATAATAAAGATATCGTATTTAGTAATAATTATTATGGAAAACCATACTTGAAGAATCATCCAAATGTTTTTTTTAATCTGTCTCATTCTGGAGAGTTTGTTGTATGTGCATTTGATGAACATCCAATAGGAATTGATATAGAACAAATAAAAGAAATTGAATACGAGGATTTAGCTAAAAATTTTTTTACTAAAAGAGAGTATGATTATATTATGAAAAATGATTTGGATCGAAAATTGAATAAATTTTATGATATATGGACATTAAAAGAGAGTTATATTAAGTGTTGTGGCAAAGGTTTATCCCTTTCTTTGAAATCTTTTTCAATTGAAATAAATGGATTAAAAGAAATTAATGTAATTAAGGGATGTAGTTATACGAATCACAAATTACAAATTTTGGATTTTGAATTTGGATATAGAATGGCTATTTGTACATTAAATAAAAAAAAATTTCCTTATATAAAAACAATAAATCAAAGTGAATTAATTGATACATATAAGACGCTCTACAATGTGTAGGACCAATCACTTGTGTATACTAATCTTATCATCCTGTATATGAAAATATAATATGATTTAAAAGAAAACTTGTATAATTGGTATCTGCAAAGGAGTTTTAGAATGGAAACCCGAGCTATAAATATTTGTTAGATAAGGATATAAAATTCAACACCTAAATTCTAACTAGATTAAATAATTAAATATTTTGTGCGATAAAAAATTTAATGTTAGAACGTTAGAATAATAAAGGTAGAAAGGGGTAGAAACAACTTGTATGAAAGATTATTAATTATGAAAAAAGCAGAAGGTCACAATAATGGAATACTCATAGAAAAATTTATAAAGTATTTTGCTTTCTATTCTATATTCAGTTCAATATTCAAGATATATCCAATAAATATAAAACAAGCGATTTTTGTGTCCATTATTACAGTGCTTTTAATAGCAAATGATTATGCTAGAGTCAAATTTCTAGATAAACCTAATTCATTTTGGTATTCTCTCTCTTTTATTGGGAGTAATGTTCTTGCTGGCTTTTTACTATATGAAGTCTATTGTATTGGATCACAAATTTATATAATTATTTTACTTATTGAAATTATTGTTACAACTAAAGAAATACCAAGATTTATATTAGGATTGCATTTTATTATCTATTTAATTGCCCTTAAAATTGCTGATACAAATATAAAAGATATATTAACTTCTTATTTGGTCATTATGTCAATCCTCTATCTTTTTAGAAATATTTTGTTGGAAAAAGAAAAAATACAAATATTAAATCAAGAATTAAAAGTGGCAAATAACACTCTTCAAGAATACTCGGAAAAAATAAAAGAATTAACCATTTCTAAGGAAAGAACAAGAATAGCTCAGGAACTTCACGATTCTCTTGGTCATTATCTAGTTGCACTGACGATGAATTTGGAATATGCTGCAAAAGTTGTAGATATAGAGCCGGAGAAAGTGAAGAGTGTAATAAAAAAATCGCAAAATTTGTCAAGGGATTGTATCTTAAATTTGAGACAAGCCGTGGCGTTGTTAAATGCTAATCCTGCCCAAAAAGGATTGCGTAAATCGATTGAAGAGATTTTTGAGAATTTCCGTGAAACTAGTGGAATAGAATTCGAATTAGAAATAAAGGAAGCTGTTGAATTTGTTAATCCGGATATTAAAAATTGCCTTTATAAAACAGTACAAGAGGCAATAACAAATGGAATAAAGCATGGTAATGCAGAAAAGTTCTCTATAAAGATACATAAAAATTATGATCAAATTTTACTAATTATAATGAATAACGGTGCAAGATGTACAAATATTGTTAAATCAAATGGGATTAACGGTATAGAAAGCAGAGTTATAGCGCTTGGTGGGGAGGTTCATTTTTATTCAGATGATTACTCAGGTTTTATTGTAAAAGCTAGTATACCTGAGATTATCGATTTTTAATCGTGTGAGATGAAGATTCATTTTCTCAAAATATTAAGGAGGCAATCATATGGATGTTGTTATAGTAGATGACCAGCAAATTGTTAGAGAAGGATTGAAAATGGTTTTGAGTCTTCATGAGGAAATTAATATTGTCGGTGAGGCTTCTAATGGTGAGGAATTGTTAGAGCTTCTCTCACATACATATGCTGAAATTATTTTAATGGATATAAGAATGCCGATAATGGACGGTATAGTAGCAACAAAGCTGGTTAAAGAAAAGTATCCAGAAATTAAAGTTATTATTCTTACAACATTTAATGATAGTGAATATATTTTTACGGGGCTTAAAAATGGAGCAGATGGCTATATCCTTAAAGATTCAGATTCACAAGAGATAATTGAGTCGATTAAAACAGCTTTTGAAGGGAATATTCTTTTGAATCCTAAAATTACACTGAAAGTTGTAAAAGCATTAAATTCAGCAAATTATAAAGAGACAGTTAAAGCGGAATTTAATGAGAATAAACAGCCTTCGAACTTGCTTACACCAAGAGAGCTGGAGGTCGCAAAACACATTATGGAAGGGAAGAGTAATAAAGCAATTAGTAAGGAGTTATTTATAACGGAAGGTACCGTTAAGAATTATGTTTCGAGAATACTTGAAAAATTGGAGTTAAATAACAGAACGGAATTGACTTTGTATTTACAAAAATTTATTTAATTAAAGTTAATTTTCTTAGGTTTTTTATAATATCAAGATGATTTTTACACATATTTGATGAGCATGTATAAATGTTATTATTTTATTAACTAGCATTCTTTTAAATGCATAAGCCAGAGCCTATATAACACATGTTATTATAATATAGCGAAAAAGGGATGAATTTTAGGATTTATCCCTTTTTCACTACAATAGATATAGTGAAAAAATATTCAGTACATAATCGTAAGGAGTACTCTCACTTCATATTTTATATGCCATGTGATTTTATCTTATTAGTTTGCTGTCATATCTCTTTAGTCTATTTAAAGAAAATAATCGAGAAATTTCTAATGCTATCTTAATTATTCCTAAAAAATAAGTTCACATATGACTAAAGTAATAGATTAATTAACATCTAAAGTAATACGCTAATTGAGTACTATAGTAAATAGTAAAGAAATTGACACAGAGATAAAATATAAGAACAGAGATATTCAAAGGAGTGTGTGACATATGCTCGAATTAAAAAATTTAACAAAAAAATATAATGAATTCATTGCTGTTAATAATATTTCACTAAATGTAGAAAAGGGAGAGATATTTGGTTTACTAGGTCCTAATGGTGCTGGTAAATCTACAATGGTTTCCATGATAAGCACTGTACTTTCACCAACTAGTGGAATAATAAAGATTGATAATAAATTGCTTAAAGAAGAGCCTGTAGAAATTAAAAAAATAATGGGAATTGTACCACAGGATCTAGCTTTGTATGAAACTTTAAGTGCTAAGGAAAATTTAAATTTCTTTGGGAGTTTGTATGGACTTTCAGGAAAAAGACTAAAGGAAAGAACTAATGAAGTATTAGAAATCATTGAGTTAACAGATAAACAGAATCAGAATGTATCTGAATTTTCTGGAGGGATGAAACGTCGAGTTAATATTGGTGCTGCTCTTATGAATAATCCCAAATTGTTAATTTTGGATGAGCCTACAGTAGGGATTGATCCACATTCAAGAAATCATATCCTTGAAACAGTAAAAAAACTAAATAAAGAAAAAGGAATGACGGTTATTTATACTAGCCATTATATGGAAGAGGTAGAGTATTTATGTAAAAGAGTGGCGATAGTGGATCGAGGATCTCTTATTGCTTTAGGAACAAAAGAAGAACTTAAGAGAAATTTAGATGCATGTGATACCTTAACCGTAAATTACAGGGATGCAAGTAAAGAGGCCCTTGGACAGTTAAATAATATTCATGGTATTAGAAATGTAACAATAGAAAAACAACAAATTTCTATGCTTATATTATCTAAAGAACGAACTGTCATGGATATTTTAGATGATATTAAGGATTTAGGAATTAAGCTTACAAGCTTTAAGTATGAGGAAGTAAATTTAGAAAGTATTTTCCTTCAGATAACAGGTAAAAACTTAAGAGAGTAGGGGGAAGTGATTTTGAAAAAGTTATTGAAGTTATTTTTTCTGGACTTCAGATTATTAACAAAAAATAAGCTATTCTATTTAAAGTTAATACTATTTCCATCAATACTTATTCTTATTTTAGGCACAGTATTTAGTGATTCGGATTCGAAGGTAGAAGCTTTTGATGTAGCATTTTATAATGCAGATGCCGATGATCAAATTTCGCTAGGGGATGTTTTGAAAGACAAGGCTTTTAAACAAGATAATCTTAAAGAAATCATTAATTTAAAAGATGTAAAAAATTATGATGAGGGAAAAAGGTTGATAAAAGAAGGAGAGGTTGCAGCTTTTGTGTATGTGCCGAAGGGATTCACAAGAGCCGTCATGAATGATGAAAAAACAAATATTGATTTAATAGGAAATAAAAATAAAAAGATAAATAAAAATATAGTTGAAACAGTTTTGGATAGTTTTAGTAGAAGTGTTAAAACAATGAGTGTTGAGCAAAAAGAGATTGTAAAACAAATGCACGCTGCCAATAATACTTCAAAAGATAAAGTTGAGAAAGTAATTAATCATTTATTAAATAATAATGATATTTCAGTTGAAATTGATAAAACTGCTACAAACAATAATACAGTTTCAATTGATTCAATGCAGTACTATTCAATAGCTATGGTTGTCATGTTTTCAATTATGACAGCATTTGTACTTGTTCATGGTATAGTGGATGAGAGACAGAATCATACGTTATTCAGAATAAAATCTACACCTACGCTTAATATACAGTATGTGTTAGGTAAACTTATTGGAATTATTTTTGCGATTTTAATGCAAATGGCCGCAGTAATTTTTATAAGTCGAATTATATTCCAAATGAATTGGGGTAACCTTTTTGATATTTTTATCATTACAACCGTGTATGCTTTTGCTATAGGTAGTGTTATTCTATTTTGGGGGTTCACTGCAAAGGATCATGTCTCAGTTTCGAGTATGGCTTCTCCTATTCTTTATATTTTTAGCTTTTTGGGAGGAAGTTTTATCTCAAAAAATAGTTTACCTGATAGTCTACGTGTTATTCAGGAAATTATCCCGAATGGGAAAGCTATCAATTGTTATTTGAAAGTTAAACAAGGTCTAGGTTTTGAAAATATATATATTGATTTACTCCAGCTTATGGGTATAGGATTAATTTTTGTATTTATTAACATTATGGTGTACAAACGAAAGGAGGTAGCATAGTAGTGCAAATGATTGCGATGATAAAACATCAGCTGAAGTTAATGTTTAGAAATAGGCTAGCAATTTTTGCAACTATTACAGTCCCTTTAATTCTTACATTCTTATTTTCTTTTTCACAGAGTAGTGATAAACAAGAAAAATTATATTTAGTTGATGCAGATAACAGTGTTTACTCAAATCAATTGATTGAAATGATTCAGGAACATAAAAACGTTAAGACGATAAATGTGACTGAAAATAATTTGAAGAAAAAAATTGATGATCAGGATATTCCTTTTGGACTAGTAATAGAAAAAGATTTTGGGAATAATATATCGTCAGGGAAAGATTTGAAAATTAAATTTATTGAAAATTACGAGAAAGGAAGCGGGATTTTATTAAAACAGCTCATAACAAATGAAGTTGGTACATTAAAAAAAGTGATAGGGGATTCTAAGTATGTGTCAGAGGAATTAGGTTTGGATGATGAAGAGATAGCCCAAAATATATTTAGGGGAATAAAAGAAAGTTCACAAATAACGCTAAATGATAAAACACTAAGTAATGGTCAAAAAGAACACGATAATGCAACTGCAAGATTAATAGGGTTCTTAGTCATGTTTATCTGGTTTGTTGTAATTCAAGGATTAAGAACATTAATTGATGAAAAGGAAAATAATACATTTAGCAGGTTATTAAGTACACCTGTTAATTATCACAAGTATATTATCTCAAAAATGGCTGCAACTTATATAGTTGGGATTGTCCACGTTATAGTTATTATACTTGCAGGCAAATACCTTTTAAAAATAGGCATGGGTCATAATGTATTTGCTATAGGATTAATATTATCTGTTTATTTATTTGCTCTTATCAGTATAACCATGATAATGATCCCGTTTATGAAAAGTCAAAAGCAGTTTACATCATCTGCTTCAATTATTATAGCTGTGAGCGGTATGGTTGGAGGATCTTTTTATTCTTTAGAAATTGCTCCGAAATACATGCAGAGTATTTCAAAATTTACTCCTGAGGCATGGGCAATTCAATCTTTAAATGATGTTATTTTTAATAAAAGTCCTATAGGATCAGAATTAATACCAATCGGTATTTTTATTGGAATTGGATTAGTAAGTTTAGTCGTATCGTATCTATTTATAAGTAGAGAAATGCAGAAACTTAATGATTGAATTTTCAGTAAGTAATACATGGTTTATAATTAAGTGCTTTAAATTGAAATCTATATTTAATAAGGAAGTGATTAATGTGGGGATGGTAGAAATATTAGGAATGATAGAGTTAATTGTGGGAGCTCTGATAAATGTTTATATTGGAAAAATTGGATTAACTATTTTTGGGAAAGACGACACATACTCAAGAGCCCTTCTGAGAGTAATTGGTATATTTTTAATTATAAACGGGATTTCAAGGGCCTTCCATATTTAATTATTAAGAATAAGAATTAGTTATAAACAGCTTTTAAATATCCCCTTTTCTAAAATGGTTGTTTTATCTTCAAATAATTAGTTGCAGAAGTAAGAAAATTTACCATAAGGGTAGATATTATTTCAATATTTCATTAGATTTTAAGAGGTGAATAATGAAAACACTATTTTGTTTACCGTATGCGGGAGGATCAAGTTCAATTTATTATAAGTGGAATAAATATATAGGTGATTCATTAGAATTATATCCAATTGAGTTAAAGGGAAGAGGAGCAAGAATAAATGAAGCTTTTTATGAAGATATAAATGAGGCTGTAGATGACATTTATGATTTAATAAAAGATAAAATTAGTGAAGGTGAATATGCTTTATTTGGTCATAGCATGGGGGGGAGATTAGCTTATAAACTTTACCACAAAATTGAACAAATGAAAAATAAAAAGCCTAAACATATATTTTTTTCAGCATGTGGGGTACCAAGCATTAAAAAGAAAACAGGTATGATTCATACCTTGCCAGATGATGTTTTTTTGAAAGAGATTATGCGTCTGGGAGGTACTTCAGAAGAATTACTATATAATAAAGATTTAAGAGATTTATATATACCCATAATAAGAAATGATTTTAGAATATTGGAAAAAGATAAAGAAGTCAAAAAATCTAATAAAATTGATTGTGATATAACTGTACTTTCTGGAGATGAAGATAATACAATAAGCACGGAAGCTACAAGGTTATGGGCAAATTATACTAATGGGGAATGTAAGATAATTAGATTTAAAGGAGACCATTTTTTTATTAATCATCATGGGTTAGAAATTACAGAGATTATAAAAAAAATGTTACATTAAATAAAGTGAATTTAGAAGATTAGTCTCTTATATAGAAATAGCCCGTATATTCGGAAAAGGAATAAGGGCTTTTTTTTGACGGGAAGCCTTAATAGGGTAGTTGCATGTATTTTCAGGAAACGTAAACTTTTTATCAGTACAAAATAAACTTAGCTATTAAGGAAGTAAGATGATAAGTGTTATCTAGCTGAATGAATTTTTTTGAGTATATTTTATTTTTTGTTTATTAAATCCAATAATATAAAAAATAGAGAACATCATAGGTCTTATGTTTAAAATTTAATCTACAATAAAAGTTTTATATATAAAGATAATTTTATAAAATAATTTTTAGATTGACAAGTTTTAAATATTCTCATAATATATTTGTATAATATTTCTTTAATTTGTATAATATTTCTTTAATTTGTATAATATTTCTTGTTTTACTTAAATACATATCATTTTTTGTGGTTATATAAAAAAATTATTTAATAACATTAAATAATTTATATATATATATCTTTATAGAAATAGTTGTGAGTTTCTTTTTCATTATTGATAGGAGGAGTCTATAAAAATTAAGGCTTACGATTTTGATGCGTTTTAAACTGTAATATATAAAAATATCAGTTGAAAAATAAAATCATTTGCATCTTTATTACAATTTCAAAACTATTTTATAAAGCCCGTCCGAGAACTATTTTGATTTTTGAAGTGAAGGAGTTTTCTTATGTCAATATTTAAAAAGGAAGATACAAACAGTAGGAATATTCAGCTGGATAAAGAAGAGTTGGATTTTTTGGTGGAATTTTCTGATTTTAATACCAAGAGTTACTTTCCATTTGATTTTATAATACATAATAATCTTGAAATGAAAAAAGGATATGTTAAATTTCAGGTTACAAGTAGACTAAATGACAAATTAAATGAAATTATTAAGGGATCAGATGAAAAATTACATAGTATTTTTTCGACAGTACTGATGTTGCTAATAAATAAATATACAAGAAGTAATGATATTATAATTAGCACTCCTTCGTATAAAAAACATAATGAGGATGAATATGGTAATAAGACTTTAGTATTAAGAAGCCAAATAAATGATGATGATTTGATTAAAGAGTTATTACATAAGGTAGAGCAAACAATAAATAAAGCAATCGAACAACCTAATTATAAAATGTTCTCTTATTTAGAACAAGAATGTAGTAAGAGGATTCAGCCATTTGATGTAATGATCATGCTTGAAAATATTCAAGAAAGTATTTTTCTAGAACAAGCTGTATATAATACTATTTTTTCGTTTAGGAAAACGGAAAAGCATATAGAAGCTATTATTCACTACAATGAGTCTTTATATAAGAAAGAAACTATAAATAAACTCTCCGTACATTTTTTGAATATACTGGAATTAGTGTTAAATCATATTGATATGGCAGTGAAAGATGTAAATATATTTTCGAACGAAAAAATACAATTTACAAAGTTACCCTATAGAAAAAAAATATATCCGCAAAATCAAACGATCCATGAGCTATTTGAGCAGCAGGTTAAAAGAACACCAGAAAAAACTGCGTTAATATTAGAGGATTGTCAAATTTGCTATGCAGAACTTAATCATCGTGCGAATCAACTTGCACGTTATCTCAACGAATGTGGAGTGAGAAAGGGAGATCTTATTGGTATATCAATGGAACGTTCCGCTGATTTATATATTGGTATTCTCGCGATTCTGAAATTAGGAGGAGCTTATGTACCGTTAGATTCTCAGTATCCAAAGCAAAGGTTGTCATATGTATTAGAGGATTCTAATATATCCTTGCTTCTTACTCATGGGGAATTATCATCGGTGCTTCCTGAAGTGCCGGTAACAGTTATATGTGTAGATAAAAATAGACAGCAAATTGATAGCATGAGTGGTTCAAACCTTAACCGTTCTGGTTCAGGAGATGACTTGGCGTATGTTATGTATACCTCAGGTTCAACTGGAAAACCAAAAGGAGTCAGTATTATTCACCGAGGTGTTGTACGACTAGTAAAAGGAAATGATTTTGCTGAATTGGATGAAAGTAAAACTTTCTTACAACTGGCACCAGTTGCTTTTGATGCTTCTACATTTGAAATATGGGGCAGCTTGTTAAATGGAGGATGTTTAGCTGTAATGTCAGCAGAAACACCAACAGTTGAAGAGATTGCTAAAGCTATTAAAAAACACCAGGTCACTACCTTATGGTTAACAGCTGGACTTTTCTCGTTAGTTGTTGATCAGCAACTAGAAGCATTAACTGAA
The DNA here is from genome assembly GCF_051916495.1 of Bacillus cereus group sp. MYBK216-1. Lineage (NCBI taxonomy): Bacteria > Bacillati > Bacillota > Bacilli > Caryophanales > Bacillaceae > Bacillus > Bacillus cereus group sp. MYBK216-1. The sequence goes on from NZ_JBQAGT010000023.1 coordinate 27,162, forward strand.
TTACACCAATTATTAGTTGGAGGAGATGTGGTTTCGGTTCCTCATGTGCGGAAAGTATTGGAATTAGGAAATGTCCAAGTAATCAATGGATACGGCCCAACTGAAGGAACAACATTTACTTGCTGTTTCTCGGTTCCTCAGGGGTGGAATGGTGATACACTTCCAATTGGTCGCCCAATTGCCAATACCGAGGTTTTTATTTTAGATTCTCATTTAAATCCTGTGCCTCCAGGTGTTCCAGGAGAGATGTATATTGGAGGAGATGGGTTGGCACGTGAGTATTGGCGCCTTCCAGATTTAACAAGGGAGCGTTTTATACCACATCCATTCAATAAAACGCCTAAAGCACGGCTTTATAAAACAGGGGATTTAGTACGTTATTTGTCAGACGGTAATATTGAATTTATTGGTCGTTTAGATCATCAAGTAAAAATTCGCGGCTTTAGAATTGAACTCGGAGAAATTGAAAATAAGTTGCAAAAATATAAAAAAATTAAAGAAACTGTTGTTACTACTAGGAATGATAAGAATGGTAATAAATATATTTGTGCCTATTATACTTCAGAAAAGGGAATTCCAAATAATAAATTAAGGGAATTTTTAAGGAGCTCACTTCCAGAATATATGATTCCTACATATTTTTTAAATCTGGATAAATTCCCGCTTACAGAAAATGGGAAAATAGATAAAAGAGCACTACCTACACCAGATATAAGCCATAATACGAACTTGCAATATGAGGCCCCAAAAAATGATACGGAGAAAAAGCTTGTCGCTATATGGGAAAACGTGTTGGAGAGAGAGCGAATAGGTATAAATGATGATTTCTTTGATTTAGGTGGACACTCTTTAAAAGCATCAATGGTAATTTCACGTATTAGAAAAAGATTTGGTGTAGAAGTAAGAATTAAAGAAGTGTTTGAAAACTCTACAATAAAACAGTTAAGCGAACTTATACAAAAGAAAGATAAAAAACATTATACGATAATAAATAAAGCGGAAAATAAAAAATATTATAAAGCATCTTCGGCAGAAAAAAGAATGTTTGCCCTTTGGGAAACAGATAAAAATAGTATAGTGTATAATTTGCCGATTATGATTGAATTAACTGAAGAGTTAGATATATGTAAAGTTGAAGAAGTATTAAATGAAATCGTTAGAAGACACGAAGCACTAAGAACAAGTTTTCATGTAGTGGATGGGGAACTAGTACAACGAGTTCATGATAAATGGAATCTAGAATTTAATCATAAAAAATTGCAGAAAAAAGAAGCTTTGTTGTATATGAAAAAGTTTATTAAACCATTTGATTTAACACTAGCACCATTGATTAGATGCAGTCTTATAACATATGAAAATAAGAATATAATACTATTAGATGTTCATCATATAGCGGCAGATGGAGTATCTGTAGGGTTAATAAGGAAGGAATTTAAGAAGCTTTACAAAGGAGAAAAATTAGAAAAAGCGGTATTGCAATATAAGGATTATTCAGAATGGCAAATTGATTCGCTTAATCAAGAGACAAGTATAAAACAAGAACAATATTGGTTAAATCGATTAAGTGGTGAACTTCCTATATTAAATATTCAAACAGATTATGAAAGACCAAGAGTAAAAAGTTTTGAAGGAAGTAGAATAAACTTTACTCTAGACAAGATGTTAACAACAAAACTTAGAACAATAGCAAAGGAAACAGGAACAACATTATATATGGTATTACTGGCGGTCTACAATGTGATGTTGGCAAAATACAGTAATCAAGAAGATATTATTGTAGGAACAGCAGAGTCTGGGAGATCCTATGCAGATCTTGAGAATACTGTGGGAATGTTTGTTAATACAGTTGCTTTAAGGAATTTTCCGGAATCTCACAAAACATTCAGAGAGTTCTTAGAAGAAGTTAAATATAATACTCTAAAGGACTTTGATAATACAGATTATCAGTTTGAAAATTTAACTCAAAAACTAGCATTAAAAAGAGATGCAAGTAGGAATCCGTTATTTGATGTCATGTTTACATTTGAAAGTATGGATTATGGATTTAGTGGAGATGAAGAAATTGATGAGTTAAAATTACTGGAATCAGAAATCAATATATCAAAATTTGATTTAACATTAAC
>NZ_JBQAGT010000024.1:0-27958 GCF_051916495.1 Bacillus cereus group sp. MYBK216-1
AGTTAATGTTCTTAAGAATTGTAATAACTCTGGATTATTATTCACCTGTCTATTGTTTTCGTCTTTTCGGTGATGATCTCTATGATGATCTCTCCGATCATCACATCTATTAAAATCACAACCTCCACCAAAACCAAAACCCATAAAATTACCCCCTTTCGTTCGTTAGTACATCTTATGCTCGTCTAGAAAAGATGGTGTGAGTATAGGAGTCTAGTTAAGTGTGGATTTTTTATGTAAATATGAAAGTTGTTTAATAATAACATCATTTTTTTCTTAATCTACTTAATATGTTCCAGTTTGATTTGTGGTGTTCGATGAATAAGTATTTCTTTTATCATGGTCACATCTTTTGTTTGTTTATAGAATTAACATCCGAAGGTTTTACGGAACATATGGGTAGCGATGGATTTGTTTCTTTTTCGAGAAGGGCACAACTAGATAATTTTTAGTGCTGGCGATCCCAAATATCGTAAAGAAATTTATATGAAAAGACAATGTCTTTTTTATTATTATAAAACATATATAATGATGAATGGTCGCGTGTCAAAACATATTTTTATGAGTTTCATAAGTGAGGGGGGATAGTGATGGATAGTCCATTGGTTGGTAAGGGAATATGGAACAAAGTTGACAAAGGGGAAATATTAAATGATCAAGATGATTCACGCGAAATAAGAAAAAATAAGAAAAGTGAAGAAGCAAAACCAAAGAAAGAAACGAAAGCAATACGAGCAGAGAAAGAAAGTAAAAAACCAGAGTCAAAAAAAGAAACGAAAGCAATACGAGCAGAGAAAGAAAGTAAAAAACCAGAGTCAAAAAAAGAAACGAAAGTAATACAAGCAGAGAAAGAAAGTAAAAAACCAGAGTCAAAAAAAGAAACGAAAGTAATACAAGCAGAGAAAGAAAGTAAAAAACCAGAGTCAAAAAAAGAAACGAAAGCAATACAAGCAGAGAAAGAAAGTAAAGAACCAGAGTTAGAAAAAGAAGCGAAAGTGAATGGATTAGAGGGAGTAGAGGTGAAAATTGAATCAGAAAAAGAAAATAAAACAAATGAATTAGAGAAAAAAAATGAAGAAACAGATTCAAAGAAAAAAAGTATAGATTCAGGATCGAAAATAGAGACTTCAGTACGTTCAATAGAAGTGAAAACTCCATTTTCTATTATTTCGGATGTTACTAGTTTTATAAAATCTCCTAATATTAGTGTGAAAAATCAAGAAGCATTTGTATTTCGTAATGAAAAAGATGCAACAGGTCGTGAACTGGATTCTAAGTTATTAACTACAATGCAACATTATCATGGAGAAATTAATTGTAATTTAGTTTCTTCAACCCTTCATGAGAAGAGAGTACTTTTAGAACTTTCTAATCAAAAAGTAAAAGGAGATATGGAAGAGAGTTGGCTAGGTACATCTTCGTGGATTCCTATCCACGGCATAATATTAGAGAAGGAAGTTGAAGCGGATGTAAATAATTATATAAAGGTGAAACTACCAATAGAAATAGGGAGGTATAAAGGTGAAATTAGTTTAATAGAAAAGGTGGTTTTTAAAGAAAAAGTTATAGGAATAAAAGAGGTATCACAGGAAATTATTTTGACAAAAAAAGAATTCTTATTGCCAAAAATAATAAAAAAAGGACATAATCCATCTATAATTGAAAAAGGAGGCTTACGTGTAGAAGGCTATATATTTCAATGTATAGAACTTATATCAGAACAAAGTAAATCTCATGATAAACACTACCAGTTAATGCAAAATATCGTATTGGAGTTGACTATCCAATTATTGCAAGAACAGGAAGTTCGTGTGCAGATTATATAAATGATCATATTTCCATCAATCAGCTGAATTTTTTTCAAGAGTATGTAATAGAAAAAAACAAAAAAAGTGCAAGCAAGTTTGCAAATAAGCTAACTAACATGTATTAGAAGTAGAGGTGAAATAATTATATATTAGAGTGTTAGTACACAACATACAAAAGAATTGAGATCAGTATCAGAGTGAAGTCATATCTTTTAAAACGAACGATATGCTATACTTTTCAAAAGAATTTGCTTTATAGAAGGTATTCACATTCGTTGTTTTATTATATTGATTATTAACTATATATATATTTTGAGGTTATACATAATTGCATTATTTAAGTAGTATGTACTCTCATAATAGTGCCTTTTCCTAATTCTCGAATCCGCCGCCACAACATCTACATCTGATAATAATTAATAAGCTGAAGATAAATGATCAGTAAAGAAAAGTTGCTAATAAAACCACCGCAAGAACCACCGTAACTCATAATTTTTCCCCCTTTAATTAGAAGACCTAACAGTGGGATAGGTTGTTGTTTTAATGGTTTTATAGTACTGTATGTTTTTATGGAATGAATGGGCAAGTCTGTTTAGAAATAAAGAAAAAACACTCATATAAGAGTGTCTTTTCAGATAGTTTTTTAGCAGAAACAAGCAGCTCCAACTATGATTAATAAAATAAATAATACAACTAATAAAGCAAAGCCACCAGCAAATCCGCCACCATAACTCATAATTTTTCCTCCTTTTGGTAAGAGAATAATACAGGGGTTCACTCATGTGTCTTAACGGGTTCATTTTACCTTATGTTTTTATAGAGTAATTGAGCAGGTCCCTTTAAAAAAGAATAGACATCTTAAGGTGTCATCCGCAATTTGAATTACTGTATTTGCTAATTAGAAGGAGGAGGAATTCGAGATGCTGCAAAACATGTGCTGTTACTTCAACTATATCCCCCAGCATGTTAAGATATCAACTGTTTCTACAATACACTTATAGTATTGAACTACCTCCATTTTCACTTCGTTTAGAAGTGGAGGATTCCTAAGTAAAGAGTTCTATCGAACTCTAATTGATTAGGCTATCTCCGCAGTCCTTGCGGTTAGAAGCCTTATTGCTTCATTCTTTAGATTGATACTTGCGTTAATATCCCTATCATGATGTGTTTGCCATACCATTTTGCTTTGTATACTAACATGGATCGAAATTGCGACCAAGATACCTCACTAATTGCTTTTGCTAACTTATGATTCTTTAGCATATTCGATACTTGCAAATCTTCTATACCGATAACATCGTGGTTTTTGATGATTTCAGTTGAAATTTTGTCCAAGTAATCTTTTCTAGCATTTGATATGTATTCATGAATTCTAGCTACCTTTACTTGTTGTTTATTCCAGCGAGAAGATCCTTTCATTCTTCTAGAAAGCACACGCTGTGCTTTCGCCAACTTATCTTCTAATGATCGAAAAAACTTCGGATTTTTATAGATGGTTCCATCTGACAAAATGGCGAAATCTTTTAGTCCCACATCCATTCCAATGTAAGAACTTGTTTTCGGAAGCTCTTGTACTTCTGTTTCGACTAACAATGAAACAAAGTATCTGCCAGAAGGGTTCCGTCTAACTGTAGCATTTACAATACGCCCCTCTACTTCGCGACTTTTGGCAAATCGAATGAGGCCTAGTTTCGGCAATTTTATTTTGTTCCCTACAACGGCAATGTTTTCATTTGTTTGTTTTGTGGTATAAGATTGTACGTTGTTCTTCTTAGATTTAAAGCACGGTGCGCTGTTTTGTTTTTTGAAAAAGCGTGTATACGCATCCGCAAGGTTGCGAACAGACGACTGAATCGAAATACTATCCACTTCTTTTAGCCAAACAAACTCTTTCTTCATGGCAGGAAGTTTGGCAGAGCATGTACCATATGTCAAACCTTTTCCTGTCTCTTTATATGCGTGTTCCCATAGGGATAGGAAATGATTGAATACAAAGCGAGAACAACCTATCGTTTTGTTAATTAGAATTGCTTGTGCTTGATTTGGATAGATACGAAACTTATAGGCTTTATTAATTATCATTTGATTCACCTCCATTTCGATATATGACTATTATATACCGAATGTATATTCGATGGATGGTGAAGTAACACTTTATGTATGTCGAACAATTAAGATGGTTCCTTGCCATCCCTTGTTCAAAGCCAATTCATCTCCCACCTACTCACTTCGCGTTCCTTGAGGAAGGAGTCTTCTTGGCTAAAATGATAAATATTAGTGAAGACATGGAGTAGAACTAGGGTCGTGATTAAATGCTTATGCAAACAATAAGGGAAGTCCAGGAAGTTAAGAGGATGATTGCAACTAATAATGAAAAGAAATGGTATGAATTTTGGAAGTAAAGATCAGTGTCCTGGGCGTTTATGTTGCTAAAGTTACTTAATTTTGAGAGTGTACAGGCTCGAAGCTTAAGTGAAGCTTGGAATAAAAAGCGTAGGACGGATTATGGATATCTATTTATAAAAAAGAGAGGGATCTTTATAAATTTTTCCATGGATTTATTAAATTCTTTATTTGTATTGTTTTGGAGGTATACATTTATTTTAAAAATATTAATATAAATGGAGTAGAGTCAATTATTAAGAGATAAATGTAAAAAAGCCCCATAATTTAGTGCAGGGACTTTTTTACACTTTATAAATATTTTAGAAGTCTAGACCATCGATACTTTCAATTCTAAAGATTCGAGTTTCAGCATTATTACGAAAGAAAGCTAAATCTCCTTGTACATTAATAAAGTTGGTAGTTGCAACGGAGCGGCCATTTACAATAACATTATCTACTGGGTAATTAGTAGGAAAACTATTTAATAATGTTCTAATACCGTTTTCCAAAAGGATTCACCTCCTAAATGAGTATAATATATTATATTCATTTATACTTATACCGCAATAGACAATATTACCTATTTTTATTTACCAATAAATAGCTTCTATAGATTTAGAATTAATTGAAATTATCTGTTCTTTATTTTTACAAATTAAAATGTAGTTATCTGTATTTATTGAGATGAAATTAGTAACTGCTATTTCTTTTCCATTAAGAATAATTTTATTTATTGGATAATTAATTGGTAATTTTAATAATATTTCAAGGAAGTTACTTTGATTTTTTTCATTTACAGGAAAAAAATCTGTTTTATTGGTAATACAGTGACAATCGTTTTTAAAATTACATTGAGTGTTACATTGGGTATCATTTGGAGTTCTTTCAGTTCTCCAAAATAGAATAGATGGTTCGAAAAATTTTGGTCTCATAATACACCTCTTTGAATTTAAATATTAAAAATAGGCATTAGAATTTAATATACATATATTCTTTATTTCAAGAAATCGCCAATAAATATATAAAAATGGTTAGCATTGATTTTAAATATATTTATTTATATATTCGGAATTATAATATTTCATTGTGTTTTTGGAAGGAAAACTTTTTAATTTTGTTTGTTGGGGAGGAAATCTATTCAAAAATTAGAGGGAAGATTTATTCAGTGGGGGTTTTGGTAAAGTTGATTTTTTATTTTCAGCTATGTTTCTAATGGTTTCGAACATGTAATTCTAAATTGTTTTTTGTTTGTAGTGATTGTTGATTCTTTTTTATAATGTTTTGAATGTATATTTTTATTTTGAAGATATTAGGGAGTTTTGTTTAAATTCAATGTTTTAGGTGATTTTAAAATAAACTAATATTTTAAAATTTACATTGGAACTTAAAATTGAAATCAAACATACAATGCCATGAGTATTTACAACATAGTTTTAGCCAGGGCAATAAGAAAAACCACAGCAATTGCTGTGGTTTTTCTTATTGATGAAATGGAAAGTGAATTTCTATTCAAAAGTTTACTTTCGAATTAGAAGAAGGAAGTTTTTGTCTTATCAAATTTTTTTCTCATACTTAAAAATAAAGTGGAAAACATTTTATATAATAATTGATCAATACTTGGTTGTTTTTTGGTAAATCGATCTGATTAGTATTTAATTTTTGGGGTGATATTGTATGTGCAAGTGTAACTTGCTCGTTATTTTTATCATGCAAGAAGGGCTCTTTCGTATTTTGTATCCAATACTTGAACTACTCACCACTTAACGTCCTAACGGACTGTTTGAAGTGGGAGATTCCTGCGAACACCGATGTATCCACCAGTTATCTTAGCAGGCTCTACCCGCAGTCCCTACGGTGAGAATATAAGTATCTTGTACGCTGACTCACCACACTACCTACTTTAGCTTGGTTTTCGCAATTTTGAGAAGCGTGGGGCGATAGAACGTTGAAGATTTTACGGTTGCAACGTTTTTCTGCAACCAACCTCATATCTTCAGTTTTTGAAGAGCAATCTGTACAAGTAAATGATAGCAAATATGTTGGCTTATGCCAACCGACATTCATCTCCCACCTAAAATTGGTGTTTCACACCTTCACATTTTTGAGGAAGGAGTCTTCTGTCGGAAAACGATAAAAAACTAAAAGTTTAATATATAACTTTTGTGTTTTATTTCTGATCAAAGGCAAATATTTCAGTTTCAGCTTCTATTGATGCTACTCCTATAAACAACGCAGAGAAGTGATGTTTATTTAACTTAAGGAAGAGGGGACTCAAATTGAGTAATCCCTTCTTTTTTATTTAAATTCCACATGAAATTTAGTGTCAATGATTCCAAAAGCAACTTTACATGGGAAAGGATTTTTTTCTGCTGAAGCAGAACGCATACAAGAAAGTACCCAATATTCCAGTTCTAAAGGCAAGCGCAATACTTGAATACTACCATCGGTGTTTTTTACTGTTACGATCGGTGTATTTGCCCTGGTTGTAGCGAAACCATCCGTTTTTATCATTGCTACTGCATCATTAGTATGAAAACCGGCGCTTAAAACTTCGTATATCTTTTCATCTTCCTCATTGATAATCATAGGTATACTTAAATAGGGATAGTTATTTACATTATTATGAATAACAGTTCTTGCTGTATTCTTTCTTATCTGATTCCCTTGCATTTTATACACTCCTTTATAACGATTCAAACGTGATTACTTAAATCTATTCTATCTTACCTCTGTTATGTTAGAAAATTGTAGTGTCATCTTATTATAAAAAGCATCAGTACATATGACAGCACTAATTAGCAGATCAATATCAACCACAGTCATATAACTAGAGAGAAAATAACCATCTTTATAATATGTAATTAATATTTATTTTTCTTTCCATTCATTTCTTATAAGCATGGTTAGTTCAGTCATATTTCGTCCTATATACATAATTTCATCTCTATAATATGTAGTTTGAATGAAGATTAAAATAACTGACGGAAATTTAAAAAATATAATTAAGAATAGCTTTTAAATGGGGTGGTTATATTATTAATTGTGGAGGTGAGAAAGATGAACAAAAAACAACAAGGTTACAATAAGGCAACTTCTGGCGCTAGCATCCAAAGTACAAATGCTAGCTATGGTACAGAATTCGCAACTGAAACAAATGTACAAGCAGTAAAACAAGCGAATGCAAAAGCAGAAGCACAGAAAGCCCAAGCTTCAGGTGCACAAAGTGCAAATGCTAGCTATGGTACAGAATTCGCAACTGAAACAAATGTACAAGCAGTGAAACAAGCGAATGCACAAGCAGAGGCACAGAAAGCCCAAGCTTCAGGTGCACAAAGTGCAAATGCTAGCTATGGTACAGAATTTGCAACTGAAACAGATGTACATGCAGTGAAAAAACAAAATGCACAATCAGCTGCAAAAAAATCACAATCTTCTAGCTCTAATCAATAATGAAGGGAAAACACTTCTCTATCTTAAGAGAAGTGTTTTCTCAGGTTGTGAAGAAAGTCTTCTCTACAACCTATTTTTGTGTCTGAACAAATACATAATGTATCACTAGCAACTTTAGATGATGAGTTTGCCACAGTTTTAAAAACTGAAGATTTCTTTTAGAGATACTGAAATTGTGCCTTTAACTGGTTCACATCCTTCAGCAAATATTTTATATGAAATTGAGTGTAAGTTGTTATCATTTTCTAGAGGTTCTGAGCCATTTAGATGTTGTTCTTTTATTTTATTTTTTAGAGGTACAACAGCTATATGGGTATATGGATGTATGACATTATTATAGCCACCAATAAATCCAACCAATAAAAATTTCACGTATCATAATAGTTATGAAGAAATTCTTTCAACAAATGGTTATACAATTCAAAACAAAAAAATGTACATCTTCAGAGGAAATATAGGATTAGAGGTTCCTTTCATATTCTTCATATATTCTGGTAGTAACATTCTTAATGCAATGTCCATTCTGATTTTCCCTGCACGTATCAAGGTATGAATTTCACTGCCATGGAATCCGTCTAAATCTGTACGAAGCCCAGCTAAAAGCATCTCAATATCCTCTTTATCTGTAGAGCGAGGTGGCAATTGATAGCCTGGTAAAGTGATTTGGTCGGTATAGAAAGGATTATTATTCTTATCTATTGAACTACCCCCACTTTCACTTCGTTTAGAAGAGAGGGATTCCTAAGTAAAGAGTTCTATCGAACTCTAATTGATTAGGCTAGCTCCACAGTCCTTGCGGTTAGAAGCCTTACCGCTTCATTCTTTAGATTAATACTTGCGTTAATATCCCTCTCATGGTGTGTGCGACAAGAAGGACAGTCCCATTTACGTAGGTTTAGATTTTTAACGTCTTTGTTTTGATATCCACAACAAGAACATAATTGACTTGAAGCAAATGTTTTCGATACGACAATGACTTGTTTGCCGTACCATTTTGCTTTGTATTCTAACATGGCTCGAAACTGTGATCATGATACCTCACTAATTGCTTTTGCTAACGTATGATTCTTTAACACATATTCGATACTTGCAAATCCTATATACCAATAACATCGTGGCTTTTGATGATTTCAGTCGAGATTTTATTCAAGTAATCTTTTCTAGCATTCGTCATATATTCATGAATTCTAGCTACCTTTACTCGTTGTTTATTCCAGCGAAAAGATCCTTTCATTCTTCTAGAAAGAAAACGCTGTGCTTTCGCCAATTTCTCTTCTAATGATAGAAGAAATTAATAAGGTGCATCAAGCAAACCTATTAGAAATGGAAAAGAGACTAGGTGATCGTATAGATCAAAAGAACAAATTGATAGAAGAGGATATAAAAGAAAGAAATAGATTGATAGAGGAAGATCTGAAAGATCGTAAGGAACGTGAAGAAAGGATAGAAAAAAGGTTAGAGCTAAGAGATGATAATCATATGAAGATGGTCAGAGAGGTTCAAGATGCTAAACGTACTATTGTATCAGCACAGGAAAAAATAGCGACAAATCCTGGTGGAAGTTTTGGAAATGAGTACATTCATTGCTAAGTGTACTCATTTCTGCGATAAAAGGAAAAATATGCTTGCCCTTTTTATTTATACTAAACTATAATTTCACATACCTTACTATATATAAGATCAGTAAGGCGTTTGATAAGAAAGCTTTTGTAGAAATGGTCTTAAAAAATGGTTCACTTCCAGCGAAAGGGATTGCACCGTTCAATTTTGCGAGGGGAACGGATGAAAAAAACTTCGGGAAAGTGAATGGGAATTTAGCAAAATATGATGTGAATGCAGCGAAGGAAAGCTGGAAAAAAGCCAAACAAGAACTAGGTAAAGGGGAAGTAGTATTGGAATTGTTAACAAGCGATAATGCGTTAGCAAAGAGAAATGCAGAGTATTTAAAGGGTGAACTTGAAAAGAATTTGAACGGACTAACCGTGAATATTAAACCTCAGTCACGTAAACAACAAATCGAATTGTTATTCAATAGCGATTATGACATAGGTGTTGATGTATGGGGTCCTGATATTCGTGATCTTATTACTTTCTTAGATTTATTTACGACAGATAGTACATATAACTTTGATAAGTATTCCAATAAGCAATATGATGAACTAATTCATAAGGTGAAAATCGATTTAGCTGATGAAGAAAAGGCACGTTGGGAAGCAATGAAACAAGCAGAGAAAATATTATTAGAAGATGAAGTAGTAGCGCTGATCTACCAACAAGGAAGGTCATATTTACAACGTTCTTTTGTCAAAGGTATTGTGACCAACGATTTTGGTGGGAAATTTAACTATAAATGGGTTAAAGTTAAAAGGTAGGTGGGTAAATTTGAAGTATGATGAAGAAAAGGAATAGGAAAAAAAGGAGTCGATATCCGAATCCTTTTAGTTATAAATAATGTGGAGTTAGAGTATAATTTTATATGGGTATACGGTATTAGATGAACGCTTTATCCTTTAATGGTGATTAATGAGGGATTGTGGGAGGGGCTTACAGCCCTTTTTTTTATGGTATTCCATAAGCTTTCTTTTATAATTAGATGCAGTTTGTATCAAGCAAATTGTTAAATATCGATCTAAGTAATTATAAATTTGAAGCAAAACCCAAAGTACTTTATCATTCTAATCAATGAACATAATGTAGATTAGTAACAGGTTGTTGCTGTTTTTAAGCATAGAATATGATGGATTCTATTATTGCTTTAAATTAACTGAAATGTACATTAATAAAAGATATAGCTCTAGTTCCTATTGGTTTGCTATAAATAACTGATGTTAAGTAAGAAAGTTGGTACAAGTTAATAGACGACAATAAATAAGATGACTTTAACGGGTAATTCAAGGGTTAATATCATCTGTTTTATTATATATTTTAATATAGGGAATTAAGAGTGGATTTTCGGATAACTGGTATACCCATTTCAGAGAAACCTATAATACGGTGAGAATCTAATGTTATGTTTTCACTTACTTTTTATGTGAATTAGTTGGCGAGCCACATACCCATCAAGCTAAGAAATTCATTGTTCCTCAAAAAGAAAAAATGAGCTGATTTTTCAAAATAACTAACTGTAGATTGTCTTTTTTCAACAAAGAAAAAGCTTATTAAAAATCGCTATATGATTTCATATATGGGCTTCTTTTTAAACTATTTTTCATGGGAATTTGACGCATTACTGGTAATAATACTTACAAAAACTTATCCTATATAATTTTAGTTACCATAACCCTACTTATCAGCAGTCCATCTATCTAAAAACTTAGAAAAGTCCTTTCAGAAGATCTGAAGGGACTTTTCTTTCACATAATTTATATTTATCAGTGGTGTTTATTTTCTATTTTTAAACACTTCTAATGTTCTAATTTAATAGATAAGACGGCACAACACTCCGTACAAATATCAATAATTAATCTAGAAAATTGATTAAAGAGATTATTTGTACTAATAGATTTTAAATATACTTGAGAATCTAATGAACCTTGTCTAATTTCTCTAGAACCGCAATTACAACATATCTTATTCATTTTCAATGCCTTCTTTCTAAAATTTAGTCCACATAAACTCCGTTAGCCGTAATATAAAAAGAGGGATCATCCCTTCTCATAAAGAATGATCATTCTCCTTATTTATCCAATCATGTCGTAGGAAAATTTTTCTCCTCTAATATTTCAAATTTAATCTCTCCATTTTCATAATATATCCGCTTTATAATCGGTATAGTTTCCATTTCATTTTCTTTGTCACTTGTATAATAATTTTTTGTTTCTATGTGAACGATATTCATCAGACATACCCTCCTTTTTTATCCCTAACAAAAAAACAAAGAACACATTTTTCTCACAGTTGTATATGTATTCTCATATTTTTCTTTTATTCTTCTTATTTTATGGGGTTTAGTTCAGTTGGATTTCCGATTCCGTAAAAAATAAATTACCAAAAAGAGAGCTAAATGGCTCTTTTTTTGTGCTTTATTTTGGAAAAGATTTCTTTTATGATGAAATCAAATTGCAGAATGTGTTTATTGTTGTCATGTTTTCAGAGTATAAAATACTTTTTTAGGGCGTCGATTAAGCGAATATATATAAGATGAAGTCATTATTAATATCGTTTTGTCAGAGAAAAATGAGTTTGAATCACATGAGATTGTGCACGAATCGGTATTCGATCTGAATTTAATTGGTCCGACAATTCTACCAATTCCTCCTTTTACATTTCCGACGGAATCGACTGGGGCAACGGGACCAACCGGGTCAATATCTACCAATCGAATTTACGTAAGAAATCCAAATAGTAACAACGTTTCCGTGATTGATAGGATAACAAATAGCGTGATTAAGACTATTCCGGTGGGGAACGCTCCAGTTGGAGTAGGAGTCAATCCCTAAAGCGAATATAAAACACTAACAGTGATAATTAAAGGTACTTTTGCATCCGGAAACTATGTAAATATTATGAGAAAAGACTCTACCCCTTAGGAGATTCTTTTTCGTTGTTAGAGAAATCTTTTAATCAGGTATGACTCACAACATTAGCTATGCAGCTAGATAGCATGCTTGCAATATTTCAAAATATTAGCTTGGTGGTCCATGGATTGTACCAAAAATTAAGCTAATATCTCATGTAAAAAATTACATTTAGCATTTTTTAAGAACAACATAAATAAAAATAAACTAAAATGAGGTGATTTTATGAGAGAGAAAAATCTACATTTAGGTTGTGGCCGGACCATTCTCGAAAACTGGATAAACCTTGATGTAGTAAAACAAGATGGAGTAGATGTTGTCGCTAATTTAGATAATTGTAAAAATAAGCGTTTACCCTTTGAAAATGATAGTATTGATCAATTTTTAGCTGAACATTTATTAGAACACATACAATATCCTTTATTTTTAATGGAAGAGTTATATCGCATTGCTAAACCAAAGGCAAAAGCAGTTTTAGTTTTTAAAGTGCCTTATGGATCAAGTGATAGTGCTTTTGAAGATCTAACGCATGTAAGACAATATTTTTTACATTCTTTTGATTATTTTTACTAACCTTGTTATTGGCGTGCAGATTATGGGTATTGAGGTGATTGGTTAATTGAAAAAATTATAATCATTGTAGATGCAAACCAATATCAAGGGAAAACTAGGGTAGAGATATTAGATGATGTGAATAAGTACCGGAATATTGTTCTTGAAATGATAGTTGAACTACGAGCTATAAAACCAATTCGAGAACCACAACGCGAACTACTTAGAGCCCCACCTATTGAGATTCGTTTAAGTACTACGTTTTAGGTGGAAAATCTAAATTCAAATAAAATAAAGATATCTATAACAGAGGTGCTCAGATGATTACAATTAGTTTATGTATGATTGTAAAAAATGAAGTTGAAACACTTAATAGATGTTTAGAATCAGTAAAAGACATTCCTGATGAGATAATCATTGTAGATACAGGCTCAACAGATCAAACGAAACAAATAGCTAGTAAATGGACGAAACAAATTTTAGATTTTAAATGGATAGATGATTTCTCAGCAGCTCGAAATTATTCTTTCCATCAAGCTTCAATGGATTACATTTTATGGTTAGACGCTGATGATATACTTTTACCAGAAGAACGTAAAAAGCTACTTAATTTAAAACAATCACTCACTCAAAAAATTGATGCGGTTTCCATGATTTATCACGCAGAAATTGATAAATTCAATAATGTTTTAACCAGCATTCGCCGCAATAGATTAGTTAAAAGAAGTAAAAATTTTCAATGGCACGGCGTTGTTCATGAAGATCTAAGTATTCATGAACAGTATAATTCTCTTGAAAGTGACATTATAGTCACCCATAAAAAAATTTATGCCGATAATGAATCAGATCGAAATCTCAAACTATATGAACAATTTTTGAAAAAAAATAAAGGTAAGATGACAGTTCACGATATATTTCATTATGCTAGAGAATTACATAAACATAAAAAATATAAACAAGCCATTGAATTTTATAACAAGTTCTTAGGTTGCGAAGATATCCAATTAAAACACAGGCTTTTTGTTATGCATAAATTAGCTAGTTGTTATCATCTAATCGGAAATTTTAAAAAAGAAATAGAAATCACATTTCAGTCTTTAGAATACGATGTTCCTCAACCGGAATTTAGCTGTCGCTTAGGTGAGTTCTTTCTTAAGAATAATCAGTTTTCTCAAGCTGCCTATTGGTATAATCAAGCTATAGAAGCACCTTCAGCAAATTCTGCTCATTTCATTGAACAACAACCCTTTAAAACTTGGTTACCGCATAAACAATTAGCGTTTTGCTACTTACAGCTAAAAGACTATAAACAGACTTATCATCATAATCAAATGGTTCTTCGTTTCTTACCAACTGATGAGGAAACCCTTAATAATATTAAAGTAATTGAGGAGATAATGATAACTGATTAACAATTATAGGATGTTTATTTATCTGTAAAGTGAAATTTTTTCGGAGGATTTAAACATCCTATAGACTTAATAGTTTTCATGTTCATAAAGATTTGAAATCCCTTTAAAGATATTTTTGATAATTTATACCCCATTAGAAATGTTTTGAATAAAATCAAATAGTTACAGTTCTATGCTTCTAGCTTCGTTTTTATATTATCCAGCATGTTCTTCTTCAGATACAAAAACACTGTTTCCTCTTCTCTCTTCATTTCTGGCTGTTTATGCAGCTCATTCAAGAATTATTACTCCGCATCTTCTACGATATTTTAATAATATTTTTTGTTTTCTCTATAAACTAATCGTTTGAATTGATTCGACAGTATACAGTACATGTGAATAATGCTAGGTGCTCCTCTAATATTATTTTGTTGTATGGAGCCAGACCCTCAGAATGAGTCTATGTGTATGTAAAGTAACAATATATTTTCATACAATAAAATAAGCGTAGGGGGCAATGAATTGGATGATACACATATTAATGATTTACATAAATACAGAAATAGGGAATATCTATGACATATCCAATTAGAGTAAGAACAAGAGCATTAATCATTAAAAATAGCAATTTACTATTAGTTGAATTTAATGATGAGAATGGATTACATTATAACTTGCCAGATGGAGACGTTGAGAAAGGAGAGAGTTTGATCGAAGCAGTTAGAAGAGAAGAATTAGAAGAAGCTTCTGTTTTAATTAATGTGGGACAAGTGGCATTTTTATATGAATATGGACCCTTTAAAAATAAAGAGAAATATGGGACAGTTCATTCGCTAACAACGATTTTTGAATATGAGTTAAAAGAAGGAGAAACACATTGTCTTTCGGATAATCCAGATGAAAATCAAACAGGTGTTAAATGGATGCCGTTAGATGAATTGTAAAACATCCTTCTATATCCTAATCTTTGTAGCGAAATTCAAACATACATAAATAATAAACGAAACATTGAACTTATGGAGGAACAACAATTAGATGGATATTAATAAAGTTTTTGGAGAAAAAATAAAAGCTTAAAATAGTATCTTTAAATTAAAAGCTCTATTCTATTAGAGTTGATGATATGTTTTTATTTACAATATTATATAACTCTTATTTGTCTGGAAAATTGATTTTTTCTGTGGATACTATAATATTTTAGCTTAATAGCGATGTGGCTCTACCTCGTTGTACACAATACAAGTATTTCTTGCACAAGAATCTAAGACACTAAAACAAAAGTTTTTTCATTTATTTACAAAAAATTCAGTTAATGGTTTTTTATTCCTATAAATGTATATATCTTTTAGATTTTATCCCTTATATGCATTTATAATAGTTTTGTTTGCATATTTATTATTTTTTAGACTATTGAAACTTTAAAAACTTTTCGATAAAATCGTTTGCCTCTTCTGTATAAGAAATATATACTTTGAGGTGTAAGGGTGAATACCTTATAAAAATTTAAAGGAGGTTTTTTTATGAAAAAAATGAAAAAGTTAGTGAACCTTGCTTTAGCTGGAACTATCGGTTTAGGAGGATTGGGAGCTTTCGCACCAACAGATGCAAGTGCAGCTGAGGTCTCTCCTGCTAAAACTAATATTCCTACTAACTTATCTACTGAATTACCTACTAATTTTGTAGAGTCTAAGTTACCAAATGCAGCGAAAGCTAGTGCGAATTTAGATGTAAGTATAGATGTATTAGGTATCGCTAATTTGATTAGGAATGCTATTAATAGTCAAACTAATCGTTCAGGATTTGTAAAAGGCGTAATGGAATCAACATTTTATTCTGCAGGTCAACGTTATAATGTTATGGTTTTTAACTTAAACCAAAACTATGAGGATCGTTTTAACGGTGTTAAATTCTTCGGAACAACAGTATATGATGGAATCACTTTTGGAATCTGGGTATTTGAGGATGGGGAATTCACGAATAAAGGTGATGGCGGATGGATTAACTGGGCATTTAGAGGTTGGTTTGATCGTGATGGTGGCCATGTTAAATTTTATCGCCCATAAAAATAAACCACAAAATCAGCCAATTTTGCGGTTTATTAAATAAAAAGTATTATCTAAGGCTAGGAGATCATATTCTAAAATCAACTCCTAGTAAAAACAGTATAGATGATATTTATTAAAAAGAAAAGCACTCTCGGGAGTGTTTTTCTTTTTTTATTTAAAAATTAGGATTTTTAGGAATGGAAACAACAAACCCTTTACCTTCTTTGTTAACATAATATTTCGGAAATAAACAATAAGATTGTTAGTATTTTTATCATTTTAGTTAAGAAGACTCATTCCTCAAGGAGCGTGAAGGGTCACAGGCCAGTGAGTAGGCGGGAGGCGTTCAATTGTATATAAACCCTTTTATGTTCAATTAATATTAGAGCATATAAAAAGACACTATGTATACATAGTGTCTTTTTATATGTTGACTTATTCTGAAAGAAAATGTAGTGATTAATCATAATTTGTTGGATACTTCTTGGTTAATAATATTATAACATTATCATAGAAGAATTTAAATGCATTTATTCATATATATAATTTCGATATATTTCAGACGCATTTTAATTTCGTTATATTTCCAAAAATTCCAGTTTATTTATTTTTATATCTATAATATAATTTAACTGCTAAATTGTAAAAAGGAGTTCTAATAGATATGGAGATGAGAAACTTACAAAAACTAATTGAAGACAAGAAAGTAGAATTAATTAAACTTGTAGATAAATATGGATTTAGACATCAGCAGGTGCTAGATTTAAGTCAAGATATAGATGTGTTAATAAATCAAATTATTTATATAAAACATAAAAATAAGTAGAACTCTGCATTTTAATGAGGATTACTTTGGGATATTTTAAATTGCTTAAAAGTAGTACAAATGCTGAATAGAAATTTTTGAAGCTTTTTAGATAAAGGGAGGTTTTATAAATAAATAGACGGTCGTTATTTGATAAATAAAGAAGTTTGTGGAAATGAATGGCTTATATGAAAATATTTTTACGTGATTACATATAAAAGAGCAGCTAGCAAAAACTAACTACTCAATACAAGGAGATACAGAGAAACCCACATTTAAATGAGTTTCGATATATAGCCTACATACAGTGTTAACGTAATATTTATTTTAAATTCAATTTATTTAAAGTAAACATACCAACAGATAAAATGGCTGCGCCTACTGCAGAACCTAACCAGTCTCTCCAGCTTAATGTACTTAAAGGTGTATCTTTTAAATCCATAATTAAGAAGATAACAAACATTAGTACACCGAATGCTAAGCATCCCCAAAAAGTTTCTAGAGATTTAATATTCTTCTTTCGAAATCTGCTCATCTAAATCACCTCTATTAATCCTTAATAATTTTATAAACAAATTATTGAATGTATAAAAATTGAAGTTATAAAATATGCAATACATCATATTAAAACTCATTGAACTCCCCCCACTTTTACTTCGTTTAGAAGTGAAAGTGGGGGAAGTTCAAAGTGAATTCTCGGTTAATTTTTCTCTCTCAAAAGTAAATAAAAGGATAGAATATACAGTAGAGGACGTTCAAAGTTATTAGAAAAGCTATTTACATAATCAATATGATGATGAACTAGCATACAAAAAATATATAAATAATTATTATCAATTTCATTTATATATTAAAAAAATGAATGTCTATTCGAAAAGACTGTGCATAAAAACTTGCATTATAACAAGTTTTTAGCACAGCTTTTTTATTTTATGCCTTTCATTAAAACTTGAATCTTTGGGGCCATAAAATATAAAATTACACTTAAAATGATTGAAAGGCCACCAATTACACCGAAATAAATAATTTCTGTTTCAGGATTATATAATCGAACTATTTGAGCATTTATAGCTTGTGCAGCTGCACTAGTTAAGAACCACAGACTCATTGTTTGAGCAGAGAAGGCAGCTGGTGCTAATTTGGTTGTAATTGATAAACCTACAGGCGATAAACAAAGTTCCCCGATTACTACTAACAGGAAGCTAATCGCTAACCACATAGGGCTTACAAGGGATTCTGTACCATGTATATATGCAGGGATAATCATAACTAAGAAGGATAAACCAGCAAATAATAAACCAATAGCAAATTTATTAGCCGTACTTGGTTGACGTGAATTAAGCTTCACCCATAACCAAGCAAATACTGGTGCTAACAAAACAATATAATTAGGGTTTAATGATTGAAACCATGAAGACTGAAGTTCAAACCCGGCCAACTTTAATTGAGTACGCTGATCAGCATATGAAGCTAAAATGATAGCTCCTTGTTCTTGAATGGCCCAAAACATTGTAGCAGCGATAAATAATGGTATGTAAGCAATTAAACGAGACTTTTCAATTTTTGTAGTTTTTGGACTACGATACATAAAAATAAAGTAACCAGTTGGAATGAGAATACCTAAAATACTTACTAATAAAGTGAATCGATTAATAGTTAAAATACCTGTTGGTATCGTTAAAATACAAAATAGTACTATAGCTATTGTACCAATACTAAACTGTATAATAACTTTTTTTCTTTCGATGTCTGTTAAAGGATTTGGTACTTGTGTCCCTGCTAAACCAAGGTTTTTCTTTTTTGTAAGAACGAAAATAATTAAGCCTAATAGCATACCAATTGCAGCGACACCAAAACCTAGGTGGAAGTTATACTTTTGACCAAGTGTTCCTATAACAAAAGGAGATAAAAGCGCACCTAAATTAATACCCATATAGAAAATACTGAAACCTGAGTCACGTCGAGTATCTGTTTCACTATATAAATCACCAACAATGCTAGATACATTAGGTTTTAATAAACCTGTACCAAGTACTAAAAACACCATAGATATGAATAAAGTACTTATAGTTCCTGGTAGTGCTAAAATCAGGTGACCTACCATGATTAAAACTCCACCCCAAAAAATTGTTCTACTTGAACCTAGTAGACGATCTGCAATCCAGCCACCAATAATGCCAGACATGTAAACGAGAGATCCATAGATGGCCATAATTGACGCTGCGGTCGCATGATCCATTCCTAAACCACCGTGTGAGATTGAATAATACATATAGTAAAGTAATATTGCTCTCATCCCATAGTAAGAGAATCGCTCCCAAAACTCAGTAAAGAATAGGGTAAACAGCCCCTTAGGGTGTCCGAAAAAACCGCTTTGCGGAACAGTACGAATAATATCGCTTTTACTAATCTTCTCCATACGAATACACTCCTTATATACGAATATAATAATACTAACTTAGTATAAACCAATAATTAGAAAATTAAAATAAATATTCACTTGGTTAATTATTAGAAAATTTTTAAAAAAATAATCTTCTTGTTGATTTTGATGGGTATTTTAATTATATTTTTTAATATAGATATAATGATTGAAGATGATGATAGTGTATAAATATTAATAAAAACTATAGGAGGATTTATATATTGTTAAAAAAAGAAGTTTCTATAGAAGATATTTATCAGGAAATATTAGATGGAAAAAGAATTAGATTTCCTCCAAATACATGGAAAGAAGATGTAGATAATAAAATGGCGCGTAGGGTATTAACATATTTGCTTAACAGTATTTTAAAATGGAATAAGGAAGACATAAGAAAAAAGTGGAACACAAAATTACTTGTAAAGTATAGACTACGAGGATTACTCAAACATAGGTATGAAAATAGCCCTTTTAAAGCAATTAATGATTTGTATCCAAATCAGTTCAAAGAATGGGAATTTGGTATGACTCCTTTGAATTTTTGGACTAAAGAAAAAGCATTAACAATTTTGAAATGGATTATTGAGGAAAAAGAGGGTCTTTCACAAGAAAAGCTCTTAGGATTGTACGGGAAAAAATGGTTGAAAAAAAATAAGCTTAGTGCACCTCTGGCTATGTATTGGAATAGTAGCCCATATGCAATGATTAATGATCTTTATCCAGGCCGTTTTAAAGAATGGGAATTTGGCATGACCCCTAATAACTTCTGGACTAAAGAAAAAGCATTAGAAGCATTGAAATGGACCATTGAAGAAAAAGAGAGATTAACCCCTAAACAATTGCTTGATATATACAATATAAAATGGTTAAAGACCCATGGATTAGCATCAGCATGTCAAATAATTTGGGGGAATAGTCCGTTTAGAATGATTAATGATTTATATAGAGACCGTTTTAAAGAATGGGAATTTAGAGTTACTCCTGTTGGATATTGGTCTAAACATAAAGCATTAGAGGCATTAAGGTGGACTATTGAAGAGAAAGAAAAATTGGATGAAAAACAGCTATTAAAAGTATTTAATCAAAAATGGCTAATAAAACAAAAATTATGGACTCCGTTAAAATGCTATTGGAAAGGAAGTCCATATGAAATGCTTATTGGTCTATATCCAAATCGTTTCTCAAAAAATATGTTAAAAGGATATATTTAAAAGTAAAGATTAAATTAATAATTATTGAGAAAGTTTATGATATAACATGCAGTTATTAATTTGGAGGAAGACACCTTAAAGGTGTTTTTTTTATGCATAAAAAATTCAAAATACTAAAGAGATTTCTATTTTGATAAAAGATTTAACATTGAACTGGATACAAAATAGTAGAGATAAGGTTCAGAAAGCGTACAAGAAGTATGTTAGTTTATCGAAAAAATCCCTACAGAGGGCGTAGGGAAAGTCTAAGGGTATTGAAGAATTGTGGATTCTAAAAGTAAAGGACTTCTTGAAATGTAATAAGTTTAACATAAAATTCGTTAAAACTTTATATAGTAATTTCGAATTACTGCTTCTAAAGCACCGACATTTAAAGCTAGAAAAGAATTAAAAGAATCTGTGAAATAATTATACATAGTAAAAAAGGGTTTGATATTCATATCAGATCCTTTTTTCATTATTAGTTTAGTATAATTGCTCATCTTAGCTACTTAACAAGGGTTTAGAAACTAAATATTTTTCAGGTACTACAATCTTAACCTAATAATTTTCTTAGTTTTTGGTATTCACTTTCCCAGCTTAACGGACATGGGGCACTATATCATCAAAAGAAAATTAGATGTTTTTAGTATTAAATAAAATTAGTATCAATACTATCTAGGTTCTTTAAGGAAACCAAATGAGAGAGCAATATTTCAAAGGGTATCTTGTGATATAACTAAGTAGAATTTTTAAGCAAGGAGATGATGAGATGAATAAATTGAAGGGGAAGATTGCATTAGTAACAGGGTCTAGTAGGGGAATAGGCCGAAGCATTGCCTTACA
This sequence comes from Bacillus cereus group sp. MYBK216-1, assembly GCF_051916495.1. Classification (NCBI taxonomy): domain Bacteria; kingdom Bacillati; phylum Bacillota; class Bacilli; order Caryophanales; family Bacillaceae; genus Bacillus; species Bacillus cereus group sp. MYBK216-1. Next base: position 21,412 of record NZ_JBQAGT010000024.1, read on the forward strand.
TTTGGCACAGGCTGGTGCGTTAGTCGTTGTTCACTATAGTAAAAGAAAAGAAGAAGCAGAAAGTGTAGTGGATAAAATTAAACAAGATGGCGGTTCCGCATTTGCGATTAGTGCAGACTTAAGTACCTTTAACGGTATTAATAAATTGTATTCAATGATGGATCAATCTCTTCAAAAATATATAGGTGATACTACATTTGATATCCTTGTAAACAACGCAGGAATTGGGCAGATTTTAACGTTAGAGGAATCTACAGAGGGGTCTTTTAATGAGGTTATGAATATTAATGTGAAAGCTTCATTTTTCATTATTCAAAAAGCTTTGCCACGTTTAAAAGATGGAGGCCGGATTATCAATATTTCGTCTTTTGTCACACGGGTAGCCACCCCAAGTGTTTTTGCCTACAGTATATCTAAGTGGGCAATTAATACACTCACTCATACTTTAGCACAACAACTTGATGCCCGTGGTATTACAGTAAATGCAATTCTCCCGGGTATAATTAATACAAAAATGAACGCTGAGACATTGGGGAATAGAGATGGACAAAAATATGCCGCAGGTTTATCGACTTTTAATAGGTGGGGAGAACCTAATGATATAGCTGATATTGTAGGTTTTCTTTCTTCATCAGACAGTCGTTGGATAACTGGTGAGTTAATCGATGCAATTGGTGGATCCTGCTTATAATGCGAGAGGAAAAGCCGACTTAAATAGAGTTGGATTTGCAACTCTATTCTTTATTTGTTAAAACACCGAACTACGCACCATTTATTAGCCTTACAAAAACCAGCTTGAAACGAGGCAAAATGTATTAAGTCAATTAAGATAGAGAAGCAATTATGCTGTAGTAGGATTAGTAGTAAGTGTAAATAGTAAAAATGCAATGAATATGCACAATTTCATATGTAAATAGGTACTTTTTGTTAACTCTTTCATAGAGAAGCAAAGGTATGAATTTAGTATGATAGAATCAATTTGTATTAAATATAAAGGGGATGAGTATATGCTAAAAAGAATGATTTTAGGAGTTTCATCATTAGTAGTGGGAGCAACAGTTGGCTTAGCGACTGATGTATCCGCAGCACCTGCACCACCATTAACATCATTAAATGTGGTAAAAGTTGAATCTCAATTAGGCGGGGTTGAATTTATTGGTCCTAATAATTTAAGTACAGTTAAAGATCATGGAGGGAGCTATTTATACATTTATACAAATGAAATGGGATATGGTAGAAATCCAATTGCTCAAATGAGTGGTCAAAAACTAAAAAAAGTAGATTCTAAGATGATTGATATAAATGGGGATAGAACAGTGGATGGATGGGAATATAAATGGGATGCTTCAGGACAGCAAAATGGGCAATTTAAATATCAAAATACATCTACAAATGCACCTTGGAATACATTATCTACGTCATTAAATATTAAATAAACTAACAGAAGAATTCGATGTTATTTTTTTATGTTTGTTATATATGTAATGTTTAGATACCTAAAGGAGTCTACGTTTTTAAGTAGGCTCTTTCTAAATAATGATAAGATATCTGCAAATTGATAAACTATTTTGTCTAATCGGCAAACCAAGTTTACATAATATTTTTCTGGTAAACAATTATGGGTTTAATAGTGTAATCAATAACGAAAGGAAATCTTTTATAAAATCAATTAAATTATTTAGTGGGTCTTTCATCATAAATATCTAAAACTACATATTTATGAAATTTTATAAAATTTTCACTTTATATTTAGCCCTAAATCATATGATTTTAATACAAAATACTATAATTTGATTAATAATAGCAGTGTAAAAAACATTAAATATATTTAGATTTTAGAGCTAATGTTACTTTATTACTTAATTTGTTTAAAGGGATATATAGGGTTATTATTCAATGTAACTAAAATAATTTAAAAGGAGATAGGAAGTTATGTTTAAAGTAAAAACAAGGGGAAAAATAAAAAGAATTGTTATGGTTTCAACGGCTTGTACCATGTTGTCAATGTATGGAGCACCAATACCTAGTACAGAGGCAGCAACCCGATCGCATGCCCCATCAGTTTATGTAACACCACAAAATACTGCTGCTTCAGATATTATTAGTATAGACTGGTCACCAGTCCAAACAGCACCTTATACGTATTGGGCTGTGCATAACTGGAATCAGGGAGGGGAGGGTGGTGGTTATGCGGGCTTCCAACAACAAAGTGGTTTTGATCAATTCGGTAAACGTACCCTTCACTTTGCACTTTGGGATCCAATAGCATCAAACCAAGCAATAAAAGCTGAATATTTATCGCCGACTTCAGAAGCCAGCAGATTTGGTGGAGAAGGAACAGGTCTGAAGGTACAAACAACTTATAATTGGAAAGATAGTGAATGGTATAGAATGACTCTACGCTCTTGGCAAGAAGATGGCCATACAAAGTTTGGCCAGTGGATAAAAGATAATACATTAAATCAATGGAAGTTAGTTGCTATTATGGATCATCCAGTTGCGAATGTTGCATTTAACTATGGTTTATCGATGTTTCAAGAGGACTGGGCTGGTAATGGACAAGATGTAAGAGAAGCACGTCTTAAAAATGGATACAGCAGAAAAGTTTCAGATAAACAATGGAATTCTTGGAATAATCAGCGTATCTCTGGGCAACATGATACGTCCTATCAATACGATGGAGGAGCAACTTCAGAATATCTATGGGTTAGGGCAGGAGGAAATACTCAATCAACTATTGGTACTGGAAAAACTTTTAATATAAATCAGCTTAGTCAACCAGAAATGGGAAATTTAGATTTTGATATCCAAAATACTCGCTTTGAAGCTGGAAAATTAAATGTTTCATGGAAATTGAAAGAACAAAGTACTCCACAGTTTAAAGGGAAAATTGAAATCTATGACAATGAAAAGTTAATGGGACAACCTTTAAAAGTAATTGATAATATTAAGTCCTACCAAACTGAGGTAAGTCAAACTATGCAATTGCCTCAAACAGCTTTTGCTAAAATTACATTAACAGATATATTTGATCGAACTGTAGAGAAAAAAGTAGGAATTACAAATGGAAATTCTGATATTTTAGTAGGGAATCGATTTGCATGGTCCCTAAAAGGAATTAGTGATTTTGAGTTTGCAAAAATCAATTTCAATAAGTCGACAGAAGAAATGCAAATTGACTTAAAAGCAGGCGTACCGCATCATTATTTTAATGAAACGTATGCGAGTATTAAAGTACAAAATGCATCAGGAAAAGTAGTATATAATAATGACATTTATGGAAACAAACAACAAAATGCTGAATCGCAAAAAGTTCCAGTGAAAGTAGGAGATTATATTGAATTAACACATCTTGAAGGTGTACATAGAGCGAATTTCACAAATTTAGACAACAGTAAACAAGAAAGCTTTGGAAAAAAAGCAATGTATGAAGTCACACAAGAAGGCTTGAAGAAAGTAGAAAAAATGCCAGAAGCAACAATTTTAGACGGAAATCAATTTACATGGTCCCTAAAAGGATATAGTGATCGAGAAATTGCAAAGATGGATTATAATAAAGCGGCAGAAGAGCTGAAAATTAAATTAGAAGCTGGTGTACCGCATTCTTACTTCAATAGCACATATGCAAGTATTAAAGTCCAGAACTCGTCTGGTAGCGTTATGTACAATAAGGAAATCATAGGAAATAGACAACAAAATGCTGAAACCCAAACAGTGCCCGTAAAAGTGGGAGATTACATTGAATTAACTCATATAGAAGGAGACGCTGTAAAGGAAAAAACACGCGCAACATTAATGAATCTTGAAAATAACAAAAATGAAACTATTGGAAAGACAGCAAGATACCAGGTTACAAAAGAGGGCTTAAAGAAAGTAGAAAAAATGCCAGAGACAACAATTCTAGATGGAAAACAATTTACATGGTCATTAAAAGGATATAGTGATCGAGAAATTGCAAAAGTAGATTATAATCAAACAGCAGAAGAGCTGAAAATCAAATTAGAAGCTGGCGTACCGCATTCTTACTTCAATAGTACATATGCAAGTATTAAAGTCCAGAACTCGTCTGGTAGCGTTATGTACAATAAAGAAATCATGGGAAATAGACAACAAAATGCTGAAACCCAAACAGTACCTATAAAAGTGGGAGATTATATAGAATTTACTCATATAGAAGGGGATGCAGCTAAGGAAAAAACAAGAGCGACTTTAACTAACCTTGAGAATGGAAAACAGGAATATATAGGAAAGAAAAGAACATATCAGGTTACATCTACAGGATTAATAAGACAATAAATGTATAAAAAAGTTGGGGGAATCCTCAACTTTTTTGTCATTTTAGCCAAGAAGACTCCTTCCTCAAGGAGCGTGAAGGGTCACAGCCCAGTGAGTAGGTGGGAGATGAATTGGCTTCGAACAAGGGATGGCAGGAAGCCATCTTAAATGTTCGACATATAGAAAGTATTACTCCACTAACTATCGAATGTATGTTTGGTGTGTAATAGTCATATAACGAAATGGAGGTGAATTAAATAATGATGAATAAAGCCTATAAGTTTCGTATCTATTCAAATCAAGAACAAGTAATTCTAATCAACAAAACGATTGGGTGTTCTCGTTTTGTATTCAATCATTTCCTAGCCTTATGGGATCACGCATACAAAGAGACAGGAAAAGGCTTGACCTATGGTATATGCTCTGCCAAACTACCTGCCATGAAGAAAGAGCTGGTTTGGCTAAAAGAAGTGGATATTATTGCGATTCAGTCGTCTGTTCGCAACCTTGCGGATGCTTATACGCGCTTTTTCAAAAAACAAAACAGCGCACCGCGCTTTAAATCTAAGAAGAACAACGTACAATCTTATACCACAAAACAAACAAATAAAAACATTGCCGTTGTAGGGAACAAAATAAAGTTGCCGAAACTAGGCCCTGTTCGATTGGAGCGTTTTTCGTAATAATACCATCGCGGCCCAAAAACAACCATCATGATATAGAGGCAAATAATAAGAACATGTTAATTAAAACATGTTCTTATTTAATATAATCGATTCACTTCTTTATAAAAAGTTTGGTTATTTTATTGAAGCTTATTCCACAAAACCCAACCGCTTGTTAACTTTTTTACTGTTTGAAAGCCATACTTTTTATATTGATTCATTTATTGGAAAAACTGAAAGTTTTAAAATCTCTCTATTACATATTTATTTTTGGAAAAATAGCCTAACTCCAAATACTAATAATACTGTGCCAGTAATACCCTCTATTGTACGGTTCACTTTTTCTTTTCTTAAAAAAGTTCTTAATTGACGTATTAGAGAGATATAAAGTAAATACCATATTGCTGTCAAAGTCGTAAATGTGAGTCCCAACAAAAGAAATTGGAAGAAATGACTTTGATTACTCACAATAAATTGGGGTAGAAAACTAAGGAAAAATACAGCCGTTTTTGGGTTTAAGATTGCCGTGGTAAATCCTTGTCTAAAACCTTTGACCGTTCCAATATCCTTAGAGTTTATTTCCACTGAACCTGACATATCTTCTTTTTTAGAAAAGGCACTTTTAATTGACTTTACAGCTAAATAAATTAAATAAAATGCCCCAGCATATTTTATTAATGTAAATAGCATAGCAAATTTCATTAAGATAGCAGAGAGTCCTAGTGTAGCCATTATTGTATGAATCATCATTCCAGATACCGTTCCTAAGACGGTCTTTATCCCACCATTTCTACCATGAGAGATAGTGTTTTTTGTAACTAAAGCAAAACCAGGACCAGGCATCATTATAATAAGGAGTGCTGTAAGGATAAATAGCAAATAGTTTTCCATGTTCTGGTATTTCCTTTCTGATTTTTAGTTTCGCTTATAGTATAGCTTTTTTTCTTAAAACATTAAATATAAAAAGTGTGATCAGGATAGTATCATAAACTTTCAAGGTGTTGTAATTGAATTATAGAGGGCTTCACTTGAATAATGTTCTTCTGTAAATGAGCATTTTAATGGAATGCCAATTAAATAAATAATCAGATTTTTGTATGAAAGGATAACTCAATTAAATAAATTAAGAGTGTTCTTTAATTGCTTTTTCTCGGAACACTCTTAATTTTCTTTCGTTTATCGAGGGTATTAGTATCAACTTGACCAAATATTATCCAAAAACTACATTGATAAAATACACAGCAAAGCTATGCATACATTTTCTTTAGACAATTAGCTAAATATCATCTAAGCTGTAATTTTATGAAAATATAATAGCTGATTTCAAACGTAATTGGAAATAAACGTAAGTCTATGCCCTATTTTTACACGTATCTCGGCTATACCCCATATTGATAAAAAGACGTTATCCTTTCCTATGATTTCTCAGAAAGAATAACGCCTTTTTCTTTTTAGGGGGTATTTTCTCTAGTTAGCTTGATAGCGATGTGGTGGTACCCCACATCCATCAACTTAAGGTATATTTTTAAACAAAATGCGGTCTTTCCATATAGTTTTTTATTATCTTTTGTAGATTTTATAAAAGCGGGCATATCAAATAAACCCTG
>NZ_JBQAGT010000025.1:0-23626 GCF_051916495.1 Bacillus cereus group sp. MYBK216-1
ATCGGACATATACTATGGTAAGGTCGGCATCCAAATGACCCAAATAAATACCCACGCCAAGAAATAAAACTACAAAGTATTTCTTGGCACCTTTTACATAAAACAAATAAACTTATTAAAAGTGTACAAGTTAATTACCAAGTTTTTTATACGATATAATTAAGGATTAGAAGATCCTATACCACCAATCCATAAAGTTACCTATATATATTTAACTTTCTAAATGTGCAAACCTAATTGAAAATGCCTCGTTTTGAAACAACCAATTCATGTGCTAATCCTTCCACAGTAAATTTTTTCATTTGATTAACCATCATAATCATTTCATTTAATCTTTTAGCCCTAGGCATCGATTCTCCTACATAACTATGGCATAATCTAGAGCCGTTATAATATATATTCATGGATAGAAATTTATCTGTGTTTTTTTGTTTTATCTAGATTTCTTTATATTATTTCTAACCGTATTTCCCGAAAGAATTCACCTTACTCAAGCTTGCGCAAGGCGATATCCAATGGTAAGTGGATGATGAATTACAGTTAGCGTAAACCAACATATTTGCTACTATATACTTTTGTACAGATTGTTTTTATCATTTTTTAAAATGTGTTATAAACCTGTTCACAGGTTGCGGCTGTTGGTTGAAAAAACAATGTTTTTATAACGTTCGACAAAAGGTTGATTATACCATTGTTGAGGACAATCACCTGGTGGCCTAAAATACCATAAACTAAATTTTCCAGGCCAATAACTCTCTCCATTGATTACTCGACAAGCTAAGCGTTTTTCACTTTCTCTTGCTCTTTGATAGAAATAAACATGGGTAACAGCTTCAAATGCATGTTCTTGGAAAATCATTTGTCTAATGGTACGAAGATTTTTAAAATCGGAACAATGGCTCTTACTCGGTTAATTCCTACATTTCCGACTAGCAACATACCCTGAGTCCCTTCAGCTTCTGCTCTCAGTAATCTTGCTAAAAGTGCAATATCTGCACCTATAGCGTTAACCCCCCCATGACTTCACCTCCATTATATTTTCTTCTTAATAGTATTGCTTATTAGTTGGGATAATGACTTTTCATATAATATAGACTGTTATGTCTACGAAGTATGAAAGATAATTACTCTTGAATTAGGAAGGATAATGGTAAATATAGATTTTTTCATGGAAGGATTTTTATTTTTATGGGTATGGGACTTAAAGATGGAACGACAGGTAAATAAACTCATGAATAGTGGTATTTATAAGGACTATGTAGTTTCTATAGTTGGGGTTACTTATTTACTTTTGAGAAATATGATTCAAATTATTGTTTTATCTTTTTCCAATATGCGTCTCCTCACAATAAATAGAGAGACACTTGTCTCTCTTCAAAAAGTACTTTTGAGAATTTTAAATTATCCCTCTTAGTATCAAACCTAAAACGGCCATAATTATCGTACTGATAATTATCCGTAAAATCCAAGAGGTATTTATGCTTATTTTTTCTAATTGCTTATTAATTGTAGAAATGTCTTTCTCGTTAATTATTATTCGAGTTTCTAAATTACGAATATCACGTATGATCTCTTTTTGTTCGGATTTTAGAAGATCAATTTTCACATTTACATCTTTCATATGCTCACGCCCTTATAATATCTTAATAGAACAGTCTTAACATATTATGAGACAACCTATTTCGATGTGAATGTATACGTGTTATTTCTATGTAGAATCTTAATTTAATACATTTTCCCCAATCGTATTTATCATTACTAAACTAGTACAAGCATTTGTTATTTGACTGATAGCTGTACTAATTAATCAAATTCGGATGTTTTGTTAGAACTCCAATCGAACCTCAACTATATTCGTCATATCTTAAGTATTATCATTAATAATTTTAGAAAATTCATAAAAAAATGAGTGATGTGAAATAATGCTATTTTTAAAAATTTTATCAATTTCAATTGTTATTACTAACTCTATGTCCCCGTCTACAGAACACTAAACACACATTGTATTCAATAAAAAGAGAGCATCCAGGACAATAGATGCTCTTAATGTATAAGGAGTTCTAACCAAAACTTAGAATGGAGGAAAAGCGGTCAAGCTCGTCCTATACTCTAATATATGCTTGTTCTCCTTGAAAGGTGAAAAATAAAAAGACACCTTAATTAGGTGTCTTTTTAGGTATAAGAGATAGATACCATGTGAAAAGCCTTTCTGTATCATTGTATGATTATCAATTCTCGTTATGCTTAAAAATAGCTTATAAATACGTTTATTGTATATTTTGATAGTTAATGATTTTATCACGAATAACGGTCACAATAAATTCCTCAATAGTGCTGTTTGTTTCTTTGACTATTTTATCAAGTACTTGATATTCTTTACTGAAAATCTTAACTGGTTTTGTCACACTGCTGCTATCTAAATAGACGCTATTATTAAAACGTTTCACTAATTTCCCTTCAATTAAGTATAGTAAGAGGCTCCCAACCCACTTCATTTGCATATCCATAGGCAATTCAATAAGTGATTGTCTTACATCTAAATATCAAAAACCCCCCTCTTCTGAAATCTTTATATTTCTTGGTGAGTCATATTGGATTATTGTCGTTCCATACTACTACAGGGGTACGTGTGGTCGAGGTGGCCCATACAAAGAGTGATAATAAATGAATTGTTTCTATTAATAAGGAAATTTTTAATCGTATTGTTGCGTTTCAAATCCGGAGACGATTACCTGTGAACATTGGAAATACAAATAGAAAGACTATATTTCAAACAAAGAATCATACTACTTATAGAGAAAATTACTTATCACAATATATTTCTAAAATCATTAAGGATACAAAGTTATCCTTTACGGAGAACATACGAATTACTCCCCCTCTTCTTTAGACATTTTTATGTACAGTACTTATACGACTACAAGGGACTATCACCTCATATAACAGCAGCTGCAGTAGGTCATAAAAATGACAGGACAACAAAAGAAAACTACCTAAAACAAAGATTAAAAACCTGTTATGGACACTTTTTTATATGAAAAGATATTAAATTTTTATTGGTGATGTATACGTTGATATAAATTCTGATGAAAAAATTATTAGTAGGCTTAATCATTGATACGAACTAGCTTGTTTTTAATTAGTTCCCATATATTTAAACAAGGCTTATTTCAATCCACTCCTGTCTTGTTAATTTATTTGCACAATTCAATTCAAATTCACATATACTACTTGTGCACATGTATTTAGGTCACATGTGGGAGTGTGATCTGAAACCTACTTTTCAAAAAGCGCTATATAAGCGCTTTTTTTGATGTATAAAATGTTTTTTTACAAAAGACACACAATTAAACAAACATAACTACATATGATATATTCTATCCTCTCTTTTTAGAGTGAATAGTCATTACAGAAGGGCACTCTCCGGAGTGCTCTTACATTTTCATACCAAATAGCGTTTTTATAAACAACTTGTCACCTTTAAATCAGACAGGCATATATTATTGTATGGGGTACTCCACTCCATACGTTCAACCCTTTTAGTCTAGATGCACACTTATATGTGTTCTCTTTTTTATTCACTTAAAAAAACGATTTTGTTCAATAAAAAGAGAACATCCAGGATAATAGATGCTCTTAATACGATTAGATTTTTAACTGAATAAATGGAATAGGAGCGTTTAAGCTCATCCTATACTTTAATATATACGAAAGATAAAAAGTAAAAAGACACCTTAATTAGGTGTCTTTTCAGAGTGCCAGAGGTAATCTATATGTCGGATAGACCTTTCTATATCATTGTATGATCATCAATTCTTGTTATGCCTAAAAAGGTTTTTAATACGTTAATTGTGTAGTTTTAACATAACAAGGAATAAAATTCTGTTATGGACACTTTTTTATACGAACAAGATATAAAATTAAATTTGATTGGTGATGTATGAGTTGATATAAATTCTAGTTAAGAAATATTAGTAGGCTTGATCATTACATCATTGATACGAACCAACTTAATTATTTAGGATGTATGTTAAATTTATACTCTTTTCCACTGTTCATAAACACTTTTCTCTACCCCTGTATCGTTAATTAATTCGCACACAATTCAATTCAAATTTACATATGCTACTGTATGCTACACATGCATCTAGATCACCTATGGGCAGGCATGATCTGAAAGTTCACTTTAAGCGCGCTATATAAGCGCTTTTTTTATGCGTAAATAATCTCTACAAAATGAAATTATCATTATTATATTTCCTTCCGAATAACATTTCCAATACGGTTTATACTATAACTGTAACTTTAAAGTTATACAACCTAAATTGTAGGGCCTAATTTTCTTTTGTACAACAAGTAGTTAGCCATTTAAGCTGGCTGCTTTGTTGTGTGAGATGAAATCTCTACTCGAATTTATGCTACACTTCTTCTATTAACCAAGATAAGATATTACAATCATTAGCTTCAATTTATTTCATACCGAGCACACACCTTTTTAGAGTAATAATATCCGTATGTCCAAGTTTTATAGATTTTTTACACCAGAACCAAAAATAATTTTATTACACCATTTCATATTTACATAAAAAATCCACACTTAACTAGACTCCTATACTCACACCATCCTTTCTAGACGAGCATAAGATGTACTAACGAACGAAAGGGGGTAATTTTGATGGGTTTTGGTTTTGGGGGAGGTTATGATTTCAATAGATGTGATGATCGGAGAGATCATCATAGAGATCATCACCGAAAAGACGAAAACAATAGACAGGTGAATAATAATCCAGAGTTATTACAATTCTTAAGAACATTAACTCCTGGTACTTGTATTGTTCTTCAATATGATTGTCAACCACCTACAAGTGCAACATTCCAAGGTTTTCAAGGAAACAATGTAATTATTTTATCTGACTTCGATTGTTTTCCAGGATTAGCACGTATCGCAATTAATAAAATTAACGTAATCTCTATAAATTCACCTGATTGTGATCGTTTCTGTTGTAAACGTCGCAGACATTGTAAAGAATGTGACGAACATAAACATGATAATGGAGAAGATTAATTAATTTTAATTAAAGGAAAAATCTTTCCCTTAATTTATAAGCCAATTTGCAAGAAAAACACCTATTAAAAAATAGGTGTTTTTCTTTTTTAAATTTTACTTAACTGAACATAAATAACAAACCATTCCATATATCGGACATATACTATGGTAAGGTCGGCATCCAAATGACCCAAATAAATACCCACGCCAAGAAATAAAACTACAAAGTATTTCTTGGCACCTTTTACATAAAACAAATAAATTTATTAAAAATGTACAAACCTAATTGAAAATCTGCACATATAATGTATTCTACCTTTCTATTATTTTATTGCAGGGATTTATCTTATATAAATCCCTTCTTTTAAAGTATTTAAACAATTTATTTAACATACATAATATAATAATCCCTAAAAACAAAATAAGATAAGAGTCTTCTCCCTCTTATCTTTTCCTAATATTTATTAAAAATTCTATTAAACTACTCGTCTAAAACTAATAGCATCTAATCTTATCATATTAAGGTTCGCAGTAGCCACCCAAATAAGAAATCTATTCTCTATGCGAATAAAGACTCGTATTCCATCAATCTGATCTCCACCTGAAAAAACTCTAATTTTATCGCCTTCCCGTAAATCGTTTAATCTTCTTCGTCCTTTAAAATTCCCTAATTCACTTACTTCCTCACAGCCTTTTTTTCTTCAATTTCTATTACATTCATCACATTCACATCTACGTTCAAAAGACATTTAACATATCCCCTTTTTCCTAAAAAACTTATTTGCACTATAAATTATGAAAGAAATTAATCGATTAGATGTTCTTTCTTTATCAATTTCCCAATTAGCTAATTTATTTAAAATAAAAATTACTAATTTCAACATTTGTACAAGCCATTTTGCATTACTTACATACATTAACAATGAGATGATGATCATCTTACACCCCAAAACCCTAAATTACCTGTTCGGTAACTATCTTTAAAAGATAGAAAAAAGGACAGTTTTTAACTGTCCTTTTTTATTTTTACTAAGATACATATTTCGGAATTTAAACACATCTTACTAATAAATACATATATTATATGATGCTCCAACACACTGCTAGATACAACTTCTTTAACAAAGAAAGAACTTATTTTCTATCTGTCAAGAATTTAGGTTCTTTTTTCACTGCTTTATATCCATTCATATTAATGCAATGATGTTACTTCCCTTCCATATAATCGATTCTATGCTTTTTATCCTACATTTATTAGTCATGAGAATTTCTCTCACCCTCAAAAAATATTTTTAGCGCTGTTAAAATTTTATTAACGTGAGTTTTGGATGTCTGTATCCATATAAATAATAAAATTTCCGTATAGAGATAATAAAAAACTTTAATTTTATCTTCAGAGAGGCAATAACCTTTCACACAACAATCTAATAGGCAGTTATTGAAGCTATTTAAAATTTGTTTTTTGTTTTAATGTTTTCGATTTTAGCAAATAATAATGTTTTTTAATTTTGGCCATTTCACACCAGTTCCTTTTACTAATCCCACCCCATCAGAAGTGCTATTTGATTTAGGAATGTTATTTCAAACAATTTCTATTTCATACATTGCAACATTTCTATTTTATTTAGTACATAATTATTTTCTTGAGAGCATTTAATGTCCTCTTTTTTATCAGGAATCACTCCTTTTTAAACTTCACCGTTCGAACTACTTACTACAAAAATACTAGAAGCTTTATTAACCTTGTATTTTCATATTCCATTCATAATTCACATTGATTAGTAAAGGATTGAAATATTAGAGGTAGATTATGTAAAATGAAAGTCCATTTAATTCGCATGAAAGCTTACATGGAGCTGCATTAGATCCAAGGTTAATTGAACCACTCTCCCACCGATTCCCCCTTTTACTTTTCCATCAGGACCGACTGACGTCAATAGGCCTACTGGCAATACCGGATCGACCGGACCACCTGCCCCACCACTAGTTTGTGATGTAGCTGGCAGTATTGGAGAATGCTCCTTTGAAGGAAGCCCTGTAGAGAATGGGAATTGTTCATTCGCTGAAGGATGTGGTACGACTGCAAATAGAGATTGCTCACACACTGAAGGAAGTCAAACTGTAGCAAATGGCTCTACCTCTCACCCAGAAGGAGTACATACTCAACCGAATGGTGAGGCCTCGCATGCGGAAGGTTCTCTTACGATTGCTGATGGTGATTTTTCTCATGCGGAAGGAGAAAATACTACTACTGCGGGATCTCAAAATGCCCATATTATGGGACGCTTTGGCGATGCAGAAGAATCCAATTCATGGTTTATTGCAAATGGCACAACGAATATATTTAGAGGTTTAGGAGCCAAGTGGCTGGCAAGTAATGGTGAAATGTATATTGACGGCGCCACTTATAACACAGGTGGAGCTGATGTTGCCAAGATATTCGAAACATTCGATGGAAATAGCATAGTTATCGATTACTTTGTCACCTTAGAAGAAGATAAAGTTAGAGTAGCTATGTCTGCAGATGAGTTCATCTTAGAAATCAGCAGCGCAACTCCTAGTTTACTTGGGAATAGTGCGGGATTAAGCTGGCATGGTCGTTATGTACTGGATGAATGAGGATGTCGAACCTATTACGAAGTGACAATTCCAGCAAAAAAAGATAAAAATAGGAATACAATCATTCTTGAGCGGTCGGAAATTCAACCTGTTATAAACCTGGAATGGGATCCGAAACGTGAGTACATCCCAAGAAAAAACGACCCGAATGGGTGCCAGTAGGACTAATTGGAAAGATTCTAGTAAGAGATGATGGCACTTGTCAAGTAAATAGTTAGTGTCGCCCAAATAACGAAGGAATTGCAACAGCAGCAGCTAATGGATAAAGAGTAATGAAGCGTACTGGGCCAAATCAGGCTTTAATTTTATTTCGCTAAAAATGTAAATTCTATTTCAATTATGTAAATACAATCACAACTTTTTCTCCTAAATGAATAAGCCCTACTATAAGGCAGAGCGAATATAAGAAATGTTACACGCATAATTCAACATCAATATCAACAATTCATTTTCATCAGAATAAAACTCCGTTTATATAATTCCTAAAGAAGTAGCTATTGTTTAACAATAATAAAATCGTTTAATTTTATCATCTAAAATGCAATAGCCTACTATCAACTTGAATGATAGTAGGCTATTAGAGTTATTTAAGACATAAGTAATATTGTAACAAATTGATATTTTTAGGTATATTATATCGAGTGGAGTTGAAAGTCCGTTTTTTGTTTCTCAACTTATTACACAGAATTTTCTGTCTTTTAACTTGTCATTTCCAATGGACCTTGATAAAATATGAATTACATATCGAAACACCCTTATTGGATACCTGCACCTCCCTGTGTAGGTATTTTTGATGTTAGTTTTTAAATAATGAATGCATTTTTCTCATTCCTTCTTGTTGCTTTCACGCATCGAAATATCCATTTCTCTTTCAAGAAAATCCAAATTATATTCACTATTTATAATTCTTTCCTAGGTAAAAAATAATGTTTTTTAGAATTTTTAACAGTTCCAATCCTATCTTTTCTAAGATTGGAAACTATAACATAAACGCTCTTTTTAATTGATAATCAGGATCTTTGATTTTTCTCTAAAAACTTTATTAATATTCAGCTAATTGTTACTCCTCCATAAGTTCAACATTTCGTTTGTTATTTATGTATGTTTGAATTTCGTTACAAAGATTAGAATATAGAACGATGTTGTGCAATTCGTTTAAAAGTATCCATTTAACATAGGTTTAATTTTCATCTGGGTTATCTGAAAGACAAGGTATTTCCCCTTCTTTTAACTCATATTCAAAAATCATTGTTAACGAATACACTGTTCCATACTGCTCTTTATTCTTAAAAAGTGCATATTCATATAAAAATTTAACTTCCTAATGTATTTACAACTGTTTATTCAGGTGTAGGTGGATGCAGTCATACAGCGGGAAGGAAATTTAGCATGAGTATGATCTTTTTAAGTGGACAGTTCCTACATATTTATACAAATTCAGGTAAACAACATGATCCAACTTTATTTTAAATCTAGTATCTTTTCCTTCTTATATTCTTTTTAATGCATTCATAAATTTTATCCATAACAAACGTTTCATGTTCTATCCAAATGGCTTCAGCTTCTTCTAATGTAACTACTCTTACTAATTTCTCAATTGCTGTGTCTTTAACTAAAAATGTAGCTACAGCACCTGTAGCTGTTGAATACTTACTGATAACTAAATTCATAATGTTATCAATCTCTAATACTGTATCGTTATGAGAAACCTTCTTATTTTGACTACTTTTGTTTGTTATTTCTTTATCAGACAATTGTTTTAATTGGGAATTTAGAGTGAATTCTACATAACCTATTGGAGAACTAATATCTGAACGAAATCTTATATCCTCAATTATTTCTAATACAATTTCTTTATGAGCTTCCCATTTTTTTAACACTTTAGGGAATACTTTTTCTTTACAGCGTTCTTCAAATCTTTTAATTTTTTGTTCAAATGTATTGGGCTGTTGAAATTTATCTAAATTCTTTTCAAAATGAATTAAATTGTTATCTTTCTTTTTTTGGCTATAGATAATAAATTTGATTTTTTGTACTTTCCTGCCTAATTTAATTTCTTCAAATTCAAAAGAAATATCTGTTTTTTGATTCAATTCTTTTTGAGAAGGTTTTAACACACGTTGCTTAAAATTTGCATAGTTAGGGTATATATCCATCGCATCTAAGTAATACCTTAAATTTTCAAGACTAATTGTACGTTCCTTTAAATCTTCATATTGTTTTAGTAGTTCATAAATACGTATAGCGTATGTACTTTTCAATTTAATAACATTAGCTAATCTATAGCTTGTAAACTTGTTGCTTAATTCTAATAGAAATGGCTTTAATAATGGATCGAAACGCATATCAATTGTTCCTTTATTTCTGTTGTAAATTGCTGAAGACAGCCAAGATACCTGTATCAGCTCTTCTCCAATACGAATTTCAATTACTTTTGATAATAATTCTTTAGTAATTTTACTTAACTCCGAATATTTAGTAGATCCATTTAAATCAAGTAGATCATGAAAATGTTTAATCGAGAATGTGTAGGTTTTAAAATCCCAATCATTAGGTTCAATATTACTAGCCAAACAAAGTAATATTTTTTGTTCTACTAAATTTAAACGTGAATTTGCTTCAATTAAAGTATTTGATTTTGAAACAATATTATTTTCTTTAATCTGCAAATCTTTACTATCAGACATACCTACATACGTCCCTTCTTTCTTACCTCTACTGTTCTACTAACTATAACAAATATATTCACTTTGCCACAATTTATTTTGTTTATTCAGAAAATTACACTCTCACTATTACAGTTAAAAAGCCCTTTGTTCTATATAAAAGTATTCCGAAAGTCATTTGAATAGTAATATTTTTTTGGAAATATTTACATTTATAAATTGTATAACCAAATTTGTTATCTTTAAAACAGTTTTGTTATGCTTAAAATCAAATTTGTTATTTTCAGAACCATTTTTGTTATAGTTAAAACTATTATCTTTAGAAATATTTTTGCTAGAGTTAAGCAACCAAATTTGTTATCTTTAAAACCATCTTTGTTAGAGTTAAAGAACCAAATTTGTTACCTTTAAAACTATCTTTGTTAGAGTTAAGCAACCAAATTTGTTACCTTTAAAACCATTTTTGTTATCTTTAGAACCATCTTTGTTAGAGTTAAGCAACCAAATTTGTTATTTTTAAAACCATTTTTGTTATAGTTAAAACCATTTTTGTTATAGTTAAAACCATTTTTGTTATCTTTAGAACCATCTTTGTTAGAGTTAAGCAACCAAATTTGTTACCTTTAAAACCATTTTTGTTATAGTTAAAACCATTTTTGTTATCTTTAGAACCACTTTTGTTATAATTAGGAGTCATAATCCCTTATATACCAAGACATTCCATGCTCTTAAAACATATAAACATATAAAATATGTAAAACAATTAATATATAAATCAAGCAAAAGATAAATTGTTAAATCCATATACTTATTATCATTTTTAAATGAAATTTCCACGTCATGAAACCAAATTTGTTATATTTAGTTTAAATAGACAAGTAAACGTCAATTAATCATATAATTCTTTTGAGAATATTTAACTAAAAATTAAGTTATATACTTGATTGAAGTTTCATAAAATAAAAAAGCCCCAAAAAGGGCCTTTTGAGTTTCGAAAGAAAGGAATATCTCCTATATAATATATGCTTATTGCAATAGAATGTGAAAAAATACATAATAGTTTTATTTGGTGGAGCAGTGAAGTAGTTTAATCAAGGTGGGGGGATAGTTGAAGGTATCCATTGTGTGGAGATGCTTTTTTGTGAAGATTAAGACTCTGCATCACGAAATTTTTTAGAACAGTACCTGAATATTTTTAAAAATAAGAAACAATCCAGGTAGACACTCCCTTGACTAAAGTTGAGAGCTTTAATTCTAACGTATTAACGAAGCAGACTCTTGGATGACTGAGAGTTCGCAATCCATTTTTTGTCGTAAGGAAATATGTATAATAACGTTTTCTATCGATTATGGATATGCATATCTATTTGGTCAGCAATAATTTTGATAAGACACCGTTTCTTTATAAAACAATGCTCTGTTTCTTAATGTTATTTAGATATTGTACTTGTCTGATTGAGATGCCTACGGATATCTTTATTCTTTTTGCAAATTACATCGGTTAGGTTGAATTTTGTTCTCCTGAGATAACACGGAGCTTTTAAACATGAAAAGACCGCAAGGCTTTTTGAAAAAGCACTTTGCAGCCATCTGATTTCTTTTCTTGTTTAAATGAAAATCAATTGTATTCTCTTCTGATTCAAAGGTAGGATCTAAATATATTTAATTACCTTTAATTTATACATATGTTTCATCAAATCTTCCGGAATCGATTGTTGACTTCAATTGTATGTTTTTTGAATGCTTTTTCAGAAATTAATTTTTACCTGTTTTGCTTTGTCCATATATAAGATTAAGAAGCTGCATATATTCATCTTCTTGTCCGATATCAAATCTTTTCCCTTCAATCATTTTTCCATATACTTTTTTAGTCATAATTAAAGAATGAATCGCATCTGTTAATTGATATTCCCCCCCAACGCCAGGTTGAATGTTTTTTAATAAAGAAAAAATATCAGGCGTGAAAACATATCTACCAATTACTGCAAGATTAGATGGAGGATTTACTTTTGGCTTTTCTATAATATTTGTAATATTCATATAATTATCTTTTACAACATTTCCTTCGATAATACCATACTTCTCTATGCACTCGTCTGGTACCGTATGAATGCCTATTACACTATTTTTTGTCTCTTTATAAATACTAATCAACTGATTTAAAGCAGTTTCTTTATCCGAAACTACAATATCATCTGGCAAGAGTACAGCAAAAGGTTCATTACCAATAAATGTTTCACCTAATCTTATTGCCTCACCAAGTCCCCTCGCGTATGGCTGCCTTATATAATGGATTTGAACATTTGGAATAGCAAGATCTTTTAACAGGTGGGCTTTTTTTTCTTTTTCTAAAAAAGCCTCCAATTCTAATGAATAATCAAAGTAATCAACTATTAAATCCTTTCTGCTAGAAATTACAATTAATATTTGTTCAATACCTGACTTTACAGCCTCTTCCACAATATAATGAATCGCAGGTTTATTACCTATTGGAAACATTTCTTTTGGAATTACCTTTGTAATTGGAAGGCTCCTTGTGCCGTAACCAGCGGCTGGAATGATTGCTTTTTTTATCACTAATCTCTCGCTCCCTTAAGTGTTTAGAATATTAATATTCAGTAACCGCCTTACCTGCGCATGACGATTCCAAAAGAGGCTTTTACCTTCTGATTGCTTTCATTGCTTATATGAATAGGCCTTTCATTTGTCACCAATCCAACTTGTCCCTCAATATACTGTAACAACTAGTACTATAGTACTAAGTTCAGAGAGGTGATTATCATATGGATATATGTATTATAGGCTCTGGTTATGTGGGAATCACATCAGCAGCAGTATTAGCAGATTTAGGTCATGATGTTATATGTGTAGATAAGGATCAAGAAAAAATTCAAGCTCTCCAAAAGGGGGAGTGCCCCATTTATGAACCAGATTTAAAGGAGCTTATTCACAAAAATAGAAACCGATTACAATTCAGTTGTGATATCGATAATGCTATTCGACAATCACCTGTTATTTTTATCGCTGTAGGAACCCCTTCTACATCAAGTGGAAAGACGGATTTAAAATATATCTACTCCGTCATTGATCTACTGGTTCCAGCTATAACATCGTATAAAACTATTATTACGAAAAGTACAGTTCCACCAGGTACAAATCAACAATTATATGAAACACTTATTAAACGTGGGGTTTCATCAGCCTTATTCAATATTGTCTCCAATCCTGAATTTCTTCGCGAAGGCTCTGCTGTTCACGATATGTTCAATCCAGATAGAACTATTATAGGTATCCAAAAAGGTGACAAAACATCGTTAAAGATTATGCAGGATATATATATAGGGATTAATGCTCCTTTCCTTTGTACAGGTTTAAATGAAGCAGAGATGATTAAATATACATCTAATGTATTTTTGGCTACCAAAATATCTTTTATAAATGAAATTTCTCGAATTTGTGATGCATATAACATTGATATTGTTGAAGTGGCAAAAGGAATTGGCTATGACTTTCGAATTAATCCTCATTTTCTTCAGGCGGGGATGGGATATGGCGGATCATGCTTCCCAAAAGACTTACATTCACTCATTTATACAGCAACTGATAGGCACGTAGCAGTTCCTATTTTACAAGCTGTGCAATCCATTAACTCCACACAGATAGATCTCTATGTTGAAAAAATTAAAAAAGCTATAAAAGAACCCTCTTCAAAAAAAATAACAGTTTTAGGAATTGCCTTTAAGCCAAATACTGATGATATTCGTAGTTCCCTTGCCGTAATACTTCTTGAAAAGTTAATCCCTCATGGCTATGATTTACATGCCTATGACCCCAAAGCTTTTCTTCCTTCACATTTAAAAAGACAAGTTACCCAGCATGATAACCTAGAATCTTCAATTACAAATTCTGATTGTATTATTATCGCCACGGACTGGAATGAATTTAAAACACTTAATTGGAAACAAGTCAAACAAGTTATGAAGGGATGCACAATCGTGGATGGACGCAATTGCATTGAAAAAGATGAAATAGAAAAATACGGATTACAATATATTGGAGTGGGTCGGTCATGAAAATACTTGTAACAGGAGCCGCTGGTTTCATTGGCTCACATCTGTGTCAAGCGTTACTTAAAAATAGTGCATATCATGTAGTTGGAATTGATCATTTCATCGGTCCTACCCCAGCTACTTTAAAGACAGGTAATATACAATCTCTCGAATTGAATTCACGTTTTCAATTCATACGAGAAGACATTCTAAATACAGATTTATCAATACTATTACAAGATATAGATGTTGTTTATCATCTAGCTGCTATTCCTGGTGTGAGATCAAGTTGGGGAAAAGATTTTCAGCCTTATGTTACAAATAATATAATGGTTACACAGCAGTTACTTGAAGCCTGTAAACACATAAAATTAGATAAATTCATTCATATATCCACATCTTCTGTTTATGGTGAAAAATCTGGCGCAGTTTCTGAGGATTTATTACCTACCCCTCTATCTCCATACGGTGTTACCAAATTAAGTGGTGAGCACTTATGTCATGTTTATCACAAAAATTTTCACATACCAATTGTTATTTTAAGATATTTCACAGTGTATGGGCCAAGGCAGCGTCCTGATATGGCATTTCATAGATTAATTAAACAACTGCTAGTAGATAAACCTCTCACAATATTTGGTGATGGAACACAAACACGTGATTTTACCTATATTGATGACTGTATACGAGGAACAGTGGCCGCTTTAGAGACAAAAAAAAATATAATAGGTGAAGTTATCAATATCGGTGGAAAAGAACAAGCATCCATTTTAGACATCATTTCTATGTTAGAAAAAATATCAGGGAAATCAGCAACCAAAAACTTTCTAAAATCAGTTCCTGGAGAACCGAAGCAGACATGGGCAGATATATCTAAGGCCAGTACATTACTGCAATATTCTCCAACAGTTTCTCTATCCGACGGACTGGAAGCAGAATATCATTATATAAAACAACTATACAAAGGGGATTAGTTTATGAAAATTGCATATATATGTACAGAAAAATTACCATCTCCCGCAATTAAAGGTGGAGCAATTCAAATGATGATTGATGGGGTGTCCCCCTATATAAGTCAAGATTATGAACTTACTATTTTCTCTATTTCAGATCCAAGTCTTCCAAATCAAAAAACACAAGACAATGTCAATTACGTGTATGTGCCTCAAAAAGATTATGAACAGCATGTTATAAGAACACTTCAAACCAATACCTTTGATATTATACATGTCTTTAATCGTCCTAAAAATATACCTCTATATAAACAAGCTTCTCCACACAGTAAATTTGTATTAGGCCTTCATAACGATATGTTTGCTGAACATAAACTATCTATTTGTGAAGGCAATCTTATTATTGAAATGGTTACCGCCATTGTGACTGTTAGTAACTATATTAAACAAACAGTGATTGAGAGGTTTCCACAAGCTGAAGAAAAGATTTCCATTGTCTACTCTGGTGTTAATTTAAAACAATCTCCCTCCATCTGGACACCAACAGGACAAAAGATAAGAAATACATTTCGTACAAAATACGGTATCCAAGATAAAAAAGTGATTCTATTTGTTGGCCGATTATGTAAAAATAAAGGTCCAGACTTGCTCATTCAAGCTATGAAAAAGATTATTCAAACGCATAAAGATACGGTACTTGTAATTGTTGGTGGTAAATGGTTTAGTGATAACCGAGTAAATAAATATGTTAAAAAGCTATATAGAATGGCTAGGCCAATTAAAGAACACGTAATTTTCACCAAATTTATTCCTGCAGATCAAATTCATAATATATTTCTAATGGGGGATATATTTATATGTAGCTCACAATGGAACGAACCATTGGCACGTGTTCATTATGAAGCAATGGCTGCTGGAATCCCAATTATTACAACAAACCGTGGGGGAAATGCAGAAGTTATAACAGATGAATATAACGGCTGCCTAGTAAAACAATATGATAATCCAATGGAGTTTGCCAGACTTGTCCAGGCTTTGTTATCTCAACGAGAATTTGCAAAATGGATTGCTGAAAACGGAAGAAAAATTGTGGAGGAAAACTTTACATTTAAGCATACAGCAAAAAAACTAGATCAGGTATATAAACAAGTAGCAGAATCTACTAATCAGCCTGCTAGAAATCTAATACGCCCTCTCAAAATTCTAATTGTTTAAACTGCCCAGTATTTAACGTTCTGATGGGCTATTTGAATTGAGGAATTCCTAAATACAGAAACTTAACGGTTTCTAACTAATTAAGCTATCCCTGTAGTTCCTAGGGGTAAGAGGTGGAGCGCTCTGTTGCTAAGATTCTGTCCTACATTAACTTCTCAATCGTAATATGTGTGCTAAAAGAAGCAAGAGTCTACTCAAGAAGATTTGGATTTTTAACGTTTTTATTTTGATCAAAACAATTCGAACATAATTAACTAGAAATAAACATTATTGATACAACTACAATTTTCTTCCCGTACCATTTTGCTTTTTATTGAGGAAACTCGGCAGAGCAAGAATGGTACGTTAATATTTTCTACATTTCTTTATAAGTATGATTCCGCATAGCAAGGAAACGATTAAATGCAAAAAGGCTATAAACAATGATTCTCGCAATTCAGACTTTGTTTTTCTGATTCTTATAAATGCGAAAACTCCAAATGTTATTGATTAATATGGATTGCACCTCATCTTTATGTATGGTTCCTGTATTGTACAAAATAAGATAGACTAATGCTTGCCGATATTCAACCCCTTCCTAAATTTGATATTTCACATCTTTATATTTTTGAGGAGAGAGCCTTCTATCGAAAAAATAAATACGTGTGTTTGATATAAAAGATATATAAAGGTTGCCTATATGTATATATTAAAGAACAAAAAACGCTTGGAGAACCAAGCGTATTTTAGTGCTGATTATTTTACGCGTCTTCTTCTTCACCATCGTCATCATCGTCTTCTTCATCGTCTTCTTCATCATCGTCTTCTTCGTCTTCTTCATCATCGTCTTCTTCGTCTTCTTCGTCTTCTTCGTCTTCTTCATCATCGTCTTCTTCGTCTTCTTCATCATCGTCTTCTTCGTCTTCTTCGTCTTCTTCGTCTTCTTCGTCTTCTTCATCATCGTCTTCTTCGTCTTCTTCGTCTTCTTCGTCTTCTTCGTCTTCTTCGTCTTCTTCGTCTTCTTCATCATCGTCTTCTTCGTCTTCTTCGTCTTCTTCGTTTTCTTCGTCTTCTTCGTTTTCGTCGTCCTCGTCTTCTTCTTCCTCTTCTACCTCGTTTTCTACCTCGGCTTCCTCGTCTTCCTCGTCTTCCTCGTCTGTAAAGATAACTTCTGTTTCATCAGCATATTGAATTTCAACCTCTACACCATTATGTGTACCAGATTGAATTATTTCAGCTAGAGATTTTAGAACTTCCTGTAAATCACCATCTGAATTCACACTAAAGCCATTCTCAACATCTAGTTTTATTTTTGCTCTCTTCACATCAGCCATTTACCTAACTCCTTCAATATAGATTTATATATACTATGTTGAAAGAATATGAAAAGATTAATCTATTTGCGGAAATTTCATTATTCATTTTCCTTAGCGCTCTTTACTAAGTTTGCTATCCATGGGCTTTTTAATGGATGATCGGGAGTAATAATTTTGACTTTTACTTTCGGCTTTTCTATTTGAGTTGGAACGACCTCATTTTGTTCCGTTTTTTGTTCTTCTATTTCTATTGAATTTTGAGTCTCTTCATCTTTTACTTCATCAATTATTGTAGTTTTTTGTGAGGATTTTTCATCTAGTTCTATTTTATTTTTCTTTTTCTTCCTCTTCTTCGTCGTCTTTCTCGTCTTCTGAATCTCTTCATCTTTTACTTCATTTTTCACTTCATCTTTTACTTCATCTTTTACTTCATCAATTATTGTAGTTTTTTGTGGAGACTTCTCTTCTAAATCTAGCAATCCGATTTTGGGTAACTCCTCTAATTCTATTTCCTTAATAATCTCTAAATTCTCTAGCACCGACGATTCATTTAGTACAATATTTTTTTGCTGTTCATACTCTGACAATTCCCACCCCATTGGCCCTGGTGGAGAAAACACAAATTTCTCTAAATCTAAAATAGGGATTACTATCTCTTCTTGTTCGGAACTCATTTTATTTCCCCCCGCTACTGCTCTTGATTTCTTGATAAATATCAGAAAAATTTTGTAAAAATTCTTCTTTAGAGTCTTCAAGTGCAATGATATTTTGCAATGCCCAAATATACTTTTCATCAGACCAAGAGCGCTTTTGTCCTAAATAGTATTTATGTGCAATTGCACAGAATAAGTGAGGGAACGATAAATCAGTCCAAAGAACACGAAATTGTTTTTCTGATAAGGAATTTTCCGAATCATATGCACTCAACATATGAATTGCTAAATTAGTATCCCAAACTGACATTTTTTTCATCACTTTATTTAAAATGATACGTAGATCCCTCACGGGTAAATCACTTGTAATAGAATGTAGCTCTTTCATAAACACAGCATCATCTATTTCTGCAAACCTTGCTAAAGTAAAGTCTTGCTGACAAAAACTATTAGATGCAATAACTTCTTTTGTCCATTGGTCATAATATGGATCATCTATTTCTTGTAATGCTCTCTTACCACGTGCTAACATCTTATCGACGTACTCTAAAAACATCGTTGAAAATACATCATCTGGAAAGGAGAGTGCAATTCTTTTATTTCCTTCTAATTCTTGTAATTTCCATCTGTATAATTTATGCCATTTTCCTAATCGACTCCGAATTTTACTTTCTTGCATAGGAATATAGCCTTCTGATGCTTGATGAAATTTCCCTGCATATATGAGTACCTTTTCTAACTGTTCTTTATTGTAATATATGACTTCTTTCCCTTGATGCTTATCATATAGTACATATGCATACCCATCAGATCCAATACAAAAGCCCCCTCTTTTTGTTTTATGAATGTTTGTAATTGGTAATCCATTTTGAAGGAGATGTAAATGTGCTCCAGCAATAAATAGCATCCTTTTTGGATGCATATGTGCTTGCTTTAATATTTTTAATCCTTCTTCTGTTTCAACTTCCCACATTGTTCTCCCACTTCTGCTTGATTGTAAAATGATATTACTTACTTCAAATGGATAAAAACTAAGGACCTTTTTTAAATGTTCACTCTCTAATCCAGTTGTTTCTTCCAACTTTCATCACCCTCCTCTTAAATTTTATAAAACTTCCCCATACACTTTCATTAAATCCATAGCGACTCGGTTCCAATTAAATTCTTTTTCGACCTTCGCACGTCCATATTTCCCTATCTGTTTTCTTTTATTTTCGTTATTTAATAGATCAATTATCTTTTCTGCATATGCATCAGGATTCTCAAAGTCATTGACAATATATCCATTTTTCCCTTCTTCAATAACTTCAGGGTTACCGCCTCGATTACTTGTGATAATTGGTAAACCCGCTGCCATTGCTTCGTAATGCACTCTAGCAAGAGGCTCTTGCCACTGTGAAGAGCAAACAAAAATATCTGACATAGCATAAAGTGTTGAAATATCCTTGGGCTTAACAAATTTAATAAAGACTACATGTTCTGGAAACATTGCACCTAAGGTATATAAATGTTTTACATAATTATTTACATTGTTATCTCCAAACCATTTTGAACCAATAAAAACCATTACGATGTCTGGGTTCTTCTCAATTATTTTAGGAAGAGCTTGTAGCAAAATATGAGGACCTTTTACTTTGCTCAAGCGTCCAACAAACAAGACTATTTTTTTATTTTGTAAATTCAACTGTTTTTGCACATGATTTTTAACTTTTGTACCATTCGCGGTCCACGAAGGATAATACTCATTTACATCTACACCAGAATATACTGTTCTTGTCTTTGCTTTTGCAGTTTGAAAGCGTGAGGTAATTGTTTTTCCTATATAATCACTAACTGTTACAATTTTGGAAACAGCAGCAATACATGCTTCGCCCTCTTTATCACTTATCTTTTCGTATGCAAACATTTCATTATGCACACTTAATACGAATTTAGTCTGTGGTGCCGCCTCACGTAAAATTGTAATCCAATTGGGACGATTACATAAATGAACCACATCATATTTTTCCTGTTTCAAATGTTTAATAACATCAGACAGATACTCCTCTTCTGGAAAACGTATATACCTTACACCTTTGTTTTTTTCTTCTGATTTTAAATTAGGATCTGTTATAGAAATAACTGTCACATTTTTTCCATTAGAAGCAATAATGGAAGCAACAGAATCTATATAAATTTGAATAGCTCCCCCCCGTACAGCTGGTACAGGTAGCTTTTCAGTGGATATTATCGCAATTTTCATTAAATCGCCTCCCTGTTTCATAAAATACAACTTTCTTCATATGTTACGAAGGAACCCTTATATTTGTGAGTTATCAAGCATTATTTCATCTTTTATAATTGAAGATACATAGTACTTTTTCTTCTTAAAGGCAAATGGCTAGAGCAAAAATGGTCATGTACCATACAGTAATAAGAGAGTATAAAAGGATGGTGGTATATGTGGAGAATCATAATGAAGAAGCGGTGTATACATTATCGCCCGAAGAGGAGCAAAAATTAGTAGCATTGGCAGAGACAATGATTCAACATTGGGACATTCAAGCGACTACAATTGAATTAATACAAGGTGGACAACTAGCCTTAGTATGGAAAATTCATACTGCAGATGGACCATTTTGCTTAAAGAGAATTCATCGCCCTGAAAAAAAGGCTTTATTTTCTATTCACGCTCAAGATTATCTTGCAAAGAAAGGCATGCGTGTACCGAGCATAATTCCAAGCAAAGTGAATCAGTTATATACAAAACACGGTCCATTTTTATTTGTTGTTTATGAATGGATTGAGGGAAGACCATTTGAGCTTACAATGCAAGAAGACCTTGAAATGATTATGAAAGGGTTAGCGGATTTTCATGTAGCTTCTATTGGCTACAAACCGCCACCAGGCATACCCATCTTTACAAAACTGGGACGTTGGCCCAATCATTACATTAAAAGATTTCAACAGATGGAGATTTGGAAAACTTTATCCGCAACTATGCCGGATGACCCATTTTCACAATTGTACTTGACTGAAATCGATGCTTTCATTTCAGAAGCAAAACACACACACCAAAGACTATTGGAATCTGAATATACAAAATGGACTGATGAATTACAAGAATTCCCTAATTTATGTCATCAAGATTATGGAACAGGAAATTCCTTATTAGATCCAAGTAATCAAATTTGGGTAATTGATTTAGATACAGTTTCTTACGATCTTCCTATTCGAGACTTGCGTAAAATGATTATTCCTCTCCTAGATACAACTGGTGTTTGGAATGCAGATCAATTTCAAATTATGATTAACGCATATGAGTCAGTTTCTCCTTTAACAACTGAGCAGAAGAAAATTATGTTTATTGATATGTTATTTCCTTACGAATTGTATGATGTGATTCGTGAAAAATACGTCAGAAAATCACCATTACTTGCTGAAGAACTAGCTGGAGCTATGGAATATGAAAGGATAAAGTCAAAAGCTTTAAATATGTTAATAGAGGAATTTTAATACGCAATATAAACCGTTTCGGTGCAAAGGTCACTGTTATCTTTTCCGACAGAAGGCCGCTTCCTCAAAAATGCGAAGGCGTGAAACACCAATTTTAAGTTGAAGATAAATGCCGGTAGGCATAAGTCTACGTTTTTTCATTTTTACTAGAAGTAAGAATAAGAAGCCTTAATTGCGAGAACCATTGTTTGAAGTTGTTTTGTATTTAATCGTTTTCTTGCTATATGGAATCATACTTATAAAAAGCAAGGAAAAGATTAACGTATCATTTTTTCACTGACGAGCTTACTCAATAAAAAAAGAAAATGGTATGGGAAGCAAAGATGTAGTTATATCAAAAACGTTTATTTTTAGTCAGCTATGTTCGAATTACATTTACCAAAATAAAGACGTTAAAAATCTTAATCTTCGTGAGTGTAATTACCCTTCTTGTAGTACACATAACGATAGATATGTTAGCGTAGGACTAAATCTTAAAAACGAAGCTATCCCTCTTTTAACTCCAGGGATAGCTTAATTGATTAGAAACATTAGGGGATTAAGTGAAGATTGTTTCAGCAAAGTTCTGTAATGAGGATCAATAAAACTGACACGGACTGTTCAATTCAAAATTATAATACACTTCCAAACAAAATATGTACAAGCCAACTTTATTTAATGCATGCTCCTCTAAAAGGAGTCTGTAGAATAGCCCTTTCAATATAGTATTTTTAACAACTCTTTGAATGCAAATGAAAAGAGCATCCACAAATGTTAGATGCCCCTATATAAAGTATCAAAACACCCTTTTGATTTAAATGGAGTGATAAGAGGAATTGGATTTATATCAAATAATCTAAATTCTCGTTTACCATTATCAGAATTAAAACAAAACTGATACATCTATCCCCCTCCTATAATAAGTATGTATTATATAGTAAAAAAATTTTCAATTTATTATGCTCCTCGATCATCACTTACCACTAAAATGCTACTAATTGCAACACTAATTTGGTTTGGATTTTCAAGACCCCCACCATTTGCATTACTTTCTACTTCAAAGCCTTCCCCATTATCACGACAAAGGATAACAAAATTTTCTCCAATCTATGTAATAAGGCCTTCTACGTGAAATGATGGTAAAAATAATACAACTCTCGCCCCAACCAATTGAAATGCTTGCAACAGAGTTAGAATTTCATTATTATCCATTCTCTATCACTTACCTTTACTTCTAATTTTGACACCTAACAATACAATTCAATTAACTTATTATTAGTTGTCAAAATAGAGTATGTTTAAAAGTAATAATTGAAATAGACAGGCTGGTAAAAACTTTTTATTAACAAATTATTATAATACGGTGTTTTAAAAATAATTCATAAAAAAGATCCCTATTAAACACGTTTTATATTTAAATAAAAAATCCACACCTAACTAGACTCATATGCTCACACCATCCTTTCTAGACGAGCATAAGATGTACTAACGAACGAAAGGGGGTAATTTTGATGGGTTTTGGGTTTGATGGAGGTTGTGATTTCAATAGATGTGATGATCGGAGAGATCATCATAGAGATCATCACCGAAAAGACGAAAACAATAGACAGGTGAATAATAATCCAGAGTTATTACAATTCTTAAGAACATTAACT
>NZ_JBQAGT010000026.1:0-21770 GCF_051916495.1 Bacillus cereus group sp. MYBK216-1
AGCGTTCATCCTGAGCCAGGATCAAACTCTCCAATAAAGTTAGTTTGTCTAGCATCTAAAATAAAAATTGACGTTTCACGTTGTTTGTTTCGTTCAGTTTTCAAAGAACTAAAAGCGGGTGAAGAGAATCGAACTCTCGACCAGAGCTTGGAAGGCTCTTGTTTTACCACTAAACTACACCCGCGTGGTCGGGAAGACAGGATTTGAACCTGCGACCCCCTGGTCCCAAACCAGGTGCTCTACCAAGCTGAGCCACTTCCCGTAATTGGCGCGCCCGAGAGGAGTCGAACCCCTAACCTCTTGATCCGTAGTCAAACGCTCTATCCAATTGAGCTACGGGCGCTTATTCATGATGTTTTTTCGTCGTTGTAATTTGGCGACTCAATTATCTTATCATACTACATTTTCAAATGCAAGTACTTTTTAAGATTTTTTTGATGCGGCCGAGAGGACTTGAACCTCCACGGGGTTTCCCCCACTAGGCCCTCAACCTAGCGCGTCTGCCGTTCCGCCACGACCGCGCGAAAAAAACAAAAGTGAGCCATGAAGGACTCGAACCTTCGACCCTCTGATTAAAAGTCAGATGCTCTACCAACTGAGCTAATGGCTCGTAAATGGCTGGGCTAGCTGGATTCGAACCAGCGCATGACGGAGTCAAAGTCCGTTGCCTTACCGCTTGGCTATAGCCCATCGAAATAAATTTCTTCTTTTCAAAGACAAATGTTATTGTACCATAATGTCCAATAAAAAACAACTGCTATATAGCAGAAGTTAAAATGGCGGTCCCGACCGGGGTCGAACCGGCGATCTCCTGCGTGACAGGCAGGCATGTTAACCACTACACCACGGGACCATTTGGTTGCGGGGACAGGATTTGAACCTGCGACCTTCGGGTTATGAGCCCGACGAGCTACCGTACTGCTCCACCCCGCGACAATACTATTCATATAAAATTATATGGTGGAGGATGACGGGATCGAACCGCCGACCCCCTGCTTGTAAGGCAGGTGCTCTCCCAGCTGAGCTAATCCTCCGAAGTGGTGACCCGTACGGGATTCGAACCCGTGTTACCGCCGTGAAAGGGCGGTGTCTTAACCACTTGACCAACGGGCCAATATGTATGGCAGAGAAGAAGGGATTCGAACCCTCGCACCGCGTTAGCGATCTACTCCCTTAGCAGGGGAGCCCCTTGAGCCACTTGGGTACTTCTCTGTATGGCTCCGCAGGTAGGACTCGAACCTACGACCGATCGGTTAACAGCCGATAGCTCTACCACTGAGCTACTGCGGAATAATGAAGACAATTTGTATCTTATAAAAATTCTCTCTGTAAGTCAAGAAGTTTTTAACAACATCTTGTTCAAACGTGACATGTTTATAATATACTGGATTGCGTTTTTACTGTCAAGATGTTTTCGATATCGGTTTGAGTTTCCCTTTACACTTTCCACAGACATATCTTTTTGTATTTATTTGACGCCTTCTTACATATTGAAGTGAACACTCCATACATTCATACTTGTAAACCTTTTTTTCCTTCTCTTCATTAATCATTCGTTTACAAAAACGTGGTGCATCAACTTTCTTTAACAACTCACGAAAATCTCTATCCCTGTGCTTATACCCTCTTCCTGCAATATGTAAGTGATAATGACAAAGCTCATGTTTAATAATCCCGACTAACTCTTCTTCACCATACACTTCGTAATATCGATAATTCAGTTCGATATTATGACTCTTCAACAAATAACGCCCACCAGTTGTACGTAATCTATTATTAAACACTGCTTTATGTAAGAACGGCATCTCAAAGTATTGTAGTGACACTTCTTCCACTAGTCCCTGAATTTCTTGCTCATCCACTCTCATTCCTCCTAAACAAAAAAATATTTTTACACTTTTCTCC
Organism: Bacillus cereus group sp. MYBK216-1; assembly: GCF_051916495.1. Taxonomy (NCBI): domain Bacteria; kingdom Bacillati; phylum Bacillota; class Bacilli; order Caryophanales; family Bacillaceae; genus Bacillus; species Bacillus cereus group sp. MYBK216-1. The sequence continues at coordinate 1,906 of NZ_JBQAGT010000026.1, forward strand.
CTTCTTATACATATATTAAATAGTACATATACCCATCCTCATGTAAGAAGCGTGGTTTCTAAAAACAAAACATGAATAGAAATCCACTCACCAACCTCTCATCAATAGCATTTTAGATTTTTGAGAGCAGGATTAAACAAGGAGGGATTCCTATGCCTACGTGGCTAAAAAAACAAATGCAACGTGCATATTTCGAAAAAAACCGGTATCAAATTAAATTATTAAATGAATGCTGGTTTTATTATAGCAAAATACATCAAAGCTCATAATCCATTACACTTTTTATTCCATAAAAAAAGAGCAGTTTCATCTGCTCTCTTCTCTTACTATTCAATCGGCAACATAGATAGTGCAACGCGTCCTTTTTTTGTATCAATATCATCTACCCATACTTTTACAATTTGCCCTACTGATACAACATCTAACGGATGCTTTACAAACTGTTTGCTAAGTTTAGAAATATGTACTAAACCATCTTGCTTTACGCCAACATCAACAAAAGCACCAAAATCAACAACGTTACGAACTGTTCCTTCTAGTTCCATACCACGTTTTAAATCTTCTAATTTCAAAATCCCTTTTTTCAGAAGTGGTTTAGGCAACTCATCCCTCATATCTCTTTCTGGACTAATAAGCGCATCTATAATATCAACTAACGTCGGCTCCCCAACTCCTGTTTCTTGAGATAACTTAGAAATCTCTACTTCTTCCAATCTCTTTTGTAATTGCGGTTGTCCTACGTCATCTATCGATAACCCTAGACTATTCAATAACAATTCAACATTTTTATATTGCTCTGGATGAATACCTGTTCGATCTAATGGATTCGCTCCTTCTAGTATACGTAAGAAACCTATACATTGTTCATACGTCTTTGCACCTAAACGCGGGATTTTCTTTAATTCCGTGCGCTTCGTGAATTTCCCATCTTCTTCTCTCTTTGCCACAATATTTTTCGCAACAGTTTTCGATAAACCTGAAACATATTGTAACAATGCAACCGAAGCCGTATTTACATTAACCCCAACTTGGTTAACAGCTGTTTCTACTACAAATGTTAATGACTCATTCAGTCTCTTTTGAGATACATCATGTTGGTATTGTCCAACCCCAACTGATTTAGGATCAATTTTCACAAGTTCAGCAAGTGGATCTTGCAGACGTCTTCCAATAGAAACGGCACTTCTCTCTTCAACTTGTAAATTTGGGAATTCCTCACGGGCTAAATCAGAAGCCGAATACACACTCGCACCCGCTTCATTTACAATAATATAAAAGACATCTCGGTTCACACTTTGTAATACATCTACTATAAACTCTTCTGTTTCTCTAGATGCTGTCCCATTACCAATTGCAATCATTTCAACTTGATATTTATCTATAATAGAAAGAACTTGCGTTTTTGCATCATCATATTTACGAACAGGTGGATGCGGATAAATAACATCAATATGTAGTACTTTCCCCGTATCATCTACTACAGACAATTTACAACCAGTTCTATATGCCGGATCTACCGCTAGCACGACTTTCCCTTTCATCGGAGGTTGTAATAATAAGTTACGTAAGTTCTCAGAGAAAATATGTATCGCTTGTTCTTCAGCTGTTTCTGTTAATTCTTTACGAATTTCTCTTTCGATTGAAGATTGAATTAATCGTTTATAACCATCTTCAATCGCTAATTGTACATAATGTGCACTTTTCGAATCGTTATCACGAATTACTTTCTTATTTAAGAAAGTTACTATCTCATCTACTGGCGGAACAACAGCAACTCTCAATATATCTTCTTTCTCGCCACGATTCATTGCTAATACACGATGTGGTACTACTTTTTGCAATGGTTCTTCATAACTGTAATACATTTCATATATATTCTTTTCATCTTTTTCTTCATCTTTCACGGACGAAGACATAACACCTTTTCTAAAAGTAACATTTCGAATCCAACTACGATACGCAGCTTCATCTGAAACCATTTCTGCAATAATGTCTTGTGCACCTTGTAAAGCTTCTTCTGCAGATTGCACTTCTTTCTCTACATTAATAAATTCCACTGCCTTTTTAGCCGGATCTTCTTTCTTATATAACAATAACCATTCAGCTAATGGTTCTAATCCTTTTTCTTTAGCAATTGTCGCTTTCGTTCTTCTTTTCTCTTTATATGGACGATATAGATCTTCTACTTCTTGCAACTTTGTAGCTTTAACAATTTGCTGTCGTAGCTCTTCTGTCAGTTTCCCCTTCTCATCAATAAGACGAAGAACTTCTTCCTTCCTATCTTCAAGTTGCATCATATATTGCCATCTCTCTAAAATCGTACGAATTTGCACCTCATCTAAAGAGCCTGTCCATTCTTTTCGGTAACGAGCAATAAATGGAACTGTGTTACCTTCTTCTGTTAATTGAATAACATGACGAACTTGCTTTTCGGTAAAGCCTAATTCTTTCACTAACATTTTCATTAACGCTTGTCGATTATCTACCATTTCCATATACAACCGTAACCTCCTCTATAATAAAAAAAGTTGCCCTTCAAAGAGAGCAACTTAAACTGCCGATTTAAAAATCTATTAGTCCTAAACTAATTTGTAACGCTTCATCTACACGACTCATCATCACTTCATCCAAATGAGTGATTTTGTCCGTTAAGCGTTGCTTATCGATTGTTCGAATCTGCTCAAGTAAAATAACAGAATCTCTCTCAAAACCATACTTTTTCGCATCAATTTCCACATGAGTGGGTAATTTCGCTTTTTGAATCTGTGCAGTAATAGCCGCTACAATCACCGTTGGACTAAAACGATTTCCGATGTCATTTTGAATGACAAGAACCGGACGAACGCCTCCTTGCTCAGAACCAACAACTGGGGAAAGGTCTGCAAAATACACGTCGCCGCGTTTTACAATCAAAATATTACCCCCCGCTAACTAAGCGTTCTACTGTATGAGCTGCTTCATACTCTGCTAAGAAAGCTTCAGATGCAATACCAAGATTAATTTTTCCCATTTCAATGTACCCACGTCGCATTGATTCATGTTGGTAGCGTTTCTTCGTCTTATGTTGACGCAATAACAATTGTGTTGCCTGGCAAATTAGTTCATGGCGATTCTTATTCTCTTGTTTTCCAATTCCGTCCAATTCCGTTACCATTTGCTTTGGCAACCGAACCACGATTTCAGTAGTTACACTTGATTCGGACACAAAAATACACCTCCACCGTCAACTACACACCCAAATATATATATGACACCTATTGTAATAATACCATTGTATGGAGCCTGTTGCAAAGACTTCCTTATTCCTTGCTTATGTTTTCCAATTCACAAACAAAACATTCATCTTCTTAAATTTTTTATCTCATAACTAACTAAAAACAATAGAACTCCTCTTCAAAACTTACGTGCAACTTATATAAAAAATGATTATAAGTAAAAAGCTTCTCATCAAAAAGAGCTTATTATCCAGCAATGAACAGTCACTCCAATGACAAGAAGCAATCATACTACCTTCTATATATTGTTCAAGTAATTAATTATCTCTACAACCTTACCATTCCGTATAAATATTCTTGGCACACGGAAACTAATCGTTGCAATAATTTCATAATTAATAGTCCCTGAGTATTCCGCAACCTCTGTAGCGCTAATATACTCATCTCCTTGCCTTCCAATAAGCGTAACTTTCGTACCAAGTGGCACTTCACAAGGAAGATGAATCATGAACTGATCCATTGTTACTCTCCCTACAATCGGTACCCTTTTACCATTTATAAGCACTTCAAATCCTTGTAACCTTCTAAGCCACCCATCTGCATAGCCAATCGCTACAGTCGCAATCCATTCTTCAGTTTTCGTTCGGTAGGTGACGTTATAACTAATTCCATCACCTTTAATTACCTGTTTAATATGAGCGACTTTCGTATGAAGTGATAGCGCCGGTTCTAATTCAAATGGTAAAAAAGGACGTATTTCTACAGAAGGAGATAATCCATACATTGCAATCCCAATTCGCACTGCATTAAATGTAATCCCTTGAAAACGTAACGTCGCAGCACTATTAGCTGTATGAACAAGCTTAGGATCCACTCCGAATTCTTTCAACCAACTTAACTGCTCTAAGAACGTGTTATATTGCTTATCAAAATACGAAGTCTCAACCTCATCTGACGTTGCAAAATGCGTGTATACTCCTTCTAACTCTAAAAACGGTGCACCCTCTAAACTCTTTAAAAATTCTTTTAGCTCTTTTCTTTCACGTATTCCAATTCTCCCCATACCACTATCAAAGTTAATATGGAATTTCATTACAGGTGAACCATCCCAAAGTTCAATTGCTTCGTCCACCCATTCTTTTTGAAAAACAGTTAGCGCTACATCATTTTCAGCAGCTACATTTACATCACGTGGCGGCGAGGGACCTAACACTAAAATCGGCTCAGTAATACCAGCCCTCCGAAGCACTAAAGCTTCATCTAAAAAAGCAACAGCTAACCTTGTTGCACCTGCTTCTAATGCCGTTTTAGCCACCGGTACATAATCGTGCCCATATGCGTTTGCTTTAACTACAGCAAAAATCTCTACATTACTTGGGATGAACTCTTTAATATGTGTAACGTTGTTATAAATGGCATCTAAATCCACTTCCACCCAAGTGTCACGGTAAAATGGTGCTTCTTCCATAAATACACTTCCTTATACACGATATGCGAAGCTTATTCTTTTATATGCTTCTTTTATGAAATCCACCTTCAAACTAAGAAAAGACGTGGTGCACATATATCACCACGTCTAAGAAGTTTACTTCACCTGCTTCGCTGTAACTGAACGAGCAACCATTAACAGCTCCTTCGGCTCTAAACCTTTAGACACGAGCATATATTCTACTCCGTTATGCGACCACGTTACAGAGTCTTTCGTCAATGCACCAATCGTAAACCCAAGATCAACTGGTTCTCCACTTACACTTACCGCTGATGAAGCCTCTGCAACTTTTGCCTTTTCTTGTATTAAAGTAAAGGATTTCTTATTTCCAGTGTATGTGAGTATCGCACGCTTGCCACTGTCTGTCTTCAACTCTTTTTCATCTTGCAGAGTCATACCTTGTGGTGTATCAAGTGGATACAAAATAGCAAACGGTTTTTCTTCTTTCGCTGTAGTTTGAACATCTACCTGCGCTCTAGACATATTTTGTTTCGTATCAAATGCACCTTTATCAAATTTCGCATCAAATTTCACTTTAGAGAAATCTACTTTCACAAGAACATTTTGATCATTATCCATTAACTTCACTGAAACTGGAGTCAAATCGCTCTTATTCAATGTAATCTCTTGTCTAGGCAACATATTTTGATGTTGATAATTTGTTTTTGTTTTAAAAATATAATACTTATCTGTTTTCTCAAAAGTAAGGTTTTTCTTGTCCTGCAAAATATCTCTTACAAGTGATTCATATAAATAAGCCTGGCTACTATTTTGCGGCCAATCACTTTGAAAACGGAAGCTCTTATTAAGTGCTGGCGTTAATACAAATACACCTTCTTCATTTCTCAAAATAATTTGGCTTTGATCTTTTTTTGCATTTTTTAAATTCACACGATAAAAAGACGGTTCCTTATGCCAAATCTCTACGTTATACTCTTGAGGCTCATTGCCTGTTTTAATAGATAATTTTGCCTCAGCTTGATAACTTTTCATCCCTTTTACTTTTGATTCTAAATCTCTCACGACATCATCTTGCTTCTTTTCCATACAACCCGCCAACACAAAAACGGTCAACAAACCGACAAGAACTAAAAACAGACGCCTTTTCATCAATTCAGCCCCTTTGCCCCTATAAATGAATGGAAGATGTACCTTCCTTATCGCTACCTCAAATATATGAGACAAAGATATAAAATATGCAGACTAGCGTGACGAGCTTTCTAAAACAACTTGAGCAACAGCAAATTCCTTACTATGACTAATTGATAAATGAACAATATACTCTGTACTTGTAATCAGAATTGGCTTACCTCTTTCATCATTTTTCACTTCAATATCTAAAAAACTCACTTCTTTTCCGATACCAGTACCTACAGCTTTTGAATACGCCTCTTTCGCTGCAAACCTTCCAGCTACAAACTCTGTAAGGCGACTTCCTTTCAGCTCCATAGCAACATTACGTTCATTTTCCGTTAAAATACGTTCCATAAATTTAAGCTTTCCATCTAGCATTTTTTCAATACGATTTAATTCAATAATATCGATACCAATCCCTATAATCATTTCGAAATCCCCTTCTTCTATTTAACTTTCTTCTTTCATATTGATAAGAATAACAGAGAATCTTTCTGATGCAAAAGGGGTGAAAGTAACCGTATGCTAATAAGATCCACCCATATTTCTTTACAACCGACTATTCTTACCTTACTTCTTATTCATCTAGTCATGATGATATTAGGCGACTTTTTTCTCTTCCCACTGGCAGCCTCTAATGAATATATCGCTAAAGGAGAATGGTGGCGTGTCATAACTTCTCTTCTTGTACACGTAGACTTACAACATTTTCTTTCTAATATTATTTTTTTGTTTGCTCTTGGTTCTTCTATCGAAAAGCAACTCGGACACTTTTCTTTTTTTATTCTATTTTTTCTCTCTGGAATTTCAGGAAATATTTCTTCTTATATTATTATGCCACTTGAATATATTCACGCAGGTGCATCAGGTGGTATTTTCGGACTATTAGGTGCACAGTTATTTTTATTGTACAATCGATACCGCTCTTCAAAACCAAAAGAAATTGCTATTTTCTCAATTATGATACTTCTATTACTTCTATTTACTTTCTTTAATCCTTCTGCCAATCCGATCAGTCATTTAACAGGTTTAATAACCGGTGGCATTTTAACCCCTTTTTTAACAAAAAAAAACGATGGTGCAAAGCTTATTTAATATAAAAGCTTGCACCATCGATAATTTCTACATCTACTTGTTCACTTAAATCTCTCATTAATTGAAATAAAGACTCATCCTTCATCTTCGCCTCAATCATACAATCAATTTGCGGAACACTTCCCTTTATCCTTCTTAAAAAAGATAAAAATGCCTCTACATTAATATAATCTGCATGAGCTCTTGGATCTTTTCCCTCTCTAGGGCTAGAGATATGCATTTTAACCGGCAACAAAGACGTTTCCCACGTATGAACGACACGTGCCCAATCTTCATACCAATCTTCTTGCTCATTATTCATCATATGGTGATGCAAGTCAAATACGACGGGAATATCTAATTTTTCTCCTAAATATAATGTTTCCTCTAACGTAAAGGTTGTATCATCATTTTCTAATATAATCATTTCTTGAATACCCCTTGGGACATTCGACCAATTCTCTATAAAGCGCTCTAATGCAAGTTCTTTATCTTTATATCCTCCTCCAACATGCAGTACACATCGTTGCTTATGTTCAATCCCCATACCTTTTAATAATTTTTTGTGCATCTGCAATGTTTTTACAGATTGTTTAAAAACACTCTCCTCAGGTGAATTTAGTACAACAAAATGATCTGGATGGAAATCAATTCTCATATTCATATGAACTGCATATTCACCTAGTTTTTTTAAATTTTCTTTTAAAGGACGAATATAGTTCCACTCTATCAATTCCTCATGATTCGCTAAAGGAATGAGCTTTGAACTGAGCCGAAAGAAAGATATGTCATGCCCTTTATTATGCTTTAATAAACGTAAACAATTTTCTAAATTGGAATTAGCAATTCTTTCAAGTTTACGAATTGCAGCAGCACGATCATCTAATTTCTGAAACTGTGCATACGTCATCGTTTGAGATGGAGATGCATTCTTCAAATGTACACTCATCGCAACGTAACCAAGCCTTACAAGCATATAACAGCCCCTTTTCTATCATAACTATTATGTAGTATGCACAATTATAGAAATAAAAAAAGAGAATGCCCGCAAAGGGCATTCTCTTTTTTTTATTAAGCTTGTGGACGGCTATGATGTTTTCTTTCGCCGCGTCCATTTGAAGAACCAGGGCGACCTTGGCCTTCACCTCTACGACCACGACTACCACCATCACGATTACGATCGCGGTTACCATCACGATTGCGATCACGGTTTCCGTCACGATTACGTCCATCACGGTTACGGTCACGATTACGTCCATCGCCACCGCCGCGTGCATCACGACTACGATTACGGTTACCATCACGGTATCCGCCTCCGTTACCGCCGCGTTTTTTAGAACCGCCGCCTCTTGAAACAACAGGTGGTTCTGATGTTAAAGCGATCGGAGTTGTATCCGGCTCTTTAGTCATCATTTTTAAAGCAGCAGCTACTACTGTTACAGAGTCATTTTCTTCTAACATTTCTTCTGCAATACGCTTGTAGTATGCTAAGTTTTCATTTTCAATTGTGCTTTGAAGCTTTTCAGCGATTAAACGTTGTTGACCTTCTAATGCCTCGTCAAGTGTCGGTGCATCCATGCGGTCCATTTTACGTTTTGTTGTACGCTCGATATTTTTTAATTGTCCTGATTCACGTGGTGTTACAAATAGCATTGCAATACCTTTTTTACCTGCACGACCAGTACGACCGATACGGTGAACGTATGATTCTGGATCTTGTGGAATATCGAAGTTATATACGTGCGTTACGCCTGAAATATCAAGACCACGTGCAGCAACGTCTGTTGCAACAAGAACTTCAATAGAACCTTCTTTAAATTTACGTAATACAGACATACGTTTCGCCTGAGTTAAATCACCGTGAATACCTTCTGCAGCATAACCACGTAAGTTTAATGCTTCTGATAATTCATCAACACGGCGCTTTGTACGACCGAATACGATTGCAAGCTCTGGAGATTGAATATCTAATAAGCGTGTTAACACGTCAAACTTTTTCTTTTCTTGCACTTCTAAATAGAACTGCTGAATGTTTGGCATTGTTACTTCTTTTGCTTTTACTTTAATGTGTTGAGGCTCAGTCATGAAACGCTCAGCAATACGGCGGATTGGATCCGGCATTGTCGCTGAGAATAGTAATGTTTGATGTGTTTCTGGCACATCTGTTAAAATTGCTTCAATGTCTTCAATGAAGCCCATGTTTAACATTTCATCCGCTTCGTCAAGAACAACTGTCTCTACGTTTTGCAGACGAAGTGTTTTACGGTTAATATGATCTAAAATACGACCCGGCGTACCAACAATAATGTGTGGGTGTTTTTTTAGAGCACGAATTTGGCGGTTAATATCTTGACCACCATAAATTGGTAAAATACGAACACGTTTATGCTTACCAATTTTGTATAATTCTTCTCCAACTTGAATTGCTAATTCACGCGTTGGCGCGATAACAATACCTTGAACCGATTCTTTATGTGTATCCACTTTATCTAATAGTGGTAATCCGAATGCTGCTGTTTTCCCTGTACCTGTTTGCGCTTGCCCAATAATATCTTTACCTTGCAATGCATGTGGAATTGTTTCAGCTTGAATTGGTGTAGCCTCTTCAAAGCCCATACTTTCAACAGATTGCAGTAAAGAATCACTTAATCCTAATTCTCGAAATGTTGTCAATGTTACTTCTCCTTTTCTATCCTATACTTATCATTTAAAAAAAGGCGTTTTCCGAATTTGCGGAAAAGCCCTTTTCCTGAATGCTCACGTATATAAACGGGCGTATATTCTTCACGAAAATACTTCTAAACGTTATTACACTTTATCAATTATAAGTTTTGTATGTGTAAAAAGCAAACCCAACTGTTACCTTATTTTCATATTCAGAGTTTTTTTCTTCACTTTTATTTTTTTATATTTACTGTAAGCGCTTATTATAAGTTTCTTCTATTTTCGTAACTATCATCCCTATTTATATACACCAATTATTTCAACATCGTAATTACTTCTTCTAATTTCATACCGCGAGATGCTTTTATTAATACAACATCTTTCACATCGACTACTGCTTGTAAATCTTTTACTAACTCTTCTTTATTATCATACGCCTTTACACGTTCATTAGGGAAATTAATTTTCGCTCCTTCAGCAATTTGAGCCCCTAATCTACCGTATGTGAATACATACGAGATTTTTGCTGGATCGATTAATTTTCCTACCTCATAATGGAACTGTACTTCTTGATCTCCAAGTTCTAACATATCACCGAGCACAACGATTTTTTTAGCAAAACCATCTAAACCATTCATTAAATGGAATGCTGCTTCCATAGCCGTCGGACTTGCATTATAAGCATCGTTGATAATTGTTAAACCACTATTTGTTTTCACAATTTCCATACGCATGCCCGTCATTTGAAGTGTTACTAAACCTTCTTTCATCTCTTCCCACGTTACACCAAAATGTTTCGCAATTGCCATTGAAGCAAGTGTATTATACACATTATGTTTTCCTAACACAGGTAAGTAGAATGAAATATTTTCATCTCTATTCATTTTGAAATGTGTCCCAGTTGCTTGTAATGTTACAGTCGTTGGATAATAATCGTTTGCTCTTGCATCACCAAACGTAACCGTTTCTGCCGCTAAATTCATTTCAGGAACACGATTCGTTAATAAAGGCTCATCTCCGTTATATACGAACACGCCACCTTCTTGTAACCCTGTAACAATTTCTAATTTCGCTTCAGCAATTGCCTCACGAGATCCTAAATCCATTAAATGTGCCTCACCGATATTCGTAATGATAGCTGCATTAGGACGAGCTAACTTAGATAAGAATTCAATTTCGCCTCGGCTTGACATACCCATCTCTAATACTGCTACTTCTGTATTTTCTTCTAAGTTTAAAATGGTAAGAGGTAATCCGATATGGTTATTGAAGTTCCCTTCTGTTTTTTGCACTTTGAACTTAGTCGCAAGAAGACTTGTTACAATATCTTTCGTAGATGTTTTACCGTTACTACCCGTTACACCTACAACTTTAACATCCAATTGATCACGATAGTTTTTCGCTAACATTTGCAATGCCGATAGCGTGTCTTCCACAAAAATAACCGGAAGATTCTCAGGTGGATTCGCTACATCTTTCATCCATAATGTAGCCACAGCTCCATTTTCAACAGCTTTATCTACAAAACCATGTCCATCAAAGCGCTCCCCTTGAATCGGAACATACAAGTTTCCTTTTTTAATTTTTCTTGTATCAATAGACACGCCTTGAATAGTAATTCCCTCATATTGCTCTGCTAATCCAGTACCATTTACCATCTGTTCCACTTGCTTTAACATTCGCTTTATCATATAGAAACGCTCCTTACATAGAGGAAGCACTATTCCTATGAATAGTGCTTCCTCCTTTTTTGTTAGATTGTATATTTAATTTTTTGTTTTTCTTCGTGACGTTCAATCGCTAAACGAATTAGCTCTTCGATTAATTCTGGATACGGTAACCCAGTATGTTGCCATAATAGAGGGAACATACTGAACGGTGTAAATCCTGGCATTGTGTTTACTTCGTTAATATACACTTCTCCATCTTTCGTTAAGAAGAAATCAGCTCGCGTTAAACCTGCACCGTCTAATGATTGGAATGCAATAATCGCATCACGCTTAATTACATTAGATTCTTCTTCTGTCATTTCAGCTGGAATAATTAGCGCCGTATCACCATCGATATATTTCGACTTATAATCATAGAAGTCCTTTTTCGGGACGATTTCACCTACAACTGAACATTTCGGCTCATCATTACCTAGTACCCCAACTTCTACTTCACGACCTACAATATTTTCTTCTACAATAATTTTGCGATCAAATTGGAATGCCTCTACAAATGCATCCTCAAGTTCTTCACGATTTTTACACTTATTAATACCAACACTTGAACCAAGGTTCGCTGGTTTTACGAAGCAAGGATATCCTAACTTATCTTCTACTTTAGAATAAGCTTCCTCACGATTTTTTTCCCATGCACTACGAATGAAGGATGCATATTTTGCTTGTTTTAAACCAGCCTCTGCAAAGATGTTTTTCATAACAACTTTATCCATACCAGCAGATGATGCTAGAACACCATTTCCTACATAAGGGATATTCATTAATTCTAATAGTCCTTGAACCGTTCCATCTTCACCGTTTGGTCCATGTAGTAATGGGAAAATAACGTCAATAGCGTTCTCCTCAGAAGCTGCAGATGGGATAATTTCTGTACTTAATGATAACGGAGAAATCGCATTTTCTGCACCGCTCATTTTTAAAGCTTCAACATCTGTTACTTCGCCTTCAATACGCTCACCACGTACCCATTGACCTTGTTCTGTAATATAAATTGGATGAATCTCGAATTTATCTTGATTTAACGCTTTAATAGCAGCAAGAGCCGTCTGTAGCGAAACTTGATGCTCAGCTGATTTTCCACCATATAATAAACCTAATTTAATTTTCGTCAATGAAATCACCCTAACCAATTGTTTTCATTTTTCTATTTTAGCACTTTTTATAAAAATAGGTAGTTCCTATTTGAAATAAAATGTAACTTCCATAAATAATTAAATAACATCACTTATTGGTTTTTCATTTCATTTTCTATATAGGTACACAAAATAAAATGGCAATCTAATCTAGTTATGTACCTAAAATATGTAGAAATCCCCTTTTTTGTGTATGTCACCTATTCACTAAGACGATTGTTTGGTTAGTGTGTCTTTTTGCCTTTGCTCAACAAGGCGATCTAAAGAAACATATACAATACCTGCAACTACACATCCTACAGCTAAAATTGTAAATAGAAAGTGACCAAGTAATCGATCTAATAAAAAACCTCCCAAAAGTGGGCCAAATGCGCTTCCTGTAATCCACTGCAAACTTGCAGCTCCCATATAAGTCCCTCTCAAATGCTCAGGGGCCAAATTTGCTACAAATGTCATCTGTACAGGCGACATAATCATTTCACCTAACGTATATATAGCATAAACGAACAGTAGTGTTATTAAAATAATTGTAGCATTTGTATTAAATTCTCCAAACCACTTCGGTAACCACCCTATAAAAAATAATCCAATCCCGAATAAACATGCACCATATAACATCGTCTTCCCGACTGGTTTATCCGTAGCCCATTTTGAAATTTGAAACTGGAATAAAACAACTAATAGTCCGTTTAACGCCATTAAATATGGATATGGATTATTCGTTCCAAAAATACGCTTCATTTCATTATCAAAATGTAGTGGCAACATGCCTTCGGTTTGAGAAAACCCCATCGAAATGATAATACCTGCTAATAAGTAAATCATTAATGCCTTATCTTGCATTACAATTTTCCAAACTGCTCCAGATTCCTTTTCTTTATGTTCTTCCCTATCTGTCCTTTTTGGCATCGTCTCTTGAATAAGAAGTAATACAAGTAACGCATAAAATAGCATTGTAGAAGAGGCAATAATAAACACAAGGTTCTTTGACAACACAACTACTGATGCTCCCATTATCGGACCAATCGCAGCACCTATATTGTGTCCCATTCGTAATAAACCATATGCCTCTGTTCTTTTTTCTGGTACCGTTACATCTGCGACCATAGCTGATGCAGCTGGATGAAATAAAGAATTACTCAACCCTAAAAAAATAGATAAAATTGCATATGGAATAAATCCTTCTATAAATAGAAAACCGAGCATTAATAACGCATTACTTGCCATAGAAAATATCATAATAGGCTTTCTTCCATATATGTCAGCAATTCTCCCTCCTATAAGTGACCCAAAACTTGCAGCAATTGGAGAAAGCGCCATAATAACCCCAACTTCCAACAACGAATCTACCTTATCTTTTAAATATAATGCAAAAAAAGGCATTAACATCATCATTGCAATTCCATTTAACGTCTCTCCAATAAATCGAATCCATACGTTACGGTCCATCTCCCTTAACTCACGCCACGTATTTTTCATCATTTCACCCCTTTAGTTAGCCAACAATTATCTTATAATAAGTTCGGAAAAATGTAAATTTTCAAACAAAAAATCCATTCTAACAGAATTAGAATGGATTTTTCCGCTTATAAATTCGCAACATCTTCTTCTTTTTTACTATTATTTAAAGCACTATGTTTTCGGCTATATAAGAAGTAAACCGCTATACCAATAACCATCCATATCCCAAAACTAATCCATGCTGTCCCCGATAATTGAAGCATTAAGTATAAACAGAAGATCACTGTTAATGCTGGTAAAAATGGTACAAGCGGAGCCTTAAATGCCCTTGGTAAGTCTGGATGAGTTCTTCTCATTACGATTACCGCAACAGCTACGAGTGCAAATGCTGACAATGTCCCCATATTTACAAGATGCGCTAAAACATTTAAATCTATTAATCCTGAAATCAGTGCCGCAATAATTCCCGTTGTCCATGTATTTAAAAATGGCGTTTTAAATTTCGGATGAACTTTAGCTAGACGCTTCGGCAGTAAACCATCTCGGCTCATCGCATAAGAAACACGAACTTGCCCATACATCATAACTAGCATTACTGTTGTAATTCCTGTAATTGCTCCTACTGAAATTACCCCCGCTAAACCATCTTGTCCAATAAATTGAAGTGCGAAAGCAACTGGATCTGATATATTTAGCTGCCCGTATGGAACAATTCCTGTCAAAATAAGCGAAACAACGATATAAAGAACTGTACAAATTAATAACGATGCAATAATACCAATTGGTAAATCACGTTGCGGACGTTTCACTTCTTCTGCCGCTGTTGAAACTGCATCAAATCCTATAAATGCGAAAAATACTGTAGCCGCTCCAGCCATTACACCATCTAAACCAAATGGCATAAAAGGCGTCCAGTTTTCAGGTTTCACATAATTAAAACCAGCAAAGATAAAAATAAGAACAACTGCTATTTTAATAAATACCATAATGTTATTTACTCGTGCACTTTCACGAACACCCCTAGATAAAAGAACTGTCATCACTAAAATAATTAGAACTGCAGGTAGATCAATTATTCCACCCTTACCTGTACCAGGAGCCGAGGAGAGAATAGTCGGGATATGAATTCCAAACCCCTTTAATAAAGATTGAAAATATGCAGACCAACCGTTCGCTACAGCAGATGTAGCAAGTAAATATTCAAGCATTAAATCCCAGCCAATTAAAAATGCGAATACTTCCCCCATCGTCGCGTATGTATACGTATACACACTGCCCGAGACAGGAACTGAAGAAGCAAATTCAGCATAACAAAATGCAGCAAAGGCACAAGCTAGAGCGGCAATCACAAATGATAATATAATAGCTGGCCCAGAATGTTTCGCTGCCACAACACCCGTTAGAACAAAAATACCAGTTCCAACAATTGCTCCGATTCCAAGCATAGTTAAATCTAGCGCGCCCAATGTTCTTGCTAACGTTTTTTGCTTACTTTCTTGCATTAACTTTGCAATTGGCTTCTTTTGAAAAATTCGCTTCATCTTTCACTCCTCCAAGTTTTAAATTTTCTGAAAATTTTTAATTTGCTTTTTTATTTTACTCATTACGCTTTTCCTAGTCAATACTTTTGTCGAAACAAGTAGAAATTCTTCTAAATATGCACGATCCTTATCATTCTTTCTATATAACTTTCGACAACTCTTTTTGGTATTATTACACATGTCGATTCCACAAAAAAGGCATGCTCCCTTATTGAGAGCATGCTTTTTTTACTTATTTCACAGTATATGAACCTTGTTCAATCCAGCTGTACATATACTTTTCATCTTCTGTTTCATGTGCTTGTTTGACAATACGAAGCGGACGGAATGTGTCTATCATAACAGCTAATTCAAGCGTCTCTTTCTTCCCTATACTTGCCTCCGTTTTCCCAGGATGCGGCCCATGGGGAATCCCGCTCGGATGAAGTGTAATAGAACCTTCTTCCACACCTTTGCGACTCATAAAGTTTCCTTCTACATAGTAAAGAACTTCATCACTATTAACATTACTATGATAATATGGTGCCGGAATTGACTCTGGATGATAATCGTATAAACGTGGTACGAAAGAGCAAATAACAAAATTATGTCCTTCAAATGTTTGATGTACTGGCGGCGGCTGATGAATGCGCCCTGTAATTGGTTCAAAATCCTCTACATTAAATACCCACGGATATAAATAGCCATCCCATCCAACAACATCTAACGGGTGGTGTCCTAAAACATGTTTATGCATATAGCCTCTTGATTTTGTCATTACGACAAACTCGCCTTTTTCATCATATGTCTCTAATTTTTCTGGACCACGAAGATCTCTTTCACAAAACGGACTATGCTCTAACAATTGTCCGTATTCATTTCGATAACGACGCGGCGTTGTAATTTGGCTATTCGCCTCTACAACAAGAAACTTAGTCTCTCCTTCATCTGGAATAACACGATAAATCGTTCCAATTGGAATCGTTACATAGTCGCCTTTTCTATAGTGAATCGTTCCAAACATCGTTTCAATTTTTCCTGTTCCATAATGAACAAATAACATTTCGTCGCCATCACCATTACGATAGAAATAATCCATTTTTTCTGTTGGACTCACTACTCCAATTAACAAATCTTCATTTCCAAGTATGAAATTCCGTCCACTTATTGCATCACCACTTTTTTTACTTTCTTTCGTTCGAAAGTGGCGATGAGAAAGAGCAACATCCTCTTCATACTGCAACTGACAAGAATGCGATAATGCAGAATGACCTACTTCTGTTGGCATATAATGATGATATAAAATAGACTGCGTACCAGAAAAACCTTTTGTTCCCATTACCTGTTCACGATAAAGCGATCCATCTTTTTTACGAAATTGTACATGTCGTTTATGAGGTAGTTCTCCCATGTGACGATAAAACATGCCCATCACCCGCTTCCTTTTCTTTTTTGATCGTATTACGTAGTGTACCTAAACCAGTAATCGACAGTTCTACAACATCTCCATCTTGTAGCCACTCTTCTGTACCCAGTTCTAAAATACATCCTGTTCCTACTGTCCCAGAACCAATCACATCTCCTGGATATAACGTAACGTCCTCTGAAGCACGTTCAATCATTTCAGCAAATGTATAGTAAATATCTTGGAAGTTTCCCTTTGATAATAGTTTTCCATTTACATGAGCAGTCATTTCTAAATTATATCGATCACCATTACGATAAACGTCTAATTCCTCTTTCGTAACGAGATGTGCTCCTAAAGAAGTTGCAAAGTCTTTTCCTTTCGCTGGACCGAGACCTACTTTCATTTCTGTTGCTTGTAAGTCTCTCGCACTCCAGTCGTTCATAATACAATAACCAAAAATATATTCCTCTGCTTGCTCACGAGAAATATTTCGCCCTTCTTTTCCTATTACGCAAGCAATCTCCAACTCATAATCAAGCTTTTTAGACTTTTTCGGACCAATTACAAAATTACCGGAACCAATTACAGCACGATGATTAGTAAAATAAAAAACCGGAATATCATACCATTCAGGCACAACATCTAATCCTCTTCGTCCGCGAGCTGTTTTTACATGTTGTTCAAATGCGTAAAAATCTCGAATACTACTCGGATTAGGAAGAGCAGCTGTCAATTGTACTTCTTCTAAAGCATATATACCCTTATTTGGATTCTTAATATTCCGTACTACTTCTACATACTCATCTGCTTTCTCTAAAAAAGCCATCATAGAAGAAGGGATTTCTCCTTCACTAGCAAGATTCATATCTATTACTTTGTCACCTTCAAGCCATCCAGCTCGTAGTTCTTTTGAAGGAAGACGAAATGTAACAAATTTCATCCTGATTCCTCCTTATAAAAATGAAATTTCCACCAGCAAAGGGACTTTTGCTGGTGGATACAAATCTTATAAGTTCCCGCGACGCTCTTGTTCTCTTTCAATTGATTCGAATAACGCTTTAAAGTTTCCTTCACCAAATCCACGAGAACCTTTACGTTGAATGATTTCAATAAATAAAGTCGGGCGATCTACAATTGGTTTCGTAAAGATTTGTAGTAAGTAACCTTCATCATCACGATCTACTAAGATCTTTAATTCTTTTAACTTATCAATTTCTTCATCAATTTTTCCAACTCGTGCAGTTAACTCATCATAATAAGTATCAGGTGTATCTAAAAACTCCACCCCATTTGCACGAAGCGCTTCAACTGTTTTAACAATATCACTTGTTAATAAAGCAAGATGTTGTACACCAGCTCCATTATAGAATTCTAGATACTCTTGAATTTGTGACTTTCTCTTTCCGTCTGCTGGTTCGTTAATAGGAAACTTAATACGACTTCCATTCGTCATAACTTTCGACATTAACGCCGAATACTCTGTACTAATATCGTCATCATCAAAATGAATCATTTGTTTAAAGCCCATAACATTCTCGTAATAACTAACCCACTCTTCCATTTTTTCAACATTACCAACTACATGATCAACAGCAATTAAACCAGACTCTTCAAATGGAATATTAAATTCTACCTTTTGGAATCCTGGCATAAATGCCCCTTTATAATTTTTACGCTCTACAAGCGTATGAATTGTATCACCATACGTACCAATAACTGCTTTTTTCAATGTACCTTCCTCATCTGTTAATTCCTGTGGTGGAGCAATTGCGACGGCACCACGTTTCACTGCTTCTGAGTATGCTTTATCAACATCATCAACAAGTAGTGCCACATCCTTCACGCCATCACCATGAGTCTTTACAAACTCTGCAATACGATTTTCACTACTTAAAGCTCCAGACACAACGAAACGCATATTTTTTTGCACAAGAACATAAGATACCTTTTCACGGTTTCCAGTTTCTAATCCAGAGTAAGCTACAATTTTGAATCCGAACGCTCTCGCAAGATAATAACTCGATTGCTTTGCATTCCCTACGTAAAATTCCAAATGATCTACATCACGTACTGGAAAAAAGTCCTCCATTTGTGCAGCTAGCGTATCCATAGATTTTTGTTTCATAATATCTTCATCCCCCTGTAAATAGATTAAATGGTCCATACTTAAAACCAATCGAAAACGCTTCCAACATTAATTAATAGAAATTAGTTAGCAAGCTAACAAATTCTGACCTTTAAAATTTTCTATCTTTTCTGTCAAATTCCTCTTTTTTTCTTACATATAAAATTCGACTTTTTTCTCTTTGAAATACAGCTTGATTTTATTCAATGGATTTTTGATTATTCGTTGAATCAAGTTTCAACCGCAGCGTTTAATTAGCATTGAATGCTGGATAATGAGGTAACTTTAATACTTGAGGGTATATAAGAAGAATATAAAAAAGACTCCAACATATTAACTACTTACCAATACGTTAGAGTCTTTATTTTTTTTGAATGATTGTATTTATATATCTCATACTAATACATTTGCAAGGAATAGAATAAATGATGTTACTATTACCGCTCCACCTAAGGATCCTAATAAATCTGTTTTTGTTACTTGAAACACTTGTTCACTGTTCATATCCCTCATTCTCCTTCCTTTTTTGTCTAATTTAAAACTTCTATTATACTAATACACTTGATAGAAATACGATTAACGCTGTTAATACTACTGCCCCACTTGCTGATCCTACGAAGTCACCTTTTGTTACTTGTAATACTTGCTCTTTCATATCTTTCATTCTCCTCTCTTTTTCTTTTATTACAAAACTTCTATTATACTAATACGCTTGATAAAAATACGATTAATGCTGTTAATACTACCGCTCCACTTGCTGATCCTACGAAGTCACCTTTTGTTACTTGTAATACTTGCTCTTTTATATCTTTCATTCTCCTCTCTTTTTCTTTTATTACAAAACTTCTATTATACTAATACGCTTGATAAAAATACGATTAATGCTGTTAATACTACCGCTCCACTTGCTGATCC
>NZ_JBQAGT010000027.1:0-16064 GCF_051916495.1 Bacillus cereus group sp. MYBK216-1
CTTCTATTATACTAATACGCTTGATAAAAATACGATTAATGCTGTTAATACTACCGCTCCACTTGCTGATCCTACGAAGTCACCTTTTGTTACTTGTAATACTTGCTCTTTCATATCTTTCATTCTCCTTTTTTTATAAGTTATCTATATGTAATTTCTAAGAAATGTTTATTTCATAGTTTTTATGTTAACGTTACATTAAATTTGATAACGTAATGTTTGTAACATTAATGTAACATAACTATTATTACGTTGCAATATAATTACGTAAAATTTATTACACTTTTTTTACGTTTTTTTATAACAACCCTCAAAAACCTTTATTTAATGCATTTTTCACTAAGTCCACGTTTGTAACATTCGCGTAACATTACAGTCATAAAGTGAAATGTATCCATATTCCTCTCTATTTTTGTTACAAATTGTTTATTTAGTGCCACTAAACCTATCTAATCTTTACTTACTTTTAATATGAGATAAAATACCGTCTTTCCAAGATAAGTTTATATGTTTCCTCTATATAACTATGTATAATAAAAACAAAGAGGTGGTCATTTTGAAATTAATCGCATTAGATATGGATGGTACACTACTATCATCTAATCTTGAAATCTCCAAAGAAAACCTACAAGCAATCCAAACTGCACAAGAAGCCGGTCATATTGTAATGATCTGTTCTGGTCGTGCGAAAGAGGATGCTTTAAAACTATTGGAAGAATATAAATTATCTCTTCCAGTCGGAGCAAGCAATGGGGCAATTGTTTATGTGGATGGAAAAGTAATTAACTCGCGTTGTTTACAAAACGATAAAGTATACAAGCTTGCAAAATTACTAGAATCTGAAGGTTTTCCTTATAAGCTATATACGAATAAAGGAGTTTATTCTCCATATACATGGCAAGATCAAGTCATGCAAGCTTTCGAAGAGAACAAGCATGCATTAGATGTTACACTTGAGGAGCTTGAGAGAATTACAGAAAAACAAAAGAAATCAAACTTAATTACTGATTTCCAAAAAATTGAAGATGTTGTAAATAATCCAGAATTAGAAATATCTAAATTCTTCATTTTGACATTTAATGCAACGCATCGTGCACAGCTATTAAGTATGTTACAAGAAGACACTGATATTTCGGTTACAGCATCAGCTCCTACTAATGTAGAAATTATGGATAAGCTTGGTCATAAAGGAAACGGTCTACAAGAAATGGCTGCTTATTTCAATATACCAATTGAAGATACTATTGCAATCGGGGACAACTTTAATGATGTGCCAATGTTACAAGTAGCTGGCTTATCAGTTGCGATGGGAAATGCTGAAGAAGATGTAAAAAAACTATGTGATGTTGTAACATTAACAAACAATGAACATGGTGTTGCTCACGCAATTGAGCAATTTGTATTGAAACAAACTTCATCTAGTAAATAAAAGAAAAGGACTCTTTCCATTTGAAAGGGTCCTTTTCTTTTATACGTGATGACAAGCAACAAAATGCTCCTCACCAACATTACGGAATTCTGGTACTGTTTTTTTACAAACATCCGTTGCAAATGGGCAACGTGTATGAAAACGACAGCCCGAAGGTGGATTTGCTGGACTTGGAATATCCCCTTCTAGTATAATTCGCTCTCGCTTCACTGTTGGATCTGGTATTGGAACAGCTGATAACAATGCTTTCGTATAAGGATGTAGCGGATTGGTAAATAACTCATCACGCGGTGCTGTCTCCACAATCGTACCTAAATACATAATTCCGATTTTCGTACATAAATGTTCTACTACACTTAAATCATGCGAAATGAATAAATAAGATAATCCCTTTTTCTCCTGTAACTCACTAAATAAATTAATAATTTGTGCTTGGATAGATACATCTAGTGCCGCCACAGGTTCATCAGCTACAATGAATTCTGGATTTAATACCATAGCTCTTGCGATTACGATACGCTGACGTTGTCCACCAGAAAACTCATGGGGATACCGGTCAATATGATAAGGAGCTAATCCACATAACTCCAATACTTCAATTACCTTTTCACGAACATTTTCTTTCGTCGCTAATCCGTGGGCCAACATTGGCTCTCCAAGCGCTTCTCCAATTCTCATTCTCGGATTTAATGAACTAAATGGATCTTGGAAAACGAGCTGCATATTAGGGCGATGTTTTCTTAATTCATCCTTGGATAAAGAATGAACATCTTTCCCTTTAAACTTCACTTCTCCCTCCGTTTTTTGAACGAGGCGTAAAATTGTTTTTCCTATTGTTGTTTTTCCGCTCCCTGATTCGCCAACGAGACCAAACACTTCACCTTTATTAATAGTAAAACTTACTCCATCAACTGCTTTTACATGCCCAATTGTTCTACTAAATACGCCACCCTTGATTGGAAAATATGTCTTTAGGTTTTTTACCTCTAATAATGGTTCACTCATTGTTCCGCACGCTCCTCATATAACCAGCAAGCTACTTTATGATTTTCATCATTTACATTTAGATTTGGGGCTTCTTTTTCACATATTTCCATACAATGCTCACAACGCCCACTAAAGTAACAAAACTCACCTAAACCAACTAAATTCGGAACTTGCCCTGGAATAGAATATAGTTTATCTATTCGTTTTCCCATTACTGGTTTTGATTTCAATAATCCTTTCGTATAAGGATGTTTTGGATTTTGGAATATCTCTAGTACTGGGGCTTCTTCAATAACTTTCCCGCCATACATAACGACAACATAATCAGCCATTTCTGCTACGACACCTAAGTCATGTGTAATTAATAAAATCGACGTTTTAAATTCTTCTTTCACTTGTCTTAGTAGATCCAATATTTGAGCCTGAATGGTAACATCAAGAGCTGTTGTTGGTTCATCCGCAATTAATAACTTAGGATTACAACTAAGTGCAACAGCAATCATAATACGTTGTAACATCCCACCGCTCAGTTCATGCGGATAAGAATGGACAATTTCATCAGCGCGGGCTATGCCAACTTTACGAATTAACTCAATTGCCTTCTTATATGCTTCATTTTTACTAAGTAATTCATGCTCCCTTAACGTTTCTACAATTTGCTCTCCTACAGTGAAGACGGGGTTTAGCGATGTCATCGGTTCTTGGAAAATCATCGCAATATCATTCCCTCGTAAACTACGAAGCTCTTTCTCTTTCATTCCTAAAAGACTTTTTCCTTCATATAAAATATCTCCACCTACTACACTGCCTGATTCAGCAATAAGTCCCATAATAGATAACGCCGTTACACTTTTTCCGCAACCAGATTCACCTACAACACAAACAGTTTCACCTTCTCGAACAGAAAAACTAACATGATTCACAGCTTTTACTGTCCCTTCTTCTGTCTGAAAGTGTGTTTGTAAATCTTTCAGCTCTACTACCGCTTTACTCATATCTCCTCACCTACCGTCTCATCTTTGGATCTAATGCATCACGAAGTGCATCACCAAGTAAATTAATTGATACAACTGTTATAAAGATTGCAAAACCAGGCGGAATCCATAACCATGGACGCTTTTGGAAATCGATTAATGAGTTAGCTGCGCTAATCATGTTCCCCCATGATGGTGTAGGTGGAACGACTCCGAGACCTAAGTAACTTAGTGCGGATTCTCCCAAAATAGAACCTGCAACACCTAATGTAGATACGACAATTAAAATGGGTAAAACATTAGGTATTAAGTGATATATAATTTTCCGGTAATCTTTTATTCCTAACACATCCGCAGCTTGCATAAATGCTTGCTCCCTAAGTGATAAAATTTGCCCTCTTACAAGGCGTGCAAGCCCTGGCCAACCTACTAAACTTAAAATAATCATAATGACATACAAACGATAATCAGACGGTACTTTCCACTCTGATAAAATCGCACCCATTATAATAAGTAACGGTAATCCTGGCATCGACATTAAAATATCTGCAAGTCGCATAATAATATTGTCCACAATACCACGATAAAAACCTGCAATCGCTCCTAATAAAGCTCCAAGTATAACCGATAAAACCATTGAAGCTAAACCAATGGTTAATGAAATACGTCCCGCTTGCATAAGCCTTGTTAAAATATCTCTTCCTAATTGATCTGTACCAAGCCAATGAGAAAAACTAGGTGGTTTGTTAATGAGCGCAACTTGTATTTTTCCTGATGCATATGGAGAAAAGAACGGACCGATAAAACAAAATAAAAACATAAAAATTAATGCATAAAACCCTACAAGTGCCATCTTATTTTTCTTTATCTTTTTAAAAGCTTGTCGCCATGGTGATGATTCATTTCTTCTCTTTTTTTCTTTTTTTTCTGTAATTACTGTAACAGTCTCCATTTCTTTCCCCCCTTACTTCAACCGAATTCTTGGATCAACAACTGCATATACGATATCTGCTAAAAAGTTTGAAACGATTGTTAAACAAGAAAGAAACATCGTAAATGCCATCAATACTGTATAGTCACGGAAATTTAATGCTTCTAATTGAATATTACCAATCCCTGGCCAGTTAAAAATTTGTTCAATAATAATTGCCCCAGAAAACAATCCAGGTAATTCAAATGCTAATAACGTAATTGCCGGTAAAATTGCATTTTTTAATGCATGCTTATAAATAACCGTCTTCTCCTTCAAACCTTTCGCTCTTGCTGTTCGTATGTAATCTTGTCTTACAACCTCTAACATACTTGTTCTAAAATAACGAGTTAGCGAGCCGACCCCAAGAAGTGTCAAAATAAATACTGGTAAAATCATATGTTTTGCAACTTCTATCACGTAAGCAAATCCTGTTGAATTACTGCCAACATCAATCATTCCACCTATCGGTAATAACTTAAAGTCAACCGCAAACACCTTAATTAAAAACAAACCGATAAAGAATGAAGGAAATGACATTGCTGCAAAAACACCGATTGTTACAAGTTTATCGAATAAAGAATGTTGCTTCGTCGCCGAGAATACACCGATAATAAGTGCAATTAGCCAAATAAAAAACAATGCAATAATTGCTACACTAAAAGAATTCCAAATAAATTTATTTAATAATGACGTTACAGGCTCTTGATATTGAAGCGAGAAGCCAAAGTCCCCTTGCAATGCATTACCTAACCAATGAAAATAACGCTCAACAATTGGTTTGTTCAACCCATATAACTCCCTCAGTTCAGCTGCTCTTTCCGGTGTAATTTTCGGGTTTGAATCAATATAATCCCCAGGAAGAAGTGCGAACAGGACGAAGATAATAATTGATGTACCAAGCAGTGTAGGAATCATTTGTAACAACCTACGAACAATATATGTTTTCACCCTTTTTCTCTCCAATCTTATGCTTAAAATAGAAGAACATTTTTTCAAAGCGGCACATTACTAACCGAATGAAAAAATGTCTTCTACTTATACATTCTTATCGTTATTTTTCAAATGATAATACTGGTAAGTTTGCACTAATACTGTTGTACTTTTCAGGATCAATTCCTTTTATATTCCCGTTATAACCAGTAATTGTTCTACGGTAGTTTAATAGAATTACTGGTGGATCATCACTTAATTCTTTATACAATTCTTTATAAATAGGTTTACGCTTTTCGATATCTACAGTTTCAATACCTTTTTGAATTAGCTCATCTACTTTTGCATTCTTATAACCAAGACTAGTTTCATTTGCAGTAGACAAATATTCACCAGCTGTTTCACTCGGATCACTTGTAATCGGTGTCGAAACAGAAGCTAAATCATAATCCCCTTTGTTTACCTTAGAAAGCATCGTATTAAAGTCCATAAATTCAGGATTAAACTCTACACCTATTTCTTTATAATTCTCTTTCGCAATCGGAATTAATAAATCACTATCTTTAGCCGAACTTGGACCGAAATAAGAAAGTTTTAATTTTTGACCATCTTTTTCACGAATTCCATCCGAACCAACTTTCCACCCTGCTTCATCTAATAATTTTTTCGCTTTTTCTTTATCGTATTCGTATTTATTAACTCCTTCTTCCGTATAAGCCCAAGAAGTTGGATGAATTGGTACATTGGCTACTGTACCGTATCCTTTTAACGCTGTATCAACATATTTTTTGCGGTCTAATCCGTAAATAAGTGCTTGGCGAACCTTTTTATCCTTTAAGTAAGGCTTATTATTATTCATATAAATATAACTAAATGACGGTGCTGTTTCGATTTGGATATTGGCGAATTCTAAAGCCTTAGCCTGTTCAAGAACCTCATCACCAGTACCTAAGCCAGTATGGTCAACTTCTCCTGTTTGGAATAACTGAAGCTTCGTATCACCAGAAGTAATTTTATAAATGAAGTTTTGAATTTTTGGTTTACCCGCATAATAATTTTCGTTTGCTACAAAACGAACTTCTTGACCTGGAATATACTTTTCAAATTTATATGGACCCGCAGCTAATGGCTTTCCATATAAATCTTTTAAGTAATCTAAGCTTGTATTTTGCTTATAATCTTTTCCATAATAAGCTTTTGATAGTACTGTACCTCCTAAAACAAATATAGCTTGTGAATTCACTTTTTCAGTTGTAATTTTAATTGTTTGTGGATCAACAACTTGAATACCTTCAATTGAAGTTGCTTTTCCTTCCTTATATTCTTTACCACCTTTAACCGCATATTGAGAGATATCTACTTCACCTTCATATGCCTTATCATGTAAAAGCGTCAATGTGAAAGCTACATCATCCGCCGTTAATGGCGATCCATCACTAAATTTCAAATCTTTACGTAAATGGAATGTATATGTTAACTGATCAGAAGAAACGTCCCACTTCTCAGCTAATTCTGGAATTGGTTTCCCTTGTTTATCGGTTGATACGAGAGATGCAAAAATAACTGAAGTTACGTTTCCATCCCAACCATTTTGTTGGAAGTATGGCAAAAATACGCCGCCTGGCTTACTAATACCAACTACTAACGTATCTTTTCTATTCTTCGCTTTGTCTGGCACTTTCGTTTTATCTGTCGCAGCGATCTTTTCAATTTTCACATTTTTTAAATCCTGCTGTTTAACCGGCTCTGTAGAAGCCGCGTCCTCCTGTCCCCCACAAGCAGACAACACAAGCGAACTACTCAGTAATACCGAAAATACACCAGCCCATTTTTTTGTCTTTTTCTTCATTGTCCCCACCCTAACTTTTCTTTTTTTAATAATTAAACCTTATGAACTGCTTGACTTATGTATGCCTCCCACAGCGACATTTTATAGCCAATCGGAAAAGTCGGTTTTAATCGTAAAAAAATAGATGTTTTTGAGGGGTAACAATCCTATTCCGACCTTTCCGGTAGACTTTATGGTTATTAGCTTATATCTTCAGTTATATTTTGTCAATTCTTTCTAAATAAATATTTCAAGAATTTTTTTAAAATTATTATTCTATCTTTAATTTAGGTAAACTTAATAAAACTCCGTTATAGTCACCTTCTTATAATCCTTGAATTCGTGCATGATGTGTAGACACCATTTTGCTATTATTCAAGAAGATTACAGGCGGTGCTTCGCTTAACTCTTGATATAATTTTTTATAAATTTCCTTTCGCTTTTCAATATCCAACGTTTCTAATGCTTGCTTAGCTAATTCATCTACTTTCTGATTATAATATCCATCATAATTTCGTTTACTTGTTGAAATAAACTCTTCAATCGCTCTCTTTTATTTCTTATAAAAAAATTAAAAATTCACTTCTATTCGTTCAGCATGAAACATAGAATACTAATAACCAATTACCAAAAAGGGGGCGAAAACATGGACAACCTATTCCAATACGTCCTGCACTACGTATTATTAACAATTATGATAGTCGGAGCGCTATTACTATTCCCGTTCTTCCCAAAGTTCGTCCTCTTTTTAGCTTTTTTTATCATGCTCGGGATCGCTATTATAATTTCAACGAGAGAAGATGCCACGCAAAAAGAGAGCAGAGTTCAGCACGTAAAGCTGTAACTTTGCTCTCTTTTCGTTTTCATTCACTAGTCTCTGTTACAAATATTTATCCCGCTATTTGCCGGGCAGTAAGACCCCCACCTCAAAATTCAGTGAAAGCAAAAGAAGTTAGGTCAGGGTCGGGGTGCCTGTAAAAGCCCTCACTTTATCTCTCGGGAAATAATTAGCCTTTGTTTTTGTAATTACTCCTATCCAAAAACCACTAATGACATTTATTTTTCACCTTATTATTTTCATATGTTTCACAAACTATGCAAATTGAGGAACACGGATTTATCTAAGTTACTGTTTCACGTGAAACACATCGCTTCATTTAACCTTTAAAGCAAAATATCATTATGAAGAAAGCCACTTCCTCCAGCAAAACTGAAAGGAAGTGGCTTTCTACTCATTACTCCACAATATTCTCTAATTCATTATATAAATCTGCTCGTAACAACTCTTTCTTCGTTTTTTCCTCATATAATTTTTCAAGTTTTTCAACATCAGCTACATGTTCCATTCCACATTCTATTGCATATATATCTTCTTCTACATGCATTAACTCATTTTCAATCTCTTCAAGATTCCTAGCTTCTTTCTCTTTTACAGGAACCGTTTCAACACTTTTTCTTCCTTGGCGTTGCTGCTTTATTACTTGTTTCTCGAGCTTTTCTTCCCACTTTTGACGAGCCCATGCGTAGTTCCCTGCAAACTCAAATAATTTATGCTCATCAATCCAATACGTCTTTTCAAATAACTTATTTAAAAAATAACGATCATGTGAAACAGCTAAAATCGTCCCATTATATTGCTCAAGAGCTTCCTCTAAAACTTCCCTTGATTCAATGTCGAGATGGTTTGTCGGCTCATCTAAAATTAAAAAATTGATATCTTGATACATAAGTTGCGCAAGTCTTAATCTCATTTTTTCTCCACCGCTCAGTTGCGTTACTTTCTTAAACACCGCTGGACCATAAAATAAAAACTTAGCTAATATATGTCTCGCTTCTCCTTCTGTTACAGCTACATATTCCCTGAAAGCCTCTAATACATTACTCTTCACATTTCCATACGTATGCTGTGATACATAACCAATTTTGACACTACTACCAATGCGAATTTCACCAACGTCTGGATTTATTTCTTCTAATAGTAGTTTTAATAATGTAGTCTTTCCTGTACCATTACGACCAACGATAGCAGCACGCTCTTGAAAACGAACATGTAAATTCGCTTGTTCAAATAAAGGTCGGCCAGCAAAACCTTTACTCACTTCTTTCATTACAACAACATCTTTTCCGCTTCTCTCTTGCCCTTCAAACTGAAGACCCATCTGTTTTCTTTCTAAAATCGGCCTCTTTAATTTCTCTATACGATCTAACGCACGTTCCATATTCCTCGCTCTTTTATGCAATCCTTCATTCGGAGGATTCGCTTGATTTGCCCATTCACGTAGGCGCTTAATTGCTTCTTTCATTTTCTTTATTTTCTTTTGCTGCTCTTGATAAGCTTGAAACTCTTGAAGTAACCTTTCTTCCTTCTCCTCAACGAACTGAGAATAATTCGTATGGTACACGTGAATCTCTCCATCTTCCAAATCCAAAATTTTCGTTACAACTTCATCAAGGAAATAGCGATCGTGTGAAATAACCATAACTGTTCCAGTATATTCTTTTAAAAATTTCTCTAACCATTCAACTGCAAACAAATCTAAATGATTTGTTGGTTCATCTAATAGAAGTAAATCTGGTTTCTGCAATAGCATATATGCAAGGCTTACTTTCGTCTGTTCTCCTCCACTTAATTCTGTAAATACTCTTGGAAATAAGTCTGTTACTTGTAAGCCATTTGCTACCTTCATTATATTTGCCTCTATTTCATAACCACCGAGAAATGCAAATTTTTCTTGAATTATTCCGTACCTCTCCATTAGCTTTTGCAAAGAAGATTGTTCCTGCTCCTCCGCCATATTTTTTTCTAGAGCATGCATTTCTTTTTCTAATTCTTTTTCTACTTTAAAAGCGGAACTCAATACATCATATACAGTCATGACCTCATCAAACTTCGGAATTTGTGCGACATGACCAATACGTGTACCTTTCTTCATATGGATGGCTCCTGCATCCAAACTCTCCATTCCCGTTAGAAGCCCAAAGATTGTTGTCTTCCCACTACCGTTACGACCAACTAACCCAACACGTTCACCATTCTTTATTTCAAGCGATATATTTTCAAATATGATGTTTCCACCAAAAGATTTCGTTACATTCTTTACACTACAAATAGTCATTTTCCGTACTCCTTTCAATATAAAAAACCATGAGAAAGAAACATTCCCCATGGTTTTCGGCATAGAAAAAGGAAGCCAAATAGCTCCCTTTTCACACGTTTATTAAAAATGGGTGAAGAGATTTCTATCGTTCAATAGTCACTATGCAATTGTTAAAAAAGGGCATACGTATCCCGTTAACAACTACATCATGAAAAATCGCACGACAAAAATAGATAAAATCTAAAAATTTGGCACGCGCAGCTAAAGAACGTTTCATCTCATTCACCCCTTTCGTACGGAATTTAATACTTACTTCTTTATTATACTTTCCAATTTCATGTTTGAATAGTCATTTTTCTGAAAATAATGAAGATAGACTAAACATTTCAATAAGTGACATCAAATCTTACAAAACTGTTATGTTCACGTAATGGAAAGCGATAGTACGAAAAGATGCCTCCCTATACAATAAAGATGTAAACAAGAGAGATAAACAAAAGGTGGAAACAAACATGATGAAAGAAATCGTAAAAGCAATCTTTGAGGTATTAGTGAACGGACAAGCAGTTGTAAAAGAACTAAATGAACTATAAAAAGGAGTGAAGAAATATGATGAACATGGTGAAAATGATTTTACACGCTTTAGTCGATGCAAAAGCAGTTAGCCAAGAATTAAACCAACAATAAAAAGGGGTATATGAATATGAAGAAAGCCATTATTATAATTGCAAGCACAGCAATTACTTTATACACAATAAAAAATAGAAAAAAGAAAAATAATGAAAATGTTCTATATTATCCATACACGCTATTAGAGAAAAAATAAAAGACAAGGTACCCTATCGTAATGAGGATATCTTGTCTTTTATTTTTTCCACATTTCCTTTAGAGGATTTCCCTCTCCTGTTCCCGAATGTATTAAGCGGGATTTTTACACATATTTTAAAGGGGCATATATACAAATGGATACACAACAACTATATTTTTTAAACGATATCGGTAAACAAAAACCAGAAAGCATTCGGAATAGAAGCGCTGCATGTCCATTTTGCGATAAAGAACATTTAACGGATATTTTAGCAACTGATGGTTCTATTATTTGGTTAAAAAATAAATTTCCTACATTACAAGATACATTTCAAACAGTGCTAATCGAAACAGATAATTGTGAAGATCATATTGCGACATATACAGAAGAACATATGAGATCGCTAATCCGTTTCTCCATTAAACATTGGTTAGACTTACAGAAGAATGAAGAATTCACATCTGTGATTTTATACAAAAATCATGGTCCCTTCTCAGGTGGAAGTTTGCATCATGCACACATGCAGATTATTGGAATGAAATATGTAAACTACCTCGATAACGTAGAACCGGACAACTTCCAAGGAGTAATTGTACAAAAGAACGAACACATTGAACTCAATATTTCAGATCGTCCTATTATCGGTTTTACTGAATTTAATATTATCACTGAAGATACTGAATCCACGGATGAACTAGCAACTTATATTCAACAAACTGTACGTTACATACTGACAGATTTCCATAAAGGATGCAGTAGTTATAACTTATTCTTCTATTACTTAAATGGAAAAATCATTTGTAAAGTTGTACCTAGATTTGTCGTTTCACCATTGTATGTAGGATATAAAATACCGCAAGTTTCTACAAAACTAGAAGAGGTGAAAATACAACTCACGCAGTATTTCACGAAAGAAAAGGATGAAATTATTCATAAAAAAACAGAGTAGGTATAGAAAACCTACTCTTTAATTACACCTTTATTTCGATAGTATACATCTTCTAATCCGATGTTATACTTCATGTTATTATCCGTCCACTCTGGCCCTAAATTCCCTGGCCATCCAGATGTATTCGCTATATATTTCAGTAATGCAAAATCAGTCAAACCTTTTTGTACCCCACGCTTATATCCTTTCATTAAATGCGGCATTGCAATTTGCGCATTTGTACGTGGATCTTTCAGCTCATCATCAGTTAAATGTTCTGGTGCAAGCCCGCCGCCGCGGTGTAGTTGAAACAATCCGAATGAAGTTCCATTATCTCCAACACTTCTTGGATTTAATCGACTTTCATGCTCGGCAATTGCAAGAGGTATCCATTCTGGAAGATTTACTTTCTTCGCTTCCTCTATAATGATTTGTTTCATCTGTTTTGCTTCTTCTGAATCAACATAGCTTGTTCCATTCACTAGCTTATCCATTCCTTCAGACTTTCCTTGGAAATATAAATATACTCCAAGAACAACTAAAAATCCTACAAAGAATTTCTTCACTACCTCTACCTCTTTCTCCGCTGAAATTTGTCCCCTTTCAGCCTTCTTCCCTTTACAATTACCCACATTCTATCATTCTCTTACCCTTTTATCATAGCAAATAACTATACATATTATCATCATGCTTTAGACCGATTTTGTGAAAAAACAGCTGGTAAATACGTGCAAAAATGTAACTTTCATAGACTATAACGCATTTATTGTATATAATTGTAAACTGAACTCTACATATAGAATAGGAGCATACAAAATGAAAAAATGCCTAACACTCTTGTTCAGCATTTTACTACTCATCCCTACCTACACCTCTGCACAAACATCATCAAAACCAAAAGTACTTGTTTTGTATAGTACACAAGACGATAAAGTTTCAAATAACGTCCAAATACTTAATACTCAATTAGGACATTTTACAAATGATATAACCGTAAAAAGCTTAAAAGAAGCAACTTCAATTAATAACGTATCCTCCTATACACATATTGTTTATATCGGTGAAACAAAAGAAGTGTTTTCCGATGAAACGAAACAATTTCTAGAAAACTTCTCCGGCCCTGTATTAGTATTAGGACAAAATGTTGAACAATTATCTAAGCGTTTTTCTTTCATTACATTGAAGAGTGATGATATACGAGTTAATAAAATTGAATATCCAGACAAGAAGCTAAAAAATACTTTAGAAGCGGAACGATTAATTCAATCATTTGATACGAATGGAACTGTGCTTGCTAGCGCCTTAAGCTCAAATAACACTAACCCACTAATCGTTCAGCATGAAACATCTTATTACGCTGCAACGCCAAATCTCTTTGACTGGATGTCTCATTACGTCGGTGAAATGTTATTTTCTTACTTCGGAAAAGAGCCAACGACAAATAAAGTAGAAGCTTATTTACGTCTTGAGGACGTTCATCCGGCCGCAGATATAAATCAATTAAAAGAAATTGCTGAATTACTAAAAGGGAAAAAAATTCCTTATATGATTACGGTCATCCCTGTATATAAAGATCCAAATACGGGAAAGACAATACATCTAAAAGATAAACCCGAACTAGTCGATCTTTTACGCTCTATGCAAAATGATGGGGCAGCAATTATTTTGCATGGTTATACTCACCAATTTTATGACAGTGAAACCGGTGAAGGGTTTGAATTTTGGGACGTAAAGACAGATCAACCAATTCGCCAACCGAAACATGAAAAACCGAAGACAAAAGATGACTTTCCAAATATAGAGGCATATAACCAATATGTAAAAAAAGGGGAAGAGTTTGAGGAAAAATATACGAAAGATCATATCGAAAAAGGAATTCAAGAACTTGTAGCTGCTAAACTATATCCTGTTGCCTTTGAAGCACCTCATTACACGATGTCTCAAAAAGGATATGAAATATTATCAAGATACTTTTCAACTTATGTAGGACAACTACAGTTAAATGATACAACTTGGAAATCCATGCACTCACCATATTATACAAGTACTCCGTCATTTTTACATGGAATGAAAATATTGCCTGAAACAGTCGGATTTATTGAAGAAAATAAACCACAAACTATTGCTAAAATGAAAGAACGTGCTCTATCTGTTTCTAAATTATCCGATGGAGTTATTGGAGCATTCTATCATCCTTACTTAGGTGTGAAACCATTAAAAGAAGTGTTAAAGGACCTAGAAAGTATTCCAAATATAGAATGGATTGATTTACAAAAGGAAAAGAATGAAGTAAAAATGAAAGATATTCATATTACGACGAATAAAGACGGCATTCACGTTGAAAAACCAACCAGTGCGAATGACATAATTGATTATATAAAGCAATATGGCATCTTCCTTATACTAGGGTTCGTTATCATTGTCTTTCTTTTATTATTAAAACGTGCGAAAAAATTAGAATCCTAATACAAAACCACCGAGCGGAACGCTTGGTGGTTTTTTGTCCTATATCAAACCGTGGCATTTTATTAAATAAATTCAACTTTTACTTTTTCCGTTACATGATTAAAACTATAATTCTCCTATCCTTTCAAATAAAATCGACTTGTATTTTCATATATTGTTTCTGCGACCTTATCAATAGATATGTTTTTTATAACACTAATTTCCTTTAATACCTCTCGAATCATTCTTGGATGCGTTATAACATCCTCTTGAAATTCCCACGGTCCATCTGTTTCTACCATCATATATTCAAGTGGATAATACGAAACGATTTTTCTAATCTTCTCCTTATGTAAAACATCCGGTGTAATCGAAATATAATAACCATTCTTCATCATCCGTTTCATTGTTTCATCACTTCCTTTAAACCAATGGAAATGTGCACGTGAAACTTTATATTTCTCTAGCAAATCACATACAATGTCAGCATCTTCATAAACTGCATGTAATATAATCGGCAAATTATACTTACTAGCTAGTTCTATAAATTTTTTCAATACAACTATGTATGGATTTACAGCAATTCTTTCATCTTCTTTCCTCAAATAATAGGGCAAACCTACTTCACCAATCGCAACAATTTCCTCTGCGTTCTGTTCAATAAGTTTATAAATCTGTTCACACTCTTCTTTATGAATCTGTTGCTCTGGATGAAACCCTATCGCTGGATATATAAAAGGATAGTTCTTCGCTAAAGATAACGTTTCCTTACAAGATTGATAATTCATAGATACTGCAATAAGCCCCTTTATTTCATTACTATTTTCCACCTCTTTCAGTAATCTGTTCTTCTCTTCATCCTTATATTGATCAACATGTATATGACTATCAATCCATTTCATCTTTATGCCCCCATAAAAAAAACAAGAAAGGACTTCCTTTCTTGTTTTATCATCTATATTATTTAACAATTAAGTTTGTTATGATATCAAATAATCCAATACACACTACGGCAACAGTAAAGTAGCTACAGAAATCTTTAATTGGTAACTTCACTACTTCTTCTTTACGCATCCCATTTTTCTCCCTTCTTACTAGATCCCTAATTATTTTTCTATCTGTATCTATTATGCAAAAAATATGACAAATTTACTATCGAATTAACTTACGTAAACCTTACAATGTTGTAAGGTTTAAAAAAGGATCCTCATCTTTATTCAGATGAGGATTATTAAAAATTAGTTGGTTTTTCATTCTTCATTACAAACAGAAAGTAATACATTGAGACTTTCTAGTTACACTATATGAAAATTACTATCTTTTAACTATCGAATTACATTACAGAAGGCTTACATGTTTGTAAGTTATGTGTAATGTAATTCGATAGTTCTCCTTACTTATATTTCGTACAATAAAGTTAGAAAGTAAGCCAAATAAGAAGAACAATCACATAACCAAATTACATTGCTAGTAGCTACTCTTCTTATACCTTTCACCTATGCTACTACAATGTACCCCCTTCCCTTTTATATAATAAAAAAAGCCTTAGTCCATATTGAAGTGACCCCCGAAAGTTAGACAGGTCGTTTCATTAGGCAGCCTCTAGGGTATGAGCCCGGTATTGTACTGGGCTCATACCCTTTAATTTTGCCTTAATTCTTTTA
>NZ_JBQAGT010000028.1:0-15761 GCF_051916495.1 Bacillus cereus group sp. MYBK216-1
TCATCCTGAGCCAGGATCAAACTCTCCAATAAAGTTAGTTTGTCTAGCATCTAAAATAAAAATTGACGTTTCACGTTGTTTGTTTCGTTCAGTTTTCAAAGAACTACTTGGCCGCTCATTTGCGACTTCCTTATGTTAACATCTTCGTTAGTTAATGTCAACTAAGTTTTTCATTTTGTTTGTCGCTTGCGACGTTAATGTCATCGGCGACTTGTTCTATATTACACCTCTAAAGTATAATCGTCAATATGTTTTTATAAAAAATATAAAAAGGCTTATTTATTTTAAAATAAGCCTTTTTATCACATATCATTCTATTCATTTATTATTTTTCTATAATTGGTAACGAAACGATAAATTGAATAATACCATCCCTATATTCCACTCGAATACTACCACCTTGTAGCTCAACAATACTTTTCGCAATCGCTAAACCGAGTCCCGAGCCTTCCGTTACTCTACTTCGAGATTGATCCTTCTTATAGAAACGTTCAAACAAATTCGCTAACTCTTCTCTCGTAAACTCTTCACTATGATTCGCAATTACAATTTGTATATCCCTACGCTGCCTTTGAAGAGAAACTTTTATCTCTCCATCATCTTTACTATACTTAATCGCATTCATTAGTAAATTATCAAATACACGAACCATCTTTTCCGAATCAATCGATGCATAAGCACGTTCCTCAGGAAACTTCTTAACAAACGTAAGTCCATGTTCTTCCGCCTGCGGTACTAACTCTTCTATTAATTGCTCGAGTAGCTCATTCATACAAACTTCCTGTTTTTCTAATACAACTTGTTCATTTGTTAACTTCGTATACTCAAATAAATCTTCTATTAAATTTTTTAACTGCTCCGACTTTGCAAAAGCAATTCTCGTATACTCATCGTGTTGTTCTTTATTTTCATATTTAGAATCTCGAAGTAATCGTAAGTAGCCCATAATAGAAGTCAGCGGTGTGCGTAAATCGTGAGATACATTCGTAATAAGCTCATTCTTTTGCTTCTCTAATTTACGTTCCTTTTCTATATTATTCATAAGCTCTTCTGCCATATTATTAATATTCTCAGTTAAAGCTGCAATCTCATCTTCACCTTTTTTCTCAATGCGGTACGCTAAGTTGCCTCTTTCTATTTCCTTTACACCTTGCGCCATTGCTTCAATCTGCTTCATCTTTCTCTTTGTTATATAGAAGAAAGAGAAAATGAATACGAGTACACCAATTAAAAATGGGAATGGCCCTTCTACTTTATAATACACTACTTCTCCTTGAGGAATTCCGCTCACAAACATATACAAATTTTTACCTTCAATTGTAATAGGTGAGAAAGTAATAAACTCTTTTCTAGATCTTTCAATATCATTATTATTTGAATAATTGATAGCAAACGAAGTTGCATTACGAATTGTATTATGCAAATTAATTTGTTCTTCTTGCGCCTGCTTCGTTTTATACAAAACCTTACCACTTTCATCCGTAACTAATATTTTAAAAGCATCCTGCCTCTGCTCTAAATTTTCATTTTCTAGCTCTATCATACTTTGTACAGCATCTAATTTATTTGCATCAACCATCATTTCCGCGGTACTTTGCGCTTTACGATTAATTTGTTCCATACCATCTCTATAATTAATCTCAGCATGTCGACTAGCATCTTCAAAAACAGGTGCTACTATCTTCGTTGATACAAAGAGTCCTAATAACGCACAAGCAGTAAATGCAGTAATAAGTTGAATTCGTATACTCCGTTTCACACTCTTTATTATCTTCCTAATTAATTCTCGAATTTTCCTAACATAAGTAAACGGATTAAATATCTTTTTCAATCTTATACCCCACTCCCCATACTGTTTTTATATATCTAGGTTTCCTTGGATTCTCCTCAATCTTTTCACGTACTTTTCGAATATGCACCATTACCGTATTATCAGACTGGAAAGATCTTTCGTTCCAAACCTTTTCATAAATTTGTTCCGCGCTAAAGACCATACCCGGATTACGAGCTAGTAATTCTAGAATTGAAAATTCCCTTGGGGTCAGTTTCACTTCTTCTCCGTCCACAATAACTTTATGGGTCGAGATGTTTATTTTCATCTCTCCAATTTCTAGCTCGTCCTCATTTTGTATAGCGAAACCATTCATTTTCATATAACGGCGTAACTGAGATTTAATTCTTGCGATTAACTCTAACGGATTAAATGGTTTCGTTACATAATCATCTGCACCCGTTGTTAACCCTAAAATCTTATCCATATCTTGCGTTTTCGCAGAAAGCATAATAATAGGCATTTCTTTCGCTTCCCTTACCTTCATACACATATGAATACCATCCACTTTCGGCATCATAATATCTAATACGACTAGATGTACTTCATTTTCTTCTAGTAAACGTAATCCTTCTTCTCCGTCTCCTGCTTGTAATACTTTATATCCTTCATTCTTTAAATAGATTGTAATTAAATTCCGAATTTCTTTTTCATCATCTACGACAAGTATTGTTTCGTGTGCCACAATATCTCCCCCATCACTTTTTTAATCCCTAACTTCTATTATAGGAAAACTTCTGAAGAAAAACGCTCGGAAATCCTTAAGATTTTCTGAAGACGCAAAAAAGGTCTAGACTCCCCTTAAGTCTAGACCTTTCAAAAAACCCCTTTTATTTACGAACGTAGATGAAATATAGTACGAATAAAACTCCCATAACATACATAATCGGATGAACCTCTTTACGACGACCACTCACAACCATTGTAATTGGATAGAAGATAAATCCAATCGCAATCCCAGTTGCGATACTATACGTAAGTGGCATAGAGATAATTGTAAAGAATGCTGGTACTGCAATCTCGAATTTCTTCCAATCAATTTCCCCTAAGGAAGAAACCATCAAGATTCCTACAATAATTAAAGCCGGTGCCGTTACAGCTGGCGTTACAACACTTAGTAATGGCGAGAAGAATAGTGCCAGTAAGAAGAATCCTGCTGTTACAACTGCTGTAAATCCAGAACGCCCTCCCGCTGCTACCCCTGCAGAAGATTCAATGTAAGACGTTGTTGTTGATGTACCCAAGATCGCACCAATTACAGTTGCAATCGCATCTGCAAATAACGCTTTTCCTGCACGTGGTAATTTATTGTTCTTCATTAATCCTGCTTGATTCGCAACCGCTACAAGCGTACCTGCTGTATCAAAGAAATCTATAAAGAAGAACGTTATAATAACAATCCCCATTTGAACTGTGAAAATATCGCCGAAGTGCGTTAACGCCACGCCGAACGTTGGTTCTAGACTCGGTATTGCTCCCACCACAGCTTTCGGAGTATCAATTAATCCTGTTGCAACTCCTAAGATCGCTGTAAGAATCATACCGTAAAATACTGCACCATTAACTTTCTTAATCATGAAGATGATCGTAGTAACAACCCCGAAGATTGCTAGTAACGTTGTGCCCTTTGTTAAGTCCCCCAACCCAACAAGAACCGCATCGTTTTTCACGATAATTCCGGCATTTTGGAATCCAAGGAAAGCAATGAATAATCCAATACCTGCTGCTACTGCAAACTTTAACTCCGATGGAATTGCATTAATGATTTTTTCACGAATACCTGAAGCAGTAAGAATAATAAAGATAATACCTGACATTAATGTTCCAGCAATGGCCGTTTGCCACGGAATACCCATCGTTAACACTGCTGTATAAGCAAAGAACGCGTTAATTCCCATACCCGGCGCTAAAGCAATTGGATACTTCGCGAAAATACCCATAATTAACGAACCGATCGCTGCCGCTAATGCCGTAGCAACGAATACTGCACCTGGATCCATCCCTGTACCTGCTGGTAACCCTTTAACATTTCCAAGCGACAGCGTAGCAGGATTGACAAATAGTACGTAAGCCATAGATAGAAATGTCGTTAACCCTGCTATGAACTCAGTCTTATAATTCGTACCGAGCTCATCAAACTGAAAATAGCGTTTCATCTTACGTTTCCCCCGTTATATGATTACTCGCCGCATTTCTCCTAGCCCTCTTTTATCCCGAGAAATAAAAAAGGCTTCCATTGCATATATACATGGAAGCGTTCTATAAACAAAGACAAGTTTCCCCTCATCTTTATATAAACGCCTCGTAGTCAAGCCATTTACGGTAGCTAGGTAGAAACTTCCGGGCCATATCCCCGATATTATACGACGGCATAATATTCACTTTTCTTTTAAATTACATAATCATATTAACTCGAATAAGTAGTTTTGTCAATTTAAAAACGAACATTTCCATAAACTTTTATAGTTTCGTTCGTATTAATACTAAAATAAAAAAGATCCATCTATGCATAAGCAATAGATGGATCTTTTTATAAATACTATTCCCACTCAATAGTTGCTGGTGGCTTACTCGTTACATCATACACGATACGGTTAACGTGTTTTACTTCGTTTACGATACGTACAGAGATTTTCTCTAATACGTCCCAAGGGATACGTGCCCAGTCAGCTGTCATACCGTCGATAGATGTTACCGCGCGGATACCTACTGTGTAATCGTAAGTACGCTCGTCACCCATAACACCTACACTACGCATACCAGGAAGCGCAGTGAAGTATTGCCAGATTTCGCGGTCTAAGCCCGCTTTAATAATTTCTTCGCGTAAAATCGCATCAGATTCACGAACGATTTCTAATTTCTCTTCTGTGATTTCACCTAATACACGAATACCAAGACCAGGTCCTGGGAATGGTTGACGCCATACGATTTCATCAGGAATTCCTAATTCTGATCCTAATACACGTACTTCATCTTTAAATAAAGTGTTTAAAGGCTCAATTAATTTGAACTGCATGTCTTCTGGAAGTCCACCAACGTTATGGTGAGATTTAATTGTTTGTGCAGTCGCTGTACCACTTTCAACGATATCTGTATAAAGTGTACCTTGCGCCAAGAAGTCCATACCTTGCAATTTAGAAGCTTCATCATCAAATACGTAAATGAATTCGTTACCGATGATTTTACGTTTTTGTTCTGGATCTTCTACACCTTTTAACTTGTCCATAAAGCGGTCTTTTGCATCCACTTTAATAACGTTCATATGGAAGCCTTCGCTAAATGTTTTCATAACGCCTTCTGCTTCGCCTTTACGAAGTAAACCGTGATCAACGAAAATACATGTTAATTGGTCACCAATTGCTTTATGAATTAACACTGCTACAACAGAAGAGTCTACACCGCCGCTAAGTGCGCATAGTACTTTTTTGTCTCCAACCGTTTCACGGATTTTCTCTAATTCTACTTCGATAAAGTTCTCCATGTTCCATCCTTCAGAACAACCACAAGCGCCGAATACGAAGTTTTTAATTAAATCGTTACCGTGCTCAGAGTGACGTACTTCTGGGTGGAATTGTACACCGTATAAGTTTTTGTCTTCATTGCTCATACCAGCAATTGGGCAAGATTCACTTGTTGCGTCTACTACGAATCCTTCAGGTAAACCAGTTACTAAGTCACCATGGCTCATCCATACAACTTGCTCTTCTGGAAGGTTCGCATATAATTTTGATTCGTTCTCTACTTTAAGAACAGCTTTTCCGTACTCGCGGTGATTTGCACGCTCTACTTTACCACCGAAGTGTTGCGTCATAAGCTGCATACCGTAACAAATACCGAAGATTGGTAAACCTAGTTCAAAGATTTTTTCATCACAATGTAATGCACCTTCACCGTATACACTATTTGGTCCACCAGAGAAAATAATCCCTTTTGGATTCATTGCTTTAATTTCTTCTGCAGTAATTGTATGTGGATGAAGTTCACTGTATACACCG
Source organism: Bacillus cereus group sp. MYBK216-1 (assembly GCF_051916495.1). Lineage (NCBI taxonomy): Bacteria > Bacillati > Bacillota > Bacilli > Caryophanales > Bacillaceae > Bacillus > Bacillus cereus group sp. MYBK216-1. Next base: position 5,827 of record NZ_JBQAGT010000028.1, read on the forward strand.
AACTCACGAATTCGACGTGCTATTAACTGATTGTATTGACTTCCAAAATCTAAAACGATAATTGTATCGTGTTGTTTCTTCAAAATAATCACCCCAACGTTAGTTCTCGTATATAAATATTTTCACCAATTTGGCGAAAAGCATTACCAATATAATAAAAAAAGCCAGTCCTCCGCCTCTAGTCTCATAACAAAGAAAAGGCAGGGGTCTGGCTTTATAAAGAAAGATAGTCTCCGCTCTTTATAAATATAAGACACACTGCCTTCATAGTCAGGTTGTTTACGGTAACCCGGTAGAGACTCTCAAACCATATCATTGAGGATATATGAAGGATCGTTTTATATTATCTTCCTAGATTCTAACAATGAAGTATCAATATGGTCAAGAGAGAAAGCGACAAAATTCTACAGAAATTCATTTCCTTTTTTAAAAAACATAAAAAAACATCCATTTCTATATAGAAATGGATGTTTTTTAGGGCAAACGGAATTACATCATTCCGCCCATACCGCCCATGCCCATGCCGCCCATGTCAGGCATTGCTGGTGCATTTGGTTCTGGTTTGTCAGCTACTACAGCTTCAGTTGTTAAGAACATAGCTGCAACAGATGCTGCGTTTTGAAGTGCAGAGCGAGTTACTTTAGCTGGATCTACGATACCAGACTCAAGCATGTTAACCCATTCGCCAGTAGCTGCGTTGAAACCAACGCCTACTTTTTCGCCTTTTAGACGCTCTACAACTACAGATCCTTCTAGACCAGCGTTGATTGCGATTTGGCGAACTGGCTCTTCTAGTGCGCGAAGTACGATGTTGATACCTGTTGCTTCGTCACCTTCAGCTACGATAGAAGCTACTTTTGTGTATACGTTCATAAGTGAAGTACCACCACCTGCAACGATACCTTCTTCTACTGCTGCACGAGTTGAGTTAAGTGCATCTTCAATGCGAAGTTTGCGTTCTTTCAACTCAGTTTCAGTTGCTGCACCTACTTTAATTACCGCTACGCCACCTGCAAGTTTTGCAAGACGCTCTTGTAATTTTTCACGATCGAATTCAGAAGTTGTTTCTTCTAATTGCGCACGGATTTGACCGATGCGAGCTTCGATTTGTTCTGTGCTTCCTACACCTTCAACTACAGTTGTATTTTCTTTCGTTACAACAACTTTACCAGCGCGTCCTAAAGATTCAACTGTAGCAGATTTTAAGTCACGGCCTAATTCTTCAGTGATTACTTCGCCACCTGTTAAGATTGCGATATCTTCTAGCATTGCTTTACGACGGTCACCAAATCCAGGAGCTTTAACAGCTACTACGTTGAATGTACCACGAAGTTTGTTCACTACTAATGTAGCTAAAGCTTCGCCTTCTACATCTTCAGCAATGATAAGAAGTGGTTTACCTTGTTGTACCACTTGCTCTAATACTGGTAAGATTTCTTGAATGTTAGAAATCTTTTTGTCAGTGATTAAGATGTATGGGTTATCAAGAACTGCTTCCATTTTGTCAGAATCAGTAATCATGTAAGGAGATGCATATCCACGATCAAATTGCATACCTTCTACTACGTCTAATTCTGTTGTGAATCCTTTAGACTCTTCTAAAGTAATAACGCCGTCGTTACCAACGCGCTCCATTGCTTCAGCGATTAATTGACCTACTTCTTCGTCAGCTGCAGAAATAGCAGCTACTTGTGCGATAGAAGATTTTCCTTCGATTGGTTTAGAAATCGTTTTTAATTCTTCAATTGCAGCAGTAACAGCTTTTTCGATACCTTTACGAAGACCCATTGGGTTCGCACCAGCTGTTACGTTTTTAAGACCTTCACGAATCATAGCTTGCGCTAATACAGTTGCAGTTGTTGTTCCGTCACCAGCTACATCGTTTGTTTTGCTAGCAACTTCTGCTACTAACTTCGCACCCATGTTTTCGAATGCATCTTCTAATTCGATTTCTTTTGCGATTGTTACACCATCATTTGTAATAAGTGGTGAACCAAATTTTTTCTCAAGTACAACGTTACGACCTTTTGGTCCAAGTGTTACTTTTACTGCGTTTGCAAGAGTGTCGACACCGCGAAGCATCGAACGACGTGCTTCTTCACTAAATTTAATATCTTTTGCCATAATAATTGACCCCCTTGGATTTTTTAAGATTTATATAATTAACCGATAACTGCTAAAATGTCACTTTCACGTAAAATCAAGTAGTCTGTACCTTCATATTTCACTTCAGTACCTGCATATTTTGAGAAGATGATAAGATCACCTGCTGCTACCTCTAAAGCAACACGCTCACCATTCTCAAGCACTCGACCAGTACCTACTGCAACAACTTTACCCTCTTGTGGTTTTTCTTTTGCAGTATCTGGTAATACAATACCACTTGCTGTTTTTTCTTCTGCTTGAACAAGCTCAATTACAACGCGATCACCTAATGGCTTTAGCATGAACAATAACCTCCTCATTTTGTTATGTAAATTTCTTTTATTAGCACTCAAGTCATCCGAGTGCTAACACACTTATAATAATAAATAATCTCAATTTCTTTTGCAAGTAAAAAAATCATAATTTTTTCGCAAATTACTATATAAACTTTCTATATAGAATACCGCCTTTACTATATGAATCGTTGTTTCCCCTACTCGTATGTTACAATATGAAAGACACCCTAAGTTGTTTTCGCTAAACGTACAACTTTTTCCTGTCTCCTACTTTAATTTCAAATAAAGATTTACAAAAAAATCATAATTCGAATGAAAGTTTATATCGTAGATAACATATTTACATGTTATCCTACCTTATCTCATACACTAGAGTTAGAAAGGATGGTTAAACCATTTGAAGAAACAATACTGGTGGATTATCGTTACATACATTTTAATGCAGTTATCTGGCGTTGTTGGATTACCACTTCTCCTAAAAACAGGACTCTATGATAATAGAGGATTTACCATTGAGGAAAAAGGACAAATCATAATGGGACACTGGGCAATTATTAGCTTCTTTGTTGCATTATGTATCATACTTTGGTTACTTAGAACAGATATTCGTGACAGGCATTTAGATGCAATGCGCTCTTCTGTCCCAGCTACTATTGGATGGATTTTCATCGGGTTCTTCTTAGCTTTCTTTTCACAAATAGTTGCCGGTATGATCGAGATGCAGCTACTAGGAATTAAGCAAGGTTCAGAAAATACAATGAAACTGATGGAAATTGCAAGAACGACACCTTGGTTCCTTATTGTCGTATCTATAATCGGACCTATCTTAGAAGAAATCGTATTTAGAAAAATTTTATTTGGTGCACTTTATAAGAAGTTTAACTTCTTTATTGCAGCTATCATTAGTTCGCTTGTATTCGCAGCAATTCATTTTGATTTTACTCACTTATTGGTATACACTGCTATGGGGCTCGTATTCGCCTTCTTATATGTGAAGACGAAACGTATTATCGTTCCGATTGCAGCTCATGTTGCGATGAATACATTAGTTGCTATTGGGCAAATTTTTATGAGCAATGAGCAAATTCAAGAAATGATTAAAGAAGCTGAAAAAATGCAAGGCTTTATCGGAGGATTTTTTGTATGAGAAACTCACCATTGTTCATGGCTGCACTATACTTCCTTCTTGGATGTATCTTTACACGCTTGGCCATTACGAACGTGACAGATACAATCTGGAATATGTGGACAATACTATTTGCAGTTATGGCAACAATTGATTTTAATTTGGCACTTCGCCTTATATTAGTTAAATTCACAAAGAAGAAACAATAATAAAACGCAGAGGTCGCTTCCTCTGCGTTTTATTGTGGATAGTTTTTCAAAAAGTAAACTAATGTTTGTAACTCTACAGCTAAGTCAATATGATGAATTCTAATATTCTCTGATACGTTTAATCGCGCTGGTGTGAAATTCAAAATACCGTGCACGCTCGTTTCAGCTAATCTATCTGCTACAGCTTGCGCTACTGTGGCTGGTACTGTTAATATTGCCACTTGTATATCATTTGATAATCTCTCTTCTAATTCATCTAAATGATATACAGGAATGCCCCCGATTTCTGTTCCAACTTTCTCTTCACTAACATCAAATGCCATTTCAATTTTTGTATTATTGTTTTTCGTGAAATTATAATGTAAGAAAGCGGTCCCTAAATTACCTACTCCAATAAGTGCTACACGTGTTATATCATCTTGATCAAGTGTTTCGCGGAAAAATGATAATAAATAATTTACGTTATATCCATATCCCTTTTTCCCTAACGCTCCAAAATACGAAAAATCTCTTCGTATTGTTGCGGAATCTACTTTTACTGCCTCACTCAATTCGGCCGATGAAACACGCTGCTTACCAGAAAGAGATAAGTTTTGGATAAATCGATAGTATAGAGGCAATCTTTTAGCAGTGGCTTGTGGAATCTTTTGCTGATCCATATGACCTCTCCTCTCTTCCTATCATTATTCATATACTTTAATCAAATACAGAAGTTTAGCACTCATTAAATTCCTTGTATAATAAAGAGAAGAAGTATTCTCTCTTTATTTTAAACTATACACTATTTTTAGTATGATTGAGAAATATAAACATGGCAAAGTTAAGAAATTATTTGAGGTGAAAACATTGATTTTATTACAAGTAAACGCGCTTTCGAAATTATACGGTGCAGAAACAATTCTGGCAAACATAAAATTGGAAGTACAAACAAAAGATCGTATCGCATTAGTTGGAAGGAATGGAGCAGGAAAATCTACATTATTAAAAATAATCGCTGGTGAATTATCTCATGATGGTGGCGAAATTATAAAACCAAAAGATGTCTCAATCGGATATTTAGCTCAAAATACTGGACTAGAAACGTCTTTAACAATTTGGGATGAAATGCTAACCGTCTTTACCCACTTACAGCAAATGGAGACAAAACTTCGAAGGCTTGAGCAAGAAATGGGAAAAGAAGAAAACTTTTCAAACGAAGCTACATATGAAAGATTGTTAGCTGAGTATGACCAATTGCAACTCAATTATAAAGATCAAGGTGGATATCAATATGAAGCGGATATTCGCTCCATTTTAAGCGGCCTTGGCTTCCCAGTTGAAACGCACCAGACGACGATTTCTACTTTAAGCGGCGGGCAAAAAACAAGATTAGCTCTCGGGAAATTATTATTAACAAAACCAGACTTACTTATTTTGGATGAGCCTACAAACCATTTAGACATCGAAACATTAACGTGGCTTGAGCAATATTTACAAGGTTATCCTGGCGCAATATTAATCGTTTCACATGACCGTTATTTCTTAGACAAACTCGTTACACAAGTATATGAAATTTCGAATAAAGAAAGCAGACGATTTGTTGGTAACTACAGTAAATATTTAGACTTAAAATCAGCATTATATGAGCAAGAAATGAAACGTTACGAAAAACAACAAGATGAAATCGCAAAACTTGAGGACTTCGTTCAAAAGAATATAGCTCGCGCTTCTACAACGAAACGGGCTCAAAGTCGCCGTAAACAACTAGACAGAATGGAATTATTAACGAGACCATTAGGGGATTCTAAGTCAGCATCATTCCACTTCGATATTGAAAAGCAAAGTGGAAATGATGTTTTACAAGTAAATGATGCAACCATCGGCTATGATGAGAACCCTATAATTGAACATGTAACTATGCGCTTAACTCGCGGAGATAGTGTTGCTTTAGTTGGTCCAAATGGAATTGGGAAATCCACATTATTAAAGTCTATTGTGAATAAGTTACCACTATTAAATGGTGATGTTTCTTTCGGATCAAATGTATCTGTTGGTTATTATGATCAAGAACAAGCAAACTTAACATCTTCTAAACGGGTTTTAAATGAACTATGGGATGAATATCCACTGCAACCTGAAAAAGAAATCCGTACTATACTCGGGAATTTTTTATTCACAGGAGATGATGTACTGAAACCAGTATCTTCCCTTAGTGGTGGACAAAAAGCTCGATTAGCTCTTGCAAAACTTATGATGCAAAAATCAAATTTATTAATTCTAGATGAGCCTACGAACCACCTTGATTTAAATAGTAAAGAAATTTTGGAGAATGCTTTAATTGATTACCCAGGGACTCTTCTATTCGTCTCACATGACCGCTACTTTATTAACCGTGTAACAACGACTGTGGTTGAGTTATCAACAGAAGGTGCACAGGAATATTTAGGGGATTACGATTACTACGTTGAAAAGAAAAATGAAATGATTGAACGTGCAGAACTTGAACAGCAAGAAAGTGACATTCCTGTTCAAAAGGTGGTTGCACAAGAGAAATTAAATTATTTAGAAGAAAAAGAGCGTAAAAAACTAGAGCGTCAACGCACTAGAAAAATTGAAGAGCTAGAACAAAGTATATTAGAATTAGAAGAAGAAATTGCTACGTTAGAAGATCAACTTTGCTTACCAGAAATATATGCAGATTATGAAAAAGCTAGTGAAATTACAACTAAAAAGCAAACGCTACAAGAACAACTTGAAACTTGTATGGCAGAATGGGAAGAGCTGCATGTATAAGCATATTTAAATAAAGAAGATGTCTCATAAGTCAGGATTTTTGACTATGCGACATCTTCTTTTCTTTTAATACAGAAACAATTTTTTGAGTATATCAATCGTAACTTAGAATATACTAACGATTTTTCAAATATATCTATCGTAACCCTATATATATTAACAATTTGACACGAAATATCGATTTAACGACAAAGATTGACAATATTAGCATCTTCTATAATGGGGTGATGTTTCAAAATGTTTTTCGGGGATATCTTCTTGCCTTTTATTTCCCGAAAAAGAACAAATTCAAAGGTCTGACATCACCCTATTTATCCACAAGTTTATACACATATCCACCTTTATAAAATAAACCTTAAAATAACTTTTCCACATTATCCACAATCAACAAAAAAGTTATCAACATTTTATATACACAATAAAACCCATATTATCAACAGACAATATGGGTTTTATCCACAACCTGTGGTTAATTATGTGCATAACTATGCTTCAATATCTAATCCTGGATTTGCATTTAAGGCTAATGTTGCACGCTTACCTTGTTCATAAGCAATTGTCCCTGCCGCTGCAATCATCGCTGCATTATCTGTGCATAAAGATAGCGGCGGAATAATTAATTCAATGTTTTCTTTTTGTGCAAATTCCTCTTCTAATCGCGCACGAAGTCCTTTATTAGCAGCTACTCCACCAGCAAGAAGTAATTGCTTTACATTATAAGCTTCTGCTGCACGAGCTGCTTTCGTTACAAGTACATCTATTACACTTTCTTGGAAACTTGCCGCTAAATCTTCTGGCGCAATTTCTATACCGCGTTGTTTTGCATTATGCACAGTGTTGATAACTGCTGATTTCAATCCACTAAAGCTAAAATCATATGAATCCGGTTCTAGCCATGCACGAGGCAAATCAATTGTCGGTTCTCCTTCATGTGCAAGGCGATCAATATGAGGACCACCTGGATATGGCATAGATAACGTACGAGCTACTTTATCATATGCTTCTCCAGCTGCATCGTCTCGTGTTTCACCAATTACTTCAAATGAACCATGTTCTTTCATATAAACAAGTTCTGTATGCCCACCAGATACAACAAGTGATAATAACGGGAATTGAACTTCTTTTACTAAACGGTTCGCATAAATATGACCAGCAATATGATGAACACCGACTAACGGAATATCATGTGCAAACGCTACTGCCTTCGCTGCATTTACTCCAATTAGAAGTGCTCCTACTAAACCAGGACCTTCTGTTACAGCAATTGCATCAATATCATCAAATGTGATGTTTGCTTCCTTTAAAGCTTCTTCTAACACAACTGTAATTTCTTCTACATGATGACGGGATGCAATCTCTGGTACAACGCCGCCAAAACGTTTATGACTTTCAATTTGTGATGCAACGACATTCGCAATAATTTCCGTTCCATTTTTAACAACTGCTACTGCTGTTTCATCACAACTTGTTTCAATACCAAGTATAATCGTATTTTTTTCCATTATATATTCACCCACATTACGAGACCATCTTCCTGATTGTCTGCATAGTATCGTTTACGAATCCCACCATTTTGAAATCCGTATTTTCTGTATAACTGCTTTGCTACTTCATTTGATACACGTACTTCAAGTGTCATTGTTTTTACCCCTAGTTCTTTCGCTTCAGAAATAACTGCTTTCAATAGGGCATCTCCTAACTTTTGACCTCGGTATTCTGGCAAAATAGCTATATTTGTTATATGTGATTCATCAATAATTATCCACAATCCACAATACCCGATTACACGACCATCTTTTTCTAACACAATATAATGTGCATGTTCATTCATCGTTAATTCACGGTGAAAGGCATCTGCAGTCCAAGGAGTTGAAAAAGACGCTTCTTCAATAGCTACAATTTGAGCAATATCATCAAGCTCCATCTTTCTAAATATCATATCCATCTTCTGCAAGCTCCTACTTGTTTTGACTTTCTAACCACTTTGTTTCAGCTTCAGCTAAACGAAGATAGCTTGGAACAAACGTATGCACATCTTGTTCTTCTTTTTGTAATCCTAAGAATGCTAGCTCACTTGGTCTTGGGTTATTTTTAGTAAATGGAGCGAATACAGCTTGATCACCTAAATGTTCTATAATTGTTTCTTTATGCAATTTAACATCGTTACCGATAAATAAAACAGGCTGTCCTTTATCTTTTAACATTTGCAACCAGTCTACAATAAGAATAATTCGGTCTTCTTCTATTGAAGTTAACTGCTCTCCTTCATATGTATATAACCCAGTATAAATTTGCCCACGTCTTCCATCAAATAAAGGACAAATTAATCCGTTAAAGTTAGCACCGTTTGCAGCTACTACCTCTAAACTTGATACACCTACAATTGGTATTTGAAGTGACCAAGCTAATGTTTTCGCCGCTGTCACGCCTATGCGAACACCTGTATAGGATCCAGGTCCAGCAGCTACAACGATTTTAGTTAATTCCTTCGGTTTTACGCCACACTCTTTTAACAGTTTCTCTACAGCTGGCATAAGACGTACAGAATGGTTTTTTGTTAAATTTGTAATGATTTCCCCAATTACGTTTCCTTCCTCAATAAGGGATACACCCATTACGTAATTTGAAGTATCAATTGCTAGTACTTTCATCTTGTAATAGCTCCTCACATAATCTAATATAGCGATCTCCAATTGGCTCGAGTATAATTTTTCTTGTGTCATCTCCAGCATGGAATAAACTAATTTGTAACTTTTCATTCGGTAAATATGCTTCTATTAAATGAGCCCATTCTACTACCGTAATTCCTTCACCGTAGAAATATTCATCAAAGCCTAAGTCCTCTTCACTTTCTGCTAAGCGATACACGTCCATATGATATAGCGGTAATCTTCCTTTATATTCTTTGATGATATTAAAGGTAGGACTATTTACAACTCTTTTCACTCCAAGACCTTTTGCTAATCCCTTTGTAAAAGTCGTCTTACCAGCTCCAAGATCTCCTTCTAAAATAATTACATCTTGTGCCTCTACGAGCTCACCTAGTTTTTCTGATAACCTTTGTGTTTCCTCAGAAGATTTTGTTGTTACTTCATACTTACTCACAGATTTCACCTACTTTACTCACAATGTTCTCTGCTCTTTATTATACAGGTTTTGAATATATAAAAAAGTCCTTAGGAGTTGTCCTAAGGATAGTTTGACTGTCTTTATTAGTTTTTTGTTAAAACAAATAAAAAAATACGAAACAACTTGTTTCGTTCTTTTCTTTATATGAAATGGCGGTCCCGACCGGGGTCGAACCGGCGATCTCCTGCGTGACAGGCAGGCATGTTAACCACTACACCACGGGACCATTTGGTTGCGGGGACAGGATTTGAACCTGCG
>NZ_JBQAGT010000029.1:0-14833 GCF_051916495.1 Bacillus cereus group sp. MYBK216-1
CTGAGCCAGGATCAAACTCTCCAATAAAGTTAGTTTGTCTAGCATCTAAAATAAAAATTGACGTTTCACGTTGTTTGTTTCGTTTAGTTTTCAAAGTTCAACATCGCGTTTTAGCGACTTTTATAATTTAACATTTCTCGTTAAATCTGTCAACAGTTTTTTTCTTTCGCTGCTGACGACGCTTATTAATTTACCATATTAATCATTTAATAGTCAACACTTTTAAAAAAAATGCCAAAATAATTTTATCTTGGCATGATATAAAGCTTAATAATCACTAATGCTGCCACACCGGGTAGGCCTAATAAACTCGTTATTGCTGCTGTACCCATGTTAATCGGGATATGAAAATCAAAATATGTCCCTATAACATTTACGATAAAAAGCAACGCTATTCCTAAAGTAACATGAAAAATCACCTTACCTATAAAACGTAATGGCTTAGAGGCAACACCAAAAACAAGAAAAATAAATACTAAAGTAAGAATGCCAACAATAATAATTGTAGAATTCATTTTTTCCTCCTTATGAATGACCTATACATCTATTTGTATGGGACAAGACAATAAAAAAGAACAGTTATCATAAGTGGCATCCCTTTCATATAAACTAAATAAAACAATAACTCAGCATTTAACAAATAAAATAAAAAGGCCTGCTTAGAAAGCAGAACCCTTTACCATTGTTCCATTTTTACAGGACGACGCTTTGCTTCTTTCAACAAAAAGAAATATTTCGCCTCTGCTATTTTCAAAGAACAAATGACATCTTGAGACGGTTCTACACTTTGTTCGACCATTCTCTTCTGACGTAACCACTCATTCTTCACTTTTTCCAAAAGTACAATTAACTTATCGTCATACTCTTTACGCAATTTACCCTTTTTTTGAAAGAACATTTTTGTTTCTCCTCTTATACTTCTCTGCGACCTTCTAACGCTTTGGATAGTGTCACTTCATCTGCATATTCTAAATCTCCACCAACTGGCAGACCATGCGCAATACGAGTTACTTTAATGCCTGTAGGTTTTAAGAGGCGGGAGATATACATGGCTGTAGCTTCCCCTTCAATATTAGGGTTTGTTGCTAATATCACTTCTTGTACGGTTTCATCATGTAGTCGCTTTAAGAGTTGTGGGATATTAATGTCTTCCGGTCCAATTCCCTCCATAGGAGAAATCGCACCACGTAACACATGATATACACCTTGATACTCTTTCATTTTTTCCATCGCGATTACATCTTTCGGTTCTTGCACGACACAAACAACTGATTGATCTCGATGTGAATCATTACAAATATAACAAGGATCACGATCAGTAATATGTCCGCATACAGAACAGTACGCTAAATCTCGCTTCGCATTTACAAGTGCTTTCGCGAAACCTAACACGTCATCTTCTTTCATATCTAATACGAAAAACGCCAATCGAACCGCTGTTTTCGGTCCGATACCTGGCAACTTCATAAAACTATCGATTAGTTTTGATATTGGTTCTGGATAATGCATGTATCAATATCCTCCTAGAACATTCCACCCGGTAAGTTTAAGCCTTTTGTAAATTTACCCATTGTAGAGTTTGAAAGCTCATCAGCCTTTTTAAGCGCATCATTTGTTGCAGCTAACACTAAGTCTTGTAACATTTCGATATCTTCTGGATCTACAACTTCTTCTTTAATCTTCACTTCAAGAATTTGCTTGTGACCATTTGCGATAACTGTAATCATTCCGCCGCCAGCTGTACCTTCAACTGTTTTTTCACCAAGCTCTTCTTGTGCTTTCGCCATGTCCTTTTGCATCTTTTGCATTTGTTTCATCATGTTATTCATATTTCCCATTCCGCCACGCATCATAATTAATTCCTCCTAATTATTATTACTCTTTTATTTCAATGAGTTCTTGCCCTACTAATTTCACTGCCTCTTCTATAAGAGGGTCTTCCTTTTTCTCCGGACTTTCTTCAGACTCTCCACCTTCACGTTGTAAAAAGTCTTCACGGATTTTACCCCATTCACTTTTGGGAATGGCAATCATATTTAACCTTTTACTTAGCAATTCAAATAAAGCTTGTTCTACTGTATCCATAGCTTCTCGATTTTCGCTCGCCATCTTACAGTGAATCTCATATTGAAATGCTAAAACGTAAGTGTCATCTGAAGCTGCCACCGGTTCGCTATTTTCTAGTAAAACGGCAAACGCTACTTTGTTATATGATTTGAGTCTTCCTAACAACTCACCCCATACAGCTTTTAATTGTTCTAAATCTTGACGCTTCGCTTGTTTTAATACTTCATTTACACGTCCGACAGGAATTTTCATACTTCCTGTTCGTACCGGTTTTGGTGTTGCACGTGTCTCTCTTACTTCTTGTTGTACACCAGCTGGCACACCGTTCTTTTTGACTTGCTCTAACTCTTTCTCCAGTTGCTGCATCCTGTTCATAATTGCTTGCAAACGATCTGTACCATTTGCTTGCATCATAAACTGTTGACACAATTGCACCATAACAACTTCTAAGAAAATACGCGGATGATTTGTCCACTTCATTTCCTGTTGTCCCTTACTAAGGGTATGAATAATCTCATAGATCACTTCCGGTTGCATTTCTTCACTCAACTTACGGAATTGATCATCTACAATTACTCGTTCCAACATATGTTCTAGTTGCGGTGAAGTTTGATATAAAAGCATATCACGATAATAGTAAATGAAATCCTCCATAAAACGAACTGGATCCTTCCCTTTACTCATCATTTCATCTATGAGTTGCAATGCTCTTGATACATCATTTTCACGTATGCACTCTACTAAATTTCCTAAGTATTGCTGAGAAACAGATCCTGTTACGGCCAATACGTCTTCTGTCGTAACAATCTCATCACTATAAGATATAGCCTGATCAATAAGACTAAGCGCGTCACGCATACCACCTTCGGCAGCACGTGCAACAATTTGTAATGCTTCATCTTCCACTTGCGTACCTTCATTTGTCACGACCGTTGATAATCTCTCAACAATATCATTCACTGATATTTTTCGGAATTCAAAGCGCTGACAACGTGAAATGATTGTAGGTGGGATCTTATGAGGTTCTGTTGTCGCCAAAATAAAGATAACATGTCCTGGCGGCTCTTCTAAGGTTTTTAAAAGCGCATTGAATGCACCCATAGAAAGCATGTGAACTTCATCAATAATGTATACTTTATATTCTACAGCACTTGGAGCATATTTTACTTTATCTCTAATATCTCGAATTTCATCTACACCGTTATTTGAAGCCGCATCAATTTCTAATACATCTGAAATGGATCCTTGTGTAATTCCTAAACAAGAAGGACATTCATTACAAGGTTCAGCTACCGGAGCATGTTCACAGTTAATTGCTTTTGCAAATACTTTTGCAATTGTTGTTTTTCCTGTTCCCCTCGGACCAGAAAATAAATAAGCATGTGAAACTTTCTCTTGAAGAAGGGCATTTTGCAACGTTTTTGTCACGTGCTTTTGACCGACTACATCTTCGAACTTTTGCGGTCTCCATGTTCGGTATAACGCTTGGTATGACACGAAAATACGGCCTCCCTCAAAGGTTATTATCTCATTTATTATAACCCATTCTGTTTATAGATTCCAAAAGTTATTTTCTATACAAAAAACTCACCTTTTTATTAAGGTGAGTTTTGTATACATATATAACTGCCGTGCACCCTCCGTCGATTACGTACCATAAGCGTTACTCAAGCAGTTAGCTCGGTTCAGGCACTCCTGCGGCACACGAGAAGACCCGCTTATTGCTGCTTCCTTCCGGACCTGACAAGGTTCACGGGGTCCCGTTGCGCAGGACCCAAACGTCAACACCACTTACTTAAGGCAGACCTTACAGCAACATAACCTCGAGAGGGGATTCGGCCTCGCTAGAGCGGATTGCGAGTATAGGGCACCGCTACCTCCCCGCTTAGCACGGCAAAGTTAAAACCAATATTCGGTTGCCTTTATTAAAGGCATTATCAGTATAACTTGTTTCTTTGTAAAATGCAAATACGTTAGTTCTCAGTATTTCCCCCTAATTTTTTTATCGCTTTTCTTTTTTTACGAAGCTCTCTAAAAAAGTTCGTTAACAACGTACCGCATTCTTCCTCTAGTACACCAGATACTACTTCACATTGATGATTGAAGCGTTCATCCGTTAAAAGATTCATCAATGTTCCTGCACATCCGCCCTTCGGATCACTTGCACCATATACAACTCGCTTCACTCGTGATAAAACAATTCCACCGGCACACATTGGACAAGGTTCTAATGTTACATACAATGTTGCATCTTCTAAACGCCATGTCCCTAATTTTTTACATGCCTCATCTATCGCTAGCAACTCAGCATGAGCTATTGATCTTTGCTCAGTTTCTCTTAAATTATGGGCAACACTAATTACCTCACCATCTAACACTATAACTGCTCCAATTGGTACTTCCTGTATTTCCTCTGCCTTTTTAGCTTCTTCTATCGCTAATTGCATAAAATAAATATCTTGATCTTGTTTCATAACATAGTCCTTTCATTACAAATAAAGTACACTTATTTCCATTTACTACACAGGGGATAACTTTTACAAATTCAATCCACCCTAAAAGAAAAAAGAGAGGGGATTACATATGAAAAATACCGCCTTGCTCATTATCGATATGATTAATGACTTTCAATTTTCCCACGGACCCATTCTAGCTAAAAAATGCGAAACTATAACAAACCCTATTTTACAATTAAAGAAAAAAATGAAATCCTTCGGCTATCCTATAATTTACGTTAATGACCATTATCAACTTTGGAGATCTGATATCGACCAACTTATTACTCATTGCACAAATGAATATAGCGAAAATATAATCCATAAAATTGCTCCAAATTCTGATGATTACATTTTTATTAAACCACATTATTCCGCTTTTTATGAAACACCTTTAAATTCATTACTAGGTTATTTAAAAATAGAAAATCTAATATTAACAGGGGTTGCTGGAAATATATGTATCCTATTTACAGCTAATGATGCTCATATGAGAAATTATACATTGTATGTACCACAGGATTGTATCGCCTCTAACAACGACCAAGATAATATACATGCCTTGAAAATAATGGAAACTACATTGAAAGCAAATATAACATCATCAACCAAAATAAAATTTAATTAATACATATATCTATTTTCTAACTTTTTATATCAAATTAACCCGCTCGCTTCCCTCTTATGCTACAATAATTCTGTTTTGTGTTTTTAGTAGTCACGGTAAATCACTGATTGAAAGGAGGAAACAGCGTGACCGGAGTACCATTTATCACGGTTGAAGGACCAATTGGTGTTGGAAAAACTTCACTTGCGAAGGAAATTTCAACTCACATGCAACTCCACTTACTAAAAGAGATTGTTGATGAAAATCCCTTTTTAGGAAAGTTCTATGAAGACATCGACGAATGGAGTTTTCAAACAGAGATGTTCTTTCTTTGTAATAGATACAAACAATTAGAAGACATTAACATAAAGTATTTGAATCAAAGGAAACCAGTAGTAGCGGATTACCATATCTTTAAAAATTTAATTTTTGCATCCCGCACATTAAAAGACTCTCAATATGACAAATACATGCAAATTTATCGTATCCTTACACAAGATATGCCTGTGCCAAATGTCATTGTTTATTTAACAGCTAGCCTAGAAACATTGCAAAAACGAATCGCCATGCGCGGAAGAGAATTTGAAAAAAACATGGATCCAAATTACTTACTACAGCTCACAAAAGATTATGAAACAGCAATGGATGCTTTTAAAAAAGATCATCCAGAAATACCAGTATTGAAATTTAATGGAGACGATATGGATTTTGTAAAAAATCCTGATGATTTAAACGTCATCCTATCTGCCCTTCAAAATACTCTCTTAAAGGAGTCGAAATAATAATGAATTTAAGGCAAAAATATGATATACCCAATGACGCAGTAATCACTATCGCCGGAACGGTAGGTGTGGGTAAATCAACTATGACAACTGCATTAGCTAATGCTTTAGGTTATCGCACATCATTTGAAAAAGTAGATTCCAATCCATATTTGGACAAGTTCTATGCGGACTTCACTCGCTGGAGCTTCCACCTACAAGTGTACTTTTTAGCAGAACGATTTAAGGAACAAAAAAGAATTTTTGAATATGGTGGCGGTTTTGTTCAAGATCGTTCCATTTACGAAGACACTGGAATTTTCGCAAAGATGCATCATGAAAAAGGGACAATGACGGAAACTGATTATGAAACATACAAAGGTTTATTTGACGCTATGGTCATGACTCCTTACTTCCCTCATCCAGACTTATTAATTTACTTAGAAGGTTCTTTCGATGATATTGTCGATCGTATTCAAGAACGCGGGCGCCCAATGGAACAGCAAACACCAATTGAGTACTGGAAAGAAATGCATGGACGTTATGAAAACTGGATTAACAACTTTAATTCATGCCCTGTATTACGCTTAAATATTAATGAGTACGATATTTTAAAAGATGGTGATTCAATCGAACCAATCATTAAAAAAATTGGCCATTTTTTAAAACAAACACGTAAACTTGTAAAATAAAAAACCCGTGCATATGCACGGGTTTTCCTATTAAATTACTTCTTCTTTGTTGGAGCAATAATTTCACTCTCAGGTTTTCCTGCGTTAATGCGCTGACGAACAGTACTTGTACTAATATCGTATGCTTCAGCAATCTCTTTAACAGTCATTTCTTTACCGTTAATTACTGCCGTTAATACTTTACCTGTACGTTTTGGAGCTGCTTCTTTCTTTACAGCCGCTTTTTTAACTTGTTTTGGCGCCTCTACTTTACTCTTAGCTGGTTTTACATCACAAGTACAACCACAAAGTTTACGGAATGTATCATCACTAATAATGCGTGATACATTTGCACCACTGTTTAAAATTCTATTGTTCTTACAGACAGGACATTGTACATAATATAAAGTTTTTCCATCTAAAGGAAACGTTTGTATAATAAGATCCATGTTGACTCCTTTCATATCTATGAAGATAATCATCGGAATATGAGTGTGTAATAAGGACAAGATTACCTTACACCATACTTTATGATTGGTTTTAAAATAAAAACTCGTTACGTGTTGGTAACGAGTTCTCCAATCTCCACTTATATGCGCTGTTGTCAATTATATCTGGAGGAGGTAGAGGGATTCGAACCCCCGCGCGACTCTCGCCGCCTGTCGGTTTTCAAGACCGATCCCTTCAGCCAGACTTGGGTATACCTCCATATTGACATCAAATATAATATCAAAAGAAAAACAGTTAGTCAACCCTACTAAAATAAATTATGAGGAAAGGAAAATTTTACTTTCCCCTTCCTACATTACAGTACTGACAACGCTCATAATTACCAATCACTCATACCGATGAATGTTTAAATTTACTTAATAACTGTTTTTCCTCCCATATAAGGGCGAAGAACTTCTGGAATTATAATTGTACCATCTTCTTGTTGGTAGTTCTCTAAAATAGCTGCAACCGTACGTCCAATTGCAAGACCAGATCCATTTAATGTATGAACATGTTCTGGTTTTCCATTTGGCTCACGGCGGAAACGGATATTTGCACGTCTCGCTTGGAAAGCTTCAAAATTACTACAAGAAGAAATTTCACGATATGTGCCATAGCTCGGAATCCATACTTCAATATCGTATTTCTTCGCTGCTGTAAATCCTAAATCGCCTGTGCACATGCTCATAACGCGATATGGCAACTCTAATAATTGTAACACGCGTTCTGCATCATTTGTTAATTTTTCTAACTCTTCATAAGAATCTTCTGGTTTTACGAACTTCACAAGCTCTACTTTATTGAACTGATGCTGGCGAATTAAACCACGTGTATCACGCCCAGCTGAACCTGCTTCAGAACGGAAGCAAGAGCTAAATGCAGCATATCTTATAGGCAATTGCTCTTTATTTAAAATCTCATCACGATGCATATTCGTTACAGGTACTTCAGCTGTTGGAATTAAGAAGTAATCTTCACTTTCAATACGGAATGCATCTTCTTCAAACTTTGGAAGTTGCCCTGTTCCCGTCATACTTGCACGGTTTACCATATATGGAGGTAATACTTCTTCATATCCATGCTCATCAGTATGAAGATCAAGCATAAAGCTAATTAAAGCACGCTCTAATCTTGCACCAGCACCTTTGTAAAATACGAAGCGGCTTCCTGTTACTTTCCCAGCGCGTTCAAAATCTAAAATTCCTAAATCAGTAGCAAGATCCCAATGTGGTTTTGGCTCATAAGTAAATTCTTTCACTTCTCCCCAAGTACGTGCTACTACATTATCATCCTCTGTTTCACCAACTGGAGCAGATTCATGAGGTATATTTGGAATAGATAACATTAATCTTTCTAAGTCTTCTTCAACTGTACGAAGTTCGTTATCAAGATCCTTTACTTTTTCTCCAACCTCACGCATTTCTAAAATTAGAGCTTCTGCATCTTTCTTTTCGCGCTTTAATACAGAAATTTGTTGAGATACTTCGTTACGTTTACTTTTTAATTCTTCTGTCTGAACAAGTAGTTCTCTTCTTCTCGTATCAAGTTCTTCAAAACGTCCGAAATCAGTTAAATCTTCGCCTCTATGCTGTAATTTTGCTTTTACTTCTTCAAAGTTTGTACGTAAAAATTTAATATCAAGCATTATATACTCCTCCTTTTATTTTATAAAACACAAAAAACTCCCGTCCCTATATAAAGGGACGGGAGTTAACCCGCGTTGCCACCCTAGTTGAAAGCATTACTGCTTTCCTCTCAAGTAGAAATAACGGCTCTTCACCGGGAATGCTTACTAATCCAAAAGATATTCCACATTCCATTCCAGGATGGATTCACAAACTGTTTCTATCGATTTCCACCAACCATCGACTCTCTATAAGAAACGACATTTGTTACTATTTCCTATCAACACGCTTATTTTATAAAATTGTTACCATCAATTTACTATAATCTTATACAAGTTGCAAGTTACTTATACAACTTTTTTCATTTTCGCTTCTTTTACCATTTCAACAAAGTATGCTGTCACACGATGATCATCTGTTAATTCCGGATGGAATGAAGCAGCTAAAAACTGATTTTGTCTTACCGCTACCATTCGATCACCATGCTTAGAAAGCACTTCAACATTATCAGCTACTTCTACAACATACGGCGCACGGATAAATACACCAACGAAGTCTTCACCCACGCCTTCAATTGAAAGTGCAGCTTCAAAACTATCCTTTTGGCGTCCGAACGCATTGCGCTCAACTGTAATATCCATAGCACCAATATGTGCTTCTTCATAGCCAATAAGTGTTTTCGCAAGAAGAATCATCCCTGCACATGTACCAAACATTGGTTTACCAGACTTTGCAAATGTACGAAGTGATTCCATGAAAGCATACTTATCAATAAGACGGCGGATTGTTGTACTTTCACCGCCCGGTAAAATAAGACCATCAATCTCTTCAAGTTGCTCTATACGCTTTACAACAACAGCTTCTGCACCACTTGCTTCAACTGATTTTACATGTTCACGAACTGCACCTTGAAGACCTAGTACACCGATTTTCACCATTTTAAAGTTCTCCTTTAATTACCATCCACGCTCTTGCATGCGTTGTTCTGGTAATAACGTTGAAATTTCGACACCCTTCATTGCATTACCTAATCCTTTAGAAAGGCTTGCAATTAGTTCGTAATCTTCATAATGAGTCGTTGCTTCAACGATTGCACGTGCAAATTTCTCTGGGTTTTCTGATTTGAAAATACCAGATCCAACAAATACCCCATCAGCACCAAGTTGCATCATTAATGCTGCATCTGCTGGTGTTGCTACACCACCTGCCGCAAAGTTTACAACTGGTAAACGACCAAGGCGTTTAATTTCAAGTAGTACTTCATAAGGAGCACCAGTATTTTTTGCATATGTCATTAACTCATCTTCACGTAGACTTGCAACTTGACGGATTTCTGCATTGACTTGGCGCATATGACGCACTGCCTCTACAATGTTTCCTGTTCCTGGTTCACCTTTTGTACGAAGCATAGATGCACCTTCTGCAATACGACGTGCAGCTTCTCCGATATCACGGCAACCACATACAAACGGAACTGTGTAATCACGTTTATTTAAATGGTATACTTCATCGGCAGGAGTTAATACTTCACTCTCATCGATATAGTCTACCCCTAATGATTCTAATACACGTGCTTCTACAAGGTGACCGATACGGCATTTTGCCATAACCGGAATTGACACTGCACCCATAACTTCTTCAACGATTGTTGGGTCTGCCATACGAGAAACGCCACCTGCTGCACGAATATCTGCTGGTACACGCTCTAATGCCATAACGGCAACTGCGCCTGCCTCTTCTGCAATTTTTGCTTGTTCAGCGTTAACTACGTCCATAATAACGCCGCCTTTTTGCATTTCTGCCATTCCACGTTTTACACGTTCTGTCCCTGTTACATTTGTCATGTACAAAAACCCCCCTAGGTGAATTGCTTTCCCCCGTTAAAGGCGAAAATTAAGAATACTCTTACATTCTACCACTAACTATCAGATGCTTGTCTACTACTTTTTCATAAAGTCGGTATGAAAAATAGGAATAAAAAAAAGCTCCTATCATGAGGAGCTTTTAAAACCAACCTTTTACTGTATCAACAGCACTATTCCACATACCACTAAAGAATGAACCAATTCCGCGCATAGCACGAGTAAACCAGTTTGCTTCTTCCACTTCAGATGTTGTTACAAGATCCACTTGCAGTGACTTACCAGTTAAAAATCCAGGGTCGTTTGTATCTTTTGGCGTAATTACCATTTGACCAAGCGCCGCTCCCTTTTTAATAGGTGCTTCTTGTCCCTTACTTGATTCTTTTAATTCCGTTTTATAAACATCTTTACTTCCTTTTGGCACTGGAAGTGAAATAGCTTGTTTCGTTTGAACTGCTACATCTTTATCTTTCGCATTTTCTACTCGTACTGTTTCTTGTCCTTTTACTGAAGAACCTTTTTTATACATTTGTTTCACTTCAAAGTTAGCAAATCCATAATCATATAGCTTCTTTGTTTCATCAAAACGTGCTGTATGAGAACTTGTTTTAATAACTACAGAAATAAAACGCATTCCGTTTCTTTCAACCGTACCAGTGAAGCAATCTCCTGCTTCTGGAGTTGAGCCTGTTTTTAGGCCGTCTACGCCATCATATTCTTTAACTAAGCCCTTTAACATCCAGTTCCAGTTCGACATTGCAAACTTCTCTTTTTCTGGACGGAATTCTTTTTTAGGGATTTTTGCTGTATCTAACACTTTTGGATAATCTTTAATTAAATGTTGTGCTAAAGTTGCAACATCCTTTGCAGACATTTTATTTTCTTCATCCGCTGTTGTTCCTTCAGGATGCATTCCCTTTAAATCTTTATTCGTTAAACCTGTAGAATTGACAAATTTATAATTTTTCAACCCTAGTTCTTTCGATTTATCATTCATCATTTTTACGAAGTCTACTTCTTTACCTGCAATTGCTTCTGCTAATGCAATTGTTGCACCATTTGCAGAAAAGATTGCCATTGCCTCGTATAACTCTTTTACTGTATAAGAGCCACCATTTTCTAATGCAACATTTGATAATGAAGCATCTTGTGAAACCTTATATGCATATTCAGAAACCTTAATTTTCTGGTCCCACTTAAGTTTTCCTTTATCCACTGCTTCGTGAACTAAATATTCACTCATCATCTTTGTCATACTAGCAATGGATAATAATTCATCTGCATTCTTTTGATATAAAATTTTCCCAGAATTCGCTTCTACTAAAATTGCCGCACCTGCTTCAATGTTTAAAGCGGCTCCTGTTTCAGCTGATGCATTGCTATATGGCATAAAAATGCTACAAGCTAGTGTAAGCACTGTTACCAAAGCAATGAATCTTTTGCAAAACATACCTTTCACTTTTGCTACCCCCAATATCTATGTACTCACATAACCGTTATTCTAACATAATCAAAAAAAAATAGACAGAGATATCAAATCTCTGTCTATTTGTATATAAGACATTATAATGAGTAGTTTGGAGCCTCTTTTGTAATTTGTACGTGATGAGGATGACTTTCACGTAAGCCAGCACCTGACATACGAATGAATTGTGCATTTTCGCGTAAGAATTCTAAATCCTGTGCTCCGCAATATCCCATACCTGCACGTAAGCCACCAACTAATTGGTGAACTGTATCTGCTAAAGGTCCTTTATATGGTACTCGTCCTTCAATACCTTCTGGGACAAGTTTTTTATTGCCTTCTTGGAAGTAACGATCTTTACTTCCTTTTTCCATCGCACCGACAGAACCCATACCACGATACACTTTAAATTGACGACCTTGGTAAATTTCAGTTTCTCCAGGGCTTTCTGCAACACCTGCAAACATGCTACCTAGCATAACAACATGTGCTCCTGCCGCTAAAGCTTTCACCATATCACCAGAGTACTTAATACCGCCATCAGCAATAACTGGAATGCCGTGTTTACGAGCTTCTGTTGCACAATCATAAACCGCAGTTAATTGTGGTACACCAACACCGGCTACAACGCGTGTTGTACAAATAGAACCTGGTCCAATACCAACTTTAACTACGTTTGCACCAGCTTCAATTAGTGCTTTCGTTGCTTCAGCAGTAGCAACATTTCCAGCGATAATATTTAGTGATGGATATTTAGCACGAACTTCTTTTACCTTATCAATAACACCTTTAGAATGCCCATGTGCTGTATCAAGTACAATTGCATCTACACTAGCTTTTACTAATGCATCGATGCGAAGCATAGCATCCGCTGTTACACCAACTGCTGCTCCAACTAATAAGCGTCCTTGCTTATCTTTAGCAGAGTTTGGGAATTCAATTACTTTTTCAATATCTTTTATTGTAATAAGCCCTTGTAATACACCGTTATTATCAACAAGAGGGAGTTTTTCAATTTTATACTTTTGTAGGATCTTTTCAGCTTCTTCCAGTGTAGTACCAACTGGAGCTGTAATTAATTGTTCTTTTGTCATTACGTCAGAAATTTTGATTGAGTAGTCTTGGATGAAGCGCATATCACGGTTTGTAATAATACCAACTAATTTTCGCTCATCTAAATTATTTACAACCGGTACGCCTGAGATACGATATTTTCCCATAAGATGTTCTGCATCATATACTTGATGTTCTGGAGTTAAGAAGAAAGGATCTGAAATAACGCCGCTTTCAGAGCGCTTTACTTTATCAACTTGCTCTGCTTGTTGCTCAATAGACATATTCTTATGAATAATTCCTAAACCACCCTGGCGAGCCATTGCAATAGCCATGTCAGCTTCTGTTACTGTATCCATTCCTGCACTAATTAACGGGATGTTTAGCTGTAAGCTTTCAGATAAAACTGTTTTAACACTTACTTCTCTTGGTAATATATCTGACCTAGCTGGTACAAGTAATACATCATCAAAAGTCAAACCTTCTTTAACAAATTTAGATTCCCACATAATTGTTCCCCCTATGATACCAGAAATTATTATTAGTAGCTTATCAATTGGTTAAAATACTGTCAAGGACGTATATATATGTTAGAATTTTTAGACAATAAAAGGAGCGTAATATATGCATCAAACATCTTGTACTTGGCAGCAGTTAAGTTTCTTTTTTTCATCTCAAAACGTACAAAGTTATCTTGCCCGTTGTTACGAAAAATCCTCTATTCAGGATGCCGAAAAAAAAAGTTTTGAAAATTGTTATCCCTTTATTTATTACTTAGAACACGGGAAAAATTATTATGAATTATATAAGACAGCTCCATTTTCCATTCAACCAATGTTGTTATTTTATGGAATTAGTCAACTTTTTAAAGCATGCCTACTAACTATTGACCCTAACTATCCTGAATCCACTACTGTTTTAGCTCATGGCGTTACAACTCGCAAACGAAAAAAACAAGGGTATCAATTTTTAGAAGATGAGGTGAAGGTACAAAAAAACGGATTATTTACTCATGTTGCAGAACAACTGTTTCACATGAAACACTTAGAAGCAGAAAAATTTAACATGTTAGAATTAATGGGAAATATTCCAGAATTACAAAATTTATTTCGTTATAGTCAAAAAGGATCAACTTTATATAAAATCGATTCAACAATTAAAAATGAGCTCTCCTTTTCAGTCAACCTACTAGATCGATTACATATGACTAAAGAGAGATTTTCTCGTTACATTGAAACATCTTGTAAGCATTTATCAATACAGCACGTACCTGAGAAGACTAATGAATCGAATTTACTTTTTACAGCGCCCATTCAATCATGGAATCCTATGTACAGTACTCCTTTATACTATGAACATCTTACTAATACTTATTATTTGCCACTTACGACTGATCCTAGAAATCCTAAGCCAATATTACCTGAACTCCTCATTCATTATTTATTGCTCTATAATTTAAGCATGATTTCTAGGTATGAAACAGATTGGTGGTATGACTTACTTGGCAGTTATGGTTCTGAAGATTATCCATTTATTTATCAATTTCTAAGTATTTCTGCTCAAAAAATCCCTTACTATATTTCAAATTTTTTATTAATGGAACCAAATCTATTTCATGGGAAATAAAAAAACACAAGTCAAATGACTTGTGTTTTTAGTTGCTTGGCGACGTCCTACTCTCACAGGGACAAGGTCCCAACTACCATCGGCGCTAGAGAGCTTAACTTCCGTGTTC
>NZ_JBQAGT010000030.1:0-11474 GCF_051916495.1 Bacillus cereus group sp. MYBK216-1
AGTTAATTACACTTTTTTTTAAAATAAATATATCGGCAATTTATGCTTTTTTTTGCTTCCTTCAAGTTGAATGTTTCTTAATGATTTTGCAAATATTTGTTGTGTAGCTCTATCAATATCATCTTTTGGTGCATTACATAATATATTAGGGTTAACAAACCAAGTACGAGAAGAACAAGATCGTCCATCTTCAGTAGTTATCCCAGTTTCTGCAACCCCTAAAATCCCTTTAACAAGTAAATCATTCATAATCTTAGAAATAGAAGTTCTTGTTTTTCCTAATTTTTTAGCTAAATAACTTGGAGAAGCCGCATTCGGCTTAATTTCCTCATCATTCTTTTCAACAACAACATTTGATTTAAACTCTAAGAATCTTGAAAGCTCAAATAAAAAAGCTTTCTCTGGTTGAGTTAAATAACCAATCTCACATAAATAATCAATATTCTCTGTTATCATTTGCACGAACTTCACCCCATCAGTTCGTTTTTTCTTCTTACCAATGAAATAATCGTTACCTGTTGTACTATGTAGAATCTGTAGTAAGACTTGCTGCTGCTCAGCTGACAAACCTATATTAGCTTGTTCTAAAAAATCTTCAACTTTATTCTCTCTTACTCGTGATTTTTTTTCAGAATGTCCTATATTGACTATTTTCGTCATAATGTTTCTCCTCTTTTCTAACATTTACAACTAGAGATGAGAAACATTTTATGCTATGATTCTTATAGTAATTAAAAATGAATATATACAATAAAAACCCCTCTTCTCTAATTGATTTGCTTGGTCGCTTTCAATTATAACATGAGGGTTTTTTTATTTATATAAAAGTTCTGTGCAACTTAGTAATTTATCTTTTATTCTCATGAAATCTTATAAACTAATTGTTTTTTAATCGAAAGGAGTTTCTTTAATGGAATATGAATAAATTAAACAAAAAGCCTAGTAAAAACTAAGCTTTTTGTCTGAAAAAAAATACCTTTTTTCACCTTAATACACTTTTAATTTCACACTATTTTATACAACTAATAATAAAATGTTCCAATGTAAACTTATAAATATTAGTTTACATTCATTTCGCCTTAAACATTGACTTCTCAACAATTCTCCTGATATTCTCAAAATACATAACAAAAGTATACATTCAAAACACTGTAAATAAAGAGGTCATAAATACATGAACAAAAAACAACATCTTATTGATGTCCAACCCATCCGTAGCAAAGAACAGATCGAAGATATGAAATGGGCTCTCAAACGTCATTGTTCCGAGCGAGACTATATTCTCTTTCTTGTTGGCATTCATACCGGACTACGTGTAAGTGATCTACTCCAACTTGAAACACAAACCATAGTAAAACTAAGACAAAAAAAGAGAAAAGAATTTAAAATCAAAGAAGGAAAAACAAAAAGAGAACGCATGATTAACCTAACTTCTATTTTTTATGAAGTCTATTCCTATGCCCAAACTCTAGAAAATAACTGGTTATTTCCTTCTCGAAAAGGAAATCAACCCATTAGTAAGATCCAGGCCTATCGACAATTACAAAAAGCCGGAGATTTCGCGGGTATAGAATCTATAGGGACTCATACCATGCGCAAAACCTTCGGCTATTGGTTCTACAAACAAACAAAAGATGTTGCTATGTTGCAAGACATACTTAATCACAGCACACCACAAATTACACTAAAATATATCGGAATCAATAAAGAAGAAAAAGATAATATACTTGATGTATTTCATATTTAAAACATCATAAAATATAAATCAAATAAATAAAATTATACCTTTTATAGATCAATTTCATATCTTATCTTTTTTAAATAAAAAACCAGATTTTATTTACCAAGCAGATAATTCTTTTTCATTATAAATCTCTAATATAATTATTGCTTATAAAGTTCAATATAAACTCATAATAAAACTACCAATTCTCAATCATCTTTTGACCTTGTTTAAAAGAAAAAGACTTGTTACTTATAAATTTTAAAGAATTACTTTTTAAATCTAATCCATAAGTACTTAAGACCCAAGGAAAATCTTCGGTATTATTATAATTCATTGTTTCTATCTGATTCTTTTGATTAAATCTCGGTGGAAAAACATAATTTAAAGAACTATTTAATGGTACCAATTCCCCTTTACTTACATAATATAAGTATCCAACTTTTGTATTGCAATCAATTTCAAGTGAAACTGTAATTAGATCAGGATATAATTTTGATTTTATAGAAAAAACCGATTTTTGGGTTTCATTATAAGGAAATCCTTTTAATATAATAGGTGTCATATTAATTTTTTTCTGACCTTGTTTCTGAATCGCAAAAGTATAATCCCCTACATATACTTTATCATCACCTCCACCACAAAAATAATAATCACTCTTAATTTCTTCAGGAGCAAAAAAATAAACCTTATAATTAAAACCAGAAATATCTTTAATATTTAAAACAGCTCTACTTATTTTCGAAACATTAATATTGGCATAAGAATAGCTTTCAAAATGAAAATAACTGAATATAAACACTAACAAACATAATAATGCTTTCTTTTTATTCATTATTTATCTCACCCCTTTTAATTACTAAATATAATGTTTCTCAAATTTATTATAACTATACAAAAAAGAGCCTATAAATAAGGCTCTTAAAATAATATATAAACTTTAAAACACACCCAACAAAATCCTTTTACCTAAAACCATCTTTCTCAAGCTGGCACCAAGTTTTTGAACCAACAATTCCATCTGCCACAAGCCCACGATCTCTTTGGTAATTTCTTACTGCTTGCTCAGTTACAGGACCAAATTGACCATCAATTCTTCCTGAATAATATCCAATATTCCGAAGGAATTCTTGAAGTTCTTGAACCAAATATCCAGTGCTTCCTCCACGAAGTATTGGACGATTTTGGCTAGGGCAAACTGGACCAAAACCATCTTTTTCAAGCTGACACCAAGTTTTTGGACCGACACGTCCATCTACAAAAAGCCCACGATCTCTTTGATATTGCCTTACTGCTCGATCAGTTACAGAACCAAATCGACCATCAATTCTTCCTGGATAATATCCAATACTCTGAAGGAATTCTTGAAGTTCTTGAACCAAATGTCCAGTACTATCTATCGAAAGCGTTGGACGATTTTGGCTAGGGCAAATTTCTTCTCTTTGAATCATAAAACCGTCTTGCTCAAGCTGACACCAAGTTTTTGGACCGACAATTCCATCTACCAAAAGTCTATGATCTCCTTGATAATTTCTTACTGCTCGATCAGTTACAGGACCAAATTGACCATCAATTCTTCCTAAATAATATCCCGTTCTCTGAAGAAACTTTTGAAGCTCTACAACCCAATGTCCAGTGCTGCCTATGCGAAGTGTTGGACGATTTTGGCTAGGGCAAGAGGGAGGGATTGGACCTGAACCTCCAGAAAAACCGTCTTGTTCAAGCTGACACCAAGTTTTCGGACCAACAATTCCATCTGGAAGAAGTCTACGATTGCTTTGATAATTCCTTACTGCTCGATCAGTTACAGGACCAAATTGACCATCAATTCTTCCTGAATAATAACCAAACTTCTGAAGAAATTCTTGAAGTTTTACAACCCAATGTCCAGTGCTGCCTATGCGAAGTGTTGGACGATTTTGGCTAGGGCAAGGAAATGAACCTCCAGAAAAACCATCAAGCTCTATTGCAGAAATAATCACAGTACTTAAACCAAAAGGACTTTGATATATTACCTCTACATTTTGATTTTGACCATGACCAAAAGTCCTCTGTATAAATATAGGAGTTCCCATGGGAAAATATCGTGTATTTGCTGGAGCTGCAATTGTTTGCCCAACATAAAAACTATAATCTGTTGCACGATATTCATTATCCAAACATTCATGTTCTAAACAACCATCATATTCATAAGTATCCTCTCTATACAAAGGTAAATATGAATTAAAATCTTGATACATATTTTTAAACCTTCTTTCTCATAAAATTTATATTGTATAAAACAAGACATAAAATATAGGTATGTAATAGGGCATATGTATGTATCCGCTAATTCCCATCTTATATAAGCCCATATTAAAGAAAATATTTTATATATAACATCTAATTATTTATATATATAAATATAAAAATAATAAATAAAAAACCACAAAAATCGCTGTGTTTTTTTATCGATCAAGATTATATTATAAATGCTCATTGCATTATATGTTTAATTCCAAAAAATGTTAACATGTGGAGAATTCAAATAAATATTTTACATAAACAAAAAGCCTAGTAGTACTAGGCTTTTTATCTGAAAAAAAATACCATTATTCATCTTAATACACTTTTAATCTCACACTATTTTATACAACTAATAATAAAAAGTTCCAATGTAAAACTTTGAATTTAGTTTACATTCAAATCACTTTAAATGTTGACTTTTCTCCATGAAATTAATAAAGAAGAAAAAGATAATGTCCTAGATGTATTTCATATTTAACGTATTCCCCGAAAAAATTCTCCTTCCTCAAGCGTGTGAAGGGCATAGCCCAACGGTAGGTGGGAGATGAATTTCGGTTTAGCCTAGCCAAAAAATTTTGATAAACTAGCTATATGAAGTTCTTTGATAACTTGATATAGAAGATTACAGGAAGAAAATAGAGTGCGAAAACCAAGCCATTCGGTTCCTGCGTAAAATATGAACCATACCAAAAGAGCGACCATGCGTTAGACATCTAGGGGTGGAACACCCCGAAGTAACGCTCAGGGAGTCGAAAGGTTACTTTCGTCGCGGAACTGAGAAGCTCCCACTTCAAGCTTTGCTAAGTGGCGAGTAGTTCATAACACAATAAAATAGTTAAATCAAATAGTCCTAAATTTAACCTTTTATAAAGTAATTTCATACAATAAAATCATGAATGCAAATATATTTTCTCTCCGAAAAACAACTCAAAGAATAAATAAAAAAGATATTCGTAATGAATATCTTTTTTATTTATTCTTTATATAATTATTTTCTAATATAACGATTTTTATATAATTAACTAGACTTATAGACTCATATTATTTCTTTCAAACAAAAATAAATATATTAATCTTATAAAAAAAGAAAAAATAACATATAAACATCTATTTAATCCAAAAAGGGGGATTTACTAGTAAATCCCCCTTTTCTTTCAAAGAAGATCAAGTTATGAGTGCAAAACAAGTGTCCAAAGCTTGTTCCACACTATAAATATATGCTTTCAATTCAAAATGGTTCAAAAAATTTTATTTAGTACTATCTATTTTTAAAGATAAAAAAGTCTAACAATATTTTAACGAAAATATATACTAAGCAAAATTCCATAAGAAAAATATGGATTTTATTACTTTAACCTATTTTCTATTTCAAAATGAGAAAAATCACTATTATACGAGCCTTCACACAAATAAATACATTCCATAGCATATTAAAGTAATGTCAAAACACTCAAACATAAACCAAGAGGAGGCTTTTTAAATTGAGTGAAAAAGAATATAGTAAAAATAAGAATTGTAAAGTTAAATCAGAATCACGAATTCCACTCACTGATACTGAAGCAATACCCGTTCTTACAACCAATCCTAGAGTTAAAATTCCAGTTGTATTAACAGAAAGAACACTTCAAATTGTTGTAGAAGCGGAAATTCCACTTTCTCCACCAGCAGTGGAAATTAAGAGAGTATTAAAAGATGTATTTTTAACACAATGTAAACTAGTACCTGTTGAATATGAACCAATTAATGAAACAGGATTTTTCCAAGTAACAAGAGCAAAATTGTTTGTAGAAGGTTATATTCGTAAAAATATTGAATACGCTGCTAAATACTGCAATGGCGTGCTTCATGATCGAATTGCAAAGGTTCGATTCTCTGGTTTTGCTGATATAACTGAAGATGAATTCCTTTCCTTACCAATTATAGCTTTTTCTTCGGAAAACAAAGCACGTTTTATTAATCCAAAAAACAATGATGTTCCTCGTCTAGACAAATACTTCTTTGGAAATAATGTTTTCTATAATGAACAACCATATTGTGAATTAATTAGTGCAGAATTTTATGAACTTGATTATTCATCATATGATGTTCATCATGATTCGAAATATGATGAATATCCTGAGAAAAATCATGATAGATATTATGATAAATATCAAGATAAATATCAAGATAAACATTATGATGAATATCCTGAGAAAGAATTTGACAAATTACGTGAAAAAATTGTTCTTGATCTTACTTTGAAAGTATTACAAACTCAACAAGTACAAATCGGATAAAATAAAAAAGTAATATTTTTAAAGCAAATCAATTATTTTTCACATTTCATTAATTAAAAAAGAAAAAAAATCCCTTCAGATCTTTATTCTAAAGGGATTTTTCGTCCACATAATCTGTATTATCAATAATTTTTATGTATCTACTCTAAAATACTCTGGATGTTCTACTTTCATAGATAAAATGTTACCACACTCAGTACAAATATCAGCAACCATTCTTGAAAATTGATTAAAAAGGTTATTCGTACTAATAAGTTTTAAACATTCTTGGGCATTTAATAAATCTTCCTCTATTTCTCTAGAACCACAATTAGGACATTTCTTATTCATTTTCTATTCCTTCTTCCTAAAATTTAGTTCATATAAAATCAAATTATCAGTAATAACCCAAAAAACTCAGAATTCCCATATAACTCTAAGCTTTACCTTTGTATTCATTTTTCTATATTTTTTAGAAGTAGCAAGAGATAATTAAACAAATTTTAAAAAATCATTTCCAAAACTCATACCATTTCCTATCTTTACTTGCTGCAATCATCTTCTTAACTTCCTGAACTTCCCTTATTGTTTGTATAAGCATTTCATCGCTTCTTTGATTCTTCGCTACGTCTTCGCTAGTATTCACCGCTATAAGCCTTTGGGATTCCTGTATCGTTTGTATAGCGCTCAATAACTCTGATTCTCTTTGTGCAAATCGCTGATCTTGTTCAACTAAACGTTTATTTAATTCTTGTAGTAATTCATTTTGCTTTTCAATGATTTCATTTTGATCTTGAAGCATCATCTGTAGCGTTGTAGCGTTAAAATCTGGTTCTTCATAGCGCTCAATTTCATGTCGCTCTAATGGCAATACCTCAACGCCTTGATTCCATGATACTATTTGTTTTGTGGCGTTTTCTAATGTCATGTCTGTATCATTCTTTAGGTTGATAACCTTACGAAACACCATTACATCACTTTCTGTATATTTCCTATGGCCACGTTCATTTTTTATAAAAGTATAACCCTCTTTTTCTAGTACATCAGCATACTTACGTAATGTACTAGATTGAATACCTAATTGCTCTGCCACGTCGCCGGGACTATATAGCGTCTTCATAGCGTCTCACCTCAAAAATATATTCGCTATAGCGATGATATACCCTTTTTCCTAATAATTCACGTATTACTTTTTTCAAACCATTAATCTCCATAATCTTTACATAAGCAATTTGTATAATTCCTATTACAGATCAAATTTTAAAATTGAATACTCATCCCATCCCAATACCCACATCAAAATCTTTTTTCTATATACAAGATTTTATGCAAAAAAAGAGTAAAGAGGATACCACTGATTCCCGCCCTATCAACGATGTATAAAATCCTGTATAAGAGATGACAAGACAAAAAAGAAGAATCCTTGTATTTACAAGGATTCTATGAAAAGAGTTGCTACCGATAATAAGGCGTTATGTTAACTACCTACTAATAAATATTCATAGTTTTTTTGTGAAATTCTATATAGGTTAGCAAACAAGCATTTTCTCTATTAAAACATAAAATAATATAACTCTTGTTCGAGAGGAGGTATAAAAATGAGTTGGAGTAATGATTGTTGGAAACATAGTAGTCATTCTAATAAATGTGAGGATCATAACGACTGGTGGAAACACAAACGTGATAATGATTCTTGTAAGTGTAGACATCATAGCGACTGGTGGAAACATAAAAAATGTAAATGTTTTATTGTTTGTTGTCATAGTAATCGCAAACATTGGTAAAATTATTTATATTTTTTAGTTTTTGATAGAAAAAGAAAAAGACTTGTCCTTATTTATAAAGGATAAGTCTTTTTCTACTAATAATAGTCTCTTATTTAGGATCTTTAATTTTAAATTCTAATATATCTTTTGATTTTTGCCCTTTCCTGGGGTCCCGTCCTACACTTTTTATTCCACGATTCACTTGACCACGAGCCTCTACACCCTCAAACTCCCAAAGATAACCCCAGCGGGCAAAAACCGCCCTTCTGGGGCCACCTCTGATGAGTTTGCATGAGGGTGCCCCTCATGGTCAAGTGACTTTCGCGGCATAAACGTTACGGACTCCGTGATCATCCCTTGTCTAGCTATTCTCTCATGTATCCCTATTATAAAATCCCTTATATTCAAATGAATATATTGTATAATATAGTTAAATCAGATTCTATGCGGTATCACATAGAATCAAGTACATATTCTCCCCTCCAGGGAGCCCGATTTATCGCCTTAACGGCTTTAAATCGGGAAGTTCAAGAGCATTCCACTGATCATCTTGCCGTCCTACGTCCTGCAAGATTCAAGCAGGGCAAAATCCGCCTGCCTTGGCATGATAAAAGCTGACGCTTTTCCATGCCTGCGGTCAGACACATTCATTTTTGATTCTCGCTGCGCTTGAACCAAAAACAAGCTCGGCAAGCCGAGTGAATGGTCTTCAGGCGGATTTTGCCCTGCGGGACTTCCTGGCCAGAATGCTTCGCATCTGTCCAGATTCTTTTTCTAAATCAGCTGACGCTTCTTAGAAAAAGACAAATAAAATCGCCTTCCGGCATTTTTATTTGTTTGATCAAAATGTCATGCTTCGCATCACATTTTGTATTTTCCAATCTATAGCTTTGCTATTAGATTGGTTCATTCAAAGTCAGCTTTCGCTTTTTTGAATGAAATTAAATAAACATTTTTAAACAAATGTTTATTTAATAAAAAATGAACGATGTGAACATGTGTAAATGTACACATAGCGAAGACACATAGCTTCGCTATGGATTCCCAAATAATTAAATGCACAAATATAGCAAAGACAGGAGGCATCCCTATGGCCGCGCCACGGAAACATATAAGGATTCTAAAAACAAAAGAAATTGAAGGCATGGATATGCTTTGGAAAACTGGAACAGCTACCAGAGAACAAATGGAAAGAGAATATAACATCAAAGGAGATCGTCTAAAAAAACTTTGTCATAGCGAATATTTAGAAGAACGTACAGGAAAAATTGTTTTAGGGGAAAAAGGGATAGAAAAGTTTAAGAAAGAGGGAAAAGAGTATCAATATAAAACCGGTATAAATAACGCTAAACATGATATTCGTCTCTCTGAAAAATACATCTCTCTACCAAAAGAAACAAGAAAAACATGGAAAACAGAAAAACAATTGCATTCAGAAGCTCAAAAAGACCTCAGATACAACGATTTCAAAAAAAGAATAGTAGAGTCCCATCCACAAGGAAAATTCCAGCCAACGCCCGATGGGGCCGTCTATAGTGAAGCGCATAGCGGTTACATTGCCATAGAGGTGACAACACGTAATTACAAAGAAATTGATATTCAACAAAAACAAGAATTTGCAAAAACATTTTTATCCGGATATGAACAACTATAGGAGGAAAAAACATGGCAATACAACCAACATTTATTGTTCCACATACTTTTTATACAGTACATGAAATTATGGATAATACGAATTCACCCTATATCTTACACTTACATGAAATTCAGGAAGATCCACATAAGAGAAAATTAAGTGATGAATTACATTTATTCATCATGAAGCATTATCATAATCTATTTACATTTATGCTCCATCATCAGCCCTACATGTTAAAATCACAGTTCCTAGATCTATTTGGTTACCAAAAAGGCAAAAAAAATAAATCTAGAACACTTGGATACGCAAAATTAAAAGAATTAGAAGATAAACTATTAATTGGTTCTAAATCTTTTTATGGTGCGGAATATATTTATTTATCTTATCGAGCTTACTATTATTTTGGCCAAGAAAAAAAGGTATTACCAATTGCACCTGGAGAGAATGTACTCTTCCGCCATTTTACTCGTATGGAAGACTATCTAGAATTAAATAAACAATATACAGATCCAATATTATTAACCGCATTACTTTGTTCTCACGAGCATTATTATCTATTACATACAGAACCCTTTTTCCCAATTAACCCAATACAAGAAAAAGATACATGTTACTTTGGAGAATACTTCCCAAACAACAAAATACCTAAAAATCTTGATATGGACTTTGTAACAGACTTTCTGATAAAAACGAAAAAAGAAAATAGAGGATTGTGGTTCATCAATGAAGAGACACCCGATACTCAACTTCACGTACTCATTACATTTATCGATGAACTCTTTAAAATCCTTACTACACGTTGTTCTCTTAAATTACTTATTAATGATCAAAGAGAATCTTTACGAATCGTAGCAAATATTATCCCGATACCAGGAACATCTTATATCACAATTAATAATCTAATCTCAGATATCTATCATATTGAATTTTTATTAAAGATTTGTTTCCCAACAGTAATAACAAGCTTTACCTTTATTGTGATGAACCAAGATCATGAACGTGAATTAAACAATATTATAAGTAGAATTACTAAACTTAGAGAAAATAAAAAGAACTTACAACCATGGCAATCTATGATTGATCCAAAAAACATCAAAATCCGAAATACAAATCTATTTAGACGTTTAAATTTCAACGATTCCTACGAATCTCAACGAGAGAAACCACTCCCACAGTAAACACTTACTTATCGTAAGTGTTTTTTTGTTTTCTCCCTACTTTTGAGGTAGAGGTTGGCCGGGGTGTGGGGAGACCCCACGTATTGCGTATCTAAAAAAAGAGTAAGAACGAATTATAGAACGTTAGATCAAGCGGTTTGGCTCGTATAATGAGTAACTCAAGCCGATATGCCTACATCCCACTTTTGAGTTTATCGGCTTGGCGATGGAAGCAAACGAGCCAAAAAAAGTTTGGCAAGGATGTTAGAAAAAAGAAAAGTCTTCGACTTTAGCCGAGGATTAACGAGGCGACTTTTTTCTAGCAAAGGTGGAGATTTTTAAGTGATCTTTGCTTAAAAATACTACCTGTTCCTTGCGGAACTTTTAGCCCTATATATAGAGTGAGATAGAGAAAATGCAAAAAACCAGTAATATCAAGGGTTTAAAGTGTTCGGGGTGTTAAAAAAAATTAACACCTGTGTTAATTTTTTTTAACACCTATTTTTTAACAAAAAAAAAAAAAAAAAAAAGTGCAATAGTTAATTACACTTTTTTTTAAAATAAATATATCGGCAATTTATGCTTTTTTTTGCTTCCTTCAAGTTGAATGTTTCTTAATGATTTTGCAAATATTTGTTGTGTAGCTCT
>NZ_JBQAGT010000031.1:0-8630 GCF_051916495.1 Bacillus cereus group sp. MYBK216-1
ATGATGGCAGAGAGGTCACACCCGTTCCCATACCGAACACGGAAGTTAAGCTCTCTAGCGCCGATGGTAGTTGGGACCTTGTCCCTGTGAGAGTAGGACGTCGCCAAGCAATCTTAAGACGAGTCAGAATGACTCGTCTTTTTTGTATGCTTTCATACCTCTCTTAATTGCCTGTTTAACTCCTTCTAAATAGGCGAATCCATGCTTTTTATCTGGTTCTAAGTAAGTACCTTCTGCCCATTCATTCCACGCATTAATAAATAAAAACTCGCTGTTGTAAAGAGAATAGGTACGATGAATTTGCTTACTTAAGTATATCGTGAACTTCTCAGGAGTAGAACCGAGAAAGATGCTGCTATTTAAGTCTTTGCGACGTGCTGTGTTGTCCCAGTCAACAAAGGCACCGGGAAATGTTTTTTTCTCTGGAGGAGATCGCTTTAGTATATACATCCAAACTTTATCATAATCCCAAGCGTTTATTTGTTTACCAGACTCATATATTGTCTTATTTATGTCTGGAGAGCTATCATGAGCAATTGTATAAAAAGGCTCGAATTGAATGCTAGCATCGAACCCATTTATATTAGGAAGTGGGAAGCTGTTTAATGTTTCTACAAAGTATATACCTTTCAAACCATTTTCTTGTGCGAGTGTATCCCAGTAATTAAGCATTTGCTCACAGCCAGGGATATGCCCAGGACGATAAATAATGAATAGGGGTTTATCATCTATACGAATATATCTTTCATCTTGGAAAGCTTGTAATAAATAGTCAAAGTGTTCTTTCCAATCCGATAACTCTCCATAATTTTGAGGCATTAATATATGGCTATCAAGACCATCCCAAGTTTTTGTCCACGGTTCATTTGCCCAAGAAAGGCAAAATGGAAAATCTGGTTCGCCCGTCTTAAGTACTTCATTAAAGGGTGTCTCCAATAGCCTTTTTCCTTTAAACCAGTAATGGTAATAACAAAAACCATATATGCCGTGTGCTTTGGCAATTTTTGCTTGCCATTTTCTTACGGATGGGTCCGTTAAGTCATAATAAAAATCTTGATAAGGTTCTCTAGGTTGATAATGTCCTGCAAATAAAGGTCGTGCACTTTTAGTATTTGTCCATTCAGTAAAACCTTTTCCCCACCATTTGTCATTTTCTTTTATTTGATGAAACTGCGGTAAGTAAAAAGCAATTATTTTCAAGGTATATCCTCCTTATGTTCTTTGTAGTTCAAAGTGGGGGGGAAGTTACTTTTGATTTTTTGAATCGAGTTTAAAGCGCTAGATAGGTTATTTACTTACTATTTTGTTGTGCTTCATATTGAATTCGTTTTTACAGTTTGCTCGATAGAGGAATCTTGGATCATTTAATATATGGCTGAGATGAAAAGTGATTTTCATTATAAAATTATGCGCATTACCATGTAGGAAAAGAGTTAATCTTTTTGGAGAACAAATAGGGCTTGGGGTAATCGGCTTGCGTCATCAAAAAAGTCCCGTAGCTTTAAATACTTCTCATAGTGATTTTTAATATAATTTCTAGGTATAACGGTTTCTCCGTAGAAGCTACTATTTCTAACATCTCCCGCTCCTGTAGGACTGTGGACAAAATTACCGCTTTCATAATCCGAGATGGCCCGATTTATATCTGGGAAAGCTTGTGATAAAGTTTTATGCCAACCCGTTTGAATGAATTCAGGGTGTTCCTTGAATTGTTGACAGTAATCGAGAAAATAGCGCGCTTGTGTTGTGGCTATGAAGATGCCACCTGGACGAAGAATTCTTGAAAATTCCTTTATCCAATTTTCTGCAGTTTCTTCGGATAAATGTGAGAATACAGAATAAGCGAATATGATGTCTAATGAATTGTCACTAATAAATTCTACAGGAGGTTGTGGATTGGCTGTTTTATATATTCCTCTTCCTAACGTTTCATTGCAAATGTTAATCATTGCGGGATCTACATCAATACCAAGTAAATTTTCATCGCGAACATCTTTGAAAAAAAAGCGTATAATTCTTCCCCATCCGCAACCAAAGTCTAAAATTTTACGTTCTTTATTCAAGGGAACACCTAAATTTTGGGCATATGTTTTTACATGGTTATAAAACAAATATGCTTCATAAAGAGCATGTTCATAGGAAGCTCCTACAAACTGTTGTTGAATTTCTTCGGGGGGGAACATAGGTACTGGGATACCATTTATCTTTGTTTGTGAGCAACTTTGTATAAATAGATTTAGAAGTTCAACGTCAGAAAGAGGACTAACAAGGTTATCAAAATCATTTCCTAACTTAAAGTTATTCATTTGTTAACCTCCAAATTATATAGTGCCTAAAAATTATGTTCGTGTTTTTTACTAATAAAAACATGTAGAAATTCAGCATCTAATCCTAGTGATCTATCCTTTTGTAAATAAACAATTGTATACATATTTGCATGTGTATAAATATATTCAATCATATCTTGGCCCCAATCAAATGTTACTAAAGCCCCCTTCTCATCAATAGGATTTCCATGATAAATTGGCTCTTCCATATACTCAATTCCTTCTTTATTGTTTCTTGCTCTTTGTAAAGTCTTTGGGAGTGTATGATACCAAGGGACGGTAAACACATGAGCGCCACCAGGCTTTAAGACACGTTCTATTTCTTTAAAGGCTTTCTCTGGCTCCATTACGTGTTCAAAGACATCTTGCGTAATGAATAAATCAAAAGATTCATTTTGAAAAGTCATGTTTTCTAAATTCTCACATCTAATTCCTTGAAAGTATTGACCAAGAGGATAGTTTTTAAAGTATTGAGAATATGTATAGTTTTTACAGTTTTTTATCAGTAGTTGAGTTGTAATCCCTCCTGGTGAGGACTCGTGGATATGATAGGACCCCCATTTTGGAAAAAATGTATTTAAGACATGAACTAAAGCTCGTTGCCTCGGTATAGAGTGGCATGTAGAACATAAATAGTGATCTCTAAGCCAATCATTATGCTCTATAAATGTAGCTTCCTTCTCACAAATAACGCAGTAGCCATTATTGTGCTTCAAATTACCTTCCACATGATATCCCTCCTGTATAAAATGCAATGTATTTCCCCCATTATTTTCATGGCAGTAATGCTCTCACCTTAAAATCCGGCTGGAGCAAAGAAGTTGGGTGGGATATGAACTGCCCGTAAACGCCCTCACTTTATGGATAGTATCAGACACATGTGAAACCAAAGAGAGTGGGTAGAAATTAGGGAAACCATAAAAGTAAGATTGGTAGAAGGGAATAATTAGTAGGGGAGAACCCCACACTAATTAAAGTTTCACTTTATGCTATGCGATACATTTGCTTTTATTCATTGAAAAACGTAGGGGTTTAAAATATCCCTTTCGTGTATGGATACATTTCAAAGTCCTTTGCATATATTTCTGTAACTAAATCCATTGTTTCTTTGTCATAAAAGCTTGCGTATGTTGGAAATCGGGGAAAGGCTTCATCTGTAATGCTAAGTTCTGCATAGCTTCCTGTATAAACCATCTTGTGAGCGCGATGATGACCTGAACTTGTAAGTTTGGTTAGGTCAGATTTAATCAAACCGTATTCGTTTTCTATTTTGGGAATTTGCTTATTAAAATCTTCTAAAGGTATATAGCGTTGGATAAAGGCTTCTTCACCTTGGACGTATTGTTGACTAAAGTGCATATCTATTACTTGGGAATTGGAACCAAGTGCTTGAACGTAATATAAAAATTGTTTGAATGATATTCCTTGCTTACTATGCTTGTCATTATAAAAACACTTTCGGATACTATTCCATTGAGGACTAGCATAAGGATTGTCAGCAAGTAATAAAAATGAGCTAACGGCCCTCTTATAGGGATTTCGTACGAGTTTACAAACGTGCTTTTTGGCTTCTAGAAGACCGCTATGTACCGCTTGTATATAATTGGGGTTATTTTTATATACCCAGAATTCATAGTAATGAATAAAATCATTGTATTTCTTTGCTTCAGGAAATAATCCAATTTGAAAGAAGAACCAATTAGCTAATGCGGTACATCCGCTTCTATGGCTCCAAAATAATATAAGGGGAAAATCCTTATGGAAATGCGGAATTCGATCTTTATGTAGAATGATGTACTCTAAAAACTTTTGATTTATATTTTTCATGAGTTTAACACTCCTTTTTTAAGGGTATAGAAGAGGATTTTTTATTAATCCAATATATTCATGAGAATGAGTAAATATTATGAGTGTATTTTGCTTTCGTCTTAAATAAGAAAGCCATTCTAAAAGGGAAATATAAAATAAAGATAATGAAAATGTATAAGAGGCATACAATTAATTATAAGAAAAGAAATAATAAAAGTGTCCAAGTTCATTTATTTGTATTTCTAGGTGTGATAAGCAAAAATCTTATTACTAGAGAGGATATTATGGGGAAGAATAATTATTTAATAGTAGGTGGAAATAGTTTCATTGGTATTAACCTCGCATTAGGTTTATTGAAACAAGGTCAAAATGTAAAAGTATTTTCCAGACATATAAATAATTTTCCTCAAAATCTTATAAGTGAGGTTGAATTTATTAAAGGTGATTTAGCAAATGTTGAAGATATATATAAGGCTTTAGTAAATGTGGATATTATTATTTATTTAGCTGCAACGTCTAATGTAACAACTTCAATTGAAGATGTTTTTGGAGATAGGAACAGTAGCTTTTTTTTTCTTAATTTCATGGAAACTGTTAAACGTTTCCCTATTAAAAAAATTGTATTAGCATCCTCTGGAGGCACAGTTTATGGTGAACCAGAATATTTACCTATTGATGAGAAACATCCATTAAAACCACTATCTCCTTATGGAATAACAAAAGTGTCGCTTGAAAATTATTTGTACTTTTATAAGAAAAAGTATGGAATGGACTATGTTGTATGTAGATATTCTAATCCATATGGAAAATATCAAAACCCGTTAAAGAAAGTTGGAGCAATAAACTGTTTTTTGTATCAGCATCTCAGTAATGAAAAGATTAATATATATGGGAATCCACAAGAGATTATTCGAGATTATATTTATATCGATGATCTAGTGGAAATCACTATACAACTATCACAATTAAATCGCTTGAAATCTTGTGTGTATAACATAGGGAGCGGCAAGGGTCTCTCTTTAAAACGAATTATAGTAGAATTGGAGAAATTAACGGAAAGAAAAGTGGACTTTATCTGCTATAAACAAA
Source organism: Bacillus cereus group sp. MYBK216-1 (assembly GCF_051916495.1). Lineage (NCBI taxonomy): Bacteria > Bacillati > Bacillota > Bacilli > Caryophanales > Bacillaceae > Bacillus > Bacillus cereus group sp. MYBK216-1. The sequence continues at coordinate 5,226 of NZ_JBQAGT010000031.1, forward strand.
AGCAAGAAAATGTTCAAAAAATCATTTTAAATATAGATAGGGTAAGACGAGAATGTAATTGGGAACCGAAAGTGGATTTCAAAAGTGGAATTAGATTAAATAAGCTATGGATTGAAGAGTTCTTATATAGTAAAAAATAATAAGCCATGCCCTACTTCTGTATAAGTAGAGCATGGTTTATTATTTTGTTTCTTTTTGTATTACCCAAAGGTCTTGATGTTCCCACCAAAAACCTTCAGTGTATTTTTTGATGATAGGATTATAAGGTAATAATTTAATTTTGTCACATACGTAAGAGGGACTAACGATCGTTTGCCCGTATTGATGCACATCTAAATCCAGTTGTTCACTAGAGGGGAGAAACCAATAACCCTGTTTATTTAAATCTGGAAAGCCGAAGTACTTTTTACTTTGATATCCATGAGTTGTGAAAATGAATAATCCGCCAGGGGACACAGCATTATACAATGTTTGAAGCCAACGAAACCAAGTTGTATCAGGCATATGAGAAAAAAAGGATAGACCAAAAACGATATCATACGTAGACGATAATTTTACTTGTTCCGGCTCAGGGTGAGATAAGATAGATGAAGTATTTAATGTGCGTTCAATAAAACTAATAGCCTCTTCATGTATATCACAGGTAGTTATATGTAAGTTCGTTTGTAAGTTTAATAAATGGCGTGTTACGCAGCCATATCCGGATGCGAATTCTAATAATTTTGTTGGAGTGTCTACAGGAGGATAAAAGGAAGTCATTAAATCTAAGAGTGTTTCTGCTGATTTTCTTCCATCTTTAAAATAATAATCTATTGCTTCTTTTTTAGAAGGAAAGACTGGATTCGTGACCAGGAATTGGAAGATATGATCCTCCGGATGGATACTTGCATTTACATTGTAGTTCTGTGCAATTTGAGAAATCAAATCTTTATTTGCCTCTATAAATTCTTTCAAAGAGTAACCCTCCTTAAATAATAGTAATGTCTTACAAGAGATACTAATGGTAAAGAAAATATATAATTAAACCTTCAAATATGTTTTAAGATACTTTCTATATGCGTACATTTTCTTTTTTGAAATGTCGTCGATAGTAAAGGTTTCTTTAATGAAATTCTGCATTTGTACAACTTCACTGTAATGGGAATATGAATCTTCTGCTCTCGTTACACTATTTGCATGTCGTCTATGATAGTTTAGAGGTTTTGAATTGAAATAAATGTTCCCCTCTTTAAGGATAGAAACATAGAAAAACCAATCACCGGCTATTTTAAACTGTTCCAATTGTTTTGCTGTTGTTTTTATATCTATGTTTTTAAAAACTACACTTGAGACATTAGGTATGGTGTTTTTGATAAGTAACGTATCTTGTATTTCATCTATCCCTTTTCGCACATAAGAACTCTGCCATTTTTCTTTATCAATATCATTTGTGTAATCTAAATAATGATTGGCCAATATATTTCCTTGTTCATCTATTTGTTTTGATTGTGTGTAGCTTAAGGCAACATCACTATCTATATGAAAACCTTGTATTACTTCTTCTAAAAATGTCTGATCACATAAGTCATCGGCCTCAGCAATCCAAATATAATCACCGGTTGCTGCAGAGACACCTTTTATCCATTGTTTAAATACAGAACCAGAGTTTTTATAATTAATAATCTGCTGAATTTTCAGGTGATGTTTATTTTCGTTTGAGAGCAGCTTTTCAAATATAGATACGCTATTGTCAGTAGAGGCATCGTCTAGGAAAATTAGTTCGTAAAGGGGATAGGTTTGATTTAATATTGATTTAACTCGTTCGGATAAGTATTTTTCGTAATTATAGTTCGGTACAATGACGCTTATTTTTTTATAATTATGCTCAAGCAAGTTTAATAATTGATAAATGTAATGAAGAAAGTTGAAATTTTTTTCAATAAGTTCTTGGCCAAAGGTCCCTTTTTGTAATCGTAAATCTTCATCCCCGATAAATTCGTATATTTTTTCCAGCATCATCGGTAAGTTTAAATAGTCTACTAATGCGCCAGTTTGTTCCGTAACAACATCTTCAAAACCTCCAGCGTTTTTAAACCCTATAACAGGGAGTTTTGTATCTAATGCTTCTAAAACCACGTTTGGGAAAGGATCTTCTCTTGAAGTTAATAAATATAAATCAGCCCCAGCGTTATATAAACCGATATCTGGAGTAGGATCCACTAATGTAAAATGTGCTGTATATCTTGGTGATAGCGTGTTTAAAAAGTGAACATCTGTTTTCCCAACCCAGATAAAATGAATATTTTTATGAATCTTTCTTACTGAGTAAGCAATAAGTGAGAATAAATCTATCCCTTTTCGATGATCAGCGAAGCCTACCCCCAAAATGATTTTGCTATCTAGAGGCAGGTTGTGTTTTTTTCGTAATTCGTTTCTCGCTTTTGTAATATTGTTCTTATAAGGATTGTGGTTAAACAAACCTTGAGGGAGGATGTGGCACTTTTGATGATCTAATTGGGTGATTGTACGGAACTTTTCATACACGTATTGTGAAGGGAAGACAATTTTGTGAGCAGACTCGGCAATTTTTATCGCTTTTCCCTCAGCAGAGTACTGTTGTATTAAATGCGGCAATTCATGTATTAATGAAATAACTTTTATATTATGTTTAGCTAGTAATGCAACTATATCACCACTTATGACGGTACTACATATGGCGATGGTATAGTCTTGTGATAATAACTTCTTTATTAATGATTCGATCTTTTTGTCCGTTGGGTAGTCTTCCTCTAGGCAATAAACAGGACCATACTTTTGAAAGTCGTGGATTAAAATGCCCGTTCCAATAGAAATAATTGCGACGGAGTAATGAAAGTTTTCTTTGAGAGCTTTAATAGTATGTAAAGAAAGCAGCTGTGCTCCGTGGAAATGGGCATCATGGGATACATAAATGATTTTCTTATTAACATGCATTTCATAACGCCTCCTAAGGTTAATTAGATTTTTAGTAAATGTATGGTGTATTTATAATTTCTAGAGAGAAGTCTAAATAAAAAAGCTACTTTTAATATATATTTGTTTGGCTTGATATTCATTCTTTAGAAAGTATAAACTGTCGATTATGAAAGGGACTGCGCTAGTTTATTAATCTTTAGGGAAGAAGTATAAAAATACCCTTCATAATTTATAAAATAAAAAGGATAAAAGGTATTGACGATTAGAGTATAGAGGTGTAATATAGAACAAGTCGCCGATGACAACAACGTCGAAAGCGACAAACGAAATAAAAAACTTAGTTGACATTGAAAGATGAAAATGTTAACATAAGGAAGTCGCAAATGAGCGACCAAGTAGTTCTTTGAAAACTGAACGAAACAAACAACGTGAAACGTCAATTTTTATTTTAGATGCTAGACAAACTAACTT
>NZ_JBQAGT010000032.1:0-7602 GCF_051916495.1 Bacillus cereus group sp. MYBK216-1
TGAGAGATTTTGTAATAGGAATACAAGGGAGAATAACTAGAGAAGGGTTGATCACTGAGTCCGGAACGTTTATGCCGCGAAAGTCACTTGACCATGAGGGGCACCCTCATGCAAACTCACCAGAGGTGGCCCCAGAAGGGCGGTTTTTGCCCGCTGGGGTTATCTTTGGGAGTTTGAGGGTGTAGAGGCTCATGGTCAAGTGAACCGTGGAATAAAAAGTGTAGGACGGGACCCCAGAAAAGGGTAAAAACCAATGGAGTTATGGGAAATGAAAAGCAAAGATCTAGTAAAGGAAACGAACTGTTTTTTATGATGAATACTTATTCATGGTTGGTTAACATAACGTCCTATTATCGGTAGCAAATCTTTTCATAGAATCCTTGTGTTTATAAGGTTTCTTTTCTTTCTGTCTATATATACCTTATACATGATTTTATACATCGTTGATATAGCGGGGATACTAGGGATCCCCGCTCTTCTTTTTTGCATAAAATCTTGTATAAAAACAGTTTAGTTATAGCGTTCTACACTGAAAAATAAAAACTTTTCTTTCAATTTTAAAAGGAAGGTGTTACCTTTTTAAATAAGGAAAACACTATATAGCAACTGAAGAACAGCTTAGAACAAAGGGAGGACAAAATATGGCTCAAACTTATTGGGGATCTGAGGTAGCGAAGAACTTAGGGATTGGCTCAAGTACTTTACGTAAATATTGCCTTGCCCTTGAGGAAGCTGGGTATCCTTTCGAGCGCGGCAATAATAATTCTAGAATTTTTTATCATAAAGATGTAGCAACTATAGAACGGTTAGTAACGGCTATGAACAAGAAAAACGTAACACTAGAACAGGCTATAAATCTAGCAATGGTAAGTGTTGAAGAAAATGAGATAGCAACTGTTGTTACAGATGGTGTAGCAGATACAGAACATATAAAAGTATTAACGGAACGTATAGGACGATTAGAACAACTTAATTTAGAGTTAATTCAAAGATTAGATCAACAAAGTAAATCCTTACAGGAAATGGATGACAAGAGAATAATAAGAGAAGAACAAAGAGATATTCAATTAATGCAAGTATTGAGAGAAATACAAGATAGTAAGCGCCTAATAGCAGCTTCAGAACAGAAGAAATCACTTTGGAGTCGTCTATTTGGCAAATAAATTAAAATTTAATAATAGAAAAAAAGCTCACTCATTATATAAAAATAGATAAGGGATGAGCTTTTTTCGGGCTACGGATAAGTGGGATTATATAAGGTTTATATTCAAAAAACTTTGTATTTTAAAAGCCATTTATAAATGGCTTTTTTATTTCTCCTTATTTTTGATCTATTCATTCAGCCTTTAATGCTTTATATTTTTATGTCTTTAGCGAATGTAAACTTTTGAATATTAGTTTACATTCATTTCCCCTCAAACATTGACTTCTCACCAATTCTCCTGATATCCTCGATTTGCACAATATAAGTATACATTCAAAATACTATAATTAGAGAGGTCATAAACCCATGAATAAAAAAATACATCTCATTGATGTCCAACCCATCCGTAGTAAAGAACAAATTCAAGATATGAATTTGGTAGAGTGGTCCTAGTACTAAGCAACAAAAGCCATCCTATCGAATAGAAAAAAACAGCATTGATATATGGATTGATTCAGTCGTATACTCGAAAAATTTACAGTTTTCGTTGATATTTCTGTCCTATAATAAACGCCCTTTTTGTAAGTCTACTCTCTTGCTAACTTATTTCGATAAATCTCGACTAAAGCCCAAAGAGTTTCTGACATGTATCGCAATCGTATCTCTGTGTCTACTAATTCTTGTTTAAAAAAACCAAAGGAACCATCTGGTTGTTGCTGATCAAGAAGAAAATTTTGTCCAATATCTAACCATTGGTCTTCGATTTTTAGGCGGATGGCACATCGTAAGATACCAGCAACGGTTAAAACGTCACGATCACGTGCATAAGACAGCGTTAAGCCCTCTAGGATACGTGACCAATCCCGAATAATCGATGGTTCTACATAAAGAGTTTCCGGATTACAAAAGTTAATGGTGTGAATAAAAGTACGAAATTCTGGTAGACTCATGAGAATCATCTTATAGGGAGGCGGCAGTTCTACTTTTTGATGGATAATATAATTAATATTATGTTCTACGTCTTTGATTTGATTGCTCAAAATCATTGATAGAGCATATAGAGATATTTCTTTTTCGGATACTGGCGTAACTTGATCCAACCAGCCTTTTGCTCGATTAATCGCTGACAAAATTTTCGCGATGTACACTCTTTTCACCTCCTACACGCGTAAGAGCCGTAATACAGTACATAATTCCAACAATTGTTGAATGATAATGGTGATTGAACAGTTCCTGATTATTGTATGCATGACTAAGTTGTGCAATCTTCTTGTTCTTTGGAACAGAACCATCTTCTTTCCAAACATTTTGAAATATCTTAGAACATTCCAAATAAATAATAGAATCAGTCTGATCCAAAGAAATAAGGTTAATCAGCAATTCTCCAACAAGATCCCAATTGCCGATTCGTACATAATGCAAAAGTAACGATTCAAGTAATTTGACTATACGACGTATTTCCTTATTAGGTAAGAGAAGTGGTCGGTTTCCAAAATTAGTTAAATGAAACAATATATGAGTTATATAGTATACATGCACATCATTTAGATAAATTGGATTTACTTCCTTAGCTAAAATGCTTGACTGATACACAGAATACCAATCTGGTTCCTGGGTCAAATATTTCGATCTCCAAAAAACAAGATCACGTTCTAAAATTCGAAAAGGATACTCTTCACAAGCATACAAATAACCATTACACTTTAAAAACTCTAATGTTTCTTCATAATAAGGATTTTGATATTCTGTAGCACGCAGCATGAGATAACTTACCAAACAAGGGTAAGAATCGATTGGATTTTTACGAGGCATCTGAGCATAAAGGGGATTTTCAAATTGAATACAAATAAATGAAAAAATTAAATCTATATTATTTTGTAGATTTGTAATATTGCATTTTTTTATGTACGAGTAAACCAAAGACAATTCAGTTAACAGTTTGATCCCTTGTTGTGTAAGTTGTTGGTTCTGAATTGGGCAAAAAAAATCAATATGTCTATTAATCCATTGAAGACTATCTTCTGCAAGTTTGTTTAACTTATTGTACTCAAACAAATCCCTATTTTGCATGGAACTCCCACTTTCTTGATGATTTAGTAATAAGATAGACCATGTTTGCATTCTTATATTTCCCTTGAGTATTTATCTTTATACATATTTTTCCTATAAAATGTAAACTTCCGATTCTCGTCCAATTTCTCATCTCTCCTGGAAAAGATATTGGATGGGCAATTAGGTTAGCAGAGTATGACTGTATAAGGACTACTTCCTAAAGGCTACGGTCATCACTTCACGCTTTTTAGGTATGTTCCCTGTGATAGTAATAGCAGTGGTGTATTGCCATCGACAACGGATATTGTCACATGTTTCTACATTTTTACATGAGAAAAAGACCAATCCCGGATCGAGCAGGAGATTGATCTTTTTCGCTTTCTTAAAAGTCTACCTTTTTGGTAGTGCAAATGGTGTTACCAGCACATTAGTAAGCAAAAACTATGATTTTCTGGAACATCTCTAACTGATAGCCCCATATCTACGGCCTCACAGAGAGTTAACTCTGGATTGAGTACACCTTTTTGCTGCAAAATCTGAAATGCCTCTTTTTGAGACTTACCTTGTAAGTCATGAATAAGACCCTGATCCTTCATCTTTTCACCCCCATCATGTTTGCATTTTATATTGTCCTTGAATATTTGTTTCTATACATAATTCCCCATTAATACCCTATATTTTATAAACTTTTATTATTAAATTTCTTTATTTTCTTTATATTATTCTTATATAAGGATTTTTATTAAACAGTGAGATTGAATTGAAAATCAGAGCCGCGGTAATTTTTAACAACCTTAAAATAGTTAATGTGGAATTAATCGTTCTCTAAATCAAACGTATTATTTTAGCGAAATAGTTTAATCTATATTTGAGTGCTTTGATGGCGAAATGTTCGAAGCACTGTTTAATTTATAACATATGATCCATCTGTTGGATTTAAAGTGAAGCATGAGTGATACTAATCACTCGAATTAACAAGCTTAAAAAGGAGTAATTATTTATGAAATTAAAGAAAAGAAATTTAGAAATAAAAGGAAGTGTATCTTTCGAGAATTTCCCTGAATTTCCATGGTTCCCCGAAAGATGTGATCGAACCATTAATAGAAGTATCCAACTAGATCCGAATGACCAATATAAGACAATTTTAACCATGGCAGTTAAATGTGGTGATGATTGTTTTACAGAACTAGATATCCAGGCAAAAGTAATAAAAGAAACCGGTGATATTGTAGTAAATGTTTATACAAAATTTTACGATGTAGAAATAAACGGAACAAAAGAAGTAAAAGATTCCAATTCAACTCAAGACTTTTTAATTCGAAGGGGTAAATCAACAACTCTGACTCATGATTTACGTAAACCTGAAGTTATGAATTTTTCTCAAGTGTGGGATACAAGTGTAGTTACCCTAAATTTCACAAATTTTCTTGTTGAAGATTAAGCTTATCTCTATGACAATTTCGTTTTATAGCTCCCATACATATATAAACCTCCTGTATTTATATATATGGGAAAAGAGTACTGTTATAGATGGAAGAACAAACAGTTTAACGACATGCCAAACTCTGCCAAAATAAATTGATAATTGGCCCATATTAATAAAGACAAATTCCCTGATATCTACTTTTTGAATATTATTTATAAAAAACTAGGAGATGGTTTTTTATAATGCAACCTTATGAATTTAATCCAATAACTAATTATTCTTATATACCCGAAAGAGATGATTGTTTAAAAGAATGTTTACAAAAAGAAACCGGTTTGGATCCGCAAGCAATAACGGAAATTATAGCGTGTTTAGGTCGTTGCGGACTTGATTTTTGGTGTTTAGCTGGTTGTATAGGATTATCTTTAGCAAGACGTATTTGGAGAGCTGTTGTGAAATGTTGGGGAGAATGCTCATATTATAAATATTCAATAGATCAGATACCTGGTGCTTGTATATATATAACTAGAGATGGAAATCGTCATTGTCAAAATGTTCGTAGTCAAATATATTGTGAACAAATTAAAGAATCTCCAGATGTTATATGGGCAGAATTTTATCCATTAAGACAATGTCCTTCATCTTAAAAAGGCTTATTCTTTATCTATTTTTAGATAAAGAATAAGCCTTTTTTCCATTATTAAATTTTAATTTATTTACTAAATAGACGACCCTAAAGTGATTTCTTTTGTTTTGAAACTGTTCTTCTCTTATTATTTTTTGAACATCAGTTTCCTATAAAAATTTATTTTATTGATCCAACCTTTGAATTTTTCCATTGTTTTTTCTCTGTCCGCTTGGCGAGAAAGTTACCGTAGGTTTGACAGTTTTGTTTTATAGTCATAGCTGATACTTTTATTTTCTTGGCTACTTCTTCAGCTGATAACCAGTTTTTTGTTGCATTGTTCAGATCACCATCCTTCTAACCATCTATTTGTTTTTGTAAATATAAAAAGTTAGACAAGATACAACAAAAAAAGCCATTCATGCTATAATTGAGTTGACTAGACAAAATTATAGTGAAGGGGCTTTTTTGTATTTTATAACAGATTATTAGAGTATCAGACTCTTAGAAAATATTCTATATACATAATACCAAAATAAAAGTCTCTTCGCTAGTTGTAAAAACTAGAAGTGGAGAGTTAATTATGAAAAAAATAGTGGATTTTTCAGAAGTTGAGAAAAATGCAAGGTTAAGAGATATTGATAATTCGAAGATTTTAACGGAAGAAGAAATGGAAATGGCTAATGATCTTCAAGCAAAAGCAAATGCAAGAGGTATGAAGTTAGTCCCAGAACGTAAAATTAAGAGTAAGGTAAGATTTGCGCAATTAATTCAAGATAATATATGGTATATAGAAGAAAATTCTTATCTAGATAATAAAGAAATTGTATTTCTTTGGAAGATAAGTAGTAAAGTTGGTTTTTTGAGTAATTGTATTGTTGATAGTATACATAAGAAAAGCCCTGTACCTTTAACACAGACTGATATTGCTAGAGTTTTAAAAAGAACTAAAAATAATGTGAATCCAATTATTAAATCTTTAGTTGATAAAGGGATTTTAGCAGTTTCTGAGGTAGGTGTTGATGGTAATAACGCGAGAGCAAATGCATATTTTGTTAATCCTAACATTATGTTTGCAGGAGATAAAGATGATGTTAATCAAACTTTAAGGGCAATGTTTAGTAGAGTACCAAAGGAATTAAAAAAGTTACCTATAAAATTATTTTGAAGATACTAATATTTTTAGTATCTTTTTTTATTAAATACGTGTAATTTTGGAGTTCTTAAAATCAAGAACTAAAGTTCTTAAAATTAAGAACAGCCAAAAATGCTTTGAAGTATTGATATTACTGGTTTTTTTATACTTTTATAGGTGTGTTCTATCTCACTCTCTATATAAGGCTAAAAGTTCCGCAAGGAACAGGTAGTATTTTTAAGCAAACTACGCTTAAAAATCTCCACCTTTGCTAGAAAAAAGTCGCCTCGTTAATCCTCGGCTAAAGTCGAAGACTTTTCTTTTTTCTAGCATCCTTGCGGAACTTTTTTTGGCTCGTTTGCTTTCATCGCCAAGCCGATATACTCAAAAGTGGGATTTATTTATATCGGCTTGAGCTATCCATTATACGAGCCAAAACGCTTGATCTAACGCTTTATAACAGATTCTTTATTTATTTTTAGATACGCAATATGTGGGGGCTCCCCACACCCCGGCCAACCTCTACCTCAAAAGTAGGGAGAAAGAACTTAGTTTAAAAACCTCAGAGAGGCTCTGTATCCATGAAGTTTTAGCTTTTCTATCCAAGTGCGTAAGCAAATGGATAGAAGTATGTTTTTTGGATAGATCGTGTATGCTTCGTATACGGATCTGTTAAAACAAAAAGGGTTTGCCAACGGCAAACCCTTTTTGTCCTTTTCTAAGAAGCGGAAGCTGAATGAGAAAAGGACAGATTCCTGGTGCGAAGCATCCAGGAATCTGAAATCCCGCAGGGCAAAATACGCCTGAAGACCATTCACTCGGCTTGCCGAGCTTGTTTTTGGTTCAAGCGCAGCGAGAAGCAAAAATGAATGCGTCTGACCGCAGGCATGGAAAAGCGTCAGCTTTTATCATGCCAAGGCAGGCGTATTTTGCCCTGCTTGAATCTTACAGGACGAAGGACGGTAAGATGATTCGTCAGATGCTCTTGATCTTCCCGGTTTAAAGCCGTTAAGGCGATAAACCGGGCTCCCCGGAGGGGAGAATATGTACTTGATTCTATGTGATACCACATAGAATCAAGTACATTATACAATATATTAATGTAGATATGAGAGATTTTGTAATAGGAATACAAGGGAGAATAACTAGAGAAGGGTTGATCACTGAGTCCGGAACGTTTATGCCGCGAAAGTCACTTGACCATGAGGGGCACCCTCATG
>NZ_JBQAGT010000033.1:0-6395 GCF_051916495.1 Bacillus cereus group sp. MYBK216-1
TCCTTGCTCTCAGTGATCATAAAGGTGAAAAGTTACAAATCCTTTACACCGAACAAAAATAATTCATTTTAATAATAACATTTTTTGTAATAAATGTCAAGGTGAAGAAAAAATAATCAATTTAACTGCTATCTTTAAGAGTTTCTTACATCTAATGAGACAGTGTATAGTAATTGTTTATCTTCTTTACGTAAAATTGATAAACGAACTGGTAACACTATATGGTCAACTACAAAAAATGGTTTCCAGAACAGGAAACCATTTTAAATTTTATTTACATACAAATAGTAAATTAAGCAATAAGAAGGAGTGCACACATGAAAAAAATGTTAACAAAAGAATTAAGTAATGAATTAAAGAAGCGAGAAGAGAGGATCCTTTTTGTTTGCTGCAACTTTTATTTGATGTGTTGGGGCTAAAAGGAAGGAGAGGGTCGGGATTATCATGGTGGAAAGCTTAATATTGGTAGGATTTCTTTTTACGTTATATAAATTAGTTGATAAAAAAACAAACTAATTTATATAACGATATATTGTTTCCTTTTTAAGGGCGAGATTTATTTGATAGTGAAATGGATAATTTAAAGGAGGAATTTAGATGGATGCAAGGGAAGAACGCATAAAATACGAAAAGATGTCAAAGAATTATGACCGTATTTATTCAGTTTCGTTTATCCTATTAATTATACTTGTTTGTAGTAGTGTGATTATCATAGGAGCAACAGGAGGAAAATATGGAGTGTTTTTATTGTTAGCAATTTTACTTAATGCACGTATTACGAAAGAATCTCAAAAAAAGTATGAGCACTATTCTAATAAAGGGCGTATTTAAAATCATACATATGCTAAAAGGAACAAACTAGATGTACATTCAAAATATCCCTTTATCATCTCCTGTTAACTGGTAAAAGTAGCTTTTATAAATCATTTTTTTAGCAATGTAGAAATAGAAACCGTACCCTATTAAAATGTTATTTCCGTTCCTATAATGAATTATCCTTCTAGCATATTTATAAGATTTATATCATATATTAGGAGAAAGAATGCAAGTTAGAAAGGAGTCTTATAGAATGAGTTATTCGAAAGGAAATGACTTGAGTGAACAACATATGGTAAGTACACCTAATCCCTACGTATATCAGACATTACAATCAGTAATTGGTAAACATGTGGTTATTGAAACTGTAAGAGGTAATGTAAGAGGAAAGTTAAAAGATGTGAAACCAGATCATTTGCTCATTGAAGATACGGCGCCATATATTGTACGCATTCAACAAATTGTATGGATTATGCCAAAACAATAATCCAATTTATAAAAAATTAATGTCATAGTCCACCAAGTAAAAACACAGGGTTTTATCTCTGTGTTTCTTCAAATTTCCGTTTTTGAATATATGCTTGAGCATGAATAAGTTCTTTCTGAAGCTCTTTTAATTCTTTTGTAGATTCTGATTCAATAGCCATGTAAGTAGTAACTAAACTAATCATCATATCCATCTTCTCTACTATATTTTGAATGACCTGTTCAGAATGCTCTTTTTCAGGATGTTGTATTGCTATTAATACATTTTCTATATAATTGTTCTTTCTTTGCTGGATATCATAAATAAACTGTTTTGTGTTTGAGTTCATTTGTTATCCCTCCGTTTTGGATATATTTTTATTCTATCATATTTGAATAGAAAATATTGAATGGGCCGTTCTTACTTGCAACATTCATCAGTCAAAGGAATTGTCACAAGTGATTTTGATGAAGAACTCAATTATAAATGGTATGAAGTTAAGGGGTAGGTGAAAAGAGTGATTCTAAACCGAGTCCCTCTTTTGTTGTATGATTTTTAAATCTTAATAGGTTAAATTTATTGTAAAGAAGAACAAAGTGATGGTGAACGCAATAAATTTTTACCATTTTGTTTAGGAGGTGCTACTGTGAAAACTATAGAAATTGAAATGGTTAGATCTGGGAGTTGGAAGAATTCAACAGTACTTACAGAAAGTAGCTCCATATACTTATGAAGGTCCAAATGGCCCGAAGACAATAAGGTTAAGAATGGGTGAGTTAGCGGGAGACAAACATCCTGTTACAGGCATTCGGTATGATTTAGATGATTTCCTTATTTTTTAAAGCTATTTCTGAAGTTAAATTAAAAGAAGCTGATTTTAAAAAATCTAGACCAACACATGATAGAATATGTAGTAAAGCATTATACGAAAAAATAATGAAAGACCCTAAGTTAGCTGCAAAATTCACAGAAGAAGAAATAGAGTTGTTCAAGCTAGGTGAGGTACCAGAAAATTATACATGGCATCATCATCAAGAAGCAGGACGAATGCAACTTGTTGATTATGAAACACATCGAAAAACAGGTCACACTGGTGGATATAAAATTGGGGAAAAGACAGCGATACGTAAGGAAGAGTACATATGAGAAACGTTACTTGGATTGGAGTAAATAAAAAAGAAATTACAGATGAAAACATTCAGAAAGTAGAACAATATTTCAATATTAGATTCACTTTTATCTTTTCTTTTAAATTACAACATATACATGGGCAGAAACAATAGGATTCATAGAATCATACCAATCAATTCAGTCCTGCAAAGACGGTAGAGTAAATATTACACATTAAAAATAAAAATCTTATATTATTTGAAGTGTAAACCTGGAAAGAGACTCTTATTTTAGAGTTCAATTTTTGGTTTTTTACTACCTTAACGAACAGATAACGTCTAGTTCTTATATAAATCACTTTTTCAAGATTTATGTTACTGGTACTTATTCAGTTACTAAAATGGGTGGGGGGGATGGATAACATTGCTAAGCGTTGCAGCACATGTATTGAAAAATCCTCCAATTATACCATACAATAAGAAGGTACACATCTAAAAAAATAAATATATTCAATTTACGAAGAGGGGAATTAGCATGGGAGGAACCATTAAACTAGGAAGATTGTTTTCTTTATCAGAAGATATGTTACGCCATGATATTGATTACCAGGTTGTAAATGGAATACGCTATAAAAACAATTTAGAAATATGTGCAATTTTCAAGCATGATTATAAAGATATAAATAATAAGAAAAAGTATGATGAAATTACAAATAAAGTATATACATTGGGCTTATTTAAAAGAGGAACTAGAGAATTTTTGGAATTACCATTAAAATATGAAGTTAAAGGGAAATATAAGTCATTTACATTACCATTAGTAGGCCCAAACGATAGTTTATACAAAGACCTTTGTGAGTTCTTGGAAATTGATTATACAAAAAACGGTCCTTTTAAACCACTAGATTTTTTCAAGGCTCTACATAATGCTATTCCAACAAAAGCTAGTATTAAGTTTAAAGATAGATTGGCTTGTTCATATTCATATCCTACCAGTAAAGATAATGAACAAGAAAAAATTTATTTTCGCAGTTTCCTTAATAATGATATAAATGGAAACAAACGGAGTTTAGAAAATAAAGCGAAAACGGAAAAACTTTTACCAGATGCTCATAAGGTTATTGGTACAAGGAATATTTCCGTATGTTTCACGCATACACCAAAAGATGAACAAAAAGAAAAAGAAGAGATCGCGTCTAAATTTAATGAACTCCAACCTCAAATCTAGCTCAGAAGAACCAGGCAAAAATTGCCTGATTCTTTTTGTATATTTAACTGCTTGACATTCAATTTTTCGCAGTTAATTGAAAATTTAACATGATAGAGGGAATCGTTTATAAAATAATGTCAACTTTCTTGTCCAAATGGTTTAGACTTTCATATCTTTTTACAGTACGAGAATAACTACAGCAGGGGATAGTAACGCCCTTTCTAACTGTCCGCAAATTTTAATTTAACGAACAGTTGACAAAAGAAAAACAACTTTGCGATACCTGTTTCAATAAAGGGGAGATTTACCGTATAAAAATAATATAAAACAAGGATGATTATTTTGAAATCAGGGGTCACCATACACATCCATCAACCTAAGAAGAATAAACGCCACCTAAACAAAAAAGCCCTAAATTTTTCTTGAAAATAAGTTAGGGCTTTTGAACTAGAAAAGTATATTTTTAACTATGAAAACTACGATAAATTTTTCCTTTTTTCCTACTTACTAAATTCAGCAAGTAAAATATTTTTAAAAGGATTAGGACTATCAATTCTACCCAAACTATTCCAATTGACGACCAACGTATGCTTGCCCCCAAGTTTACCTCCAACAAGAGTTGTAAACCCTAGAATGCCACCTGTGTGTCCCCATATCGAGACACCGCTTGGAAGCTTAGTTTCATAGATTCCAAGACCATATCCATCGATTCCTTCTTTTCCTGTAGGAACTGTAGTAAGCATTTGTTTTAGTTGCTGTTCCTTCAGTAATTTGCCACCGAGCAAGTAAGAGAAGAATTTGTTTAAGTCGTCAGCAGTAGAAATCATATCTCCAGCAGAGCTAGCTGCACTTGGGTTATAATAAGTAACGTCTTTTAGCTCGCTTGCTCCGTCTGGTTGGACATATCCACGGGCATGGTTAGTGCCTGCAATAACACTTGAGTTGCCTGGTAGGAATGTATTCGACAATTCAAGTGGTTCAATAATCCGATTTTCAATCTCTTCCGCATAGCTGTTTCTGGTTACTTTTTCAATAAGAATGCCCAGTAATACGTATCCTGTGTTTGAATAAGACCAGCCCTTTCCTGGGGCAAAGTCTGGAGGCAGAGAAACCCCCATCTTCACTAACTCTTCAGCCGTATACGATTTTTTTGTATCCGTAAAATCAGCGTCTTTTGACCTTGAGTATTCAGCGATACCACTTGTATGGTTCAATATATGCCGGATAGTAATCTTGTTACCATCATATCCATTTCCTTGAATGACACCAGGCAACCAGTCTTCGATGTAATCGTCTAGATTCAGGCGATTCTCTCCAGCTAATTGAAGTACAACTGTTGCGGTAAACGTCTTCGTCACACTCCCAATGCGAAAGCGAAAATCTGTTTTCATTGGTTTCTTGGTTCTCAGATCCGCTATTCCAGTGGCATACCCCCACGTTTTTCCAACCTCAGAAGTTTTAGCAAGTATCCCCGGGTATCCAAGTTGCAATGTATCCCGCATTGCTTGCTTGACGGAAGTACGATCTCGTTGAGTATTTGTTTGTAACGAACTAGATACATTTTGAGTGGGCTCTGCTTTTACAATTGAGGTTGGTATTGTATATAACAGGGAACTTCCAGCTATTAAAAGGGCCAGACTTGCACATGTAATTTGACTACGTATTTTCATAAGGCATTCCTCTTCTCTATTCATATTGTATCAGTGTTTGCTTACTGTTCCTTACTTCCTGACAAGACTTAGGGAAAGGCCCTCACGCATATAGATTAAAGCCCCAGTACAAAGGTATCTATCAATACCAACAATTTGAGCCATTTAAATCTCCATCCCTCCTATAACAAAATTATTCAAAGGTATGAAAGCATATTATGTACCCTTAGTTATTGTTAGGATTAACACAACACGAGACATAACTTCAACCCATATTTTACTTTATTTATCTATAATATGTATTGAGAAAGAATGTAAATTCGAATCCTTTCCATAACCCAACTATTGATCGTTTTTTTCATCTATTATAATTAGTTATTTAGAATTTCATAATAAAAAACTGTAAAAAAAATAACGAGTCCCTTAACGTACAGGAAGCGCTTGAAAAATATGTCTATACGCACAATTTTCTTTTTTTGATATGGTGACCCCATCGCCATCAAGCTAAGGTTTTGAAGTACCCACTAAATGAAATTTTTCTTTCTCTACAGTTAGTTATTTTGAGAAGTCATCTCATTTTTTTGTTTTTGGGGTGTTTCTTTTTCTTAAGTTGATGGATGTGGGGTCTCGCCACATATCCATCAAGTTATCTAAATAAAATACCCTCTAAAAATTAAGGGTATTCAAAAATAAAAATAGACATTTATTTACTTCGTTTGTTATAATTCAAACAAAATAAAAAAACGTTTACGTTTTACACTTAACGATATCAAATTTACTGGAGGGGACAAAGATGAAAAAAGCACTTTACATCAATATAGGTGGAGAAGGACACTTAAATCCAACGTTAGGATTAGTACAGGATTTAGTACAACGTGGAGACAACATTGTCTATTATTCATCAAATGATTTTAAAGAAAAAATCAAAAAAGCAGGTGCACAATTCCGTCCTATCAATCAAGAGGCACAAAGAGAGCTTTCGGAAACTATGAATCTTATGACTTCCCATCCTCAAGAGTATTTATTACACTTCTTTCATGCTATGGAAAGAATTACTGATTCCATTTTTGAAGAAATCTCCAAAGAAACATACGATTACATCCTCTATGATGCACAGTCTTTACCTGGAAAATGGGTTGCTCACC
>NZ_JBQAGT010000034.1:0-6283 GCF_051916495.1 Bacillus cereus group sp. MYBK216-1
TTTTTCTGCCGAAGATGCTTTATAATATTTTTTATTTTCCGCTTTATTTATTATCGTATAATGTTTTTTATCTTTCTTTTGT
The DNA here is from genome assembly GCF_051916495.1 of Bacillus cereus group sp. MYBK216-1. Lineage (NCBI taxonomy): Bacteria > Bacillati > Bacillota > Bacilli > Caryophanales > Bacillaceae > Bacillus > Bacillus cereus group sp. MYBK216-1. The sequence continues at coordinate 83 of NZ_JBQAGT010000034.1, forward strand.
ATAAGTTCGCTTAACTGTTTTATTGTAGAATTTTCAAGCAGTTCCTTGATTCTTACTTCTACACCCAATTCTTTTCTAATATGAGAGATTGTAAAAGCTGCCTTCAAAGAATGACCTCCTAAATCAAAGAAATCATTATTTATACCTATTCGCTCTCTCCCCAACAGCTTTTCCCATATAGTTACAAGTTTTTCTTCTACATCATTTCTTGGTCCCTCATATTGAGATTCCGTAACATAACTTAGATCAGGATCAGGTAATGCTTTTCTATCTATTTTCCCATTAGGCGTTATTGGTAATTCATCAATTTTTATGATGAAGCTTGGAATCATATAACCTGGAAGTAATTGAACTAGCTCTTTCTTCAAAGTATTAACAATTACCTCTTTCTCAGTAGTCACATACGCACAAAGATATGTACTCTCATTTTCATCTATTTTATCTACAACAATAGCTTCTTTTATTCCGTCTAATTTCAATAGATGATTTTCTATTTCCCCTGTCTCAACCCTAAATCCCCTTATCTTAACCTGATTATCAATTCTTCCTAAATACTCTATATGCCCATCAGGTAACCATCTACCAAGATCACCTGTTTTATACATTTTTGTTCCTTTATCAAAAGGATTATCTATAAATTTCTCATTGGTTAAGTTGTGATTATTATAATAACCCTTGGCTAATCCCATTCCACTAACGCATATTTCTCCTACTACACCAATTGGAACAATATCATTTAATGAGTTAACAATATAAATTTTTGTATTATTTATCGGCTTTCCGATTTTATTATATGATTCACAATGCTGAATTTGAGCCAAATCAATATAATGTGCAATACATCCTATTGTACATTCAGTCGGACCATAATGATTAATAAACGCGATCCATGGACACTCTTCAGCTATCTTTTTAACATTACTAATATTTATATTTTCTCCACCTAATATAATTATATTCAAATCAACACATGACTTAAGCAAATGAGAATAATCCATTAATGTTGAAAATAGAGTAGGTGTTATTTTTAAATAACTTATTTTTTTCATTTCTATATATTTAATTAAAGATATAGGATCAAGATATATACCTTTATTGATTATATGAATTTGTCCTCCACACATTAAAATTGGAAATATACTGGTATAACACAAATCAAAACTATACTTTGAAGTCACTAAAGATCGACTTACAGAGTCTAATTTGAGTTGTTCACAGGCCCATAACACATAATTGATTAATGATTTATGTTTTATACTAACGCCTTTAGGAACACCCGAAGTTCCAGAAGTATATATAACATATACTTCTGACTCCAAATCATAATGTGTTTCTAAATTTTTAGAACCTTGCTTAGCGTATAATGACTCATCCGTGACATCTAGATATTCAATATAGGTTTCTCCATCTTCAAACAAATTTGAATTTGAAAGTATCATACTTGCTTGACTATCTTTTAGAATATGCTCTATTCTGCTCTTTGGAATTTCATTATCAATAGGTAAAAAAGCACTCCCCGTCTTTAGAATCCCAAGTATTCCAATTATCAAATAATCAGATGGCTCTACCATCAAAGCAATAATACTATTCTTTCCTATCCCTTTTTCAATTAACAACCTTGCTAATTTATTTGCCTTTTCATTTAACTCCTTGTAAGTTAGCTCTTTATTTTCAAATACTAAAGCTACATCATTCGGTGCTTTCTCCACCCGCTCTTGAAAAAGTTCTTGTATACTTTTATTCACAGGGTAATGAGGTGTTTGCTTATTAAATTCATTCAATACCTTATTTTTCTCTTCTTCATTTACTACGCTTATTTCCCCCAATTTACACACAGGATCATTTGCTACTTGAAGCAACGTATGACACAAGTTCCTTCCCATGAAATCTATTATTTCTTCATTGTAAACATAATTGTTATATGTAATTTCAATTTTAATTTTTTCTCCAGGTATGATTACAATTCCAAAATCATAATTTGTTTGTTCAAAGACTTCCATATCTGTCACTTGTAACTCAGCATGACTTTTATTATTAAAACTCTTTAAACTTTCATCCATTGGATAATTTTCATAAACTAATATATGATTAATCAACTTCCCCTTCATCTTTGTCAAAGCTTGTATATCTGCTAAAGAACTATATCCATATGATGTATTTGCTTTAATAACATCATTGTTAATTTGCTTGGCTAATGTAATGAAATTTGTATCATTTTCCCCTTTAACTCTTAGAGGAATAGCATTTATACATAATCCTACCATTCTTTCTATGCCTTCAACTTTACATTGTCTTCCGGAGATCACCGCCCCAAATACAACATCGTTCACATTGTTATACTTCTGTAAAACAACTCCCCACGCAGTTTGGATAAGTGCACTCAAGGTGATATGATTATTTTCAGATACAGTTTTTAGGTTAGATGTTACGCTTTCATTAACTATAAAGGTTTCCTTTCTATTTTTGAAACCATCTTCTTTAGTTGAACCTTGGAATTTCAACTTCTTGCTCATATTCATTAAGATAATCCCTCCAATAGTCTAATGCTGAATCTGCATCCTGATTATCCAGCCACTTTAAGTAGTTACTATACGGTTCAGTTTGTCCAAGTTTTATTTTTTCATCTCGGCATAATGATTTATAAATATTTATTATGTCATTCATCAATAAACTCATACACCAACCGTCCATAATAATATGATGAAAACTGAACAACAGTTTGTATTTGTCACTATGTTCTTTAATAATAAATACCCTTATTAAACAGTCATTTGTTAAGTTAAACCTATTATTTCTATCTTTATATTTCAAACATTCTATATAATCTTCTTTATCCACCTCTTTAAATTTACTTATATCCTCATAATGTATCGTTACGTTTCTCTCTCTTAATACTGTTTGCTTAAACATGCTTATATCCTTATAAAAAAATGCAGTCCTTAATATCTCATATTTTTCTATAAGCATATTAAATGCTTGATTTAATTTTTGAATATCAAGTTTTCCTTCCAAAGAAAAAATAATCTGTTCAAAATACGCCTGTGAATAGGGATCAAGTAATGAATGATAGAGCATTCCATTTTGCATAGGTGTAAGAGAGTGTATTTTCTCAATTTCTTTTCCACTAAATAATATTTTATTTAGATCCTCAATGGATAAATCTTTATCCCCATAATCAGATGGTGTTTTTTCTGGATATTCCTTATGCTCACAATGTTCTATAACACTAACTAATTTATCTATATATAATTCTGTTAATTTTTCAATTGTTTCATCTTTAAATTCTTTAGTACTATAGTTAAATTCTAAGTTTAATTGACCCTTAATAACCCATCCATTAATTTCGATTGGGTTCAATTTTTTGTTAGATAAAGAAACACTCGTACCACTGGATAACTCTGAATAACAAAAGATTTCTTGATTATGTTCAGTAAATTCTCCAAGATAGTTAAATCCAATTTCTGGTTTTAATTTAAAGTGCATATTTTTCTTATTTTCCAGAGCAGTCAAATACTTCAGTATTCCATATCCAATTCCCTTATTGGGTATCCTTCTCAAATACTCTTTTGTCTTTTTTATACAGTATGCAATATCTTCATTGTGCTTTACATCTAAAATCACTGGATATAACGATGTAAACCAACCTATCGTCCTATCTATTAAAACATCCTTTAAAATGTTCTCTCTTCCATGCCCCTCAAGACTAATTAAAATTTTATTATTACCAGACCATGCCTCTATTGCCATTGCCAATGAACAAAGTAAAAGGTCATTTATTTGAGTATGATACGCCGTATTTGCCTTCCTTAACAGCTTTTCTGTTAATTCTCGGGTAATATTAACCGTGATAGTTTTACTTTCTCCAAAAGTACTTTCACTCTTTTTAAAATCCCTTGGAATTTCAGCAACTTCTGTTTTTTCTACATCAATCCAATAATCGAGTTCCTTCTTAATTTCTTCACCATTCGCAAACTCCATCAGTTTTCGAGTCCACTCTTTGTAAGATGTAGTTTTTGTTGGAACTATAATTTCCTCATCGTTTTCCACAAACCTATAAATTTTCTCTAAATCCTCAAGAAGAATTCTCCAAGATACTCCATCAATAACCATATGATGAACAGACATGAGTAAATAATCGCCATCGACTGTTTTGAATAAGCCTAACTTTATTAAAATCCCATTTTCAAGATCCATTCCTTGTTGGATTTGATCAACCAACATATTAATAGTATTTATATAGTCCTTATCATCAGTTAAATCATAAGTATCTAATGTAAAAGCATCTTTAATAGCTTTTAATCCTCTATTCTCTTGTTTCATTACATCCTTTTCTTTTATATACATCATTCTAAAAACATCATGATGTTTAATAATATTCTCGAATGCTTTTATTAATGTTTTTTCATTAATACCTTCTTTAATATGAAACATGAATGCTTGATTAAAATGATTTACATGTGAAAATTCATTTTCCAAAAACCAATGTTGTATTGGAGATAGTTCTACTTTTCCTTCAACTGGCTCCTGACTTATTTCGCTATTATATTTTTTCACATATTTACTAACTTCCTTAATTTTTGGATGTTGTAGTATGTCTTGTACTTCAAGACTCAGATTATACTTTTGTAGCCTTGATACAATCAAAATAGACTTGATTGAATCGCCACCTAATTCGTAATAGTTATCAGAAATTCCAATATGTTCAATTTGAAGAACCTCGGTCCAAACCCTTACTAAAACCTCTTCAACATCGGTTCGTGGTGCTTCATAATTTACATCTGACTGTTTAATTTCTTTTATCTTAGTAAGCGCTTCCCTGTCTATTTTTCCATTTGGAGTTAGGGGAAACTGATCTATTTGAATGATAAAGCTAGGAATCATGTAGGCTGGTAGTATTTGAGTCAATTTTTCTCTCAGAGAATCAGCAAACACCTTTCCTTCCGCAGTCACATACGCACAAAGGTATTTTTCACCATCCTCATTACTTTTATCTACAATAACAGCTTCCTTTATTCCTTCCAATTTTAATAACTGGTTCTCTATCTCCCCTATTTCAATTCTATAACCCCTTATTTTGACCTGATTATCTATTCTTCCTAAATACTCTATATTTCCATCAGGCATCCATCTTGCTAAATCCCCAGTTCTATACATTTTTGTTCTAGGCTCAAACGGATTATCTATAAATGTCTCATTGGTCAATTCTTCTTTATTTAAGTATCCTCTCGCCAAACTCCCTCCCGAGATGCACAATTCTCCTGGTACTCCTATCGGGAGTAGCTCTTTATTCTTACCAACTATATATGCTTTTAAATTTCTAATAGGCTTACCAATTGGCACTGTATATAATTCCGCTGAATTATCCTTATATTTCCATATAGTGGAGCAAATTGTTGTTTCCGTTGGTCCGTATGCATTTATATATTCTATTTTAGTAGCAATCTTTCCTAATAATTTTTTGTTTATTTTTGAACCTGCTGTCACTAATAATCTCAGTGTTTTAATTTCACCTATATCTATATTATTTACATACACTGGCGGTAAAGTTGCTACAGTTATCTCTTTTTTATTAACATATTCAACAAAACTAATGTAATTATTAATTATTTCATCTGACAAAATATGTAATTCCGCTCCGTTTAAAAGAGCCATACTTATTTCCCAAACCGATGCATCAAATGAAATGCTAGCAAATTGGATAATTTTATCATCTTCTTTTATTTTCATATCATTTTCAAACACACTCTTTAAATTGCTTATTCCAAGATGATTAACTAATACCCCTTTTGGTCTTCCCGTAGTTCCAGAAGTGTAAATTACATAAGCTAGGTTATTTCCTCTATTTACCATCCCTAAATTTCGTTGTTCCTCAACGTACAGACTACTATTATCTAAATTAATAATATGCCCTTTAAAATCGATTTCATTTATTCTTCTATTTTGTACTAAAAGAATCTCCGAACGACTATCTTCCAGCATATAGTTAATCCTTTTATTAGGATATCGGGGATCTATCGGAAGAAATGCTCCCCCAGCCTTTAGTATCCCTAAAATCCCTACAATCATTTCTAAAGATTTTTCTGCTAAAATCCCCACAATGGACTCTTTTTTTACACCATTTTTTATTAATACTCTAGCTAAACTATTCGATTTTTCATTCAATTCCCTGTATGTCAATTTTTCATTATCACATACTACAGC
>NZ_JBQAGT010000035.1:0-5633 GCF_051916495.1 Bacillus cereus group sp. MYBK216-1
GATGGCAGAGAGGTCACACCCGTTCCCATACCGAACACGGAAGTTAAGCTCTCTAGCGCCGATGGTAGTTGGGACCTTGTCCCTGTGAGAGTAGGACGTCGCCAAGCAACTTTAAGACAAGTCAGAATGACTTGTCTTTTTTGTGTTTTATAAAAATAAGAATGGGTGGTAAATCTCAGTTTTTTATAATTTCACTTTATTGTTCACATCAACAAGTTCAAAACGCTCACAGACGAGTAACATATCTTCAGAGAAATTAAGACCAAGCTCATTTAGTTCCTTTGTAAAAAAACGAACATGGGTGTCTCTCCAGTAATTGTAAGTACGATCTCCTTCGCCTTCAGCGATAGCGAATTCTTCGCTTACTTCATTCATTGGTGTTACAGTTACTTCTATTATCTTAATAATAGCTACAGGTTCATCATTACTATTAAGTATAATACTATAATCATTAGTGGTCGGTAGCGGTTCATTTTCTAATTCATAAAAAATGTGACCGGAGCATGTAGCAGTTTTAATACCGTCAATTACTAGTTGTGCAAGATAATTAGGGGAATCTCCAAATTGCCAAGCTATAACAGATTCTGGTTTTTTGTTGTTTCCCCAATAAATATTCCAATATGTCTGTGCTAATTGATTCATTTTATCGTCACCTCACTCTAATTAATATTTAGTCGCTTTATAATTCCTAGGAGATTTATTTATTTACTTATTCTGTCTTTGTGCTCATTTAAAATTTGTATCAGTGTGTTGCAAATTTCAAAGATACTATGTGGAATGAATATGGTTTGTAAATATGTTCTGTACATATATGGGATCTTTAATTTTCCAATTGCATTTTATGATAAAGGATATAGTTACTTAAAGAACCTTCAGACTATTAATGGTAGTTTATTATCACTATGCCATATTGAAGTGAGTAGTACTAGAGTTGAAATAGATAAAAAACCGATATTCTAAAATTGAATATCAGTTTAATGATATGTGACTTATATGAATCTATAGTAATACGAAAAGCGTAAATAAGATAGCCAGCAAAATACGATAGTATGCAAAAGGTTTTAAACCTATCTTCTCTAAAAGCTTTAGAAAAGTTACTACCGCTAGCATCGCTACTATAAAAGAGGTAATGAATCCTACCGCAAACATAGGGATGTCATCGACACTTAAATACGTCCAGCTTTTTAGTAAGTCTAAGCCTGTAGCCCCAATCATTACAGGAAGAGCTATTAGAAAAGAGAATTCAGATGCAGTCTTATAATTTACTTTTGCCAATAGACCTCCAGAGATAGTAGAGCCGGCTCTAGAGAAGCCAGGGTATACTGCTAAACATTGAAATAATCCAATTGTTAATGCTTGACGGTACGTTAAATCGTCCAGTGAATAGGAGGTTGCTTCTTGCTTTTTTACTTCTGCAAAGATCATAAGAATTGCTCCTGCTACAAGTCCAATCACAACAGTGTATGGCTGAAATAAGTAAGTTTTAATAACATCATGTAGTAGCAAACCAGCAACTACTGCCGGAAATACGCCAAGAAATACATGGAACGCGTTGAATTTTTTCTCTTTGCGTAGAAGAGGCTTAATATTACATAAAGAAACGAGGCGTTTATGATATAAAATTGCAATAGCTAAAATTGCGCCTAGCTGAATAACAATTTCAAACGTTTTTGCTCTTTCTCCTTCAAAGCCTAATAAATGCCCGACTAATATAAGGTGGCCAGTAGAGGATATAGGTAAAAATTCAGCTAATCCTTCTACAATACCGAGTATGAAGGCAATAATGATATCGCTCATAGTTTCACTCCTATAAATTAATGAATGTCTACTTTCTTAAAATAGAATAGTGTTGCAATAAATCCGAAAATTGCTGTTGCTGCAATGATGATATAAGAATACTCTGGTGGATATGTCGGTTGTAATTCATTATTTGCAATATCTAGAGTAGCGGTCCACGGAAATAAATCTTTATGTTTGGAGTTTACGAGCATAAGATTCATCATTGTAATAATGACTGTTAATATAATAGGCGGTACATAGCTCTTCATTACAAGAGTTAATAGCACAATAGGTGAAGACAATAGAAAGAGAAGTCCACCACATATTAAAAATTTTAGGAAAGAACCTAAAAGTAAAGTAATGTTAAAACCAGGGAAGTTCCCCAATAGCCCTAATACTACAGTAAGCGACCAAGCGACTAAAGTTAGCATCATAATCCAAAGGAAGAGGATGATGAACTTACTTATAATAAAACTAATGCGCGACACGGGGATAGTTAGTAAATTTTTTAGTGTATCTTCTGCATATTCGCGGGTAAACATATAAGCAACAACTACTCCGTATAAAGGGAATCCTATAACTAAAGTAGTATATAAGTTAACGTCAGTGAATAACTGGTGGAACCAAATAGTCGGAGTTGGCTGTTTTGTTTTTATATGTATATAAGAGGCTACTACGACTAAGAAAGGTGCGACACCAGCTCCAATAATGCTAATTAAAAACATATTAGAGCGTTTTAGTTTTAATAGTTCTGTATAGAGTAGATTAACCAATTGTCCCACCTCCAACTAGTTTGGTGAAATAATCTTCTAATCTGTCTTCACTGGTCATCATTTTTAATACTTCGATATCATTAAGAACGAATGTTCTGTTGATGTATCCTTGTTGCCCAAAATGAGAGTAAATGCGAATATTCCCTTCATCATGTACCTCATAATCGAAAATTTGAAATTGATTTTCTAATAGCATCGCAGCTTTATTGTCATTATTCACCTGAAATTCTATGTACTTACGGTTTGCTTTGCGCAGCTTATCAAGAGAAACTTCTTCTAGTAACCTTCCTTCGTGAATAATTCCGATACGATCAACTAACTGTTCTACCTCTGCTAAAATGTGACTAGAAATGAGTATCGTTATATTCCTTTCTTGAGCTAAAGAATGAATAAGTTTTCGCATTTCTTTAATACCGATGGGGTCTAGTCCGTTAGTCGGTTCATCTAATATGAGTAGTTCGGGATAATGGAGAAGAGCGCGTGCAATTCCTAGGCGCTGCTTCATGCCTAGAGAATACTTTCCTACTAACTTTTTTGTTTCATGCTGCAAGCCCACTATTTCTAATGCTTCTTCAATAGCATTCTTTTTGTAAACCCCGATTATCTTTGCATTAATTAATAAGTTTTCTTTTGCAGTTAAGTTTTCATAAAACCCTGGAACTTCAACGATAGAACCAATTCTACTTAAAATATCTTTTTGATTTTGAAATAAGTCCTCTCCGAATATTTCGATAGTTCCACTTGTAGGCTTTATAAGACTAAGCAGCATACGAATGGTTGTCGTTTTACCAGCACCGTTACGTCCTATGAATCCATAAATTTCTCCTTGTTGAACGTTAATATTTAGATTATCTACGGATTTTTGCTTGCCATATACTTTAGTAAGATTAGTCGTTTTTATAATTGTGTTTATAGGAGTCACCTACTTTCTATAAGTTCTTATTTACATGATAAAAAGGAAGGCTTAACTGCATATTAATCATTTCTTAACTATTTCTTAAAAGTATTGTGTTTTGGAATGGAAAAGCCAAAAGTGGTTCGTTCCCATGGAATACTTTTAACCCATATATGCCCACCATTCCTCTCAACGAGCGCTTTAGAAATAGAAAGCCCGAGCCCGCTACCACCAAAAGACGAGTTTCTTGATTGTTCGCTTCGGTACATTCGCTCGAATACGTTTTGTAAATCATGTTTTGGAATACCAGGACCTTTATCCCAAATAAGAAGTTCATATGCTGCATCCGTTTCTAGTAGTTCGACTCCTATTGTTTTCCCATTCTTTCCGTAATAAATGGCATTTTTCATTAAGTTACCTATAATCCGCATAAGGCTTAGGTGATCTGCAATGATAGGACAAGTAGACTCTGGTATAAGAACTTGTAGTTTAATATTATGTTTTGAGAGTTCGGGTAAAAACTCGATCAAAGCTTCTCTAGTAACTTCAGAAAAGTCGAGTTTTTCTTCTTTTAGTGGAAATTCATTAGCGTCTAGCTTTGCCATATTGAATATTTCATCAACTAGGTGCTTTAAGTTATTTGATTTCATATAAAGTATTTTAAGATATTCTTGCTTTTCTATTTCAGAAGCAGCAACCCCATCTTTTAAAGCATCGATATATCCAATAATGGAGGTGAGTGGTGTTCGGATATCGTGTGAGATACTAGATAAAAGTTGTTTTCTAGATTCCTCAGACCTTTTTGCTTTAATCCGAACCTTTTCTAATTCAGCTATTAGTTCGTTTATTGAAAAAACGATATTATGTAACGATTGATCATTACTTGTGAATAATCTCGTTTGTAAATTCCCCTTTAGTGCACGACTTAATTTAGTGTCTATTGATTTGCGATTTTGAATGAATTGTATTCTTGAAAAGAAGAGATACATTGTAATTAAGATAAGGGTAATAAATAAAGAAATTTTTACTTTTGGATCCATTTGTATATTTAAAAGCCCGTAAATGATAAGTTGTAATGAAATAAGGAAGAGGATTTTATCGATCTTCAAGCTTTTCACCTACAAACTTATAACCAATTCCCCATACAGTTTGAATGAATTTTGGATTGGAAGGATCGATTTCTATTTTCTTTCTAAGTTTTCGAATATGTACCATAACGGTATTATCATCTTCTATATAATTATCGTCCCATACATTGCGGAAGAGCTGTGTTTTTGTAAATACTTGTCCTGGGTTTGAAATAAAGAATTTTAATAGTTCTAATTCTTTTCCAGTTAAGCTGATTTCTTCTTTATTTGTGTGAACTGTATATGTATTTAAATTGATAGTTAGTCCTTTAAAAGCTAAAGTTGTCTGCTCTTGTACACTAATGTTACTTCCAAGAACGAAAAAACGCCGTATAAGAGCTTTGACTCGTGCAACCACTTCGTGAATGCTGAAAGGCTTCGTAATGTAATCATCAGCACCAATGCTTAAACCTAAAATTTTATCGACTTCGTGATCTTTAGCGGTTAGCATTAATATCGGTACGTTAGTTTTATCCCTTAGCTTTCTACATACTTCGATACCATCTACTTTCGGCATCATAAGATCTAATATAACGAGGCTATAGTTGTTTTGATTAAATAACTGTAAGGCTACTTCGCCATCAATCGCAGTATCTACCATATATAATTCTCGTTCTAAATATATTTTTAGTAAATTACGGATTTCTTTATCATCGTCTGCTATAAGGATACGTATATCTTTCATATCTTCACCTACTTCTAATGGATTTCATTGATGGTACAACAACCCTCTAATTATATACTAGTATTTGTTAAAATAAGATTAACAGTTTTGGGGAAGGGAAATATTCAAGCAAATTAAGCTTAGGGTCAAAGTAAATTGAATATGTTTTGCGAGAATAAATTAAAGAGAAGCAGAAGGTAGTTTTACGGTAATGAATTTTTGTAGGGACGTATATAGCCAAAAGAGCGTAAAAAACATTTAATTGAATATCTTTATAAAAAGTGTTGACGATTAGAGTATAGAGGTGTAATATAGAACAAGTCGCCGATGACAACAACGTCGAAAGCGACAAACGAAATAAAAAACTTAGTTGACATTGAAAGATGAAAATGTTA
>NZ_JBQAGT010000036.1:0-2567 GCF_051916495.1 Bacillus cereus group sp. MYBK216-1
AAGTTAGTTTGTCTAGCATCTAAAATAAAAATTGACGTTTCACGTTGTTTGTTTCGTTCAGTTTTCAAAGAACTACTTGGCCGCTCATTTGCGACTTCCTTATGTTAACATTTTCATCTTTCAATGTCAACTAAGTTTTTTATTTCGTTTGTCGCTTTCGACGTTATTGTCATCGGCGACTTGTTCTATATTACACCTCTAAAGTATAATCGTCAATACGTTTTTTAAAAAACTTTATATTTTATAGATTTCACTTATGTATTTCTTCTATAGTTATATACAAGCACCCCACAGAACTATCTATGGGGTACTACTCTACTATAAAAACTATTGCTCTTTCGACGGCGCCGAACAACTTCCATCAGTACAAGAAAAATCACTTCCACCCTCTGAAGAAAGTTCTTGTAACTTAGGTGCAGGATTCTCTTCTTCCCACACTTGCTGAAGTGCACCAACAAAAGTTTCAAGTGGTTGTGCACCTGAAATAGCATACTTTTGATTAATAATAAAATAAGGTACTCCCGAAATTTGATATTGCTGAGCAATCGCTTCATCAATTCTAACATCATTTGCATACGCATTTTTATCATTAATAACATTTAAAGCCTCTTGCTTATCTAAACCTGAAACTTCAGCGATAGTAGCAAGTATATCCACATCACTTAAATTTCTCGATTCAGTGAAGTATGCGAAAAGTAGATTTTCCGTAATCTCTTTTTCTTTTCCTTGATCCTTTGCAAACTTCGCAAGACGATGCGCATCAAACGTGTTCGTCGGCTTCATCTCATCAAAATTAAAACTTAAACCCATACTAGCTGCATGATTTCCTAGCTGTACGTTATTACGCTTAGCTTCTTCAATACTAATTCCATACTTTGATGCAAGTACTTCATTAATACTTGTTCCAGAATAGATTGGAGCATTTTGGTCTAATTCAAAACTTTTAAACTCAACTTCAACATCCTTCTTATGTGGAAATTGCTCTAAAGCCATCTCTAATCTACGTTTCCCAATATAGCAAAATGGGCATACAAAATCCGACCATACTTCAATTTTCATAGAAACACCTCATTAACATTTAGTTTTCAATCATTGTAGCACTGAGATTAAGGAATTCAAAAGTTTTTGCTCTATCTCCTTCATATAGTACATACAAAAACACACTTATAGCAGACTACCTAATTAACAAAAAAACGATAATCAAAAGGATTAATTATTATCCCTCCGATTATCGTCTATATAAGTGCAATAAATTTAATTATGCCGGAATATACTTCCCTACGAACTTCCATACAGTATTCCAATATTTATTCGAATCTACTTTCTCCGCTTCTCCATGTCCAGCACCTGAAACAATTAATTTCTTTTTTTCTACTTTTGCAGCATTATATACTTCATCTAACATTTCAAAAGGAACGAATGTATCAGCATCCCCATGAATGAATAACATAGGTGTTTTACTTTTCACTACTTGTTTTACAGCTGAAGCTTCTTCTAAATCGTAGCCAGCTCTTAATTTAGTAACCGTATTTGCCGCATTCATAACAGGAAACTTCGGTAAGTGGAATAAATCTTTTAGTTGATAAGTAAATTCATCAATAACAGTTGAGTATCCACAATCTTCAATAATAACTTTAACATTAGAAGGTAAATCTTCTCCTGAAGTCATCATTACAGTTGCCCCGCCCATCGAAACACCAAATAGAGCTATTTCAGCATTAGGGTCTTTCTTTAAGATTTGTTGAATCCAAATTAACACATCTTTACGATCATGCCAGCCCATACCAACATAATCCCCTTCACTATTTCCGTGCCCACGAAGGTCTGGTGCTATGACATTATAGCCTTGTTCATAGAAATTACGAATATATTTCGTCATTTCTGATGCTCTACCATTGTATCCATGAACTACAATTGCCCATTTATGACTAGATGGTTCATTCATATATTCATAACCTTTTAAATTTAATTTATCGAAAGAATGTATAGTTAATGTGTTAGGTTTATACTTCGATACGAAGTTTGCATTCTTTTCTTCATTTGCAGCCAATACATCTCCCGATGCACTTACCGTTTCTACTAAATGAGGATTATCTTGCAAAAATTCCTTTTCTTGTTTCGCATTTAATGCATAGTTATAAAAATAATTTCCAACTAACATATACACGATTACTAGCAGGACTAAGACTACTATAGTAATTATACTTATCTTTTTCATATTATCTCCTTTTCTAACTTAAATCTTCTTATATTAAAGTACATTAAAAACAACTGTACTATTTTAACACACTGATGAATCCTATCTTTAAGAAATAAAACAGAAAATCTTAAATAGCATATCAAAAATCATGAAAGAAATTGAAAGAAAAATTATATAGATATACCAAAAAACCATAGAGGCATACGGAGTATTCAAGAATTTAAATTACATTTGAAATTGATAAGAAGTTAGAAACACAAAAAAGACGAGTCATTCTGACTCGTCTTAAGATTGCTTGGCGACGTCCTACTCTCACAGGGACAAGGTCCCAACTACCATCGGCGCTAGAGAGCTTAACTTCCGTGTT
>NZ_JBQAGT010000037.1:0-2469 GCF_051916495.1 Bacillus cereus group sp. MYBK216-1
TTTGTCTAGCATCTAAAATAAAAATTGACGTTTCACGTTGTTTGTTTCGTTCAGTTTTCAAAGAACTACTTGGTCGCTCATTTGCGACTTCCTTATGTTAACATCTTCGTTAGTTAATGTCAACTAAGTTTTTTATTTCGTTTGTCGCTTGCGATGTTAATGTCATCAGCGACTTGTCTTATATTACACCTCTATATAATAATAGTCAATATTAATCTTTCATTTAAAAAAAAAAGATAAAAAAGGCTTTCATACCTCCCTTTTGTTTCTCATAGATATCAATAAGATAACTGAAAGAAGTGTAGAACTTGTTCAATCCTTCTTTATTACACGTCATAAACTCCCATTCAACAAGCCCACACTATCATAGGAAGTTTCCAATCATTCTATTTTGGAGTCAAAAAAGCGGCTGTACTTCTCTTGCTAAGTGGTTCTTTTACCAGATTGATTTATTACAAACAGCTCTAAGTTATAGTCCTTTCATTCATAATTATGAATATGATATATACAAAAGTACACCTGCCTATGGTGTACGACTAGGGGTAGCGTTACGAGAAAAACAAAAAGAAACTTTTAAACTTGTTCGTAACCCTTATAGAAGAGCAGTCAGTTCTTTCATATCCTTAATTGGACCTCCTTATATGGAAAATCCCGAATGGAAACCCATCCGAAAGTTTTTATATCAAGATGAAAATTCCCCCAAAGGGATCTCATTTAAACAATTTCTATACTATCTATTTATGAAAGGGGCTCACGCAAGTGATATTAACCCACATTTCACACAACAATATATAGCTGGTGAAGAAGAATATGTGACCAATTATATATACTTAGAAAACTTCGATCAGGAAATGAAAAAATCAGAAAAGCGTTTCGAATTAAAAACCGCACCAATAAATGAGTTCTCAACATCATGGCATCATCAAACTCCCCGCCATGATTTATAAAGGGAATTTTAGCGAAGGCGATATTACTAACCCTTTATTTCCCCGTCATCCAACTTTTGAAAGCTTTTATAATACTGAATGTATACAACTTGTTCAAACAATATTTCAAAATGATTTCGACACATATAAATACAGCAAAGAATATCTATACTAATATTAGTCTATTATCTTTGCTAAATAAAAAAGATACCTCATATACAAGGTATCTTTTTAACATTTCATTTATACAAATCATACTGTTTAACAGTCTCTATTCTCCACCTTGTTACCTTTTAATAGATTACATAACTTTTGCTTATCTGCCCATCCTACTCCTATTAAGACTAAACTTGCTCCCATTATTACTCTCCAGGTCAGAAATTCATTTAATAGAATAATTGAAGTAACAATACTTATTAATGGTAATGCATTTAAATATAATCCGCTCACTGATGCTGAAACTCTCTCTAGCGCTTTATTCCAAAACCAATATGCTAAAATTGTTGCTCCAATAACAAGGTATATTACACTAAGTCCCGTTTTCCAAGTTTCAACCTTTGGGAGACCGTAATAAAAAATTTCTACCAGTGCAAACGGTAAGAGAATAACAGCTCCAATAATTAAAGTTAATGTTGTAAAAACCTCGTTTGATAAATACTGTTCTTGTTTTGGTCGTTTTAGCAAAACTGTGTAGAAAGCAAATAGAAAAGTACTTAATAATATCAGTATATCTCCTATTAAAGACACTTCTTGATTAGCACTTTTAGATGGAATCGTAATAAAGAGTACTCCTATAGCACCCAATATAATTCCTATCCAATAATTCAATCGAATTTCCTCTTTCAAAAAGAGTGCTGAAAAAAGAATTGTAACTAATGGTAATGCAGCATCTATAATACTCACATGTAATCCACTTGTTAAAGAAATGCCGTAGGATGTAAACATAAAATAACCAGCTACACCGGTAAAAGCTAACAAACTCATTCTTTTCCATGGAACTTTTTTATGTACAACTGATTTTTTTAATTGCTTAAATGAGAATATCATGCAAATTCCACCTGCAAAGAAAAGGCGAATAAATAACAAAGTAAACGGCTGAATAGATTCTAACGCCCATTTTGTTGGCGCAATGGCTGTGCCCCATAATATAACAGCCACTAATAACATGCATATTTCTTTCATAATCCCCCACACCCATCAAAAATATATGTTAACTACCTTAATTATAGAATTTTTCTTATGTAAAATCCTTTAAAAACACAAAAGGTTATGCAAAAAGAGCTATATTGCTATTTTTCACATAACCTTTTTATATAAGATTACAAACATTCTTTTTACATCTGAACTATATTCTCATAAAGGTAATTCTTACCTTTATATTTAAAATAATAAAAATAAACACAAAAAACCTAAGTCGAAACGACTTAGGTTTTTGCTTGGCGACGTCCTACTCTCACAGGGACAAGGTCCCAACTACCATCGGCGCTAGAGAGCTTAACTTCCGTGTTCGGTATGGGAACGGGTGTGACCTCTCTGCCATCAT
>NZ_JBQAGT010000038.1:0-1566 GCF_051916495.1 Bacillus cereus group sp. MYBK216-1
TTTTAGTTTGGTTAAGTTAGAAAGGGCGCACGGTGGATGCCTTGACACTAGGAGTCGATGAAGGACGGGACTAACGCCGATATGCTTCGGGGAGCTGTAAGTAAGCTTTGATCCGAAGATTTCCGAATGGGGAAACCCACCATACGTAATGGTATGGTATCCTTATCTGAATACATAGGGTAAGGAAGACAGACCCAGGGAACTGAAACATCTAAGTACCTGGAGGAAGAGAAAGCAAATGCGATTTCCTGAGTAGCGGCGAGCGAAACGGAACATAGCCCAAACCAAGAGGCTTGCCTCTTGGGGTTGTAGGACATTCTATACGGAGTTACAAAGGAACGAGGTAGACGAAGCGACCTGGAAAGGTCCGTCGTAGAGGGTAACAACCCCGTAGTCGAAACTTCGTTCTCTCTTGAATGTATCCTGAGTACGGCGGAACACGTGAAATTCCGTCGGAATCTGGGAGGACCATCTCCCAAGGCTAAATACTCCCTAGTGATCGATAGTGAACCAGTACCGTGAGGGAAAGGTGAAAAGCACCCCGGAAGGGGAGTGAAAGAGATCCTGAAACCGTGTGCCTACAAATAGTCAGAGCCCGTTAACGGGTGATGGCGTGCCTTTTGTAGAATGAACCGGCGAGTTACGATCCCGTGCGAGGTTAAGCTGAAGAGGCGGAGCCGCAGCGAAAGCGAGTCTGAATAGGGCGTTTAGTACGTGGTCGTAGACCCGAAACCAGGTGATCTACCCATGTCCAGGGTGAAGTTCAGGTAACACTGAATGGAGGCCCGAACCCACGCACGTTGAAAAGTGCGGGGATGAGGTGTGGGTAGCGGAGAAATTCCAATCGAACCTGGAGATAGCTGGTTCTCCCCGAAATAGCTTTAGGGCTAGCCTTAAGTGTAAGAGTCTTGGAGGTAGAGCACTGATTGGACTAGGGGTCCTCATCGGATTACCGAATTCAGTCAAACTCCGAATGCCAATGACTTATCCTTAGGAGTCAGACTGCGAGTGATAAGATCCGTAGTCAAAAGGGAAACAGCCCAGACCGCCAGCTAAGGTCCCAAAGTGTGTATTAAGTGGAAAAGGATGTGGAGTTGCTTAGACAACTAGGATGTTGGCTTAGAAGCAGCCACCATTTAAAGAGTGCGTAATAGCTCACTAGTCGAGTGACTCTGCGCCGAAAATGTACCGGGGCTAAATACACCACCGAAGCTGCGGATTGATACCGAATGGTATCAGTGGTAGGGGAGCGTTCTAAGGACAGTGAAGTCAGACCGGAAGGACTGGTGGAGTGCTTAGAAGTGAGAATGCCGGTATGAGTAGCGAAAGACGGGTGAGAATCCCGTCCACCGAATGCCTAAGGTTTCCTGAGGAAGGCTCGTCCGCTCAGGGTTAGTCAGGACCTAAGCCGAGGCCGACAGGCGTAGGCGATGGACAACAGGTTGATATTCCTGTACCACCTCTTTATCGTTTGAGCAATGGAGGGACGCAGAAGGATAGAAGAAGCGTGCGATTGGTTGTGCACGTCCAAGCAGTTAGGCTGATAAGTAGGCAAATCCGCTTATC
>NZ_JBQAGT010000040.1:0-1371 GCF_051916495.1 Bacillus cereus group sp. MYBK216-1
AAGGCTGAGCTGTGATGGGGAAGCTCCTTATGGAGCGAAGTCTTTGATTCCCCGCTGCCAAGAAAAGCTTCTAGCGAGATAAAAGGTGCCTGTACCGCAAACCGACACAGGTAGGCGAGGAGAGAATCCTAAGGTGTGCGAGAGAACTCTGGTTAAGGAACTCGGCAAAATGACCCCGTAACTTCGGGAGAAGGGGTGCTTTCTTAACGGAAAGCCGCAGTGAATAGGCCCAAGCGACTGTTTAGCAAAAACACAGCTCTCTGCGAAGCCGTAAGGCGAAGTATAGGGGGTGACACCTGCCCGGTGCTGGAAGGTTAAGGAGAGGGGTTAGCGTAAGCGAAGCTCTGAACTGAAGCCCCAGTAAACGGCGGCCGTAACTATAACGGTCCTAAGGTAGCGAAATTCCTTGTCGGGTAAGTTCCGACCCGCACGAAAGGTGTAACGATTTGGGCACTGTCTCAACCAGAGACTCGGTGAAATTATAGTACCTGTGAAGATGCAGGTTACCCGCGACAGGACGGAAAGACCCCGTGGAGCTTTACTGTAGCCTGATATTGAATTTTGGTACAGTTTGTACAGGATAGGCGGGAGCCATTGAAACCGGAGCGCTAGCTTCGGTGGAGGCGCTGGTGGGATACCGCCCTGACTGTATTGAAATTCTAACCTACGGGTCTTATCGACCCGGGAGACAGTGTCAGGTGGGCAGTTTGACTGGGGCGGTCGCCTCCTAAAGTGTAACGGAGGCGCCCAAAGGTTCCCTCAGAATGGTTGGAAATCATTCGTAGAGTGCAAAGGCATAAGGGAGCTTGACTGCGAGACCTACAAGTCGAGCAGGGACGAAAGTCGGGCTTAGTGATCCGGTGGTTCCGCATGGAAGGGCCATCGCTCAACGGATAAAAGCTACCCCGGGGATAACAGGCTTATCTCCCCCAAGAGTCCACATCGACGGGGAGGTTTGGCACCTCGATGTCGGCTCATCGCATCCTGGGGCTGTAGTCGGTCCCAAGGGTTGGGCTGTTCGCCCATTAAAGCGGTACGCGAGCTGGGTTCAGAACGTCGTGAGACAGTTCGGTCCCTATCCGTCGTGGGCGTAGGAAATTTGAGAGGAGCTGTCCTTAGTACGAGAGGACCGGGATGGACGCACCGCTGGTGTACCAGTTGTTCTGCCAAGGGCATAGCTGGGTAGCTATGTGCGGAAGGGATAAGTGCTGAAAGCATCTAAGCATGAAGCCCCCCTCAAGATGAGATTTCCCATAGCGTAAGCTAGTAAGATCCCTGAAAGATGATCAGGTTGATAGGTTCGAGGTGGAAGCATGGTGACATGTGGAGCTGACGAATACTAATAGATCGAGGACTTAACCATATAATATG
>NZ_JBQAGT010000041.1:0-1288 GCF_051916495.1 Bacillus cereus group sp. MYBK216-1
TGGTATTATCCCCTATAGGTAGACAGTAAAAAAAGAGTCCATCTGATATGATGGACTCAATACTGTTTTATCTGGAGGGGATTTTTTTATGGCAAGAAAAGGACAATCATTTCAAAAATATACAGAAGAACTAAAGCGAGAAGCAGTTCGTCTTCGATTAGAAGAGAGAAAATCATTGCGAGAAATTCGTGAACAACTCGGTGTGAAGAGCGATGCCCAGATTATTGAGTGGGTAAAACGTGCGCAACAGGGGGAGTCCTTTGATGATCAACGTGGTGTCTGGAATCGAAAGAATTTTAATAGTCTAGAAGAAGAAAATGCTTATTTGAAGGCACAGGTTGAGTATTTAAAAAAGCGCAATCCAAATCTACATGGGAAGGAATGGTCCTAAAGAAAGAACGATTTTCTCTTATCGATTTATTACGCCAAGCCTATCCACTCCGATGGTTGCTTCAAATCGCGGAAGTTTCTAAGGCTGGCTACTATAAATGGCGGAAATATCATAACGTGCAGCGTTTACGTCAGAAAAGGGATAGGTGGCATAAAGAACATATTTTATCTATTCATCGTCAGCACCCTTACTATGGGTATAAACGTATGACTCGTGCTTTGGCTCGAGAAGGAATGGTAATGAATCATAAACGTGTTCGTCGTCTTATGAGAGAGCTGGGTATTCAATCTATCATTCGAAAAAAACGTCCGTTTTATGGAAGAAAAACATCTGTGGTATTTAAAAATCATTTGAATCGAGAGTTTCAAGCTGAAAAGCAAAACCAAAAATTCGTAACAGATATTACTTATGTACGAATCGGAGAACAATTTGCCTATTTGTCAGCTGTGTTAGATCTATACAACAATGAAATTGTTGCCTGGAAGCTATCTTCAAGAAATGATTTAGATTTGGTTTTAACTACATTACGTCAATTAGAAGGGAAGTCATTAACTACTAAGCCCCTTTTCCATTCAGATCAAGGGTTTCAATATACATCTAAATCCTACGCAAAACAGTTAGAGAAATTAGGATTTGTCGGTAGTCATTCTAGACGTGGAAACTGTTTTGATAATGCGTGTATCGAATCATTCTTCTCACATTTAAAAACAGAGAAGTTGTATTTAGTGCGCCCAAAAACATATGAAATGGCCTACCGAGCAATTCAAGAATATATTCAGTTTTATAATACAGAAAGATTCCAAGAAAAACTTCACGGCCTTTCCCCGATAGAATATCGGGAAAAGGCCGTGGCATAATACTCTTTTTATTACTGTCTACTTGACAGGGAGATGACCA
>NZ_JBQAGT010000042.1:0-970 GCF_051916495.1 Bacillus cereus group sp. MYBK216-1
TGATGAGTAGAAGTGGTATACTCATAAACAACACCCAAAATATCAAAGACTGTCTTTTTCTCGTATCGATGAGATTTTCGTCCGTTGTGCTGTAGGAGGTTAAACAGACGAAGGAGAACCTTTGATAATTCTTGGGTGTTTTTGTGTAATGCTTGGTAAAAAAGTGAAAAATAATCCTTAATTATGTACATCGCTTTATATTCACTTAGCTCTTTCTGTTTCTTACGTAATAGGAGTTCTCGCATTTTAAACATAGTAGAAGAACATAATAGAATACTAATGAGTTGCCCATAAAGATGACATTCTAATCGCTCTTGTTTAATAGATTTACAACGATGAATTTGAAACCAAGATTTCCATATTTTAAATAACAGCTCAATTTGCCAACGTAATGAATATAAATCATAGATTTTCTCTTTTGGTACCCATTCCGTAGGAATGTTTGTCATATATACCGTAATACCTTGTAAAAGCTTTGTACGCTCTGTATATGTAATTCCTTTTTTCTTTTCACGAATAGCTCGGTCACGTAGGCGTTTCTGTTTTTGCTCCTCGGTACACCTATAAACTACAATACGAGTAGGCAATTTGTCCTTACTCCCTACATATACATCGTGTAATTCATACACTTGGCCAGGTTGTAGCTGTTTCATAATGTCTTCCAAATGAATTTGTATATATACTGGTTTCAATTGAGAGGGTTTTGTTTTAAATACCACTGTTTCGAACTCTTTTCTATATATTTTAGTTGGTAACTTAAGACGAGATAAATAATACCCCTGCTTGTCTTGAATAGACTTAAAGTCTTGTAGACGAAAATATCCTAAGTCACGAATATACAGCTCATTCTTTTGTATCATGCCTGTTCGAGTCGCACCATACGCCTGATCACTTCGTTTTCCTGGTTCAATTTTCACATCAGAAAATTCCCCACTCAACAAGTCATACTCTAGTTGAATTTTCACACCAG
>NZ_JBQAGT010000043.1:0-814 GCF_051916495.1 Bacillus cereus group sp. MYBK216-1
GTAGTACGTACTATTACTGGATGAAACATTTTAATCGTCCTGATCCAAATGCGGAGGTAAAAGAACTGATTCAAGCTATTTATAATGAACACGATGGGTGTTATGGTTATCGTCGTATTCGTGATGAACTTATGAATCGTGGACACAAAGTAAATCATAAAAAAGTGTATCGTCTTATGAAAGAATTAGGGTTAAAATGTCTGGTTCGTATGAAAAAATATCGCTCTTACAAAGGGACAGTTGGGAAAATTGCACCAAATATTTTAAATCGCAACTTCCAAGCTGAAAAACCAAATGAAAAGTGGGTTACAGATATTACGGAGTTTAAGTTATTTGGGGAGAAGTTATACCTATCACCAATGTTGGATTTATTTAATGGTGAAATTATCACGTATACAATTGGTTCAAGACCGACCTATTCCCTTGTTTCAACGATGTTGGACCAAGCCCTTTATTGTGTAACCGATCCGGATAAACTCCTCATTCACTCTGATCAAGGTTGGCACTATCAAATGAAACAATACCGTCATTCTCTTAAGAATTGTGGCATAACTCAAAGTATGTCTCGCAAAGGAAACTGTTATGACAATGCCGTTATTGAAAATTTCTTCGGTATCATGAAATCGGAATTTCTGTATCGAAAAGAATTTGAAAGTATAACACATTTCAAACAAGAGTTAGCAAAGTATATAGAATACTATAATCATAAAAGAATTAAGGCAAAATTAAAGGGTATGAGCCCAGTACAATACCGGGCTCATACCCTAGAGGCTGCCTAATGAAACGACCTGTCTAACTTTCGGGGGTCACTTCA
>NZ_JBQAGT010000044.1:0-673 GCF_051916495.1 Bacillus cereus group sp. MYBK216-1
GCCACCCCGGCATGTCATATTGAAAATTGGAGCGGAAGACGGGATTCGAACCCGCGACCCCAACCTTGGCAAGGTTGTATTCTACCACTGAACTACTTCCGCAAGACATGTATGAGTTATTTTATTAAAAGTGCGGGTGAAGGGAGTCGAACCCCCACGCCAAAGGCGCTAGATCCTAAGTCTAGTGCGTCTGCCAATTCCGCCACACCCGCATATTTCATTAAAATGGTGAGCCATGAAGGACTCGAACCTTCGACCCTCTGATTAAAAGTCAGATGCTCTACCAACTGAGCTAATGGCTCTTAATGGCTGGGCTAGCTGGATTCGAACCAGCGCATGACGGAGTCAAAGTCCGTTGCCTTACCGCTTGGCTATAGCCCATTAATTAAGAATGGTGGAGGGGGGCAGATTCGAACTGCCGAACCCGAAGGAGCGGATTTACAGTCCGCCGCGTTTAGCCACTTCGCTACCCCTCCGACATATATGGTGGAGGATGACGGGATCGAACCGCCGACCCCCTGCTTGTAAGGCAGGTGCTCTCCCAGCTGAGCTAATCCTCCATTTTGCCTGGCAACGTCCTACTCTCACAGGGACAAGGTCCCAACTACCATCGGCGCTAGAGAGCTTAACTTCCGTGTTCGGTATGGGAACGGGTGTGACCTCTCTGCCATCA
>NZ_JBQAGT010000045.1:0-619 GCF_051916495.1 Bacillus cereus group sp. MYBK216-1
TGGAATGTTTGCGAGTTGAAGTAACTCCTTGATAGGAAATTCATGCCTTAACTCGTAGATTACTTGCGCTTTGTCTTGTTTGGTGATTTTTCTTTGTTTTGAACTAAGGCATTCAACTTTTTTAAATATGAATTTTCCATACGTAAACGCTCATTTTCCGCTTGTAAGGCTTCGATTGATCCTTCATCTACTGGTTTTATTTTTTTATCTTTCATGGTTGGACGCCCCTTTTTCTTTGATTGTAGGGCATCCAATCCTCCTGTTTCATAAGCTATTTTCCATTTCCGAAGTGTTTCATAAGACGGTATATTGAAAAGTGCCGCTGTTTCTCTGATAGATGTCCCGTGTTCATTCATATAATAAAGTACATCTAGTTTATACTGGGCTGGGTAGAATGTATAGCACTTTTCAAAGGCCTTTTCACCTGAAGACTCATATCGTCTAATCCACTCACGAAGTACGCTAGGGTTAACTCCTATAGATTTAGCAATTGTTTTTCCACTTTCTGTACCATCTAAATATCGTTTCACCGCTTGGATTTTTTCTTTTGAAGAAAATTTAGCCATAAAAAATGCACCTCCAATTGTTAGACTGTGTCTAACAATTGGGGTGCACTTCA
>NZ_JBQAGT010000046.1:0-569 GCF_051916495.1 Bacillus cereus group sp. MYBK216-1
CCTTTTTGGAGCCAGCCGCCTAAGGTGGGACAGATGATTGGGGTGAAGTCGTAACAAGGTAGCCGTATCGGAAGGTGCGGCTGGATCACCTCCTTTCTATGGAGAATTGATAAGCGCTGCTTATCAATATAAGTTTCCGTGTTTCGTTTTCGTTTAGTTTTGAGAGTTCAATTCAGTGTTGACTCTTAAATGAGGATATGATATAAATAAATTCTGCAATTTGTATGGGCCTATAGCTCAGCTGGTTAGAGCGCACGCCTGATAAGCGTGAGGTCGATGGTTCGAGTCCATTTAGGCCCACCATACATTTTGGGGCCTTAGCTCAGCTGGGAGAGCGCCTGCCTTGCACGCAGGAGGTCAGCGGTTCGATCCCGCTAGGCTCCACCAAAAAGCTATTTTAAATAGCAAATGGTATGTTCTTTGAAAACTAGATAACAGTGTAGCTCATATTTTTTAATTTTTAGTTTGGTTAAGTTAGAAAGGGCGCACGGTGGATGCCTTGACACTAGGAGTCGATGAAGGACGGGACTAACGCCGATATGCTTCGGGGAGCTGTAAGTAAGCTTTGA
>NZ_JBQAGT010000047.1:0-545 GCF_051916495.1 Bacillus cereus group sp. MYBK216-1
TTTATGACTACATCCTCCGGCACCAGGATAGGTAGATGCGAATCGATCTGGAACCTGAAAGGTTGTAGAATCAAGGATGCGAATGCGCTCAAAGTAGGAAGAAAGAGAATGAGAAATCTTAGATACGCCTCCAATTTTAGCTTGTAGAAGTGTAGTAAATACAGTTCGAAAGAAGGCTACAGAAGCAGAGTTAAATCGCCGATTAAGTCCTTCCGGACTTAATAAAACTCCTGTTGAAGTTTCTAATTGACTACATAGTTGAGTAAGAGAGGTAGTAGCGACTTGTTGATTTAGCCATACACACAAAGATAAGAAATGGTGCCCGTGGCACTTACGTTTTCGTTTCATTCCGCCTGCTTCTATGGCTAATTGATTAAGTGTAGCGGGAGACATATATCGATATAACTCTTCAGCGAATAAAGATAATTCTTGTTTTTGATTCATATTCATAAAAAACACGTCACCCTTTCTCATTAACATAAGAAAATAGTAACGTGCTTTTAACTTCAAAAATAGTCTAAATCCTTAAGTTGATGGATGTGTGG
>NZ_JBQAGT010000048.1:0-532 GCF_051916495.1 Bacillus cereus group sp. MYBK216-1
TCCCGTTAGACCTGTTTCTCCCGTGGCTCCGGTACTTCCCGTTGACCCCGTATTTCCTGTTGGTCCTGTGCTTCCGGTTGAACCCGTTACTCCCGTTGGACCTGTTTCTCCCGTTGGACCTGTTTCTCCGGTTGCCCCGGTACTTCCCGTTGGACCCGTTTCTCCGGTTGTTCCCGTACTTCCCGTTAGACCTGTTTCTCCCGTGGCTCCGGTACTTCCCGTTGACCCCGTATTTCCTGTTGGTCCTGTGCTTCCGGTTGAACCCGTTACTCCCGTTGGACCTGTTTCTCCGGTTGCCCCGGTACTTCCCGTTGGACCCGTTTCTCCTGTGGCTCCTGTACTTCCCGTGGCTCCCGTATTTCCTGTTGCTCCCGTAGTTCCTATGGCTCCTGTATTCCCAGTTGTTCCTGTATTTCCCGTCGCTCCGGTACTTCCCGTGACTCCTGTATTTCCCGTTGGACCTGTATCTCCCGTGGCTCCTGTACTTCCCGTTGAACCCGTATTTCCTGTTGGTCCTGTGCTTCCGGTTGAA